>NZ_CAXSHH010000063.1:0-14536 GCF_964237155.1 uncultured Sphingomonas sp. | reverse complement strand
TCGCGATTCTCATCTTGATTGTCGCTGCGCTCGCATCCTGATTGTCGCGCTGCAAACTCGTCCGTGAACTCCCGTCTCGTCGTTGATCCCATGTTCCACCTCCAGGGCTCCTGCGGAGCCTATCAGAGGTGTCCGCCACACCGAGGGAAGATCAGGGGAGCCTTCCTCCGCCGTGGTCTGGTTCAGGATGCCAGGGGCCTATCCCCGCGCATGCGGGGGAGCCGACCGCCAAACGCCTCATCAAACCTATGTAGAGGGCCTATCCCCGCGCATGCGGGGGAGCCCCGATCGCACCGACGCCAAGCGTCGCGACCAGGGGCCTATCCCCGCGCATGCGGGGGAGCCTAAGGTGGGCAGGAGAGGCAAGGGGGATGCAGGGGCCTATCCCCGCGCATGCGGGGGAGCCTCAGATGCCGCTTACGCTCGCCGACTATATCAGGGCCTATCCCCGCGCATGCGGGGGAGCCCCGCCCGCTTTCCCGGTTACTGAGGTGCGCGGGGGCCTATCCCCGCGCATGCGGGGGAGCCGTGGTGCGGGCACAATTTCGGCAGCATCGATACGGCCTATCCCCGCGCATGCGGGGGAGCCCTCGGGCGATTGCGCCCCCGTCTGCATCCGCAAGGCCTATCCCCGCGCATGCGGGGGAGCCACCAGCATCACGGACGAGGACATTGACCGCGCAAGGCCTATCCCCGCGCATGCGGGGGAGCCGCGGTGATTTTCGACGAATTCGAGCCCAACGGGGGCCTATCCCCGCGCATGCGGGGGAGCCCTCAACGCGCCGGACTACCCGGCAGCGTATGAGGGCCTATCCCCGCGCATGCGGGGGAGCCCGCGCCTCGACATGTCCGTGACGAATGTACCAGGGCCTATCCCCGCGCATGCGGGGGAGCCTGTAGGAATCGGCCGGCGACCGTCGGCCCCATGGGCCTATCCCCGCGCATGCGGGGGAGCCGGCCCAATTCAGCGAGGCCCGGATGATGGCGAGGGCCTATCCCCGCGCATGCGGGGGAGCCAGACCATCAAATCGACGCGGGTCCGGTAAATCGGGCCTATCCCCGCGCATGCGGGGGAGCCCCCGTAATCGTGAACATCGGCCGCCTCTACGTGGGCCTATCCCCGCGCATGCGGGGGAGCCGGCATGACGGAGGTCAAAGGGCGGCTCAACGAGGGCCTATCCCCGCGCATGCGGGGGAGCCACTTCCTTGTCGACGAACAGCTTGTAGGTCCAGGGCCTATCCCCGCGCATGCGGGGGAGCCTGGCGACCGTACGTTGCTATCCCATTCTCGAAGGGCCTATCCCCGCGCATGCGGGGGAGCCAGGTAGCAGGCGAATCGTTCTATCACGACACGAGGCCTATCCCCGCGCATGCGGGGGAGCCGGTGAAGGGCGGTTCTGGCGTCCATGACAAGGGGGCCTATCCCCGCGCATGCGGGGGAGCCGTGACAGCGGCGAAACCGATCGCTGTACTCGTGGGCCTATCCCCGCGCATGCGGGGGAGCCGATCGGTCAAAGACCGACGCGCTCACCACAATGGGCCTATCCCCGCGCATGCGGGGGAGCCCGGTACTTACTCGTCTGGACCCGATCAACCGCGGGCCTATCCCCGCGCATGCGGGGGAGCCTCAGCCAAGCCAGGCGCGCGATCTCCTCAAGCGGGCCTATCCCCGCGCATGCGGGGGAGCCGAGGAGACGAAGGCCGGGAGCGAGCTCGTCCGAAGCCTATCCCCGCGCATGCGGGGGAGCCTCTGCCATGCAACGGGTTGTTTCCGTTCACGATATCAAAGACCGGCCCGCGACGGGTCTTAGCGCGGTCCGGACCGGTTGGGCAAGGCGCGGCGGACCAGGAGCACGGCGTCGTGGGCGACGACGTTCTTGGGCGGTTCGCCCAGCGTCGCCAGGCCCAGCCCGCCCGCCGACGCCGTCTCGGCCCAGCACATGACGATGCTGCCGCCGCGCAGGCGTCCGTGCCATTCCTCGAGCACCGTCCAGATCCGCCCGCGCACTCCGGCGCTCATGCGCGGTTGGGCGTAGACGCCGGGCGCGAGCTCCAGCATCGCCGAGCCCAGAAAGCCGCGATAACGGGCCTCCACGTCGCGGGTGATCACCACGGTCAGCGGCATCAGCGGCGCTCCGGCCCAGCCGGACGCGGGCCGTCGCCGCTCGCCGGTACACCGCCGGGCGATCCCCCGCCGGTCGCCGCCTCGCCCGGCGAGCCGCCCGCGCCTGCGCCGGCCGCGGGCAGCAGCAATGTCTTAATCCGGTCGATCATGCCCGGGATCACCTCGCGCTGCCGGAAAAGGAGCGCGGCGCGCTTGCGTACCAGCCGTTCGATCGGCGCGGCACCCCGGCCCCGCGCCTCCTTGACGGCGCCGAACGCGATGTCGAGCAGCACGTCGTGGCGGTACAGGTCGCCAATGTCGAGCACGAAGCTCTGGCCCGATTCCTCGTGGACGAAGCCGAGCTGGGGGATGGCCCCGGTCGCCGCCACCGCCACGCTCGCCGCCGCGGTGATCGCGGAGCCCGCATGGTTGATCGCCTGGTTGGCGAGGTCGCTCCCTTCGGGGTTCTCGCGGTCGTAACGGCGGCCCGACCAGGTGATCCCATGACGCTCGGCGGCGAGATGGTAGGCACGCTTGATCCTGGCGCCCTCCTGCCCGCGCAGCACCGCGATGTCGCGGGTGCGCACGATCTCGCCGAAGCGCATGGCGTACATCGCGCGCGCCGTCTCCATGCGCAGTTTGGGATCGGCCCAGCGGGTCACCTGCGCGCGCGCCAATGCCGAACTGTCGGGCATGAGCGGCGGCGCCGTGTAGAAGCGGACCGCGCCTTCCCCGATCGCCGCCAGGGCGCAACCGTGCCGCGCCAGGAGCCGGAGCGCGTCATGGGTGACGCTGGAGCCGGGGCCGAGCAGCACGATCGAGATCGCCTGATAGGGGATCTGGTAATCGCCCGCTTCCAACTGCCCGCCGCCCGCCGTCACGAACCGCAGGCAGCCGTCCTCCACCTCCAGCCTTCCCCGGTCGAGCCACACCAGCCCCTGCCTGTCCGCATGGGGGATCCGCGCGCGCTCCAGCCCGAGACGGCCCGACAGCATCTAGCTGGCCCGCCCCGGCGGCGAGAGGAGCAGCATGCCGAACCCGAAAGCGGCGTGCCGCCCGACCCCGCGTGCGAGCAGCCGGGCGAAGGCATCGGGGTCGGCGACCGCGAGCGTTCCGGCCATGAGTGCCTCCGGGCCTTCCGCGCCGCGAACGCCGAGCCTGCGCCCGCGGACATGGTGCCCCCCTCCGGCGCGTTCGCGATCCGCGGGGCTCGGCTTGGCGTGAAGCGAGCGCTTGGTGTTGACGCGCCGGAGCTGCCGCAGCTCGGCCGCCTCAATGCCGGCCGCGCCGGCCAGGCGCTTCTCCAGCCACCCCTTGTACACCGCCTCACGGTCGACGGGCGCGCCTCCTTCCTCCAGGTGTCCCGCCTTTTCACAGGCGGCGACGAAGGCGTCCACCTCGCCGGCGCGGTTCTGCCACGCACCCGGCCTAATGCGGCGCTCGGCCCGGACGCGCCCGCCGTAGCGGACGACCGGACGGACACGCACCTTGAAGCCGTATCGTGAGCCTTCCCGCCAAGCGTCGGGCATGGGCTGGATCTCGGCCGCTCCGGGGAACACTCCTCGCAGCAGGTCGTCAATCACCGGTAGCCCCGCCGCGTCCTTCAGCGCGTCGCCCTCCATCGCATAACCGAGCAGGTGCGGGCCGCGACGGTGCTCGGGGAAGAATCGGAAGGGTTGCGGTCCCGCCGCGCCGAACCGGTCGCGCAGCGCGAGATGAAGGGCGTAGCCCCCGTCGTCGTCGCCAATCCCCTTCGCCACAGCGAAGGAGGCAAGGCCGCGCAGGTCCACGGCGAGGCGGACGAGGTGGAGCGTCACGCGGAGACCCTAGGCGAGTCTGGCGCCGGCACCACGAAACCCTCGGCGACCCGGCGCAAGCCCGCATGGACGCCGGCCGGCCAGTTTCGCTCGTCGGTCAGCTCCTCCTCGCGGTCGTTCGGGCCCAGACCTTCGAAGGCGGGCCACTGTCCCCGGACGCTCGTATGAGGCGGAGGAACGGCGGCGAGCAGGCTCACGCCCAGCGCCAGCGCCTCCCGGATCGAGCCCGCATCCACCGACCCCGCATGGACCGGCCGCGACGGGAGGAACGGCTTGCGCCCGATGAACAACGGCCGCTCCGGCCGGTCGAGCCCGGCCGCGAGCGCGTCGAGGCCGGGCTCCTCGTCCGCCGGATCGAGGCGGAGCGCGACCAGCACCCGCGCGTCCGCGTCGGCGTCGCGGTATCGAATGTGCGGCGACAGGTAGGTAGCCGCGCCGCCCGCACGCCCCTCCACCCGGCCGCGCGTCGTCCATCCCCGGTCGCCGCCGCCCAGCTGCGCGGTCTGGAAGTCGCGCACGCGCCGACCCTCGATCACGCGCGCGGACCCCATCGCCAGCCGATCCTGCAACCGGGCGTGCGCGTCCGCCTCGTACCGCTCCCACCCGAGCGCGTTGGCGAGGAGGCCCGCGACCATCGACTTGGCCGGGAAATCGCGCACCACCCCGTACGCGTCGACCATGTCGCCGCCGAAACTCATCAGCGGCGCGTCCAGGTCGAGAAGGAGATGCCTCACGCGGCCCCGCCCCCGACCGGAGCGGCTCCGACCGACGCCGTCCGGACGATCCCGCCCGCCCAGTCCGCCAGCTCGCGCAAGGTGCCGTCCTCGATCCCCGCCAGCCGAAGGTCGGGCAGCGCCATGTGGCGGCGCGCCTCGCCGGTCTCGTACGCCTTGTCCATCGCCCCGAGGTGATCGACCAACGCCTTCGCCGTCCGGAAGCCCAGGCCGCGGTTCGAGTCCCGATCGGTCAGTGGGACGGCGTCGCGGAACGCGTTGGCCAGCGTGCGCGGCTGGCGGTCGCCGGCTTCCACCAGCACCAGCTCGGCGCGGCTATAGGGCGCGGTCGAGCCCTTCTTGGCCCCCGGCGACACCTCGGCGACGAGGTGGACGAGGTTCTCGACGACGCGCGCCGCGAGGTCGCGATCGTGATCGCCTACCCAGTCGGCGCGCTTGCAGCCCGTCAGGTTGGACACGAGCAGCGGCACGTCCACCACGACGTATCCATAATAAAGGCCCGACGTCAGCTCGGTATCGAAGATGCCCGCCGCGCCCGCGTCGTCGCCCTCTTCGCGCGAGCTGAGGTCGTCGACCACCGTGAAATAGTCGAGCTCGGGCTGCTCCTCATGGACGGTGAAGGCGTGGGCGACGTGGATCGCGGCGTCGGTGTTCGCGCGGGTGTCGCTCGTCACCATGCGGCCGAACAGCGCCGCTTCCAGCGACGCGGCGACCGCCGTCTGCTCGCGCAGCTGGTTCAGGTTGGCGCGGCCTTCCTTGATCCAGGCGACGGCCGCGGCCTCCGCGGCTTTCGGGTCGGCGTTCTCGGCCAGGATGCGTTCGGCGTTCGCGCGCATCCAGGCGATCTCGGGTCGCCCGAACAGCAACGCCTGCCGGCTGTCGGACGATTTCGCGTTCTTGCCGTAGAAGTGGGTGAGGAACACGCCCTGCACGGCGTCCACGGCCGCCCCGTCGAAGCGCGGACGCAGCGGGTCGGTAACCATGCGCTCGATCGTCTTCTTGGACCGGGTGCCCTCCACGCCCTGCTCGCGCGCCAGCACGCGCAAGGCCTTGTCGTTATATTGCTCGTCGGCGCAGCGCCAATGACGCTTCTGGCATTGCGACGAAATGCGCGTACGCGTAGCGGAGCCGAAGGGCAGCCGCTTGGCGAGCCCCGCATCGTCGCGGTTGAGCAGCGCCCCGGGCCAGGCGGCGAGGAAATGGATCTGGATGAAATTGGGCGTCATTTAATGGTCCCCTCCGACCGCGCTTGGGCGGCGTAGTAATCCTGGGCGATGCGGATGCGCGCCTCGTCGGCGTCCCGGCCTGCGAGGAGGAGGACCGACCAAAGATCGACCGGCGTCTCCCCCGACTGCGCGAGCATCCGCGCGGCGAGCCTGATCTGGTGCCGGAGCGGAGCCCCGCGCGCGGCGGTCAGGCGCATGAAGCGGTTCTCCGAACAGCCCGCCGCTTGAAGCGCCGCCCCGAACCGCTTGCCGGGCGCGTGCGGATGCTTGCCGCCCGTGCCCGACAGCACCGCCGCGACATGCGCGAGCAGCTTCCAGGCCTCGTAAGCCTCGGAGTAACCCGGCACGGTCACGCCGGCACGGTGAAGGAGGCCGATCACCACGCCGTCGGCCGCACGCGAACGCGATCCCGAAGCCTGGGTCAGGTAAAGCCGACGCAGCGACGTCCGGTCGCCCATCGACAGGTTCGCGACCTGCCCGGCGATCGAGGCAACCGGGTCCTTGCGCGCCTCCTCGCCTTGAGCCGCCACCGCCTCACCCGCCATCCGGAACCTCCTTGATCCACTTGTTCATCTGCGCGTCCAGCATGGTCCGGGCGCGCGCGATCGCCCGGATGCGGCGCATCTCGGTCCGTGGCGCGCTCTCGGACGCCTGGTCGAGCATCGCGCGCGCCATGTCGCGCAGCCTATCCCGCCAGCGCGTGCGGTGTGGCAGGCCATGACCCGCCGCCTCGACCCACAGGCCGTCGTCGAAGAAGACGCCGTCCACCAGCGCGTCGAAGCGCCGCATCCAGGGGTCGACCTTGCGCCCGGCCGCGTCGTCGTCCAGCCGCGCCTGTTCGGGGCCTCCCTGTACGAGCATGATCAGCGCCCGCCGGAGGCGCTTTCCCGCCTCGCCCGCTTCGCCCGCGCGTCCGGCGGCGACCTCGCCGACCCGATCGAGCGCCTCGGCGGGACCGCCTTCCCAAAGCTCCTCCATCCGGCTGGTGCGCACGGTGCGGCGGTGCAGCCCCTCCGTCTTGCCCTGACCGCGCACGAGCGCGGCGGCGGTGATCGACAGACCCGCGCGCTCATCTTCGTCGTGCGGCCGGGCGAGCAGGGGCAGGGTGGTCTCGCCGCTCCGCAGCAGCCGCGTCATCGCGCGGTAGCCGAAGCCGCCCCCGTTCGGCGTCACGCTGGTCGAGCCGTCCGCCTTCAGCGGTGCCCAGGGATCGCCCGTCCGCCCCTTCAGCTCGCTCGCCGCGACGCGCGCTGCCTTGGAACCTGCGGCGAGCGCCTCGATCCCGTTCGCGCCGTGCTTCAGGCGGACGCGGCGGCATATCTCGACATACAGCTCGTCCAACTTAGTGAAGTCGAGCGACCTGACGCCGTCCCACGGCTCGGTCCACAGCAGCGGGAGTCCGCGGCGATAGTCGGACCGGCCGCGCGCGTCGGCGACCAGGCGGCGCACGTCGCGCCGGAACGCTCCCGCCGCGCCGCGCCCCGACGGACGGACGCCCAGGCTCATCCGGGTCGCGAACCCGCCGTTCATCCGGCTGATGCCGTAATTGCCTGCGCCTAGAAATCCCTCGGTAGTCTGGAGCGTCACCAGCGCGAACAGCCAGTCCTGCTCGTCGGCCTCGGCGATGCGTTCCTGCTTCACGTCGTGGTTCTTGGCGGTGACCAGCATATCGAGCGCGTCGGGGGTGGGCAGCCGGTTCTTGTAGTCCGCCCGATCGCCGGCGACGACGATCGGCGGCTGAAGCAGCGCGGGCTTGGACCAGTCGTCCATGACCAGCTCCCACGCCTCGCCGCCGGGCTGGTCGGGGGTGAGCGCAAGCAGCAGGTCGCGCCACGCCGCCTCCTCGACCGGCGGCTCCTCCAGCCCCGCCCGGATCAGCGCCAGCGCCGCGACCTGGACGGTGAAGGCGTGCCAAGGTTCGCGCTGGTGCGGCCGAAGCGCCGGAAAGCTCCACGCCTCCCCGCGCGACAGGGCCGCGAACGTGGCGAACAACGATCCTCGGTGGAGACCCCCGTCCCCGTTACGCCAACTTAACATCACACCCCCACGACGCGCATACAAAGCTGCCGAAGTCGTGCCGTCAAGCGCAAGGTGAGCTTTGTCCGTTTCGGATGCGCTTGGGAATAGTGGTGCGGGTAGCGCCGCGGCGAAGCCGCGTCGTCGGTCCTCGCTATGGCGAGGCCGGCCGGACCGCTCGCTTATGCCTGTCGTAGCTTCGCTACGCCTTCGCGCGATCGGTGGTGCCCGGAAGAGGACTCGAACCTCCACGACCTTGCGATCGCCAGCACCTGAAGCTGGTGCGTCTACCAATTCCGCCATCCGGGCACGGGGTAGGCGGCGGGCCTTAGGGGGGGCGGCTCGGCCTTGTCAACCGACCCTGCGCTGGGGCAAGGCGCGCTCCTTGGACGCCGCACAAGGAACGCACGCCGTGATCAGGGGCAAGTTGGTGACGCTGATCGGCGGCGGGGGGTTCCTCGGTCGCTATGTCGCGGGCGCGTTCCTGCGCGAGGGCGCTCGGCTGCGCATTGTCCAGCGCGATCCGCGCCACGCCTATGGGCTGAAATCGCTGGGGCAGCTGGGCGGGGTCCATGTGGTCGCGGCCGACATCGGCCAGCCGGAGACGGTGGCGCGCGCGGTCGCGGGCAGCGACGCGGTGGTGAACCTGGTCGGGCTGCTCGCGGGCGACTTCCAGCGCGCGCATGTCGACGGCGCGCGCAACGTCGCCGAAGCCGCCGCGCGCGAAGGCGTCGCCGCGCTGGTCCACACCTCGGCGATCGGCGCCGACCCCGCCTCGCCCTCGAATTACGGCCGCACCAAGGGCGAGGGCGAGGCGGCCGTGCTCGCCGCGTTTCCCCAAGCGTCGATCCTGCGCCCCTCCGTCGTGTTCGGCCGCGAGGACCAGTTCCTCAACCGCTTCGCCGGGCTGATCGCCGCGCTTCCCATCGTGCCGATCGTCAGCCCCGCCACCCGCTTCCAACCCGTCTTCGCGGGCGACGTGGCCGACGCGGTCGCGGTCGCCGTCCGCGATCCGGGGACGCACGGCGGCCGCACCTATGAATTAGGCGGGCCCGACATCCTGTCGATGGCCGACCTGAACCGCTTCATCGCGCGCGAGACGGGGCGCACCCCGCATTTCGTCGAGCTGCCGGACGGCGTCGGTTCGATGATCGCCAGGGCCGGGTTCCTGCCCGGCGCGCCGATCACCTGGGACCAGTGGCTGATGCTCCGGCGCGATAACGTGGTCGGCGCGGGCATGCCCGGCCTCGAGGCGTTCGGGGTCACGCCCACGCCAATGGCGACGATCGCGCCCTCCTATCTCGTCCAGTATCGCCGCGCGGGCCGTTTCGGCCGCCGCGCCGCATTGCGGGTCCGGCCCGAGGCCTGACCGCCCGACCCTCTCGCGCTCCGGGGAGCCGCTTACGTGTCCGATCTGATCGTCGCCATCCTGCTCGGCATCGTCGAGGGGATCACCGAATTCCTGCCTGTCTCCTCGACGGGCCACCTCGTGCTCGCGACCGAGCTGATGGGGTACGACGCCGCGCGCTGGGCGGTGTTCAATATCGCCATCCAACCCGGCGCGATCCTGGCGATCGTCGTGCTGTACCGGCGGACCTTCCTGGCGGTGGGAAAGGGGCTGCTCCGCCACGAGGCGGGGGCGATCGCGTTCGTGCGCAATCTGCTCCTCGCCTTCATTCCCGCGGTCGTGCTCGGCCTCCTCTTCAACGACCAGATCGAGGCGTTGCTGGAGAACGCCGTCGTGATCGCCTGGGCGCTCATCGTCGGCGGGGTCGCGATCCTGGTGGTCGAGCGGTTGGCGAAGACCGACAACGTGCTCGGCATCGCGGGCGTCTCGACCGCGCAGTCGATCAAGATCGGCCTCGTCCAGTGCCTGGCGATGGTCCCGGGGGTCAGCCGATCGGGCGCGACGATCATGGGCGCGATGGCGCTGGGCGTCGACCGGCGGACGGCGGCGGACTTCTCCTTCTTCCTCGCGCTCCCGACGCTCTCGGGCGCGACCGCGCTTCAGCTGTTCAAGCACCGGGACGAGATCACCGGCGGCGACCTCCAGCTGATCGGGGTCGGGTTCGTCGTGTCGTTCATCGTCGCGATGGTCGTGGTGAAGGCGTTCATGGCGGTGGTCACCCGCCACGGCTTCGCGCCCTTCGCCTGGTATCGGATCGTCGCGGGCACCGTCGCGCTGTTCGTGCTTGGCACGAGATGAAGCCGGATCGGCTGTAAGTAGATGGCGCGATCAGGCTTAGGGTATTAACAATCAGCTAGTTCGGCGTAAATAGGACAGTTAAGGTGTCCTACCGGCTGTTTTGATCGTGACAGCGGTCAACATACGCAATATGCATGTGTGGACAGGAGGTATGATCGTGCCGGAAACCATGCTGCAATTCGTCGCGCGCGATCAGGCCTATCCGGACAAGCGCGCCGCAGGCGACCGCGCGGACGACTTTCGCGAGATCGCCGACCGCTATGCGACGGGGAACGCCGAGGATCAGGCCGGCCGCTGCTCGCAATGCGGGGTGCCTTATTGCACGGTCCATTGCCCGCTCCACAACCACATCCCCGACTGGCTGCGCCTCACCGCCGAGGGGCGGTTGCGCGAGGCGTACGAGCTCAGCAACGCGACCTCGACGATGCCCGAGATCTGCGGCCGCATCTGTCCTCAGGACCGTCTGTGCGAGGGCAACTGCGTGATCGAGTTCACCGGCCACGGCGCGGTGACGATCGGTTCGGTCGAACGCTTCATCACCGACAAGGCATGGGACGAGGGCTGGGTCGAGCCCGTCGCGGTCGGCCGTGCGCGCGGACGGTCGGTCGCGGTCGTCGGTGCGGGTCCGGCGGGCTTGAGCGCCGCCGAGTATCTTCGCATGAACGGTTACGAGGTCCATATCTACGACCGCCACGACCGCGCGGGCGGGCTGCTGACCTACGGCATCCCCGGCTTCAAGCTCGAGAAGCCCGTCGTGATGCGCCGCGTCGACCGGCTGAAGGCGGCGGGGATCGTGTTCCATCACGGCTTTTCGGTCGGGGTCGACGCCACCCTCGACGAGCTCAGGGCCCGGCACGACGCCGTCCTGATCGCGACGGGCGTTTACAAGCCCCGCGCCGTCGACCTGCCCGGCGCGGAACTGGACGGCGTGGTCGAGTCGCTCGACTTCCTGACCGCCTCCAACCGCAAGGGCTTCGGGGACGCGGTCCCCGCCTTTGACGGCGGCGCGCTGAACGCGTGCGGAAAGCACGTCGTCGTGATCGGCGGCGGCGACACCGCGATGGACTGCGTCCGCACCGCCCTCCGCCAGGGCGCGGCGTCGGTGCGTTGCCTCTATCGCCGCGACCGCGCCAACATGCCCGGCTCCGCGCGCGAGGTCGCTAATGCGGAGGAGGAGGGCGTCGAGTTCGTCTGGCTCGCCGCCCCGGCGGCCTTCACCGGCGAGGGGCATGTCGCGGGCGTGGCGGTCGCGCGCATGCGGCTAGGCCAGCCCGACGCCACCGGCCGCCGCGCGCCGGAGCCCGATCCGCAAGCGGCCGAGACGATCCGCGCCGACCTGGTGATCAAGGCGCTCGGCTTCGATGCGGAGGACCTGCCGCGGCTTTGGGCGGCGCCCGAGCTCGGCGTCACCCGCTGGGGCACCGTCCTGGTCGACGCCAAGACGATGATGACCGGCCTGGACGGCGTCTTCGCGGCGGGCGACATCGTCCGCGGCGCGAGCCTGGTCGTCTGGGCGATCCGCGACGGGCACGACGTCGCGGCGGCGATGCACGGGTGGCTGAAAGCGCGGGCGGCGAGCGAGCGGGTGGCGGCGTGAGGCTTGAAGCGGGCGAGGTGAAGGCGATCAAGGCGGCGGCGCGGCTGACGTTCGGCCCGGATGCGGTAGTTCGCCTATTTGGGAGCCGCGCCGATCCCGATCGTCGGGGCGGCGACATCGACCTGCATATCGAGACGCCCGGACCGGTCGACATCCTTGAATTCAAATGGGATTTCCTCGACCGATTGTTCGCCCGGATCGACGAGCAGCGCGTCGACGTGATCGCGACCGCGCGCGGCGAGTTGCCGACGCCCATCGCCCGGATCGCCTACCGCGACGGTGTGATCCTATGAGCGGCGAAGAGGAACAGGAGCTGCTCGGCGAATATCTGGCGACCTGCGCCCGGCTTGAGACGGGCTTTAGCGAGACTTGCACGTACGTAGCGCGAATCCTTCCTATCAGCGCCGATCTGATCGACACCTTGCCGGTATCGGAAGAGACGTTCATTCTCTCCTTCATCAAGCGTTTCGAGCAATTCGAGGACGCCCTGCACCGGACGCTCAAGGTGATTTCGAAAATCATGGAGCACGGCAAGATCGAGAGATTGACGTCGGTGGACGTGACCCGGCGGGCGCGGGCGTTGGGGATCATCGCCGATGAGCGCGTATGGGCGGACGCCGTCCGCGCCCGCAACGCGCTCGCTCACGAGTATCCGCTTAATCCGCAGAAGCGCGCCGATCAGGTGAATGACGCGTGGGAGAAGCGCGATACGCTGACCTCCACCTGGTCCGCGATCAGGCGGTTCGTCGACGAGGAGGGATTGCTGGCATGAACGCTTCCGAACGTCTCCGCATCGCCCGCGACGGCATGTACCGTCCCGACCTCGAGTCCGACGCGTGCGGCGTGGGCCTGATCGCCTCCACCGACGGCCGGCCGTCGCGCCGCGTCGTCCAGTCGGCGATCGATGCGCTCAAAGCCGTATGGCACCGCGGCGCGGTCGACGCGGACGGCAAGACCGGCGACGGGGCGGGCGTCCATCTCGACCTGCCGGTCGCCTTCTTCGACGACGCGGTCGCGGCGTCGGGGCACAAGCTGCTTCCCAACCGGCTCGCGGTCGGCCAGGTGTTCCTGCCGCGCACCGACCTCGGCGCGCAGGAGACCTGCCGCACCCTCGTCGAGAGCGCGATCATCGACGCGGGCTATACCATCTACGGATGGCGGCAGGTGCCCGTCGACGTGTCGGTGATCGGCTTGAAGGCGCAGGCGACCCGGCCCCAGATCGAGCAGATCATGATCGCCGGGCCCCCCATGCCGGATGGCACAAACGAACAAGCGCCGGAGGCCCAGGACGCGGCCGAGTTCGAGAAGACGCTCTATCTCGTCCGCCGTCGCATAGAAAAGGCGGTGATCGCCGCGCAGATCCAGGGCTTCTACATCTGTTCGCTGTCCTGCCGCTCGATCGTCTATAAGGGCCTGTTCCTCGCCGAAAGCCTGTCGGACTTCTACCCCGACCTGAAGGACCGGCGGTTCGAGAGCCGCGTCGCGATCTTCCACCAGCGTTATTCCACCAACACCTTCCCGCAATGGTGGCTGGCCCAGCCCTTCCGTTGCCTGGCGCATAACGGCGAGATCAACACGATCCGCGGCAACAAGAATTGGATGCTCTCCCACGAGATCCGCATGGCGAGCATCGCGTTCGGCGAACATTCGGAGGACATCAAGCCCGTCATCCCAGCCGGGGCCAGCGACACCGCCGCGCTCGACGCGGTGTTCGAGGCGATCTGCCGCTCGGGTCGCGACGCGCCCACCGCCAAGCTCATGCTCGTGCCCGAGGCGCTGGACGAGGACGGCGGCACGCCCCCGGCGCACGCGTCGATGTACCGCTATCTCGCCTCCGTCATGGAGCCGTGGGACGGCCCCGCCGCGCTCGCCATGACCGACGGTCGCTGGGCGGTCGCGGGGATGGACCGCAATGCGCTCCGCCCGCTCCGCTACACCCGCACCAACGACGGCCTGCTGATCGTCGGGTCGGAAAGCGGCATGGTCCCCGTCCCCGAATCCACCGTCGTCGCCAAGGGACGGCTCGGCCCCGGCCAGATGATCGCGGTCGATCTCGACACGGGCCAGGTGTTCGAGGACCGCGCGATCAAGGACCGCATCGCCGCCGAGGCCGATTACGCCGGCTGGATCGACGAGTTTCTGACGCTCCCCGATCTCCCCGCCGACGACACGATCGTCCGCTACCCCCGCGCCGAGCTCGCCCGCCGCCAGGTCGCCGCCGGCCAGACGCTCGAGGATCTGGAGCTCATCCTCGCCCCCATGGTCGAGGGGGCAAAGGAGGCGATCGGGTCGATGGGCGACGACACCCCGCTCGCGGTAATTTCCGACAAGCCCCGCCTGATCAGCCAGTTCTTCCGCCAGAATTTCAGCCAGGTCACGAACCCGCCGCTCGACCCGTTGCGCGAGCGGTACGTCATGACGCTCAAGACGCGGTTCGGGAACCTCGCCAACATCCTCGACACCGCCGACCGTCGGGGCAGGGTGCTCGTGCTCGACAGCCCCGTGCTGACCGGGGCCGACTGGAACCGCCTCCAAAAGCATTTCGGCCGCACCGCCGCCGTCATCGATTGCACGTTCGAGGCCGGCGGCGGACCGGAGAAGCTGCGCGCCGCCATCGCCCGCATCCGCGCGGAGGCTGAACAGGCCGTGCGCGAAGGCCGTTCCGAACTGTTCCTCACCGACGAGAACGTCTCGGAAACCCAAGTCGCGATCGCCGGCGTCCTCGCCGCCGCCGCCGTCCACACGCACCTCGTCCGCCGGGGCCTGCGCTCCTACGCGTCGGTCAACATCCGCACCGCCGAATGCCTCGACACGCATTATTACGCCGTCCTGATCG
>NZ_CAXSHH010000062.1:0-14543 GCF_964237155.1 uncultured Sphingomonas sp. | reverse complement strand
GGCTGACGCCTAGCGTGGTCTGGGTCAGGTCGTTGGTGCCGAACGAGAAGAACTCGGCACCATGGGCGATGTCGGCGGCGCGAAGTGCGGCGCGGGGGAGCTCGATCATGGTGCCGACGAGGTATTCCAGGCGACGGCCGCGTTCGGTGAAGACCTGCTCGGCGACTTGGTCGACGACGGCCTTCATTAGGTCGAGCTCGCGGGCGGTGGCGACGAGGGGGATCATCACCTCGGGGATCGGGGCGTCCCCGCTCCGCTCGGCGACGTCGAGCGCGGCTTCGAAGATGGCGCGGGCCTGCATCTCGTAGATCTCGGGGTAGGTGACGCCGAGGCGGCAGCCGCGGTGGCCGAGCATGGGGTTGAACTCGTGGAGCTCGGCGGCGCGGCGCTTGAGCACGTCGACCGCGACCCCGGCGGCGGTGGCGACATCGGCGAAATCGGCTTCCTCCGTTGGCAGGAACTCGTGGAGCGGCGGGTCGAGGAGGCGGATCGTGCAGGGGAGGCCGGCCATGACCTCGAAGATCTCGGCGAAGTCGGCGCGTTGTTCGGGGAGGAGCTTGGCGAGCGCGATCCGCCTGCCCGCCTCGTCGGCGGCCAGGATCATCTGGCGGACGGCGGTGATGCGGGCGGCGTCGAAGAACATGTGCTCGGTGCGGCAGAGGCCGATGCCTTCCGCGCCGAAGCCGCGGGCGGTGCGGCAGTCGGCGGGGGTCTCGGCGTTGCAGCGGACCTTCATGCGGCGGGCGGCGTCGGCCCATTCCATCAGCGCGCCGAAGTCGCCCGACAGCTCGGGCTCGACGGTCGCGACAGATCCGAGCATCACCTCGCCGGACGCACCGTCGATGGTCAGGAGGTCGCCCTCACTCACCTCGCGGCCGCCTACCAGCATGATGCGGGTCTTGAGGTCGATGCTGATCGCGCCCGCGCCGGAGACGCAAGGCCGCCCCATGCCGCGCGCGACGACGGCGGCGTGGCTGGTCATGCCGCCGCGCGCGGTCAGGATGCCGCGCGCGGCGTGCATGCCGTGAATGTCCTCCGGGCTGGTCTCGGTGCGGACCAAGATCACGGCGTCGCCCGCCGCGCTCCGCTTCTCGGCCGTGTCGGCGTCGAAGACGGCCGCGCCGCTCGCCGCTCCCGGGCTGGCGGGTAGGCCCTTGGTCAGGACGTCGCGCGGCGCGTCCGGGTCGAGGGTGGGGTGGAGGAGCTGGTCGAGCGCCTGGGCGTCGACGCGCAGCACGGCCTCGTCGCGGGTGATCAGGCCTTCATCCGCCATGTCGACCGCGATCTTGAGCGCGGCCTTGGCGGTGCGCTTGCCCGAGCGGGTCTGGAGCATCCAGAGCTGCCCGCGCTCGACGGTGAACTCGATGTCCTGCATATCGCGGTAGTGACGCTCTAGCGTGTCGAAGACGGTGGCGAGCTCGCCATACACCCGCGGCATCGCCTCTTCCATCGAGGCGGGCTTGGCCCCGGCGTCGGCACGGGCCTTCGCGGTCAGGTATTGGGGGGTGCGGATGCCGGCGACGACGTCCTCGCCCTGCGCGTTGATCAGGAACTCGCCGTAATAGGCGCGGTCGCCCTTGGCGGGGTCGCGGGTGAAGGCGACGCCGGTGGCGCTGGTCTCGCCCATGTTGCCGAACACCATCGCCTGGACGACGACGGCGGTGCCCCAGTCGGCCGGGATGTCGTTCAGGCGGCGGTACACCTTGGCGCGGTCCGAGCGCCAGGAGCCGAACACCGCGCCGACTGCGCCCCATAGCTGGTCGTGGACGTCCTGCGGGAAGGGCCTGGACCATTGCTGCTCGACGAGCCGCTTATACTCGGCGACGAGTTCCTGGAGGTCGGCGGCCGAGAGCTCGGTATCGAGCGTGAAGCCGCGGTCTTCCTTGGCAACCTCGAGCGCCTCCTCGAAGCTGCCGTGATCGAGGTCGAGCACGACGTCGGCGTACATCTGGATGAAACGGCGGTAGCTGTCCCAGGCAAAGCGTGGGTCGCCGGAAGCCTGAGCCAGGCCCTGGACGGTCTCGTCGTTGAGGCCGAGATTGAGGACGGTGTCCATCATGCCGGGCATCGACACGCGCGCGCCCGAGCGGACGGAGACGAGGAGCGGGTCGGCGGGGTCGCCGAAGCGCTTGCCGGTGATTCGCTCGATGTGAGCGAGGCCGTTCGCGACCTCCTCGCGCAGGCTATTCGGAAAG
The DNA here is from genome assembly GCF_964237155.1 of uncultured Sphingomonas sp. GTDB lineage: Bacteria > Pseudomonadota > Alphaproteobacteria > Sphingomonadales > Sphingomonadaceae > Sphingomonas. The sequence goes on along the minus strand of NZ_CAXSHH010000062.1, from coordinate 12,348 downwards.
GCTTGGCCCTCGTCATAATAGCGGGCGCACATGGCGGTCGAGATCGTGAAGCCGGGCGGCACGGGCAGGCCGATCGAGGCCATCTCGGCGAGGTTGGAGCCCTTGCCGCCGAGCAGGTTCCGGTCGCCGCGCCCGCCGTCGGACACCCCGCCGCCGAAGCGGTATACATATTGCGTCATGGTCGCCCCCTGCCCGGCCACGCCGGAAGTTCACTAAAGTTCACGCCAAGAACGTTTGGCTTATCCTTCGATCCGCGAGAAGTCGGCGACGTTGTGCACCGCAGCACGGACGCGCGCAAGCAACGCGAGCCGCGCCTCGCGTTTGGCCGGGTCGGGGTCGTTCACCGTGACCTTGTCAAAGAACGCGTCGATCGGGGCGCGCAGGCTCGCCAGCGCGGTCATGGCGCGGGCGAAGTCCTCGTGCGCGATCGCGGCGGTCGCCATCGGCTCGGCCGAGTCGAGGGCGGTCGCGAGGGCGTCTTCTTCCGGTTCAGGCGTGTAGGACAGCGTTTTTTTCTGCTCCCTCTCCCCAAAGGGGAGAGGGAGAAGAAGCGGTCCACCCCTCCTTCTTGAGGATGTTGGCGGCGCGCTTGTAGCCGCCGAGGAGGTTCGCGCCGTCCTCCGTCCCGACGAAGCCCTGGAGCGCGCGGACGCGGGCGAGGAGGCGGACGAGATCGTCCTCGCCCCCGAGCGCGAACACCGCGTCGATCAGGTCGTGCCGAACGCCGGCTTCGCGTTGCTGGACCTTGAGGCGTTCTACGAGAAAATCAAAGCCATCTTCTTGCATCGATGGTAGGTCGATCAGGTAAGTAGTTTTACGGCGCTGTTCATCAGTCCATTTTGAAGGCGCGATCCCAGTTAGCGGATCATCATCATATAGGTACCAAGCCGGTGTGGCCATTACCTGTGCAAAGTTAATGACATTGATATCCGGTTTACCTTCAAACAGTATTTCAACATGGGGCATCCGGCGTTCTCGAAGAGATCGATACAATTGCAAATGCAGGTACTCTGCAATCTTCGCAAATCGGAAGCGTATATTGTTACTTTGTAATAAAGAGATGATTGCTAAGCCGGCTCGCCGTAAAGCAAACGGATCACGTGATCCAGTCGGACGCTCTACTGCTGCAAAGAATGAGTAAAATGTATCCAGCTTGTCCGCCAAGCTCACCGCGACCGTGACCGGGGCGGTCGGGACGGCGTCGCCCTGCCCTACCGGCTTGTAATGGTCGCGGATGGCTTGCGCGACGGCGGGGTGTTCGCCCTGGGCGGCGGCGTAATAGCCGCCCATCAGGCCCTGAAGCTCGGGGAACTCGCCGACCATGCCGGTGACCAGGTCGGCCTTGCACAAGCGGGCGGCGCGTTCGGCGAGGTCGGCGAGCTGCTCCCTCTCCCCGCTTGCGGGGAGAGGGTCGGGGAGAGGGGCTGTTCCGGGCGCGGCCGGTTCCCTGGACAGCCCCTCTCCCCGGGGGGGAGAGGGAGAAGGAACGATCCCCTCCTCCATCAGCCAGCGGGCTAGCTTGGCGACGCGGTCGACCTTGTCGGCGACGGTGCCCAGTTTCTCGTGGAAGACGATGCGGTCGAGCTTTCTGGCCTGCTCTTCCAGCGGGACCTTCAGGTCCTGGTCGTAGAAGAAGCGGGCGTCGGACAGCCTTGCCGCCAGCACCTTGCGGTTGCCCTCGATGATGCGCTTGCCGTCGTCGTCGGCGTCGATGTTGGCGGTGCAGAGGAAGGCGTTCGCCAGCTTGCCGTCGCTATCGTGACAGACGAAGTATTTCTGGTTCACGCGCGCGGTGAGCCGGATCACCTCGGGCGGCACGTCGAGAAACGCCTCGTCGAAGCGGCCCAGCAGCGGCACGGGCCATTCGGTCAGGCCGGCGTTCTCGGCGAGCAGGCCCTCGTCGCGCACGAGGGTGAGCCCGGCCTTGTTCGCGGCGAGCGTCGCGCCCAGCGCGATCGTCTGGGCGCGCTCGGCGGGGTCGACAACGACGTGGCAGGCGCGCAGCTTCTCGACGTAATCGTCCGCGCCGCGCAGCGTGATGGGGCCGGGATGATGGAAGCGGTGGCCGACGGTGGCCGCGCCGGCGGGGATGCCGGCGACCTGGCAGGGCACGATCTCGTCGCCGAACAGCGCGACAATACCTTGGAGGGGGCGGACCCAGCGGAGCGACTCGGTGGTGGTGGACGCCGCGCCCCAGCGCATCGATTTGGGCCAGGGGAACGCGCGGACGATCGCGGGGATGGCCTGCGCAAGGACGTCGATGACAAGGCGGCCGGGCTTGGCGGTCATGGCGTAAAGGACGCCGTCGCGCTCGGTGAGCTGGTCGCGGGTCAGGCCGGTCTTGCGGAGGAAGCCTTCAAGCGCTTGGGGCGGGGCCGACGCGCGGGGGCCTTTCACCTCCTCGGTGGCGGCGGCGGTCTCGGTGGGGAGGTCGCGGGCGATCAGCGCCAGGCGGCGGGGGGTGGCGTAGGTGATCAGTTCGCCTGCGGTGACGCCGGCGGCGGCGAGTTCGGCGGTGAACAGGCGGGCGAGGTCACCCTGCGCCTTGGCCTGCATGCGGGCGGGGATCTCTTCGGAGCGGAGTTCGAGGAGGAGGTCGGGCATTCAAGCTGCCGAATAACGGAAGACTGGTTCACGCGAAGGCGCGAAGGCGCGAAGAGAAGGAGGTAAGTCACCCGTTTCAGCTACGTTTCTAGCTTCTCGCCGCACGCGCTTCAGCTTTTCTGCGCTGCGCGCGGACGTGCCCACCTCGGTGGTGGCAACCACCTTTTTTGCGTCTTCGCGCCTTCGCGTGAACATCTTCAACTGGCCCCTCACGACGCCCACCCGTTCTTCACCATCCAGGCGGCGCAGGCACCTTTCGCCAAGTCGCGGACGCGGCCGATATAGGCCTGGCGTTCGGCCACCGAGATGACGCCGCGGGCCTGGAGGAGGTTGAAGGTGTGGCTGGCCTTGATCGCCTGTTCGTAGGCGGGGATCGGGAGCGGCACGTCGCGGGTCAGGCAGTTCTCGGACTCGGCGGTGCTTTTACGGAACTGGTCGAACAGCGTCTCGGTGTCGGCGACCTCGAAGTTCCAGGTCGACATCTCGACCTCGTTGCGGTGGAACACGTCGCCGTAGCTGACCCCGGCATCGTTGAAGGCGAGGTCGTACACGCTGTCGACGTCTTGGATGTACATCGCTAGCCGCTCGAGCCCGTAGGTGAGCTCGCCCGAGACGGGGAGGCAGTCAAAGCCGCCCATCTGCTGGAAATAGGTGAACTGCGTCACCTCCATGCCGTCGCACCAGACTTCCCAGCCCAGGCCCCAAGCGCCGAGGGTGGGCGATTCCCAATCGTCCTCGACGAAGCGGATGTCGTGGAGGAGGGGATCGATGCCGATCGCGGACAGGCTGCCTAGATAGAGTTCCTGGAGGTCGGGGGGGCTGGGCTTCAGGATGACCTGGTACTGGTAGTAATGCTGGAGGCGGTTGGGGTTCTCGCCGTAGCGGCCGTCGGTGGGGCGGCGGCAGGGCTGGACGAAGGCGGCGTTCCACGGGTCGGGGCCGAGCGCGCGGAGCGTCGTCGCGGTGTGGAACGTCCCCGCTCCCATCTCCATGTCGTAGGGCTGGAGGATGAGGCAGCCCCGGTCGCTCCAATAACGGTGGAGCGTCAGGATCATATCCTGGAAGCTGAGGGGCCGCGCGGTCACGGGCGGCGCGATGCCCGATGGTCGGGGGGGAATCAAGCTGGCGGGCTTGGGCGGGGGTCGGTATGGGTCTGGATCCCTAGCGTTCGAGGTCCATCTCCTTCATGTTCCAGCCGCTTCGTGCCGCGACGAGTGCGGTCGCGCTTCTCCTCGCGCTCCCCGCCTGCGCGCAGACCGCGCCCGCCTCGACGCCGATCGGACGGGCGAAGGATGCGGATCCCGCGCTGTGGGTGGTGAAGGACGCGGACACGACCGTGTACCTGTTCGGGACGGTGCATGTCCTGAAGCCGGGGCTGACCTGGTTCGACGAGGCGGTGCGGGCGGCGTTCGATCGGTCGGACACGCTGGTGCTGGAGATGGTCGAGCCAGATCCGGCGGCGCTGGGCAAGATCGTCGCGGCCAAGGGGATCACGTCGGGCAAGCCGACGCTGACCGAGCAGCTGCCCGCCGACAAGCGCGCGGGCGTGGTCGCGGCGCTCGCGGGGGCCGGGCTGGCGCCCACGACCTACGAGCGGATGAAGCCTTGGCTGGCGGCGGTGACGGCGACGATCGGGCCGCTCGGCAAGCTCGGCTACGACGCGGCGAGCGGGCCGGAGAAGGTGCTGGCGGCGGCGGCCAAGCAGGCGGGGAAGCCCGTGATCGGGCTGGAGACCGCCGAGCAGCAGCTGGGGTTCTTCGACGGGCTGTCGACCGCGGCGCAGGTGAAGTTCCTGACGGCGAGCGTGGACGAGCTGCCCAAGCTTCCCGTCGAGATGGCGCGGATGGTGGGGAGCTGGTCGAAGGGCGATCCGGCGGCGCTGGCGGCGGTGCTGAACGACTCCTTGAAGGAGTCGCCCGAGGTCGCGCGCGTGCTGCTAACGGATCGGAACAAGACCTGGGCGGGGTGGATCGGCGAGCGGATGACGCGGCCGGGTACCGTGTTCGTGGCGGTCGGCGCGGGGCATCTGGCGGGCAAGGAGGCGGTGCAGGCGCAGCTCCGCGCGCGCGGGTTGAAGGCGGAGCGGGTGCGGTATTGAGCGCTCCGACCCTCTCCCGCCTTCGCGGGAGAGGGAAAGACGCGCGAAGCGCGGCGAGGGTGAGGGCCGGACCTCGCCCGGGTAGGTCCGGCCCTCACCCTGGCGCTTCGCGCCTGTCCCTCTCCCGCGAAGGCGGGAGAGGGCTTTGGGTTGCGATTTGGCGGTGGTCCGACTAGAGGCTCTCCCTTCCGCCGCATGGTCATCCCTGGAGGCGTGGGCGGAAAGCATAACACCTTTCTCGGAGTACCAGCATGAGCGACCAATTGACGCTCGCGGCCGAGACGCGTGACCGGGTTGGCAAGGGAGCCTCCCGGGCGCTGCGTCGCGATGGCCGCGTGCCCGCCGTGATCTACGGCCAGAACCAGGAACCGACCTCGATCCATCTGGAGGCCAAGGCGCTGACCAAGGCATTGGCGACCGGGCATTTCATGAATTCGGTCATCATGATCGAGGGCGCGGGAAGCGGCGCGATCCGCACCCTGCCCAAGGACGTCGCGTTCCACCCGGTCAGCGACCGGCCGATCCATGTCGATTTCCTGCGCATCGGGGAGCACACGGCGGTCACCGTGTCGGTGCCCGTCGTCTTCACCGACGAGGAGGAATGCCCCGGAATCAAGGCGGGCGGCGTGCTGAACGTCACGCGCTACGAAGTCGAGCTGGTGGTCGACGCGTCGGAAATCCCGACCGAGATCAGCATCTCGCTGGCGGGGCGTCAGGTGGGCGACTCGATCCACATTTCGGACGTGACGTTGCCGGGCGGCGCGATGCCGGCGATCGCCGACCGCGACTTCGCGATCGCGACGATCGTGCCGCCGACGGTGCCGACCGCAGCGGACGACGCCGCCGACATCGAGGCGGGCGTGCCGACGCTGGACGAGTCGCTCGATGCGGCGGCGAACAGCGACGAGCCGGAAGCCGACAAGGGCTGATCCTACTCCCTCTCCCCTTGGGGAGAGGGTCGGGGAGAGGGGCTGATCAGAGGGCCGCGCTTTGGACGGCCCCTCTCCCCAACCCTCTCCCCAAGGGGAGAGGGAGCTAGAAGATGCAGATCTGGGTGGGGCTCGGTAATCCGGGTTCCGAATATGCGATGCACCGGCATAATGTCGGGTTCATGGTGGTCGACGCGATCGCCGAGACGCACGGCTTCGGGCCGGTGCGCAAGCAGTTCTCCGGCTGGACGCGCGAGGGACGGATCGGGGCGGAGAAGCTGCTGCTCCTCAAGCCCGCGACCTTCATGAACGAGAGCGGGCGCGCCGCGGCCGACGCGCTGCGCTTCTACAAGCTCGGCGTCGAGGCGTTGACGGTGTTCCATGACGAGCTCGACCTCGCGCCGTTCAAGCTGAAGGTGAAGCGCGGCGGGGGTGCGGCGGGGCATAACGGACTGCGTTCGACCGACCGGTATCTGGGCCAGGAATATCGCCGGGTGCGGATCGGTATCGGGCATCCCGGGCACAAGGACCGGGTCAACGGGTATGTGCTGGGCGCCTACGCCAAGGCGGAGCTCGATCCGCTCGCCGACCTGCTCGGCGCGGTCGCGGCGGAGGCGGGGTGGCTGGCGGCAGGCGACGACGCGCGGTTCATGAACGAGGTCGCGCTGCGGTTGCAGAGTTAGGAATGCGAGTTAGTCGCAATACTTGGCTGGATGGGCAGGAATGCGAATTGATCGCAAGTCTGGTGAGAACTGTTCGCAGGACTTGTTTGTCGTTGTTTCGGGAACTCTCGGGCGGTACTTCCGTTTTCAGTATCAAGTCTCGCAAGCATTAGGAGCGCATCATGGGCCTGACCACCGCCGGAACCGCCGCTTGCGGCAAGTGCCGTTATTTCGACACCGCCTCGACCGAGTCGGCGGGCGCGTCGCTCGGGCTCTGCCGATACAACCCGCCGATGAGCCAGCCTGCGCAGGACAGCCACGGCGTCTGGCCCAAGGTCGAGACCAGCGACTGGTGCGGCCATTACGAGCGCGCCGACGCGTAAAGGTCGATTCCCGAATGGGGCAAGTTGAAACCGGGTGTGGATTTCGGTCCGCGCCCGGCTTTTTCGTTCGCATGCGACGGAGCCAATCCGATTGGGATTGACGATCCCATGTGGAGTCGTTAGTGAGAGGCATTCTCATTAGCGGGTGGCGCCTGCCATGTATGATCTGATCGACCGTCCTGTTTTCGACCTACCCGCCGCCGACCGGACATTGCTCCGCGCGACGCGGGGTTGGGTGCATCAGTTGACGATGGCGGGCGCGGGTACGCCGGACGCGGTGGATGCGCTGGGCAGCGGGTCGGACCCGTTCGACGCTGCGATGCGTGCGATGGATGAGGGGTCGACCGGAACGCTGGTGTTCAAGCGGCCGTGTCAGGCACGCGTGTCGGAAACCGAGGCGGTGTGGCTCGGCATCTGGCGGCTGGTGCGCGCCGACCGGCTCGGCGCGGCGCAATCGTCGCTGGCCGGGCTGGCGGACGCGAGCGCGACGCGCGCGATCACGGCGGCGATGGTGCGGGCGAGCGTGACCCTCGACGCCACCGCCTGACCGCATTGCCTGTTGGCGCCGCGCATGCTTGGGCGCGGGGGTGACTACCGCGACGTTGTTCCCCACCCTGCTCGACCAGACCTCGCTCGGCAACGACGCGCTCGTGGCGGAGCTGGAGCATTCGGTCCGCATACTCGCGCGGGACGACATGGCGGGGCGGCGTTGGTGCCGCGAGCATGGCTATCGCGGCTACACCTCCTATGCGTCGCTCGACGACCTGCCCCGGCGTGATCCCGCCTTCGCCGATCTGAAGCGTCATCTCGACCGGCATGTCGCGCAGTTCGCCGAGGCTTGCGCGTTCGATCTGGGCGGACGCAGGCTCAAGCTCGACAGCCTGTGGGTCAACCTGCTCAAGCCGGGCGGGCATCACGGGGCGCATATCCATCCGCATAGCGTCGTGTCGGGGACGCTTTATCTCGCGCTGCCCGATGGATCGGGAGCGATCCGGTTCGAGGATCCCCGGCTGGGGCTGATGATGGCGGCCCCTCCCCGCCTCGCCGATGCGCCCGAGGCCATGCGCAACTTCCGCACAGTGACGCCCGAGCCGGGAACGGTCCTGCTATGGGAGAGCTGGCTACGACATGATGTGCTGCCCCACACCGGCAAGGGCGAGCGGATCAGCGTGTCGTTCAATTACCGCTGGTAGCGAGTTTTTCCTCCGCCCAGTCGAGCAGGCGCGAACTCACTTGCTCCGCCGCCCAACCGATCGCGGCGCCCGCGACGATGTCGCTGACGAAATGCTTGCAGCGCGGCACCTGGATCGCGGCGATCGCCGTCGTGGCGAACAGCCCGGGAATGCGCGAGCCGGGATAGTCGCGGGCGAGCGCCTGCGTCACGGCCAGCGCGCCCGCCGTGTGGCCGGAGGGGAAGGAGGACAGCTCGTGCTTATGGCTGTCGCCCGCCTCCATCCGGTAATCGTTGTCGAGCGCGTGGTCGGGACGGGTGCGGTCGATCGAACGCTTGATCAGCGTCTTGAGCCCGGTCGCGAGCGAATGGGCGGCGAACATGCGCAGGCCCGTGCGGGTCAGGCGTGGGTCGCCCGACCACGCTCCCACCGCCGACGTGCCTAGCGTCAGAGCGCGCAGCGGGGGTTGGTCGCCAATCTCGCTCACGAGACCCAGCGCCTTCACGATCGGACGATCGCGGTGGTCGTCCATCGCCTCGGTCACGGCGATGTCGACGCGCTCGACGGTGTCTGCGGCTTCCTTGACGGCGGCGAGCGGGGCGGCTTCGGGCATGACGGGTCAACCGGCGAGCGGGGGCGCAAGTTCAATCGGCTCGCCGCGAAATGCGCCGGGGTGGCAAGCGCGGCGGCTTGGCCCTAGGGGTCCGCCGTCAAATCATCATCCGGGAACGACCAATGGGTTTTCGCTGCGGCATCGTCGGCTTGCCAAACGTGGGCAAGTCGACGCTCTTCAACGCGCTGACGCAGACTGCGGCCGCGCAGGCCGCCAACTATCCGTTCTGCACGATCGAGCCCAATGTCGGCAATGTCGCGGTGCCCGATGAGCGGCTGGACGCGCTCGCCGCCATCGCGAAATCGGCCAAGGTGATCGAGACGCAGCTCGGCTTCGTCGACATCGCCGGGTTGGTGCGCGGGGCGTCCAAGGGCGAGGGACTAGGCAACCAGTTCCTGGGCAATATCCGCGAGGTCGACGCGATCGTCCACGTGCTGCGCTGTTTCGAGGACGGCGACGTGACGCATGTCGAGGGCAAGGTCGATCCGGTCGCCGACGCGGAAACGGTCGAGACCGAGTTGATGCTGTCCGACCTGGAGAGCCTGGAGAAGCGCGTTCCCGCGTTGGGCAAGAAGGCGCAGCAGGGCGACAAGGAGGCCAGGATCGGCGCGGCGGTGCTGGGCCAGGCGCTCGAATTGCTTCGCGAAGGCAAGCCGGCGCGGCTGGTCGCGCCCAAGGATGAGGAGGAGGCGCGGGTGTTCGCGCAGGCGCAGCTGCTGACCGCCAAGCCGGTGCTGTATGTCTGCAACGTCGGCGAGGCGGAGGCGGCGGAGGGCAACGACCTTTCGCGCGCCGTGTTCGCCAAGGCGGCGGCGGAGGGCGCGGAGGCGGTGGTGGTGTCGGCGGCGATCGAGGCGGAGATCGCGACGATGCCCGCCGACGATAGGGGCGAGTTCCTGGCCGAGCTGGGGCTGACCGAGACCGGCCTCGCCCGCGTGATCCGGGCTGGGTACAAGCTGCTGGGGCTCCTGACCTTCTTCACGGTCGGGCCGAAGGAGGCGCGGGCCTGGACGGTGGATGTCGGGGCGAAGGCTCCGCAGGCGGCGGGGGCGATCCATTCGGATTTCGAGCGCGGGTTCATCCGGGCGGAGACGACGGCGTTCGACGATTTCGTCCGGCTGGGCGGCGAAGCGGGCGCGCGGGACGCGGGCAAGCTGCGCCAGGAGGGCAAGGAATATGTCGTGCAGGACGGCGACGTGATGCTGTTCCGGTTCAACGTGTGAGGGGCGGCGCTCGTCGTCACTCAAGTCCTCCCCGTCATACCGGACTAGCTCCGGCATCCATCGCTGGGCGTACTCGGCGCGATCCGGGCATGGACAACGATGGACCCCGGAACAAGTCCGGGGTGACGAAGGGTCAGGAGCGTTGCGCCGGCCACCTTTCAACCTTAGCTGCGGTCCCATGCTCGCCCGGCTGATCCTGTTACTGCTCGCCATGGCGTTCGCGGCTCCGGCCGCGACGGCGGCTTGCCATGCGCGGGTCGGGACGCTTCACGCGGCGGAACCGTCGCATCATGGGTCCGCGCCGGTCGAGCGGGATGACGGGATCGCCCCGGCTACCGCGTGTATCGGCTGCGTGCCGCCGTCGGACTGGACCCCCGGGCGGATCGCCGCGTCGGTGCCTGTTCCCATCGTCCCGGTGTCGGCGCGCACCCACGCATTGACCATCGGGCGAGGGACGCCGCCCGACCTGCGCCCTCCGCGGATGCGGTGATCGCGCGGGCTCCGGCCCGCTCCGACATCCAGTTCCACGGAGTTCATCATGACCAAGACGACCCTGCTCGCCGCGTGCGCGGCGGCGGCGCTGTTCGCCGTTCCGGCGGCCGCGCAACACCAGCATCATCCGATGCCGGTACCCTCCCCTACTCCCGTTCCTGCGCCTCCGGTCGCGCATGCCGATCATGGCGCGATGGAGCACGGCCCACCTTCCACGCCCGCCGGTCCCGCCGACGATCCCATGCCGGCGCAAGGCATTACCGATCACGCCGCGATGGGGCACGGCTCGACCGCGACGAGCATGGCCATGATGATGGGCATGGGCCGGACCGACTATCTGACCGGATCGGGCACCGCCCGGCTGCCATATAACGAGGCCCCGATGCGCGGCGCGATGTTCCATGCGGGCGAGTGGATGCTGATGGCGCACGGCTACGCCTGGGGCGTGTATGACGACCAGGGCGGGCGTCGCGGGGACGAGATGGCGTTCGTGACCTCGATGGCGATGCTGATGGGCGACCGTGATCTGGGCGAGCGCGTCCACGTCCAGCTACGTGCGATGGGAAGCCTGGAGCCCGCGATGGGCGCGCGGGGCTACCCGAACATCTTCGCGGTGGGCGAGGTCGCGAACGATCGGCCGCTCGTCGACCGGCAGCACCCGCACGACCTGTTCATGGAGTTGTCGGCGCGCGTCGACTATCGATTGGGGAGCAGCGACAGCGTATTCCTGTATGGCGGGCCGGTGGCGGAGCCTTCGCTCGGGCCGAGCGCGTTCGTCCACCGGGCATCGGCGCGGTACCTGCCGCTCGCGCCGATCACGCATCACTGGTTCGATTCGTCGCACATCACCTATGGCGTGGTGACGGCGGGGTACGCCGCGCCGCGCTGGCAGCTGGAGGCGTCGGCCTTCCGAGGGCGCGAGCCGGACGAGCGGCGGTGGAACATCGAGACGCCCAAGCTCGATAGCTGGAGCGTGCGGGCGAGCTGGACGCCAACTCCGGAACTGGCGATGCAGGTCAGCCACGGGCGGCTGAAGAGCCCGGAGGAGTTCCACCCGGACGAGGACGAGGCGCGCACGACCGCCAGCGTCCATTACGCGACGGGGCCGGTGACGACGACCTTCGCCTATAGCCGCAAGAACCGGCTGCCCGGGCCGACGCTCCCCGCCTGGCTGGGCGAGGCGAGTTGGGAGATCGACCGGCACCATGCGGTGTTCGGGCGGGTCGAGCATGTCCGGGCGGATGAGCTGTTCCCGGACGAGGGCGATCCGCTGCATGACCGGCTGTTCAAGGTGACCAAGCTGGAGGCGGGGTACGCATATCGGCTGTCGATCCTCGGGCCGCTGGGCGTCGCGATCGGCGGGACGGTCGCGGGGTATCTCAAGCCCGACGCGCTCGATGCGGCTTACGGGAAGGACCCGGTAAACTGGACGGTGTTCTCGAAGCTGGTGCTCGGGCTTTGAGGTGACATGCGGGTGACATTCACGACCGCTAGCGCCGTGGTCCGAGGCCGAGGAGTTCGACGAGTGAAGCATGTCCTGTCCCTTCTCGCATTGGCGGCGTCGGCGTGCGTGTCGGTGGACCGACCGCCTCCGTCGTCGGTCGCGGTCGAGCGACGCGCGCCGGTCACGATCCTCGTCTCGATCGACGGGTTGCGGCCGGACGACCTCCGCCGCGGGAACACGCCGACGCTCGACGGGCTGGCGAGTGAGGGCGCGTCGGGTGCGATGCGGCCATCCTTCCCGGCCAACACCTTTCCGAACCACTATACCCTGGTCACCGGATTGCGGCCCGATCGGCACGGCGTGGTCGACAATACGATGGAAGATCCGGCGCGACCGGGGGTGCGCTTCACGATCAGCGATACCAAGCAGACGCGGGATCGGTTCTGGTGGGACGGAGCCGAGCCGATCTGGGTCTCGGCGGAGCGGGCGGGGATACGGGCGGGCACCATGTTCTGGCCGGGTGCGGAGGCGGCGATCGGCGGCGTGCGGCCGAGCGTGTGGGTGCCGTACGCGGCCGAGGTAACCAGCGCGGACCGCGTACGCTTCGTCCTCGACTGGCTTCGTCGGCCGGTGCCGGAGCGACCGGGGCTGCTGACGCTGTATTTCGATGTGGTCGACAAGGCGGCGCATGAGCAAGGCTTCGAATCGGCGGAGCAGGAAGCGGCGAT
>NZ_CAXSHH010000061.1:0-14621 GCF_964237155.1 uncultured Sphingomonas sp. | reverse complement strand
CGCGATTCTCATCTTGATTGTCGCTGCGCTCGCATCCTGATTGTCGCGCTGCACACTCGCCATCTCAATCAAAGACGCAACCCGAGTTTTAGGTGTCGGCCGTACGACCGTGTATGGCTTTATCGGAGCAGGACGTCTCCAGACGATCAAGCTTGGACGGCGAACGCTGGTCAGCACGGCCTCAATCAGAAAACTTGTGGACTCGGCTACGGGCTTCTGACCTGACGCGGCCTTAGAGCCGCGACGGTGCCGCTGAGTGCCGCATGCTTGTCTCGGGTCTTCGTGACGCAGCTCTCAAGCACCTCACCCTCCTGATCGACCGCACGCCACAGGTAGACCATCTCACCGCCGAGCTTCACGTACATGTCGTCCAGGTGCCTTCGCTAGTACCGGCAGCCTTGCATTCGGCTGACCCAATGGCGGCGTATGTCGCCCAGGAACATCGGCCCGAACCTGTTCCACCGAGAACTGACCGTCTCGTGGCAAACGTCGATCCCGCGCTCGAACATCAGGTCCTCCACCTTTCGCAAACTGAGCGGGACCGCACATAGATTATCACCACCAGCCCGGTCGCCTCCGGCGATGAGTCGAAACACCGGTACGGGCTGGCCGGCTTGCGGATCGCGGCATACTGGCACCCGACCCTGCCCCGCTTACCGGTGAGTGCATTTGGGCTGACAATGCCCTGGCGACTGCCTAGAACTGGACAGCGTCGGACCGCGCCGCCATCCTGCGTCTGATGTTACGGGATCAACAGCAATGAGCGGCGCTAAGCGGTTCAGCGGGCAGCGCAGGGACGCGGCACCGTCCGACCCCGCAGCGATAGCCGCAGCCGCACGTGAAGTGACGATCTGCACCGCTAAGCTTACGGTCACCCGTCGGTCAAAGTATGGCGAGCCCGGCTCGCGGCCGCGCGCAAGGTACTGGACGGTAACGCGTCACGGGCGTGATCTGGGGAAATAGAACCGCGTGAGAGCTATGTTTCTAGCTGCGGCGCTAGCCCTCATCGGCCCGTCCACGGCTGGCTCGTGTTCCGCCGCGCTCGCGACATCTGCCTGCTGCAAGGTGTGCTCGAAGGGTAAAGCGTGCGGGGACAGCTGCATTGCCCGTGACAAGCAGTGTCACCAGCCCAAGGGGTGCGCCTGCGACGGGTAGAACTACGCTTTGATCGCACGCGGCGGCCCGGTCTCGACACTGGTGCTCGGCTCGATCAATGTTATCGTTGATGACGACGGACCAAGAACGATGGGCGGAAGCGGCCACGGTACAGCGCCTGCATGGCGACGCCGCGCGCGAGTACGTCCTGGAACGGATCATCGACCTTACGCTCAAGGACGACCAAGCAGGTATCGGCAGGTGGCGAGAGATCGGCGCGCGGCTCGGCCAGCTCGCGCCGTTAGGACCTCTGCAATGAGCCGGTGGCAGAGCGTCGAGACGGTCACGATCGCGGTGCTCATGATTGCGGGTTGGGCGTCCATGCTCGTCGGTATCAAAGACTGCATGCTTCACGCCCTACTTTGACCCTCAGCGACAAATAAGATCCGCTCCGCCATCGGCTTGCGACAGCACCCGCGATACAACTTCGAACAGCAATCTTTCGGAAATGTCGGCACCTCTCTCGTCAGTGGTTCCGGCGGCGCACGACGTCGGCCAGGACGGTCGCGAAGCCTAGCCACATGGTGAGGGGAACGCCCGCCAGCGCTGCCGGCCGGTCCACCTTGCGCGCGGCTACGACATAGGCGGCGCTCGTCGCGGTCATGACGGCGGCCGCTGCCGTGCTGGTCGCGAGCGCATGTCGCCGGAAGAAGATCTCCGTCCAGCCGCCGATCGCACCGCTGGTGATCAGCCACAATCCGACGGCGACGTTGCGGGACCGGGTGCCGGGCCTGCGGAGTAGGCGGTAGCCGCCGACGGCCATGGTGGTCTCCAGGACCGGCCATGTCGCGCCGAAGACGGCGTCGGGCGGCGTGAACGCGGGCTTGTTCAACCGGTGGTACCAGCGGTCGACCGACGGATGAGACGGCGCGGGCGCGTTACGGCGACCGATCAGCGCGCTTGCACCGAGTACCGCCAGGATCAAGGCGGCGGCGACCGGCCTGCTTGCCCCGGCGGCGTGGGGCACTGAATTCTCGGCTTTGGTTCTATGCGGCATGCGTGCACAACCCGCGGCTGCCGCCGTCGCTCCATGTGATCCGACTTCCCGCACCACGCCGTGGCGAGACTCATCCTACCGGGTCAGCCTTCGATCGGTTGCGGCTTCCCGTCCTCCCCAATCGCGACATAGGTGAACAGACCCTCGGTCACCTTGTGCGCGTCGCCGGTGATGCGCTCCTTCGCCCAGCACTCGACATGAACCTTCACCGACGTCGTGCCCTGGTGTTCCAGCCGGCAAAACACGCTGACGTCGTCGCCGACCGACACTGGGCGCAGGAACTCGACCGCGTCGATCCTGACCGTCACCACGCGCAGGCCGCTGTGCGACACCGCGAACGTTCCACCGGCTAGGTCCATCTGCGACAGTGTCCAACCGCCGAAAATATCGCCGGACGCGTTGGCATCGCGCGGCATGGCGACCGTGCGCAGGTGCGCTCCGCCGGGGACGTCGGGGAACTGCTCAGTCATGGTAATGATCCTCGCATGGCGCTGGCAGTACACAACGGATCGGACACGGCGGAGGTCCGAGATAGGGAGGCGTTACGCCCGATACCTGTCTGCATACGCCGCGAACTAGCCTGAGGGGCTGGGCACGGCCGCGCGATCCTATCGTCGGCTTCGCAGCGGAACTCCCGAGGACAACGATCATTGGGCGAGTTCGCTTCTTCTCCCTTGAACAGCGAGCCAAACTCGCGGGGGAGGGGCGACGTCCTTTCCCCGCCTTTTGGCGCTATTGGACAGATTGCTCCATATTGGACGCATCTCCAGGCGAAGTGTCAGGCCACTCCGATCGTATCGGTAGCCCGGCAGCGTCCGCCTCGACCGGCCTCAATTTCGCGCGTAGGCTTGGGCTATGAACAGCACCCGCTACTTCCTCGCTGCGCTCGCGCTCAGCCTGCCCGCGTCGGCCGTCGCCGCCGATGCGATTCTGGTGCATCGCGACCCGGGTTGCGGCTGTTGCGGTGAATGGGCGAAGCAGGTGAAGGCGCAATTTGGGCGCGCGGTGCGGATCGTGGACGACGCGAACCGGCCCGCGTTCATGAAGGCGCGGCAGGTGCCCGCCGATCTGGCATCGTGCCATACCGCCATCATCGACGGTATGACGTTCGAGGGGCATGTCCCGATCGCCGACATGAAGCGCGCGCTGGCGACACGGCCCAAGGGCGTCACGGGACTTGCGGTCGCGGGCATGCCGCTCGGCTCGCCCGGCATGGACATGCCGGGGATGCAGGCTCAGCGATACGACGTGTTCGCGTTTGGGCCGAGCGGGCGCAAGGTCTTCGCGCGGCACTAGGGCGGAGACGTTCTACGGGGTGAAGAGCGGCCTGAAGCCGCGTCGGCAAGCCGCCTTCGTGCCGATCGGATCATGCTCTTCTGACATCGAGCGTTGGATACGCGACCGGTCGCAACTGACGGCCCTTGCGACCGTGGACGACGTGCGCACGATGCATGAGGGGCTTTATCAGTTCAGCGCAAATAGCGGGTCAGGGTCGGCGCGCGCGCGGCTGCGGTCCGGCGAACAGCTGGTTCAAATAGGCCGCCAACCGCACGCCCGCGCGTGACAGCCTGTCCTCAACGCGCGCCTTGTTGGCGTAAACATAGTCGTAGCTTAGGCTGGTCGCGCCCGCGGCGGGATAGATCCGGTCGCGCAGGGCGGCGCTCTCCGCGATCCAGACCCGCGGATCGGCCGTGGTCCAGCCTCGCGCCAGCTCGGGCGTGATCCGGGCGCGAAGCCACGTCGCGTATTCGGTGTGGGAGATCTGCTCCTCGTCGATCAGCCCTGAGTCCCAGACCGCGTGCAGATTGGTGTTCCGGCCGAACAGGGTGACGCGCACGTCGTTGCCGCCCTTGTCGGTACCGTTTCCGGCATGGAGCGGCTGATGCAGGTCCCCGACGATGTGGACGATGAACCGAAGCGCGAGCTGGCGCTCGGCGACCGTAGCGTTCCGACTCCGCACCGTGGCCGAGAAGCGCTCGAGCGCGGTGACGGCGTCGCCCTCGGGCGGGGCGCCGACATCGACGTAGGCCTTGCCCGCCGGCACGGTCACATAGTGGAACGGGTTGGCGGTCCGTTGCCAGAACTCGCTCGGGTCCGAGCGCATGAAGTCGGGCCAGGTGGACGCCTCGGCCAGCGTCTCGGCACCGAGCAGCTCACGCACGCCTGCCTTAGCGCGCGCATCCAGATAGTCGTCAGCGAGGACGCCGGTGACACGGTGGCCGCTCTTGCCCCAGGCATGCGCGGGCACCGGAGCAATCAGGATCGCGACGGTGGCGAGGGTGGTGAGGATCGAAAAGGTTCGCATGGCCGCGGCTGTGACATCGACGTGTGTCAGCGGCATGGCGGTCGCGACTAGGCGTCCGCCCCCGGATAGCGCCCCGCCCGTCGAAGCTGCCGCACGATCCCGTTGAACCCGGCCGTGCAGCCTTGTGCCCGACCGATGTCGTTATCGACCCCCGCCGAGCTCCAGAACGAGTCCAGCGGCCAACGCTCCGGGCAGTGATGGAGCAGGCAGCGGAGCGCGAGCCGCACCTCGATCGTGTCTACCCTGCCGTCACCCGCCCGCGTCATGGCCGCCCTCAGGATGCGCAGCGCCAGCTCCAGGATGATGCGCTGATGGCGCGACATGGGTCCGCTCACCGGAAGTCGTGGCTTTTCACACAAATGACGTCCTCGGGATCCATACCGTCCGCGTGCGGCGGCCAGTAGCTGTCGCGCACGGCGGGCTTCCACCCAGCGTCACCCCGGTCGGGCGTGCCCGCGTGACGAGCGCCGTCGCCGCGTCCGGTCCGGTGCGTGAAAGACATGTCGCCCACGCGCCGAAGCATGTCGGTATGGTCGACGATCCGGTCGCAGATGATGTGGACGACCTCACCCTCTTTTTGGATGCGACCCTTCAACCCCACCATAGCCGCGGTCATTACAGTGCGCCGCTGCGCCTCGAACCGGTCGGGCCACAGGATGCCGTTGGCGATCCCGCTCTCGTCCTCGATGGTGATGAACAAGATGCCCTTAGCCGAGCCGGGCTTCTGGCGGACCAAGATTATTCCGGCGACCTCGACGTGCCGACCGTCGCGAAGCTGGTCCAGGTCCGCGCAGCGGGTCACCCCCTGGCGGGTCAGCTCGTCGCGCAGGAACGACAGCGGGTGCGCGCGCAGCGACAGCTGAAGCGTGCGGTAGTCCTCCACTACCTCGCGCCCGTCGGTGAGCGGTCGGAGCGCCACCTCGGGCTCGATCCCCTCGACCGAGTGGTTCAGCTCGCGCGCGTCGGCGGCGGCGAACAGCGGGAGCGGTGCCTCGCCCAGTCCCCTCACCTTCCACAGCCCCTGACGGCGATCATGCGCAAGGGCATGGAACGCGTCCGCCTCCGCCAGCCGCTCGATGGCGGCGCGCGGCACGCCCGCGCGTCGCCACACCTCCTCGACCGAGCCGAACGGCGCGATCCCGCGCGCCGCCACGATCGCTGCGCCGTGGGCGTTGGCCAGCCCCTTCACCTGGCGCATGCCGAGCCTGACCGCCAACCAGCGGCCGCGCGTCCGCTCTAGCGTGCAGTCCCAGCGACTGGCGTTGATGCACACCGGCCTGATCTCGACACCATGCTGCTGCGCGTCGCGCACGACCTGCGCCACGGCGTAGAACCCCATCGGCTGCGCGTTGACGAGCGCCGCGCAGAATACGTCGGGATGGTGGTGCTTGATCCACGCCGAGGCGTAGGCGATCTTGGCGAAGCTCGCCGCGTGGCTCTCCGGGAACCCGTACGAGCCGAACCCCTCGAGTTGCCGGAACGTCCGCTCGGCGAAGTCGCGCGGATAGCCCCGCTCGACCATGCCCTTGATCAGCTTGTCCGAGAAGTGCGACACCCCGCCCGTGAACTTGAACGTCGCCGTCGCGCGCCGGAGCTGGTCGGCCTCGACGGCCGTGAACCCGGCGCCGACGATCGCGACCTTCATCGCCTGCTCCTGGAACAGCGGCACGCCCAGCGTCTTCTCCAGCACGGCGCGCAGCTCGGGTTTGGGGTACTCGGGTCGTTCCAGCCCCTCGCGCCGACGCAGGTAGGGATGCACCATGTCGCCCTGGATGGGCCCGGGCCGCACGATCGCGACCTGGACGACCAGATCATAGAACCGGGTCGGCTTCATGCGCGGGAGCATCGCCATCTGCGCGCGGCTCTCGATCTGGAACGTTCCCAGCGTGTCCGCCTTGGCGATCATCGCGAACACGGCCGGGTCGTCGTCCTGCAGGTCGGCCAGCCCGACCGCCACGCCCTTCTCCGCCTCGAGCAGGTTGAACGCGCGGTTCATGGCCCCGAGCATCCCGAGCCCGAGCACGTCCACCTTCATGAACTTGAGCGCGTCGATATCGTCTTTGTCCCATTCGATAATCTGACGGTCGGCCATCGCGGCTGGCTCGATCGGGACTAAGTCGTCGAGCCGGTCGTGGGTGAGCACGAACCCGCCCGGGTGCTGCGACATATGCCTGGGCACGCCGATCAGCTTGCGCGCGAGGTCGAGTGCCAGCCGCAGCCGTCGATCGCCCGTGTCGAGGTTGAGCTGTTCGACGTGCTTCTCGCCCACGCCCTCGGCCGACCAGCCCCAGACCTGGCCGGCAAGCGAAGCGGTCAGGTCCTCAGGAAGGCCCAGCGCCTTGCCGACGTCGCGGATCGCGCCGCGCGCGCGGTAGCGGGTGACCACGGCGGTGAGCGCCGCGTGGTTGCGGCCGTAGGTCTCGTAGATCCACTGGATGATCTCTTCGCGGCGCTCATGCTCGAAGTCGACATCGATGTCGGGAGGCTCGCGGCGTTCTCCGCTCACGAACCGCTCGAACAGGAGCTCGTGCTTGATCGGGTCGATGCTGGTGACGCCGAGCACGAAACAGACACAACTGTTCGCCGCCGAGCCTCGACCCTGGCACAGGATGCCACGCCGCCTCGCCTCGGCGACGATCGCGTTCACCGTCAGGAAGTAGGGCGCGTAGCCGAGCTCGCCGACTAGGCGCAGCTCGTGGGCGATCTGGGTCGTGTAGGCGGCGGGTACGCCGGCGGGGAACATGCGCGCGGCCGCGTCAGCGGTGAGCTGCTCGAGCGCTTCCTGCGCGGTCAGGTCGCCCATGACCCGCTCGTGCGGGTATGGACCGATGCGCGAATCATCTCGGGCACCCCGGCCGAGCGGTATCTTCTCGGCCGTGCGATCAGGACGACCTCACCGGAGGTCCGCTACCATCCGAATGTGCCGCACGGCCCCAAGCCGCTGACCCAGTTCCGCCCGGCCTTGATCGCGGCGGTTCGCGACGACTCAGGCGTCGTCGGCATCCACCGCACCTTCCTCGACCGACGCACCGGCACGCTCGCCAAGCTCCCGGACCCGAAATGCGGCCTCGGCCCTTTTGGCGCAGGCGCTGTTCGCATCGGGGGTGTCGCGCCGCGGCTCGGGCTCGCTGAAGGGCTGGAGACCGCGTTGTCGGCCTCAATCCTGTTCGACATCCCGTGCTGGGCGACGCTCGGCACCGAGCGGTTCAAGCACGTCCGCCTGCCTGCGGACGTGACCGACCTCGTCCTGTTCCTCGACAATGACGCGGGCGGACGCAGGGCGGAGACGCTGGCCCGAGAAGCCTTCGACGACGTCCGGTCGATCGAAGCGCAGCGTCCACGACGGGCGGGGTACGACTGGAACGACGTGCTTAGGCGCACGACCCACGAGAGGCGGGCAACTCGCGAGCGAGTGGCGCTGTGATCACCAGCGGCGTGGGCTTCCGGATCGAGGCCGCAGCCGCCGATCTCGACGCCGGCCGCTAGACACCATCGTTTACCCCACCGCCCATAGCGCCTGCCCTGCGGTCGGCTATGTCGGCCGTCATGCGATCATCCTCCAAACCAGCCGCCCCACCCGACAACCCCGACTTCGTGGTGATCGACGTCGAGACGGCCTGCTCGCGGGTCAGCAGCATTTGCCAGGTCGGCATCGTCGGCTTTCGCGACGGTCGCGAGGTCTTCAGCTACGAGACGCTGCTCGACCCCTGCCACGAGTTCCACGCCAGCAACACGCGCATCCACGGCATCGCCGCGCACCATGTCGTCGGGCAGCCGACCTTCGCGTGCGTCCATGCGGAGATCGACCGCTACCTCTCGGGTCGGACCACCGTCGCGCACTCCTATTTCGACAAGGGGGCGCTCGCCGCCGCGTGCCGCGTCCACGATCGCGCGATGATCGAGACCACGTGGCTGGACAGCGTCCGCGTCGCCAAACGGGCCTGGCCGGATCTGGCGAACCACAAGCTGGGCGGGCTTGCCCGGTACCTCGGCATCCAGCACCGTCATCACGATGCGCTGAGCGACGCGCGCGCCGCAGGCTGGGTCGTCATCAAGGCGATCGACCATACCGGCATGTCGCTGGCTGACTGGATGGCTCCGCCTCGCCGACCAGGGCGAGCACCGCCAGCGGCACCGGACGGGCCCTTAAAAGGCGAGCGGATTGCCATTTTCGGCGAGGCTCGCGACGGCGTGATCGCCCATGCCATAGCCGCGCGGGGCGGCGCGGTGATGTCCTCGGTTGGTGCGACGACGACCATGCTGGTCGTGGCGGGGCAGGAGCCGTTCAGCGCCTCTGTCCGATCCATCTCCATGTACCGCAAAGCCAAGGACGCGCAACGCATCGGTCGAGAACTCAGGATTGTCTCGGCGCAGGCGCTAGGTCTGACACACGCTTCTGACACTTCGCACCCCGCGGAAAGTCTGGGGTGGGCTGGTGGTGTCGAAACCGACCGATTGTGACACTAGAACGTGGGCTAATCCTCAAACCCGCTCCGTGTCGAATGCTGCTAGGATCGGGCACGGCCCTTCCGACCCGGACCCACACTCGCGCGCAAGTTGGCGAAGCGAGGCGCGCGCCGTCTCAAGCTCCACGATCCTCGCATCCAGCGCCACAATGCGCTCGTTGGCGAGCGCACGCGCCCGGGCGCGATCGTCGGTCGCGTCCAGCGCCAGCAGCTCGCCGATCTGCTCCAGCGTGAACCCGGCCACCTGGGCGGAGCGGACGAAGCGGAGACGCCGCACGTAATCCGGTCCGTACCGCCTGACGCCGCCATCCGTCCCGGACCCACCTGGCCGCTCGGGCGTGTCGAGCAAGCCCCGGCGCTGGTAGTAGCGCACCGTCTCGACGCCTACGCCACCTTCGCGCGCGAGCCCTGCGATCGTCGTGGTCGCCACCCCTTGACTCCGTACTATGGTACGGAACCCATATAAGGCGGGCAACGGACTGGAGAAGAATAATGGCGACTGCCCCCGCCAAACAGGCGACGATCTACCGAATGGTGACGCCAGAACACACCTGCCCCTATGGGCTGAAGGCGACGGACCTTCTGCGCCGCCAGGGCTATGCGGTCGTTGACCACTGGCTGACGACGCGTGACGAGACGGATGCGTTCAAGAGTAAGCATGGGGTCAAGACGACGCCTCAGACCTTCATCAACGGCGAGCGGGTCGGCGGCTACGACGATCTGCGCCGCTTCGTCGGCAAGACGGTTCGCGATCCCAAGGCACTCACCTATCGGCCGGTGATCGCGCTGTTCTCGATGACGGCGCTGATGGCGCTCGCCGCCAGCTACGCGGTGCTGGGTACGCCGTTTACGATCCGCGCGGCCGAATGGTTCATCGGCTTTTCGATGTGCGTGCTGGCGCTCCTTAAGCTCCAGAACATCGAGAGCTTTTCGAGCATGTTCCTGGGCTACGACCTGCTCGGCAAGCGGTGGGTGCCGTACTCGTACATCTATCCGTTCGCGGAAGGGGGAGCGGGCGTGCTGATGGTCGCAGGCGCGCTCACCTGGCTGTCGGTGCCGATCGCGCTGTTCATCGGCACGATCGGGGCGGTGTCGGTATCTAAGGCCGTCTATGTCGACAAGCGCGAGCTGAAGTGCGCGTGCGTCGGCGGGGACAGCAACGTGCCGCTGGGCTTCATCTCGCTGACCGAGAATGTCATGATGGTGGCGATGGCGCTATGGATGGTCGCGGCCCCGGCCGCGTTCTCCGTCGCGCATTAGGCCCGGCGTTCCCATCTCTATACGATCATCCACGGAGACATCTAATGATCAAGTTAAAACTGTTCGGCACCGCGGTCGCGCTGTCGCTGTCAGGCTCCGCGTTCGCCGCGGGTGCCGCCTGCTGCGCCGACATGGCGTGCTGCAAGGAAGGCGCGGACTGCTGCAAGGAGCAGGACCGGAAGAAGGGCGATTGCTGCGCCGAGATGAAGGATGGCCGCAAGGGCGATCCCAAGCACGACATGTCCGGCATGAAGCACTGAACGAACGAAGCGGACGCGCCAGCTTCCCGTTGCGGACGGCTGGTTCGCCGCGAGTGAGGGATCGGGCGGTCGCGCGCGTATAGCCTTCGAGGACGTTTGAGGATCGCGCGATGGACCAGGACCTGGATCGGCTGCTCGGGCGCTTGGCCGCGCAACCCGTGCCCGAGCGGCTGAACCGCCTCGAGGGCGACGTCATGCGCCGGATCGCCGCGGCCCGCCACGCGACTACGCCGGCGTGGCGGGCCGCGGCGGTCGGCCTGGCGCTCGCGGTGGGCCTGGGCGTCGGCGGCGCGGCGGCCGCCGGCGGATCGCGGAGTGCACCCCTTGGGCTTGAGCTCGCGAACGGCGCGGGGCTCGCGCCTTCCGCCCTTCTGGGTAGGACGAAGTGACGGCGCAGCGGCGATCGTTGTTGCTGACTCTCGCGCTGGCACTGCTCGCGGGGCTGGCAGGCGCGTTCATCGCGCTCTCGATCAGGCAAGGAGCGCCGCCCAAGGGCGATGCCCTTCACCTGCTCCTGCACGACGGGCTTGATCTCTCCGAGGCGCAGGAGCGACGGATCGAGGCGGAGGAGAAGCTTTATGCGGCGCGCCGGGCCGCCCACGAAGGCGCCGTTCGGGACGCGAACGCCGGGCTAGCAGCCGCGATTCGGACATCACAGCGCGACGGTCCCGAGGTCGAGCGCGCGGTCGACCTCGTCCATCGACGTCTTGGCGCGTATCAGCGGGAGGCCGGATGCCCGGTTGCTCGTCAACGGACGGTCCGGCAACGCCGCCCTACAGGTGCCCGCCGCCAGCCTGACGCTTGATGATGGCGAGGTCGAACGCCGCGTCCGCCTCGTGCGGCCGACCGAGCGCAAGAACTTGGCCCTGAGCGCGTTGACCGCGTCCTGCTGGGAGGAGGTCGATCAGGCCCGCTTCGTCGAGGCCTGGACCGCCGAGACCGCCGCATTACCCGAATTCATCGAAAGCCGGTTCTGGATCATCACCGGCCTGCTGCTGCCGATCTGGCGGCGGCTCCCGGAGGACGGGTGCAGCGTCTACCGGCTCCAGACCGACGAGGGCGAGCGCGTGATCGGACGGCGCGTCGCGCCGCACTGGATCGCCGAAGCGTTGGGGAGCGAAGCTCCGAAGGTGGTGCCGTCCGACGCTTGGGCGATGGTGCTTGAGCGTGGCAGCACGTTGCAGCTCGAGGGCGGGCTGAGCGTCCGCCGCTCGCGCGTGATGAATGCGGAGCGGGTCGAACTCACCGGCTTTACGGACGGCATGGTCGAGCGGCTCAAGGCGTTCGGGCTGATGTCCGAGATCATTAGCTGGCGGTTGCGCCTCTTCATCCCGATCGGCTCCAGCAGGATCGCCATCCTGTCCGCCCTGCTCGACCGCTTTCCTCTTCGAGGGGTGGTCGAGCGCGCATCCGCTTAAACGCTCCGGTCATTGTGCATCGAAGTTCTGGGGACGTCGCATACGAGGGCGACCTGGTCGGCGGCTTCGTCCACGGGACGACCTCCCTTAAGCCCACGACCATGTCAGTGTTGTAAGTGTCCGGCAGTTGCCGTACATATCATACGTTATCTTGACCGAGCGACGAGGAGGGTACCATGCTCGCCTTCACGATCCACGACGACGATGGACGCCGCACCGAGCGCCTCGAGCAGCGGCTGTCGCCCCGCGCCAAGGAGGCGATCGAGCGCGCGGCCGCGCTCCAGGGCGTGACCGCGTCCGAGTTCGCGCGCTCGCACACCCTGCAGGCCGCGCAGGAGACGATCGGCCGGATGGAGGTGACCCGCCTGACGGCCGAGGACCGCGACGCGTTCCTGCGCGCCTTCGACGACGAGCGGCCGAACGATGCGCTCATCGACATCTTCGAGCTCCACGCCCAGGCGACGGGGCGGGCACCCGAGCACGCCTGACGCATGCCGGCCGACGTGGGCTACCTGCGCGGCCTCGCGATCGAATCCTTCGACGCCGCCCGGCACGACCGGGCGTCGTTCACATGCGGCACCGACCGCATCGACAACTTTCTCAAGATCACGGCCTCGAGGTACGAGGCCGGCGACATCGGCCGCATCCACGTCGCGGTCGAGAGGGACGGCGGTCGCCTGGTCGGCTTCTACGCCGTGGGCCCGCATGCGATCGACGCCCGCGCGCTCGAACCGCAGATGAAGAAGCGGTTGCCCAACTTCGATCGCGTCCCCGCCTACTACCTGTCGATGATCGGCACGCACGTCGCCGTGCAGGGAAAGGGCGTCGGCAGCTTCCTGCTCGCCGACGCCCTCAAGCGGTGCGTGCGCGCCAGCGACGGGTTGGGCGGTCTGTTCGTAATGCTCGACGCCATCAACGAGGACGCCGCCAGGCTGTACGCCCGCTACGATTTCGTCCCGCTACCCAGCGTCCCTGATCGCATGATCGTGGGCATCGCCAAGCTGCGCGCCAACGTAGCCGAGCGGCGGAAGCGACGAGCGAACAACCCCTGAATCGCTCAACGGCCGACGGGACCGTCCCCGCCGACCTCGCTGGAGCCATGCGTTGAAGCCTCGGTCTCGCCGAAAGGTCAGAACGCCGTACTTCCGCCATTGCGCTGAATCGGCTTGCCCGTCACCGCGATCCGTGCGGCCCGCGCATAATGCTCCAGTTCAACGTCCGACTCGATCATCTCGTCCAACAGCGACTTCATGTCGGCCATGTCCGAGTCCGAGCGGAACGGGCCCTCGGGCATGCGCTCGATCGTCAGCACCGCTACCGCGAGCGCCTTCTTGATCAGATGCAGGTCGCGTCCGGCTAATTCGGGCATTGGCCAGCTCCTCCGCCCGACAGTGTACCACCTGCACGGGTCGGCAGCACCTGGGCTCTTCAACCAGGCCGAGGCCAGCAGCCTACATCCGGGTTAGCCGCATCTGACAATCAATTTGCTTGTTCTTTAGAACAGATCGTATATATTTTGTTCAGGAGAACAACATGGCTACTGCCCTTCCAACGCTGCGGAACGACGAGGAGCAGGTGCTCAGCACCGCCGTCGCACGGATAGCCGACCTGTGGGATCTGACCAACGGCCAGCTCGGCTCCATCCTCGGCATGTCCGGCCCGAGCGCGTCACGTCTACGTTCCGGCAAGCTCATGCTGGAGGTCAGGAGCAAGGCGTTCGAAGCCGGCCAGTACCTGCTCCGCCTGTTCCGCAGCCTGGACGCTCTGATGGGCAGCGACGATCAAACGAGCCGCGCATGGCTGCGCACGCCCAATCTCGATCTCGAGCGGCCTCCGATCGAGCTCCTGTCCACCTTCACGGGCCTGTCCCGGGTCTGCGATTATGTCGACGGCTTCCGCGCTCGCGTCTGAGCTGAAGCCCTATGCCGGCCGCGTGTGGCGCGTCGTCGAGGCGCAGCACCGCATCTCGACCAACCGGCTGGCGGCGAGCCTTGAGGATCAGCGGCTCCTTGAAGAACTCGCAGAGGCGGTGAAGCCCGAGCTGCCCCGCGCCGCGCGTGGCTTCCACTATCTGCTCGCGTCGCCGTTCCGCTACGGGCACCGGACCGCATCGCGGTTCCGCCGCGCGGACGAACGGCCCGGCATCTTCTACTCGTCCGAGGCCGAGGCGACCGCGGTGGCGGAGACGGCCTATTGGCGGCTGCGCTTCCTCTCGCGCTCGCCCGGGCTGGCGCCGCCGCGGACCGTGACGGAGCACAGCTCCTTCTCCGTCGCGCTACGGCTCGATCGCCTGGTCGACCTCACCATCCCGCCCTTCGCCGAAGAGGGTGCCGCCTGGACCTCGGACGACTATGCCGAATGCCAGAGCCTCGCCACCTCCGCGCGCCAGGCCTCGGCGCAGGCGATCCGCAGCCCGTCCGCCCGTGACCCGGACCGCCGCTGCAATGTCGCTCTGCTCGATCCCGCCGGCTTCGCGGAACGCACGCCTCGGACCGGCAAGACGTGGCACCTGCGCATCGAGGGCTCGACCCTGATCGCGCTGGCGGCGTACCCGTCCGACCTGCAGTTCCGCTTCCCGGCCGACCAGTTCGGGCTGACGCTCGGCTAGAGGAAAGGCGGCTTCGTGGGTCGCGGGCGCGGATGACGCGTCCGATCCTTCGGAGAGCCGTCATGACCTACGACATACCCCATCGCCACAGCCAGGCGCTCGGGCGCAAGCTGTAGCGCGACGATCTGGATGAGAAGCGAGCGGCGATCAGG
>NZ_CAXSHH010000060.1:0-15144 GCF_964237155.1 uncultured Sphingomonas sp. | reverse complement strand
GGTGAATCAGCGAACGGCGCTCAGCTCAACCCGCTGATTGGGTTTGAGCCCTAGCACCACATTCTGGTGGTGGTACACGATTGCCTCAAATCTACGCGACCTCAATCCTGCGGATATTCAGGCCTTTCGCGTAAACGACGCCATACTTCAGGACGCGCGGCTCGCTAAAGCTGGCGAGGCATATCTCGATGACCTAGATAGAAACAGCATTATGCTAACGCGAGAGCAGCGCCAAACCGGAACAACACAAACGCAATCCTTCAAAATCCAAAAATCAAAGCCGCTGATCGACAATATCGACCGATTGTTAGCCCCCCATTTCGGATTCAGCGGAGAGGAACTCGATTTCATCCTCAACTACGACATAAAATACCGCATGGGCGCAGATGAGGACGATGCCGATTGAACCGCGCTCCATGCGTGTCGGTGCGGTCGAGCTGGGTAGCGCACCCATCGCCTTTTTCTGCTCGCGGTCCTGCCCCGGTGACATAATCCTGAAAGCGCAGGACTGGGCCAATGCCCGAGGCACGGAAAGCGTCCCGGTGATCGGTGGCTTCCACACACCCGTCGAACGCGACGTGCTGCGCATCCTGCTGCGCGGCGGTGCGCCCGTCATCATCGTCCTCGCCCGCGCGGTGCAGGGCTATCGCGCGCCACCCGCGATCAAGGCCGCCGTCGCCGCTGGCTTGGCCCGGATCGTCAGCCCGTTCCCGCTTACCCAAACCCGCACTACGGCCGCTACCGCTGAAGCGCGCAACCGCCATATCCTGACCTTGTGCGAGCGCGTCCTGATCGCGCACGCCGCGCCTGGCGGCAAGACCGAGACGCTCGCCAACGAAGCTGCATCGCGCGGTCTGACCCACCAGACCCTGAACTCCCCCGCCAACGCCAACCTTATCGCGCTTGGCGCGGCGGCGGTTTGAAGATATGATTCCGCGACGGCCTGATTAAACGCGATGGCAGATCACGCTTGACGGCGATAACATCTTCTACCACGTTTGAGGAACGAAATCTTATCGAGGGCTGTGGCACATGATTCCGGCGCGCATCTATAACGAAGAATGGACGGTTGATGCTCGCCTGAGCGAGACATTCGGCGTCACGCGCGAGCAGCTCATCCAGGTCGTTAAAGAGGTCGTCGGTGCCCGCGCCGATGCGGTTGAAAACGACCCGATCACCGCCGCCGGTCAATTTGCCTACATCCACGGGACACGGAACGTCCGCGCGCTTTTCCGTGCGCGGGGCTGGAACCTGTTCCGGAAGGACAACATCGAACTCGTCAGGCATCCTGAGCGTGACCTCACGATCAGCTATCAGAGCGTCGATCTTGCGGCATCCGAGTCCTGCTCGCCGCTGGCGATTTCCGGAAAGGGCGCGGGAGCCGAGCGCGCGATTGAGGAGGCGCAGCTTTCGCTGTTTTCGCCCGCCGAGTTGGAGCGTTCCGATCCGCGCGCGCGTGCCACGATCAATACCGGGATGTGGTTCTTTTGCGTCTCTGTGGTCGACGACGACGTTCGTGCCGAATTGTCGCTCGCGTCGGGCGTCAGCGGCGGAAATTTCTCGGGGTTCATCGAACGCATTTTCATCGTGAAGAAGGGCGAATGGGACAACATTCGGCTTGGCACCGGGCAGGACTCCGACGCCGTTGATTTCGAGCCGATCATCATTCGCAAGCAATAGCGATGTTCAATGTTGAAAGGCTGGAGCTGGCGCGAAAACGGCGTCGGTACACGGCGAGGATTCTTGCTGAACGGGCGGGCATTGCGCCCGTTACGCTTTCCCGCATCGTCCATAAGCAGCAGGTTCCCGATGAGAGCACTGTTGAGGCGCTCGTTGCGGCGCTCGGCTTTACGCGCGCGTTTTTCGAGCAGGACGATTTTGACCCGATTGACGCAAGCGCGGCCAGCTTCCGCAGCCTGACGGGCATGACCGCGCGCGAACGCGATGCGGCGTTGGCGGCGGGGTCGTTGGCGTTTGAAGTCATGGATTGGGTGAGTGAAAGGTTCACGCTACCCGAGCCGGACATCCTTGACCTAGGGCATGAGCGCAATCCGGTCGCCGCCGCCCGAATGTTGCGCCAGCATTGGGCGATCGGCGAGAAGCCGATCGCGAACATGATCAAGCTGCTAGAATCGAAGGGCGCTCGTGTCTTCTCGCTCGCGGAGGATACCAAGAACGTCGATGCTTTTTCATGCTGGCGAAATAACGAGCCGTACATTTTCCTGAACACGTTCAAGTCGAGCGAACGCAGCCGTTTTGATGCCGCCCATGAGCTCGCACATCTTGTCCTTCACCGGCACGGTGGCCCGCAGGGGCGAAAGGCGGAAACCGAAGCGAACAACTTCGCGTCAGCCTTCCTGATGCCGCAAGCCGATCTCGTATCGACGATCCCCTACGTCTCGAGCGTCGACCAGATCATTCAAGCCAAGAAGCGGTGGGGAGTTGCCGCTGTCGCGTTGGCGTATCGGCTGAACAAACTTGGGCTCATGACCGAATGGCAGTATATTCAGATCAACCGCCAATATCGCTCGTCCGAACCTGAGGGACTACCCCCCGAGCGTTCAACTGTATGGCAAATGATTCTTACCGATCTTTGGAAGGACGGCCTCTCTAGGGGCCACATCGCGCAGCAATTGCTTCTTCCCGACGAGGAACTGGAAAGCCTCTTGTTTGGGCTCGTTGGCGATACCGCGCCGCCTGAAAGACAGAACCCTGTGCTTCGGGCAGTTTGAGAGCGATTTGTGAAGCTGCCCTTCGGGCGACCCGCTCTATTCGCTGGCGCGAACCGGGCCTGTAGTCTCGACCCATCCGGGTAACGATCGGGAGCAAAGGGAAAGGGCGGCCGCAAATTGAGCGGGATTTTCTAAGGACGCGCTCTGTCCCGCGCTGCGCGCTCCTAAGGGCGCGACTTCTTTGAACTGACCCGCTGGCGCTCTTGCCTCTCTCCTTGCCGGACGCCCGCGGTCGGTCTGCGCTGCGTCCCTGTGCCGGGGCTGCGCTGACGCGCAACGACCGGCGGGGACTTGCTTGCCGCCGCAGGGCGTCCGTCGGCGTCACGCCGTGCAAGGGCGCCGTTCTTGAGCCGCGACGCGGCTGCGGGAGGCTGACGCCTCCGTTCTTCTGATTGTGTGGGAACGCCAAGGGCTTTGCCCTCTCGTTCCCAAACCGAAATAGACGCCCCCGTGTGGCAGTCGCTTGCGCGCCCGCTGGCCCGCGCCCAGGCATCGATTTCGGTTTTCCCTCCCCCTCCCATCCTCGCCGGAAGGCAGGCCGCATGCCGCAGGCAGTGCGGCTTTCAGCCGAGCGAAGGGTTGGGACATGACCGATTTGCTGTTGCAGTATCGCGCTTGTGGGGCGGAGTGCCGTGATGATTATCTTCGTCAGGTTGCCCACGAGAACGGCTTGCCGCTGGCGTGTGTGCGGCGGATTGCCGATGAGCTTGGCGAGAGCGAGGACTTCGGCGCGCTTGTCTTAGTGTGCGAGGAGCGTTGCGGGCGGGCGCAATGACGCAATCCTGCGGCCCAGGGGTCCGCATCGCAGTGGCCAACCCCGATCAGATTATGATGGCGGGTGTCCCCCCTGTCAGCATGGGCGAACGGCTTGGCTGGCTTGCGGCGCAGCCGATGCAGGTCAGGCGGCCGCAGCGCCCCCTCGACATCGGCTTTTGGGACCCGATGCGGAAGCAGCTTGATATGTTCGAGTGATTCACCCTCCCGACAGACCTCTACGCAGCCTCTTTTTGCGCATCTGCCACGCGCGCTTCCCACGTCGCGACGAGGAAAATCGCCATGCTTCCCGCAAGGTTCACTGCCAGTTCGGCATGTCTTACCGCCGGCTTGGCCTTTCGTGGGCCGCCGCCGTGAGCATCACCCAGCTTGTTGCGCAAAGCGCCAAGCGACTCGACAACCGACTGGCAGCTTCCGAGGATTTGTTTGAAGACCTGTTCGCTATGGTCGTCCGGGGCCAGCTTCATCGCCTTCGACAGCTTGCGATAGAGCGTGGGCAGGTCGTCCTGATCCGAAACGTCAATTGCCTGGTCGGCGAGCAGCCATCGACAAACATCTTCAAGTAGCGTTCGTGCTAGAGTGATTGCGCCCGCTGGGTCAACGACGCGCCGATCCAACGCGGCCTTCCAGCGCGCGTGAACCTGGTCAGGATCAAACCGCGCCAAGGTTCCCGAGATCACGTCGTGGCTAGGTGCCGCATGGCCCATATACTGAACCGTAAAGACCGGATAACCGGACAGTCGCGAAGACTGCACGAGCCGAAAGCCGTCGTTCTTAAGTTCTCCGTTGAGCTTTTCGATTCTCTCGGTCTGTATTTCTTCCGTCACCGTCTCGGGATGGACAGCCAATTCGAGAAATCGAAAGAGTAGAGATTTCGACGCCTCAACAAGCCCTAGCTGCTCACCAAGATCGCGGTATGTCCAGTCGTCGTTACGGATCCAGTGCTGCACGAAGTCATCGCGCAGCGTCCTTTCGTCCCACTCGCTCGGACCCGTTGTGCGAATTTCCGACAATGGAAAGAGGCGTTCGAGGAAGGCGATTTCATCATACTCGGTGCAGAGCGGGTGGCCAGTCAACGCCTCAAACGCACGGCGTCGCGTGCGTGCCGAGACAGGTGGTGTTCCCGTCTCACCAGCCTTAGCCAGAGACTCCGCCAACCGATAGTCATTCTCTTCATCGAGGAGCGCGCGAGCAATGGCAACGACTTGGTGGCTTTGCAAAGGCACAAGGCGCGAGTGCGCGTATTTGAATTTGCTGCGCATCGCCTCATCTTCGTTACCATCGGCGAGGCCGAGCTTGGCGCACAGGCCGGGAACGTCATACGCCTTGCTTGCCGCGATGACTTCCGCTGCGCGGGTGCGGATTGATTTGATGAGATCGGCAGGCGGTTCGTTAGCCATAGTTCAAGCAGCAAGCGGCGGAGATAGCGACCGACGACCCGACCCGCCGCGTCGCGCAACGGAAACCTTTACCCGCACGTCCCGGTTGAGCCGGTCGAGGATGCGCATCAGCCGGTCGATCGTGAAGCGGTCGAGCTTGACCTGGCGGATGCGCGAGAAGTCGGCCGCCGCGATGCCTGTCCGCGCCTCGGCGTCGCGCACCGTCAGCCGCTCGGCGTCGAGCGTCTTGATGATCTCGGCGGCGAGGATAGCGCGAAACTGGCGCAGGCTCGCATCGGGCGCGCCGAAGTCGGCGAAGACGTTGCCGGAACCGCGTACCAGTTCGAGGTCGTCGCTTTGGTCGGTCATGCCAGCATCTCCTTCAATCGCTTGATCCGCTCGCGCACGAGGTCGATTTCGTGGCGCGGCGTCGCAATTCCCTTGGTCGATTTCTTCTGGAAGGCATGAACCACCCAGATGTCATCTCCCAACTGGAGCGCATAGACGACGCGATAGGCGTCGCCGCGCTCCTTAATCGCCAATTCCCATACGCCCGCGCCGAGCCCGGCGAGCGGCTTGGCAACGTCTGGTGTCCCGCCATCGGCGACGACCGTCAGGGCATCGAGCGCCCGGTCGATCGCTCCCGCTGGGAACGCCTCGAAATCTTTTCGCGCCGCCTTAATCCACGAGATTGTCCGAAGCGTCGTGCGAGGCATGATCATATGTAGTCAGATATGCCAACAGCGTCAAGCCGAGCCTGTCGACCAGCAATGACTTTCGGGACCACCACCTCGAACCCGACTAACGCACCAGCGCCAGCACCTTGTTTTCCCCCTTCGCCTCGCGAGGAATGTCGAGGACTTCGACCGCCTTGAGCTTGAACTCGGGGGCGAGATGCGCGTAGCGCAAGGTCATGGTGTAATCGCTATGGCCGAGCAGCTCGCGGATCGTGTTGAGATCGACGCCGCCCATTGCCAGCCGCGAGGCAAAATGATGGCGCATGTCGTGCCAGCGGAAATCGGCGATACCCGCGTCTTTGAGCAAGCGCCGCCATGAGAAATTGACGCGATCAAAGCGGACGCCCGCGTCATTGACGAATACCAGTCCGGCCAAATCCTCGCACTGCGCGCGCCAGTTGGTCAGCACCGAGGTTGCTTCGCGGTTTAGCGGGATATGCCGTGTCCGGCGCGACTTCGCGGTCGCGCCCGTTACGGTCAGAATGCGGCGCTCCATATCGACGTTCGACCAGGTGAGGTCGAACAGTTCACCGCGTCGGCAGCCCGTGTTGATTGATAGCAGGATGAGCGGCTTGACGTGATCGGTGAACACGACCGACCGCAGGCTCGGCAGCAGGACATAGCCGCGCTCGTCCCGCCAATGATTGGCGGAATCGCGCTCGACGCGGCGGCGCTCTTCGCGCGCTTCGATGACGGCGCGGAGCCGCGCCTCCTCGGCTTCATTCAGATACCGTACTTTGAGGCAGTCATCGACCCGCGCCTTTTTGACCTTGGCGAGCGGATTGACCGGCAGCAGACCCCAATCGACCGCGCGGTTGAAGCTGGCCTTGATCGAGGAAATGTCGCGATTGATCGTCTGGTTGCTGAGCCCACGCTCGACCTGCTTCGCGCGCCAGCGCTCGACATCAAGCGCCGTGATCGTGTCGAGCGGCTTGTCGAGCAGGTGTTTGAACGCCGTCTTTAGTCGATTGAGGTTTTGCCCATACGCCTTCTGGCTCGACTTCGCCCACGCCGCGTAATCGCCGTCGATATAGGAGCCATAGGTGGGCATGGCCGCTTTGGGCTTGCGCGCCTCGATCGGGTCGATCCCCTGGAAGGCTTCCGCGAGGATCGCCCGCGCGCTCACACGCGCTTCATTCAGACCAAGGGCGTCGGCCCGTCCGAGCCAGACGCGTTTGCCGCGCGCGAACTCGCAATACCACGACTTCGCGCCTCCGGGTGTAACCCGCAGCACGAGACCCTTGAGGCGCATGTCGCGATGCTCGACGGGTCGCAGTGTCGGCACGATCTTGTCGACGGCCATCTGGGTTAAAGCAGCGCGCATCGCCTTACCTCACCGGCTGATTGGGACACAAATCCCGTGGTGCTGTGGTGGTGCGAATTGATGAAACGGGACGGAACAAAACGAAACAATCTGCACCACCACAGCACCACGGACATACCGGAGAACCCCCGGAAAATCAAGGTTTTCTGTTCAATTACGGTGCGTTAGAGACCACCCATTTTGGCGGCTAGGGGTGTGGGGGTCGTAGGTTCGAATCCTGTCGCCCCGACCAAGTCGAGCCAGCCAGGTGGCTACGCCATCTCGCGCTCGACCGGCCGGCGCGGCCCAAGCCGCGGCCGACGGCATGGGCTTTGCCCATGCCCCCTCACCGACCGGTTTTATCCCGCCGTCACCCCGGACTTGATCCAGGGTCCCGCTACTTCGTCATCGGCCGTCGAAAGCGGGACCCCGGATCAAGTCCGGGGTGACGGGCCAGTTGGAACAGGCGTGTTCATCGGCAGCCCCGTCGCGGCTAAGCCGCGCCGTCGGACGTCGCGGGTGCGACGCCGGCCGGGCAAAATGCTTGGGAGATCGCCAGCTTCGCTTGCGATCTTGCATTTTGCCCTGTCCTACAACCCCCGACTCATGTTCACTCTCCGTTCCTACCCGAACCGGAGAACGGCCATGAACCTGAACGACCTTATCGACGACCTGATCGACCGCGAGGGCGGCTACGTCCACCACCCCGCCGACCGCGGCGGCGCGACCTGTTGGGGGATCACCGAGGCGGTCGCCCGCGCCGAGGGTTATCCCGGCCCGATGCGCATCCTGCCGCGCGACACCGCCGCCGGCATCTACCGCCGCCTTTATTGGCTCCGCCCGGGCTATGACCGCGTGGCGATCCGCGCGCCGCTGGTCGCGGCCGAGTTGTTCGACACCGCCGTGAACATGGGCCCGGCGACCGCCACCGCGTTCCTCCAGCGCGCGCTCAATGCGCTCAACCGGGGCGCGAGCGACTTTCCCGATCTGCGCGTCGACGGCCGCGTCGGCCCGACCACGCTCGCCGCGCTCGACGCCTTCGCGCTCCGCCGCGGTCGGGGCGGCGAACAGGTGCTGCTGAAGGCGGTCGAGGCGCTCCAGGGTGAACGCTACCTCCGGCTCGCCGAGCGCCGCCCGGCGAACGAGGCGTTCCTCTATGGCTGGCTCGCCAACCGGCTCGGCTAGCGACCGACGGCCGCGGCGCAAGACGCGTCCACGCCTATACTTCCCTAAACTTGTTCAGGAACGAACATTGGAAAACCAGCATATTTCCGGCGACCTCGCGCCCCGACCCCCCGCCCCCCGACCCGTCGCCGATCCCTGGACCCGCCGCGCGCGGCCGGGCTTCCTCTATGTCATGTATGCGCTGCTGCTCTGGGCGATCCCGGTCGGGCTGCTCGCGGCGGTCAGTCCGACGGCGGCGGAAGCGGTCGCGCGCGCCACCGCCGCCTATCTGGGCGCGATCCCCGAGCCGCTCTACGCGCTTTTCGGCACCGGCTATCTCGGCTACACGCTCGCGCGGACATGGGGAAAGGCTAGGGGCGTGGAGCGTTGAGCGTCGCCATGACCCGTCGTACCTTCCTCGCTGGCCCTCAAGCCCTATCCCGGTCGGGGCCATGCCGATCTCGTCATCGGCCTCGCCCGGCCATTGCGCGGGCGCGTGCCGACGCTTGCCGACAGCGCCGCTTACCTCCGCGAGCACAGCCGGTGAGCACGTTGCGCCCCGCCCGGCGCATCCTACATCGCCGACATGAGTTCCGAACGCACCGCCGCGCCCGTCTGGCACGGCACCACCATCTGCTCGGTCCGTAAAGGAGGCCGGGTGGTCATCGCCGGCGACGGCCAGGTCTCCGCCGGCCAGACGATCATGAAGCCCAACGCGCGCAAGGTCCGCACCCTGGGCGAGACCGCGAAGGTAATCGGCGGCTTCGCGGGCGCGACCGCCGACGCGTTCACGCTGTTCGAACGGTTGGAGGCCAAGCTGGAGCGCCATCAGGGCAAGCTGATGCGCGCCGCCGTCGAGCTGGCGAAGGACTGGCGGACCGACAAGTACCTCCGCAACCTGGAGGCGATGATGATCGTCGCCGACCGCGAGGTGACGCTGATCCTGACGGGCAACGGCGACGTGCTGGAGCCCGAGGGCGGGATCGCCGCGATCGGCTCGGGTGGCAATTTCGCGCTCGCCGCCGCCCGCGCCATCGACGCCTATGAATCCGACGCGGAGACGATCGCGCGAAAGGCGATGGCGATCGCCGCCGAGGTCTGCGTCTACACCAACGACCGCCTGACCGTGGAGGCGCTGGACGCCGCGACCTAGTTTCCTCCCCTCTCCCGCTTTGGCGGGAGAGGGTGGCCGAGCGTAGCGAGGTCGGGTGAGGGTAGTTCTTCCTTACTCGCGCTGATCCGGCCCTCACCCTGGCCCTGCGGGCCTGTCCCTCTCCCGCGAAGGCGGGAGAGGGTTTTAGGAAGAAGAATGAACGACCAGCTTACCCCCAAGGCGATCGTCGCCGCGCTCGACGCGCACATCATCGGCCAGGCCGACGCCAAGCGCGCGGTCGCGGTCGCGCTCCGTAATCGTTGGCGCAGGCAGCAGCTGACCGGCGAGCTGCGCGACGAGGTGACGCCCAAGAACATCCTGATGATCGGGCCCACCGGCTGCGGCAAGACCGAGATCAGCCGCCGCCTCGCCAAGCTCGCCGACGCGCCGTTCGTGAAGGTCGAGGCGACCAAGTTCACCGAGGTCGGCTATGTCGGCCGCGACGTCGAGCAGATCGCACGCGACCTGGTCGAGGAGGCGATCCGGCTGGAAAAGGAGCGCAGGCGATCCGCCGTCAAGGATAAGGCGGAAGCATCCGCGCTGTCGCGCCTGCTCGACGCGCTGACCGGCAAGGGCGCGAGCGAGGCGACGCGCGCCGCGTTCGAGCAGCGTTTCCGCGACGGCCATCTCGACGCGACCGAGATCGAGATCGAGCTGGAGCAGACGCCGCAGATGCCCTTCGAGCTGCCCGGCGGCCAGCAGATGGGGATGATCAATCTCGGCGAGATGATGGGCAAGGCGTTCGGCGGCGCGCAGCTTAAGCGGCGCAAGCTGACGGTGCGCGCCGCCTGGGACAAGCTGGTCGACGAGGAGGCGGACAAGCGCCTCGATCAGGACGAGGTCAGCCGCCAGGCGCTCGCCGACGCCGAGGCGAACGGGATCGTGTTCCTCGACGAGATCGACAAGATCGCCATGTCCGAACAGCGCGGCGGCGGCTCCGTCAGCCGCGAGGGCGTCCAGCGCGACCTGCTGCCGCTGATCGAGGGGACGACCGTCTCGACCAAATACGGGCCGATGAAGACCGATCACATCCTCTTCATTGCCTCGGGCGCGTTCCACGTCGCCAAGCCGAGCGACCTGCTCCCCGAGCTCCAGGGTCGCCTCCCGATCCGCGTCGAGCTGAAGGGGCTGACCGAGGAGGACTTCGTCGCGATCCTGTCGGACACCAAGGCGTCGCTGCTCGTCCAGTATAAAGCGTTGATCGCGACCGAGGGTGTGACGATCGACTTCACTGACGACGGCATCCGCGCGGTCGCGCGCATCGCCGCGGAGGTGAACGGCCAAATCGAGAATATCGGCGCCCGGCGGCTCCAGACGGTGATGGAGAAGCTGTTGGAGGAGGTCAGCTTCGACGCCGAGAACCGGCACGGCCAATCGCTCGTGATCGACGCGGCCTATGTGGACAAGCAGCTGGCGAGCATTGCCCGCAACACCGACCTCAGCCGGTTCGTGCTCTAGCGGGTGG
Source organism: uncultured Sphingomonas sp. (assembly GCF_964237155.1). Lineage (GTDB taxonomy): Bacteria > Pseudomonadota > Alphaproteobacteria > Sphingomonadales > Sphingomonadaceae > Sphingomonas. The sequence continues at coordinate 4,437 of NZ_CAXSHH010000060.1, read as the reverse complement.
GCCGGTCATAGGGGGTGAACTGGGTGAAGCGGCAATAGCCTGACGGGATGGTGGTGCTCGGCAGCAATGTGCGGAACCGGTCGTTGCGGCAGATCTGATGAGCGCCGAACACCTCGACGATCAGGATCGTGTTCGGCCGGAGCGAGGGACATGCGCTCACAGGCCCGGTGCGCCAGATCCGGCGTCCGCTTTCTCGGTACAGGATCGTGCGTTCGTCGACGATCGCCGGCGAGGTATTCCGGCTGAGGCTGAGGCAGTCACGCGGCTCGCCCGCTATCCGTCCGGCGAGCGGGTCGCGCTTCGCCCCGACGGACAGGCCGGCCGCGAGGATGAGGACGAGCGCGCGGATCACGGGCGGCGGTAGGGGATGAAGTCACCGAACGCGCAACTACCCGTCGGGAAGCGCGAGCCACGGTCGATCGTCTGGACGATGTCGCCCCGGCACGAGCGCGACTGCGGCGTCCGCGTGACGAGGATGTCGTCTCGCCCGGCGCCGGGGCAGCTTCCGTTCATGTCGTTGCGGTACTTGACCGAACTCGACACGCGGTAGACGAGCCTCGATCCGAATCCCTTGCTCGAGACCTGCGCGCGGGCAGGTTCGGGAAGGCAGGCGGTCGGCTTGCCCGGCACCAGCCCGGCGAGCTCGGCGGCGAGCGCCTCTTGCGTCTGGAGATCGAGGGCCGCAGCCCGCTCGGCTTCCCGCGGAGTGGTCGAGCAGGCGGCGAGCGGTATGACGAAGATCGGAAGAAAGCGCATCCGCCAAGAACGCGCCTAACCCCGAAAACGGTCCTTCCCCGCCCGCCGCTCCGCCAATTCGTCCGCCGACGAGGCGCGCATGAACGGGTTGGTGGCTCGTTCGAGCGCGATCGTGGAGGGAACGGTGGGCTCGTTCCCGGCCCGGAGCGCGTCGACTTCCGTCATCCGGGCGACCAGTCCGGCGTTGTCCGGTTCGACCGTCAGCGCATAGCGGCCATTCGACTGCGTGTATTCGTGCCCGCAATAGACGCCCGTCTCGCCGGGTAGATCGGCCAGGCGGAGCATGTTCGCGAACATCTGTTCGGGCGTCCCCTCGAATAGTCGTCCGCAGCCCATCGCGAACAGCGTGTCGCCGCTGACCAGCAGCCCTCCTTTCGCGAAGTGGAACACGACATGCCCGAGCGTGTGGCCGGGCGTCTCGATGACGGCAGCCCGGTGCCCGCCAAGCGTGACCACGTCGCTCTGGGCGACCGTGCGGTCGAGCGTCGGGATGCGCGCCGCCTCCGCTGCCGGGCCGGTCACGACCGCGCCGCCGGCCTTGATGTCCGGGATGCCCGCGATGTGGTCGGTGTGCCAGTGGGTCGCCCACACCTGCCCGATGCGCCAGCCGCGTGCCGCGGCGGCGTCCAGCATCGGCGCGGCCTCGCCCGGATCGATCGCCAGCGTCTCCCCGGATGCGGGGTCGTGGACCAGCCAAGCATAGTTGTCGCTCAGTACGGGGACACGGATGACCTCCAAACCGGCCATTACCAGCTGCCCGTGTTCGGCATCGACGCCCAGGGCTCGGCGGGCTCCAGGCGACCCTGCTGGAGCAGTTCAATCGAGATGCCATCGGGCGTCTTCACGAACGCCATGTGCCCATCGCGCGGCGGGCGGTTGATCGTCACGCCGCCGTCCATGAGCTTTTGACAAGTCTCGTAGATGTCCTCGACGCGATAGGCGAGGTGGCCGAAATTACGTCCGCCCACATACTCCTCCGCGTCCCAATTGTGCGTCAGTTCGATCTCGGCGCGGGCGCGTTCGCCGGGCCCGTTCATGTCTTCGGGCGTGGCGAGGAAGATCAGGGTGAAGCGGCCCTGCTCGTTCTCCATGCGCCGGACCTCCTGGAGGCCGAGCAGTTCGAAGAAGCGGATGGTCGCGTCGGGGTTGGTCACGCGGATCATGGTGTGGAGGTAGATCATCGGGTCGTTTCCTCTGCGGTTCGAATCACGTCCTGGGTCGCGTCGATCAGGAGCGCGATGTCCGCGTCGCGCGACAGGCGATGATCGCCGTCCTTGACCAACACACAACGCACGTCGTTTGATTTCAGCATCGTGGCGAGCTGGGCGGTCCGGACCCACGGCACGTCGGGATCGCGCTGGCCCTGCAAGAGGCGGACGGGCACGCTCACCGCGATTTCGCCGAACATGATGCGGTTCGCCTCGCCCGACGACCAGAAGGCGCGGGTGTAGACGGTCGGCGCCGGGCCGTACGGGTTTGAGCGTTCCAGCCGTCCATGCTGGAGCAGGTGCATCTTCTCGTCGGTCGTGAAGCCCCAGTCGGTGAAGTCGGGGGCGGGCGCGACGCCGACAAGTCCGACCACCCGATCGGGCCGGGCGATCGCGGCGAGCAACGTCAGCCAGCCGCCCATCGACGACCCGACCAGCACCACCGGCCCGGTCGCGACCGAGTCGATCATCGACAACGCGTCGTCGCGCCAGTCGGCCAGGGTCCGGTCGTCGAACGGGCCCTCGCTCCGGCCGCAGCCGCTGTAATCGAAGCGGAGGAAGCCGCGGCCGTTCGCGCGCGCCCACCCTTCGAGCGCGAGCGCCTTCGAGCCGGCCATGTCCGATGCGTAGCCGGGAAGGAAGAGGATCGTCGGCCCGACACCCTCGGTTAGATGATGCGCGAGGCGGGGGCGGGCTTCCGTCATCACGTTGGCCATAGCGGCGCGGGCGGGGGCGAGGGAAGGGCGGCGCTCCGTCACCCGTTGCGAAAGCGGGTCGGCCCGGCGATAGCGGACGGCGAAACATAAAAGGACATCCATGAAGCACCGCACCGTCGCGCTCGTTTCGCTAATCGCGCTCGCCGCGCATCAGGTAGGAGCGCAGGTCGCGCCGCAGCAGCAACTGCCCCGGCCCGTCGAGGAAACGCAGGCGCCCGAGGATCAGGTCGTCCGTCCCGACGGGCAGGCGCCTCCGGCGGCCTCGCCGACCCCGGCTGCCGCGACGACCCCGGTGCCCGCGCCATTGCCCACGCCCGCTGCCTGGAACGTCAACGCGCCCCCAGGCGCGACGGTGCGGCAGGTGCCGATCCGCACCGCCGAGGGCAGTTGGATGGACCTCGACGTCAGCCGCGACGGGCGAACGATCGCGTTCTCGATGCTCGGCGACCTGTACACGACGCCGATCGCGGGGGGCACGCCGACGCGGATCGCCGACGGGTTGGCGTGGGAGGTGCAGCCGCGCTTCTCGCCCGACGGCAGGCGGATCGCCTTCACCTCCGACCGGGGCGGCGGGGACAATATCTGGATCATGAACCGTGATGGCTCGGACAAGCGGCAGGTCACAACCGAGGAGTTCCGCCTCCTGAACCAGCCGAGCTGGAGCCCGGACGGCCGCTTCCTCGTCGCCAAGAAGCACTTCACCACCGGCCGCTCGCTCGGCACGGGCGAGGTGTGGATGTACCACGTCTCGGGCGGATCGGGCGTCATGCTCGTCAAACGGCCGAGCGAGACGCACCAGAAGGAATTGGGCGAGCCCGTCTACGCCGCCGATGGCAAGTCGGTCTTCTACACCAAGAACGTCACGCCCGGCCCGATCTTCGAATACGCGCAAGATTCGAACACCGACCTGTTTCATATCGAGCGATACGACCTCGACACGGGCGAGACGACGACCGCGGTGTCGGGCGAGGGCGGCTCGGTCCGCCCGACGCCGTCGCCGGACGGCAAGCGCATCGCATTCGTCCGGCGCGAGGCGACGCGGTCGAAGCTGTACGTCAAGGACCTGGCCTCCGGGGAGGAGCGCAAGATCTACGACGCGCTGGATCAGGACGTGCAGGAGACCTGGGCGGTTACCGGTGTCTACCCGAACATGGCGTGGACGCCCGACAACCGGTCGGTGCTGTTCTGGGCGGGCGGCAAGATCCGGCGGGTCGACGCCGACGGGACGAACGGCCGCGAAATCCCGTTCCGGATTGACGACAGCCGGGGCATGATCGCCGCGCCGCATCCACAGGTCGCGGTGTCGCCCGACCGCTTCGCCACCGCAATGCCACGCTTCGCGTCCGTGTCGCCGGACGGGCGGCAAGTCGTGTTCGAGTCGCTCGGCAAGCTGTGGACCAAGCCGATGGCGGGCGGGACACCTCGGCGGCTTACGCGGGTGGGCGAGGGCGACGGCATGGAACTGTTCCCGACCTGGTCGCGCGACGGCCGAACCATCGCCTTCGTAGCCTGGATCGACGCCGGGCTCGGCCGCATCCGCAGCGTCGCGAGCGGGGGCGGGACCGCGCGCGATGTGACGACCACGCCGGGCCATTACGCCCGCCCGCGCTTCTCGCCGGACGGTCGCACGATCGTGTTCGAGCGTCGCGGGAGCGAGGGGTTGACCTCGCCGCGCTGGTCGGAGGACCCGGGCGTGTACCGCGTGGCGGCGGCGGGCGGCGCGCCCGTCCGGGTGGCGCGCGAGATGGCCTCGCCGC
>NZ_CAXSHH010000059.1:0-15430 GCF_964237155.1 uncultured Sphingomonas sp. | reverse complement strand
TCAGCCCCGCGCGGTTCAGCTCGCCCATCACGCGCATCACCCGCCCGTAATCGAGCCCCCGGTCCGCGCGCAGGAACACCTGCGGCGGCTTGGCCGCCCCACCCACGTCAGCGCCGGCGCTCGCGATCCGCTCCAACCGCGCGGGCAGGTCGCCCTCCGCCAGCTCGGTATCGTCGACGAACAGCGTGCCCGCGCGGTCGATCGAGATCCGGACCGGCTTCTCCTCCGCCTCCAGCGGCTTGGCGCGGCTATCGGGCAGGTTGACGGGCACGCCCGCGGTCAGCAGCGGCGCGGTCACCATGAAGATGATCAGCAGCACCAGCATCACGTCGACCAGCGGCGTGACGTTGATCTCCGCCATCGGCGCGCGCCGTCCCCGCCCGGCCCGCGACGGCAAATTGCCGCCCACGGCCTAGCGCGCCCCGTCCAGCTGATGGCTCAGCGTCGCGTGGAACCCGTCGGCGAAGCGGTGAAGCGCCGCCTCGACGCCGTTCACCCGGTGGCTGAACCGGTTATATGCGATCAGCGCGGGGATCGCCGCGAACAGCCCGATCGCGGTCGCGAATAGCGCCTCGGCGATGCCGGGCGCGACCACGGCCAGCGACGTGTTCTGCGCGCTGGCGATCGCGGTGAACGCGCGCATGATCCCCCACACCGTCCCGAACAGCCCCACGAACGGCGCGGCCGAACTCACCGTGGCCAGGATGTTCAACCGGTCCGACAACCGGTCCACCTCCGCCCCCGCCGCCGCGCCCATCGCGGTGGCCAGCCGTTCGCGCGTGCCACCCTTGTCGATTGGCGAGGTCGCGGTCGACCGCCGCCACTCGCCCACCCCCGCCGCGAACACGCGCGCCGACGGCAACGCGCTCTGCCCATGGGTCTTGTAGAAGGCGTCGATGTCGTCGGCCGCCAGGAAGTCCCGCTCGAACGTCGCCATCCCCCGCCGCACCCGCCGCACCCGCCGGGAAAAGGCGATGATGATCGCCCAGGTCCACACGCTCGCCGCCAGCAGCCCCAGCATCACCGCCTTCACCACGAAATCGGCCTGGAGGAACAACGCCACGGGCGACAAGGTCGCCGCGTCGGTCTCGAAGAACGGATTCAAGTCACGGGCTCCCCGGCGGGCTGGTCACGGTCGTCATCGACCATCGCCGGGCGGTGTAGAGGACGCGTACGCGCGCGCAACCCGCCAGCCGCCCGACCCGACGCGCGTACCGGGCTATGCGTCCGCGACCTCCGCCGCGAGCGACGCCATGTCGATCACGTACCGATACCGCACCTCGCCGCGCTCGATCTTCTTATAGGCCCGGTTGACCTCCTGTATCGGGATCACCTGGACCTCGGGCGCTATCCCGTGCTCCGCACAGAAATCGAGCACCTCCTGCGTTTCCGCGATCGACCCGATCAGCGATCCCGCCAGGCTTTTGCGATGCTTGGCCAGTTCGCTGTTGTCATATCCCGACATCTGCTCCAGCGCGCCCACCGCCACGAAGGCCCGGTCGCGCTTCAATAGCGGCACGAACGGATCGACCTTGTGCTTCTCGGGCACCGTCGACAGCAGCAGGTCGAAACTGTTCCCCAGCTTGGCGTACGCCTCGGCGTCGCCCTCGACCACGCCCGTCGCGCCCAGCTTCCCGGCGTCCGCGACCTTTTCGGTGGTGGTCGTGAACACGTACACTTCCGCCCCCAGCGCGCGGGCGAGCTTGACCGCCATGTCGCCCAGGCCGCCGAAGCCGATCACGCCCACCCGGTCCCCCGCCTTCACGCCCCAGCGTTTCATCGGCGACCAGGTCGTCACGCCCGCGCACAGGATCGGCGCGGCCGCCTTCGGCGACAGCTTGTCGGGGATGCGCAGCACGAACTCCTCGCGCGCGACCAGCACGTCCGAATAGCCACCATAGGTGTTGTCGCGGCCGTACGCGTTCGTCCCGCCCGCCATCGCCGCCGGCTTCATCGGCCCGTTATAAGTGGCGAGCCACGAGTTCGGCCCCTCGCAATATTGCTCCTCGCCGCCCGTGCAGGGCGCGCATTCCCGGCAGGAATCGATCATGCAGCCGACCCCGACCAGATCGCCCGCCGCGAACTTCGATCGGTCGCCGCCCGCCCGCGTCACCCGCCCGACGATCTCGTGCCCGGGCATGCACGGATAGACGCTGTTGCCCCACTCGTTCCTGACCTGATGGACGTCCGAATGGCACACGCCGCAGAACATCACCGCGATCTCGACCTCGCCCAGGCCCGGCTCCTCGCGCTCAAACCCGATCGGCTTCAGCTTGCTGAAGGAATGCTTGGCCGCGTAGCCATGTGCCTTGATCATCACGTAATCCTTGCGCGCTCGAGTCCCGATGACCGAACGCGCAAGGATGCGGGCGGTGCCGCCCGGGGGTCCGGAAACGTCCCGCCGTCGCCATCGCGGCGACGGCGGGTCCGGTTCAGGCGACCGCGAAGTTCACGCGCGGACGACGGCGCAGCACGCCGCCGACCATGCCGAAGCCCAGGATCATCGACAGCCAGGCGGCGGGCTCGGGCACCGCGGCCACGTTGAAGCTTACCGCGCCCAGCTTGAAACCGTCATCGCGGTCGTTCGCCAGCCGCGACGCGCCGACCAGCCAAGTGGTGGCCGAGGCGGCGGTGCTGAAGCCCTGGCCGCTCGCGACCTCGAAGCCGCGAGCCGCGAAGCCGGTGAACTGCGCCGCGACGCTCGCCGCCGGGTCGAACTCGCCGTAGCTGATCCATGCGTCCGTGTCCGTGGACGCGCCGCCGTTCACCGAGAAGCCGTTGCGCGTGATCCCGGTCAGGGTGACCGCCCGCGAAAAGGTCAGCGCCACGAAATCGAAGCTGCCGACATTGTCCGTGACGTGCGAGTTGTTCGCCGCCCCGTTTCCCTCGTTGCGGTTGGTGACGCCCAGCCCCGACGAATAGACGCCCAGATAGACCTGTTCGGGCGTGGCGATCGCGGTCGTACCGGACCACGCGCTCGCGCGCACGCCGACGCCGCCGACGCTGGTGGTGTAGGAATTGCCGAAGCCGCCGCTCGTCGCCGAGTTGCCGGTCAGGATCACGGTCGCCGCGCTCGCGGGCGCCGCAAGAGCGAGCGTCGCCAGGATACCGGCCGTCATTAGAGTGTTGCGCATGATGTCGTTCCCCGTTCGCATGAGTCGGCGAGTCCACCGACAGTATCCGCCGCGATCGACAAGACCGGTTGCGGCTCGAAACGGAGATAAGAGGGCGAACCGCGTTAAGGCTACAAGCGAAAGGACGTTGACCTGTTCGGATTCGGTACAGTTCAACTATTGTCGCGATATCGATCGTTAACCTCGATATTTAAACGTCCGATGTTTCGATGTCTTCCACACGCCACCGGAACATCATCGACGTGAACGAACCTGCTTAATGCCCCGCCCGCCGGTCGAACGCATGCGCCGCCTCGTCGATCAGCTCGGCGATGATCGCCGCCGCGGGCTCCTCGCGGGTCACCATCCCGACCGACTGCCCCGCCATCACCGACCCGTGCTCGATATCGCCGTCGATCACCGCGCGGCGGAGCGCGCCCGCCCAATAATGCTCGATCTCCAGCTGAGCCTCCGCCATCAGCACCGCCTCCCCATTCTTATCGGCGTCGAGCCGCCCGGCCACCTCGCGCTGCTTGGCGGTGAACAGCTCGCCCCCCGCGTTCTTCAGCGCACGCACCGGGATGACGGGCAGCCGCGGATCGAGCTGCACCGATGCCACCGCGTCGCGCGCCGACGCCCGGATGAACGCGCCCTTGAATTTCGGGTGAGCGATCGACTCGGTCGCGCACACGAATTTGGTGCCCAGCTGCACCCCCGCCGCGCCCATATCCAGGTACCCCGCGATCGCCTCCCCCCGCCCGATCCCGCCCGCGACGAACACCGGAAGCTGCTCGGCGATGACGGGCAGCATCTCCTGCGCCAGCACGCTGGTCGACACCGGCCCGATATGCCCCCCGGCCTCCATCCCCTCGATCACCAGCGCGTCCACCCCCGACCGAATCAGCTTCTTCGCCAGGCTGAGCGCGGGCGCGAAGCACACCACCTTGGCCCCCGTCGCCTTGATCGCGTCGAGCGAACGGGTGGGCGGCAGCCCTCCCGCCAGCACCACATGCCCGACCCGGTGCCGCCCGCACACGGCGATGAGGTCCATCAGCTGCGGATGCATGGTGATCAAATTCACCCCGAACGGCCTGTCCGTCAGTCCCAGCGTCGCCGCGATCTCCCGATCGAGCAGCTCCGGCGTCATCGCCCCGCACGCCAACACCCCGAACGCCCCCGCGTTGGACAGCGCCGCCACCAGGTTCCGCTCCGAAACCCAGGACATCGCCCCGCCCATGACGGCGTACTCGCACCCAAGGAAAGTCGCGCCGCGCGACATGCGGCGCGCAAGCCGCTCGCGGCCGGTGGAGGTGACGGGCGGGTGGGCGAGGGTGTCGGTCATGCGGACCGCGTAGCCCTCGCCACCCCACCCCCGCAAGCGAAGCCCGCCCCCAAACCCTCTCCCGCCTTCGCGGGAGAGGGACAGGCGCGTCAGCGCCAGGGTGAGGGGCGGACCTCACCCCGGACAGGCCCGCCCCTCACCCTCGCCGCGCTTCGCGCGTCTTTCCCTCTCCCGCGAAGGCGGGAGAGGGTCGAGTAAGCAGCCTACCCCTCGCTCTCCCAGGGAGCGCGCGAACGCAGCGCATCGAGGACGACCGTAAGCACGCCGTCCATGTTCTGGCTCACATCGTTGTTCCAAAAACGCAGCACCCGATAACCGCACCGCTCCAGATACGCCGTCCGCCTCGCATCGACGATCTCGTTATGCTGGCTCCCGTCGAGCTCAACGATCAGCTTGGCGTCGACGCACAGGAAATCCGCGACGAACGGCCCGACCGTGGACTGGAAGCGGAACTTGTACCCGTCCAGCCGCCGATCACGCACGCGCTGCCAGAATCGCTCCTCGACCTTGGTCCGCTCGCGGCGGAGGCGCGAAGCGTGCGGGCTGACGCGGGGGTTGGGCGGTCGCATGCGGAAAGGATGGCACAAGCCTAGCGAAAGGGAAGATCACCCTTCAGCAACCCTCTCCCGCCTTCGCGGGAGAGGGAAAGACGCGCGAAGCGCGGCGAGGGTGAGGGCCGGACCTGTCCCGGGAAAGGTCCGGCCCTCACCCTGGCGCTTACGCGCCTGTCCCTCTCCCGCGAAAGCGGGAGAGGGTTACTCAGCATCCAACCCATACGCCGTGTGCAGCACGCGCACCGCCAGCTCGGTATAGTCCTCCTCGATCAGCACGCTGACCTTGATCTCGCTCGTCGTGATCGCCTGGATGTTGATGCCCCGATCGCCGAGCGTCCGGAACATGGTCGACGCCACGCCCGCGTGGCTCCGCATCCCCACCCCCACCACCGAAATCTTGGCCACCCGCGTGTCGTGGACCAGCCGCTCATACCCGATCAGCTCCCGCGCCGCGCCCAGCGTCTCGATCGATCGGGGCAGGTCGGCGGCGGGGACGGTGAAGGTCACGTCGGTCGATCCCGCCGAGTGCGCCACGTTCTGGACGATCATGTCGACGTTGATCCCTCCATCCGCCAGCGGCCCGAAGATCGCCGCCACCGCGCCCGGCTTGTCGGGCACCGCCGTCAGCGTGATCTTCGCCTCGTTCTTGTCATGCGCGATGCCGGTGATGACGCGTCGTTCCATCTCGTCCACTTCCTCCTCGCCCACGATCAACGTGCCCCGGTGCTCCCCGTCGTCCGCGTCCTCGAACGACGACAGCACGCGCACCCGCACGCCTTCCTTCATCGCCAGCCCGACCGATCGCGTCTGGAGCACCTTGGCCCCGACGCTCGCCAGCTCCAGCATCTCCTCGTAAGTCACGCGCGACAGCTTGCGCGCGCGCGGCACGATGCGCGGGTCGGTGGTGTAGACGCCGTCGACGTCCGTATAGATGTCGCACCGCTCCGCGCGCATCGCCGCCGCCACCGCGACCGCCGACGTGTCGGACCCGCCGCGCCCGAGCGTCGTGACCGACCCGTCCTCGCTCACGCCCTGGAACCCCGGGATCACCGCCACCTCGCCCCGCCCGAGCGCCGCCTCGAGCGCGCCCATATCCACCTCTTCGATCCTCGCCGAGGCATGGGCAGACGACGTGCGGATCGGCAGCTGCCACCCCAGCCAGCTCCGCGCGGGCACCCCCGCCGCCTGAAGCGCGATCGCCAGCAGCCCGCTCGTCACCTGCTCGCCCGCCGCGACGACGACGTCGTATTCGCGCGGATCATAGAGCGACGACGCCTCACGGCAGAAGCCGACCAGCCGGTCGGTCTCGCCCGCCATCGCCGACACGACGACCGCGATCTCATGCCCCCGCTCGCGCTCGCGCTTCACGCGCGCTGCGACCGAGCGGATGCGCTCCGTCCCCGCCATCGACGTGCCCCCGAACTTCATCACGATCCGCGCCATCGCCCGATACGTCCCCCTTGGGTGCGGCAAGCGGCCCTGATAGGGGACGCGGCATGAGCGTTGCAAGTGACGGCCTTGGCGAACGGGGAACGATCCGCGCGGCCGAGGCCGAGCATTTCGGCCGCCTCGCCGCCGATTGGTGGAACCCGCGCGGCACCTCGGCGATGCTCCACAAGCTGAACCCGCCCCGCCTGCGCCATATCCGTGCTCGGGTGGACGCGCATTGGAACGGCGATCCGCACTCCTTCACCCCGCTTGGCGGAAAGCGCGTCCTCGATGTCGGCTGCGGCGCGGGGCTCCTCGCCGAACCGCTCGCACGGCTCGGCGCGACCGTCACCGGCATCGACGCCGCCCCGGAGGTGATCGCCGCCGCCCGCATCCACGCCGAAGCCGCCGGCCTCGCGATCGACTACCGAGCGGGCGGGATCGAGACGCTGGCGGGCGAACGGTTCGACCTCGTTCTCAGCCTCGAAGTCATCGAGCATGTGGCCGACCAGCCCGCCTTCGTGCGCGGCCTGGCGCGCGCGCTGGCGGAGGGCGGGCTGTTGATCCTCTCCACCCCCAACCGCACGCCGCTATCGCGTATGGCGATGATTACGGTCGCGGAGGGCTCGAGCGTCATCCCGCGCGGCACTCATGACTGGGAGCGGTTCCTGACCCCCGACCAGCTCACGCGGCTGATCGAGGCGTCCGGGCTGGAGGTGCGCGATCTGACCGGCCTCGCCTTCTCGCTGGCGCACGGCTTCGAGCTTTCCGCCTCGACCGAGCTCGACTATTTCCTGACGGCCGCCCGCCCCGCCCCCGCCTTGGCAGCGACCAGCCCCTCGTAATAGTCCATGAGTTCGGCCGCATGCTCGCGGTCCGACCGCACGCGCCCCGCCGCGGTCACGGCCGCGCGGCGCAGCATGGCGCGATCGCGCGCGAACAATCGCCCGATCGCCGCCGCCGCGGAAGCCGCGTCGCGCGGCTCGTACAGCTCGGACGCATGGGCGTCCGCCACCTCCGCGCACCCGCCGCTGGCGGGCGCGATCAGCGGCAGGCCCGACGCCATCGCCTCCGACGCGACCAGCCCGAACGGCTCGCCCTCCGCCCCGTGGATCAGCGCGTCGCAGCTCGCCATGATCCGCGCCAGCCGCTCGCGGTCATAGACCGGCCGGAACAGCCGGATGTGCGGCGATCCCGCCACCCGCCGCTCCAGCTTGGGGCTCATGCTCCCATGCCCCAGCAGCATCAACCCGACCGGCATCGTCGCCCCCGCCCGCTCGGCCGCGTCGATCACCAGCGGCCAGCGCTTCTCGGGATGGTGCCGCCCCATTCCCAGCAGCAACAGCCCGTCCTGCCCCAGCCCCAACTGCGCCAGCATCGCCCGCCTGAGCCCCTCGTCGCGCAGGGCCGGCGAGAAATGCCCGCGCTCGATCCCCAGCGGCATGGCGGCATCGATGCGCAGGCCTCGCGCGCGCAGCCGCTTCTCCAGCGCGGGGCCGTTGGTGACGACCGCGTCATACCGCTCCAGGAACCGCCCCATGTACCGCGTGTACCAGCCGAACGCCCGCTCGATCCGCTCCCCGCTCGCGACATCCTCGAACCAGCGCTGCGCGTACGCGGCCATGTTGTCGTTGTGCATGAAGAACACGCGCGCGGCCCGGCCTTCCCAGTTCGCGACGAACCAGGCGGGCCGCCACGGCGACGAGCATTCCACCAGGTCCGGATCGAGCCGGTCGAGCGCCGCCGTCATCGCCGCCTCGTCCCAGAACAGCCCGTAATTGGCGTCGAAGGGCAGCCGGGGCGATTTCAGATACTCGATCCGCCCGCCACCGGGCCATTCCTCCGTCCGGTCCTCGCGGCCCGGCGCGAGCACGATCAGTTCGTGCCCCATCTCCGCCAGCAGCCCCATCTTGCGCTCGAGATAGGTCCGCACGCCCCCGCCGGTCGGCGAGTAGAACTCGTTGACGTCGACGATCCTCATCGCGCGGTGCGCCGCCGCGCGATTGCCGCGACCCCGAACGCGGCCAGCAGCCCCGCATCGACGACCAGCGTCAGCGCGGCGGTGAACGCCATCAGCTCGGACAAGGGCCCGTTCCCGCCCAGCACCATGATCGCCAGGTTCGCGAACAGCAGGTCCTTGTTGGGCACGAACGGCAGCCGCGACACGAGCAGCCGCCCCGCCGCCAGGAACAGCCACATCGCCATCGACGCCCCCGGCAGCGCCGCTTCCCAGGCGAGCGCGAGGAGCAGCGATCCCGCCACCAGCCGCCCGCAATGCGCCCCGAATATCCACCACAGCGCGGGCCGGTCGAGCGAGAAGACGCGCCCGCGGAACAACAGGAACGGCAGCGAGGTCGCGACCAGCACCGCCGCCGACCAGCCCGCCGTCGCCTCCATGCCCGCCGGCAGCAACGCCGCGCCGAGCGGGATCGACAGCGCCATCAGCGCCAGCGTGACCGCGTTGCCCGCCATCGCCGACAGGATGCTCACATCCTTCACCGCCCCGAACGGCGCCGCGACCATCGGCGCGTTGGCGCGCGCCCAGCTGTAAAAATACGCCTCGCCCGAATAGGAGAACAGGATCTCGTTCGCGACGCGCTTCTTCAACGTCGCCGCCAGCCCGGCGGCGGGGATGCGCCACAGGCGGCGGAAGATCAGGTAATCGGTGACGGGCAGCGCCAGGTACGCCAGCGCGAAGAAGCCGTAGAATAGCGGGCTCCCCGGCACCGACCGCGTCAGCCCGTCGAGCCCATCGCCCAGCAGCTCGCGCGCCAGCCCCGCGATCATCAGCAGCGTCAGCGCCGCGCCCGCCCAAGCGGGCCAGCGCCGCCGGGCGTCGCGCAACGGCTCCAGGCCGATCGCCACCGCCGCGTCGACGGGCGGCATCGCGGGCGTCGCGCGCGTCCGCTCCAGTCCCTCGCCCTGCCTCGGATCCATCAGCCGCCCAATGGCCCACGATTATGGCGGTCCCGCGACACCCGCCGCTCAGCCGGGCCGCGCCCGCTCGGGGCTCGCCGCCTGGAACGCGGGCAGCGCGGTCGCCGCCGCATCCGCCGCGAGCAGCCGGGGATAGGGTGCAAGGTCCACCTCGAACCGCCGGGCGTTATGAAGCTGCGGCACCAGGCAGATATCCGCCACCCCCGGCGCGTCCCCGCCCAGGAACGGCCGCGACTCTGGCCCCGCCATCGCCTCCAGCGCGCCGAGCCCTTCGGTCACCCAGTGCCGATACCACTCCGCCTTCGCGTCCGCGTCCGCCCCGAACTGCGACTCGATCCGCTTCAGCACGCGCAGATTGTCGATCGGGTGGATGTCGGCGACGATCACCAACGCCATCGCGGTCGCCCGCGCCCGCGCGGCGGGGTCGACGGGCCAGAAGCGCGGCTCCGGGTACGTCTCGTCGAGCCATTGCAGGATCGCCAGGCTCTGGGTCAGCGCCGTCCCGTCCTCCAGCACCAAGGTCGGCACGAACCCTTGCGCGTTCACGCCCAGGTTTTCCGCCGTTCGTTGCGCCCCCGCAACGAGATCGACCGGAACCGTCGCATAGGTCAGCTTCTTCTGGTTCAGCGCGATCCGCACCCGGTAGGCCGCCGACGACCGCCAATAGTCATGGAGCGTGAGCACCCGCCCTCACCGAGTCTCGGCGGGATGGAGCGATTCGCCCGCGCGTCCGCCGCGGAACGATCCCGGCCAGGTCAGCGGGTTCCACGACGCCGTCCCGTCGAGCGAGAAGGTCACGAACTCCGCCCGCCCGCCGATATTCTCGTACGGCACCGCCCCCCCCAGCCCCAGCTGCGCGAGCGGGAAGCGGCTGTCCGCCGACCGGTCGCGGTTGTCGCCCATCAGGAACACGTGGTCGGCGGGGATGACGATGGGACGATAATCGTCGCCGATGCTGTCGGGCTCCAGGTCGACCGTGTCGTAGCTCCGCCCGTTCGGCAGCGTCTCGCGCACGATCGGCAGGCGGCACACCTCCTCGCCGGACGGCAGCCGCTCCTTCGCGCCCGGATACTCCATCGGCGAGCAGGGCGTGTTCGCGTCGACGGGGACCAGCCGGTCGCGCGGCGCGCTCCGCCGGATCGGCTTGTCGTTGATGAACACGACGCCCCCACGCACCTCCAGCCGGTCGCCCGGTAGCCCGATCACCCGCTTGATATAATCGTTGCGCGTCCCCGGCGGGGTCACGATCACCACGTCGCCGCGCGTCGGCAGCGATCCCAGCAGCCGCCCGGCGCGGAACGGCACGGGCACGCTCCAGCTGTCGACCGGCTGGCGCAGCACCAGCGACCGGAAGATCGCGGAGGGCGACGGGATCGTCGGCGACACGAACGACCAGCCGTAAGCGAACTTGCTCACCACCAGCCGGTCGCCGACCTGCAACCCCGGCAGCATCGATTCCGACGGGATGTAGAACGGCTTGGCGACGAAGCTGTGGAAGCCCAGCACGATCAGGATCAACCACACGATCCCCTTGATCTCGCCCCACCAATCGGTGCCGCGCTTCACGGGCGGCCTAGCGGCCCTGCTCTCGATCGCCGTGTCGCTCATTCGTTGGTTCCAGCGGGCCGCAAGGCCTCGATCACCACGAACGCCTGCGCGAAGGGGTGATCGTCGGTCAGCGTCAGATGCACCCGCGTGAAGTGGCCGTCGGGCGTCAACGCGTCAAGCCTCGCCCGCGCCCCGCCCGTGAGCGCCAGCGTCGGCGCGCCGCCCGGTACGTTCACCACCCCGATATCGCGCATGAACACGCCCTGCCTGAACCCCGTTCCCACCGCCTTGGAGAACGCCTCCTTGGCCGCGAACCGCTTGGCGAGCGTCCCCGCCCTGGTGAACGGCCGCCGATCCGCCCGCGCGCGCTCCACGTCGGTGAACACCCGGGCCTCGAACCGCTCCCCGAACCGCTCGAGCGACTTCGCGATCCGCTCGATATTGCACAGGTCCGATCCCAGCCCGATGATCACGGGCACCTCTCCTCCCTCGCGAAGCGGGGGAGGGGGACCGCTCGCGAAGCGAGTGGTGGAGGGGGCGTGCACGCGCGGACGGCGTTGCTCGCCCCCTCCACCATGCTTCGCATGATCCCCCTCCCCCGCTTCGCGAGGGAGGAAAGCGCATTGCCCCTCACCGCGCAGCATCCATCAGCTCGCGCATCCGCCTGACGCTCTCCCCAAGCCCGACGAACAACGCCTCCCCCACCAGGAAATGCCCGATATTGAGCTCCCTCACCTGCGGGATGGCCGCTACGGCCACGACATTGTCGAACGTCAGCCCATGCCCCGCATGCACCTCGATCCCGTTCTTCGTCGCCAGCGCCGCCGCGTCGCCCAATCGCCTGAGCTCCTCGGCGCGCGCCTCGCCCTCCAGCTCGGCATAGCGCCCGGTATGCAGCTCGATCACCGGCGCGCCGAGTCGGAGCGCCGCCTCGATCTGCCGCGCCTCCGGCTCGACGAACAGCGACACCCGCACTTCGCACCTGCCCAGTTCCGCCACCATCGGCGCCAGCACGTCATGCAGCCCCGCCGCGTCCAGCCCGCCCTCGGTCGTCCGCTCCTCGCGCTTCTCCGGCACGAAGCACGCCGCATGCGGCCGATGGCGCATCGCGATCGCGAACATCTCGTCGGTCGCCGCCATCTCCAGGTTGAGCGGGATGGTCAGTTCGGCCGACAACCGCGCGATGTCGTCGTCGGTGATATGCCGCCGATCCTCGCGCAGATGGGCGGTGATCCCGTCCGCCCCCGCCTCCGCCGCCAGCAACGCCGCGCGCACCGGATCGGGATACCCCGCCCCCCGCGCGTTCCGCACGGTCGCGACATGGTCGATATTGACGCCGAGCCGGAGGTGCTCAGTCATCCCGCCTACCGATAAAGGAGCCTATGTGGCGCAAACGATCGATGAAGGTGAGTTCGTCGACATGCTGATCGGCGGCGCTGGCCATCCCCGGCAGGGTCTTCCCGAAACGCGTCGGCGGCAAGGCGACCCGGCCCGGCCGTCCCATCGGAACCGCTCGGCCGTCCGGATCAACGAGCCGCCAGCGCGGCACGCGTCCGGGCTTCTTCATGACCTCCATCCTCATGGAGACCATGATAGTCCGCGGGCATCATCTTGCCAACGCCGCCCGACTTCCCGGCTTGACCGCGGGGATCGCCGCCAACTCGGGCGGCAGCGCGTCCGGCGCGTAGCTTGGCACGTCCAACCGGATCAGCGGATGGAACGGCACGCCCAGATCGGCCGCTCCGCCCGACCGGTCGACCAAAGCCGCCGCCGCCAGCGTCTCGCCCCCAGCGTGCGCGATCGCCGCGATCGCCTCGCGCGACGACAGGCCGGTGGTCACCACATCCTCCATCATCAGCACCTTTCGCCCCCGCTCCAGCCGGAACCCGCGCCGTAGCTCGAAGGTCCCCTCGGGCCGTTCCAGGAACATGGCCTCGACGCCCAGCGCGCGCGCCATCTCGTGTCCCGCGATCACGCCGCCCATCGCCGGAGACACCACCCCGGTCACGCCCGCGCGCACGTCGTCCGGCAACCGCGCCGCCAACGCCTCCGCCAGCCGCGCGGCGCGGCGCGGGTCCATCAGCACCCGCGCGCATTGGAGATAACGGGAGGAACGCAACCCCGACGATAGTATGAAATGCCCCTCCAGCAACGCCTCGGCGGCATGGAATTCGGCAAGGATGTCCGCGTCGGTCATATCGGGGGGCGCTCCTGACACCCGACGTGCCCTACGAAGGGTACAGGGCGCGCGCAACGTGATCACACGTTAATTTTGCGGGGTGGGCCGCTTGCCGGGCGGGGACCCCGGCGCATATAGGCGCGGGTAGTTTATTGGAG
The DNA here is from genome assembly GCF_964237155.1 of uncultured Sphingomonas sp. GTDB lineage: Bacteria > Pseudomonadota > Alphaproteobacteria > Sphingomonadales > Sphingomonadaceae > Sphingomonas. The sequence continues at coordinate 2,171 of NZ_CAXSHH010000059.1, read as the reverse complement.
CCGGAAGCCACGGCTGTATGGGTGGCACGGACATATCGTGTAGAAGGTTCGAATGAAGCCAATGCGCTCCGCGATCACCGCCATCGGCCTGGCTCTCGGCCTCGCCGTCGCCGGCCTGGGCCAGGCCACCGTGCCGGCCGCGCCCGTCGCCGCGCCGCTGCCGGCCCCGGTCGCGCCGCCCGCGCTGGCGGGCGGGCAGCAATCGGCCAATTCGGCCGGCTCGACCAGCACGGCCCCGACCACCGCGTCGGCCACCCCGCCCGCCGCGCCCGACAGCCCGCTCCTCGCCCAGGACGGCGCGCCCGTGTTCGACGGGAACCGCGCGATCGGCGTGCCCAAGGCCGCGGGTTACGACATCCAGCCCCAGGTCACCAAGAACGGCGACTTCGCGATGTGGATGCATAACTCCATCCTGTTCCCCGTCATCACCGCGATCTGCATCCTGGTGCTCGGGCTCATCGTCTATGTGGTGATCCGCTATCGCCGCGCCGCCAACCCGATCCCGTCAAAGACGTCGCACAACACCACGATCGAGGTGCTGTGGACGCTCCTTCCCGTCGTCGCGCTCGTGCTGATCGCGGTGCCGTCGATCGGGCTCCTCCAGGCGCAGTTCAAGCCCGCCCCGTCGGGCGCGGTGACGCTGAAGGCGATCGGCAACCAATGGTACTGGACCTATCAGTACCCCGATCACGGCGGGTTCGAGGTCACGGCCAACATGCTGAAGGAGGCCAAGGAGACCAACCCGGGCGAGCGCGCGCGCACCGACGCCGACGGTCCCCGCCTTCTTGCGACCGACAACCGCATCGTGCTTCCCGTCGGCGTGCCGATCCGGCTGATCACCACCTCCAACGACGTCATCCACAGCTGGGCGATGCCCGCCTTCTGGATGAAGCTCGACGCCATCCCCGGCCGCCTGAACGAGACCAGCTTCACCATCGAGAAGCCGGGCCTGTATTTCGGCCAGTGCTCCGAGCTGTGCGGTCCGCGCCATCCGTTCATGCCGATCGCCGTGCAGGCCGTCCCGCCCGCGCAGTTCGCGGCTTGGATCGCGGCCAAGGGCGGCACCATGCCGCGCGCGGGCCAGGCCTCGAACAAGGTTATCCCGCAGGTCGGGTCGGACGTCGCCGACGACACCTCGAACGGCGTGGAGGGCCAAGGCGTGCCCACCGAGAACGCCACCATCAGCGTGCAACCCAAAGTGGAACGGGCGACCGGCAACGAGCCCGGCCTCGGCAACCCTGGACTCTAGATCATGACCGACACAGCCCTCCCAGCCGGCGGTCTCGCCTTCCAGGCGGACGACCGCGCCCGTGACCATTCGCACAGCGACGCCGACCACAAACCCGGCTTCTTCGCGCGCTGGTTCATGTCCACCAACCACAAGGACATCGGCACGCTCTACCTGATCTTCGCGATCGTCGCGGGGATCATCGGCGGCGCGATCTCGGGGCTGATGCGCGCCGAGCTGGCGCATCCCGGCATCCAGTATCTGGGCGGCTGGGCCAACATGATGAACGGCGGCACCGGGTCGCTCGACGCGTCGCTTCACCTATGGAACGTGCTGATCACCGCCCACGGCCTGATCATGGTGTTCTTCATGGTCATGCCCGCCATGATCGGCGGCTTCGGCAACTGGTTCGTCCCCATCATGATCGGCGCGCCCGACATGGCGTTCCCGCGGATGAACAACGTCAGCTTCTGGCTGCTCATCCCGGCATTCACGCTGCTCCTCGCCTCCCCCTTCGCGGGCGGCGCGGGCACTGGCTGGACGGTCTACCCGACGCTTTCCACCTACGGCCAGCCCGGGCCGTCGGTCGACATGGCGATCCTCTCGCTCCACATCGCGGGCGCCAGCTCGATCCTGGGCGCGATCAACTTCATCACCACCATCTTCAACATGCGCGCGCCGGGCATGACGCTGCATAAGATGCCGCTGTTCGTCTGGTCGGTGCTCGTCACCGCCTTCCTCCTGCTCCTCGCGCTCCCGGTCCTCGCGGCCGCGATCACGATGCTCCTGACCGACCGCAATTTCGGCACCACCTTCTTCGATCCGGCGGGCGGCGGCGACCCGGTGCTTTACCAGCACCTGTTCTGGTTCTTCGGCCACCCCGAAGTATACATCATGATCCTGCCGGGCTTCGGCATCGTCAGCCAGGTGATCGCGACCTTCA
>NZ_CAXSHH010000058.1:0-15526 GCF_964237155.1 uncultured Sphingomonas sp. | reverse complement strand
GGCCGATCTGGTGCGGCTCGGCGGTGCCGTGGATGCCGTAATGCTCCTTCGACAGGTCGATCCACACCACGCCGACCGGGTTGTTCGGCCCCGGCGGAATGACCTGAGCCGCCTTGGAATCGTCCACCTTCTTCAGGATCTTGGGATTGAACTTCCAGTCCGGCATCGGCGAGATCGACAGCACCTTCCACGTGCCGAGCGGCAACGGGTCGGTCGACGATCCCATGGTCGCCTGGAACTGCGCGACCAGCTTGCCTTGTCCGTCCAGCACCCGGAGCACCGCGTCCGACTTGTCGACGACGATCTTCTCGCCCTTGGGTTGGTTCGCGTCGACATTGAGCTGGCTCAGCATCGCGCGCCATTCGGGCTTGGCCGTCTCGGGATAAGCGCGCGAGGACGGCAGCGCGTTCGGCACCATGATCGCCTGACCCGCCACTAGCCGTGTGCCGGGCGGGTTCATCGCCACCAGTATCTCGGGCGTCGTGTGGAACATCTCCGCGATCTTCTCGATCGGCGCGCGGTAGGCCATCGCCTGCAGCTTGGCCTGCTGCTCCGGCTCCTTCGGGATCGCGGTGAACGGGCCCGCGAGCGCCGTCTCCGTCAGCCTAAGCTCGCGCGTCGGCCGCATGGCCTTGTACCGGCTCAAGGCGGCCAATGTCGGGCGATCCATCTCGCCCGTCACCTTCATGCCCCGGCTCTCCTGGAACCCCTTGAGCGCCGCCGTCAGCGACATCCCCGTCCGCCCGTCGAGCACGCCCGGCGAGAAGCCGAGATGGTCGAGGATGACCTGGACGTGCAGGATCGACCGGTCGATCTTCACGGCCTCTCTCGCCTTCGGAGCGGCCGGTCGCGCCGCTTGCTGCGCGGTCGCCACGCTCATCCCCACCGTCGCGACCGAAGCCGCCAAGATCAATCCGATGCGCTTCACGCCTACTCTCCACTAACCCATGTGTTGAACGAAACGACCGGCCCCCCGATTGGGTCCGGCCTCAACGTCCGCCTAGAACGTCGGCGAACCCGCGCACCGCCAGGGTCTCGTCGCCGTCCCACACCGCGCCCGACACCGCCAGGAAGTCCGCGCCCGCCTCGACCAGGCCCGGCGCGTTGGCGGGCGTGATCCCGCCGATCGCCACGCAGGGCAGCTCGAACAGCGCGCCCCACCAGCTCAGGATCGACGGCTCGGGCCGATGCTCCGCCTCCTTGGTCGCCGACGGAAAGAACGCCCCGAACGCGACGTAATCCGCCCCGGCCTCCCCAGCGCTCATGGCCAAATGGCGGCTGTCGTGGCACGTCACCCCGATCTGCACGTCGGGGCCCAGCACGTCACGCGCCTCGCGCGGATCGCCGCCCCCCTGCCCAAGATGCACCCCGTCCGCCCCCAACCGCTTGGCGAGGCTGACCGAATCGTTGACGATGAAGGCGACATCCCGCTCGGCGCAGATCGCCTGGAGCGGTTCGGCCAACCGCGCCGCCGCATGCTGGTCGATGTCCTTCACCCGGAACTGAAATGCCGCGACCGGCCCGGCGTCCAGCGCCCGCGCCAGCCGATCGGGAAACCCGCCTCCGACCTCCAACGGCGAGACGAGGTACAACTGGCACGCCGGCCGCTTCCCGCTCCGCCGGAACGCTACCGCGAAGTCCGGATCGAGCGGGCCCAACGGATCGTCGGCATGGGCGCTCACTCCTCGCCCTTGTAGATCCGCACCAGCTTGGCGAGCATCGCCACCGCTTCCTCGCGCGGGCGCTGGAAGGTGTTGCGGCCGATGATCGACCCGTTGCCGCCGCCGTCGCGGATGTCGCGCGCGTCCTGATACAGATCGTCCGCGCCCTTCGACGCCCCGCCCGAGAACACGACGATGCGCCGCCCGGCGAAGCACGACTGGACCACATGCTCGACCCGCTTGGCCTGCGTCGACCAGTCGCCGCCCTCGTACATTTTCTTGGCCTCGGCCTGCTCGATGTGACCGGTCGGCAGCTTCACCTTGATGATGTGCGCGCCCAGCAGCGCCGCTATATGCGCGGCGTAGGCCCCGACATCGAGCGCGAGTTCGCCCTCCTTGGACAGCTTGCCGCCGCGCGGGTAGGACCAGATCACCGTGGCGATCCCGACCTCCTTGGCCTCCGCCGACATTTCACGGATCTCATTCATCGCGTCGAACACGCCGTCCGACCCCGGATAGATCGTGAAGCCGATCGCCGAGCAGCCGAGCCGCAGCGCGTCGCCGACCGTCCCCGTCACCGCCGACGCGACGCTCGTCGCCCAGCTGTTCGAACTGTTGACCTTCAGGACCGTCGGGATCTGCCCCGCGAACGTCGCCGCCCCGGCCTCGATCATCCCCAGCGGCGCGGCATAGGCCGACAGCCCCGCATCGACCGCGATCTGGAAATGGTAATGCGGATCGTACGCCGCCGGATTGACCGAGAAGCTGCGCGCGGGCCCATGCTCGAACCCCTGATCGACCGGCAGGATCACGAGCTTGCCCGTGCCGCCGAGCTCGCCCTGCATCAGGATGCGCGCGAGGTTGGCCTTCACGCCGGGATTGTCGGACTCGTAGTTGGCGAGAATGGCCTTTACTTGTGGCGTCATCGTGATCTCTCTTCTCTATATTCGGCGACTTGGATGGCTGTTAGCCGGACCGGATTGTAGGGGCAACGCCGGCGGACGTCACAAATCGAGCCAGAGTTTTAGCCCTCGGTCGACGGCCGCCATGCTGGCCGCGGGCATGAACCCGACATGCCGACGTATGCGGATTTTGCGTAACGTCGTGATCCGGTCGACTTCGACCTCGCTTGGGTCGTCCAGTCCAGTGGTCGAATCGGCGACAAGCGGGATGCGGAGATCGCCCGGCCCGAGCAGGACCGTCGTGATCGGGCAGACCGTCACGGTGGCGCTGTCCGGCAACGTCGTCTCTCGCTGTACGATCACATAGGGCCGTGGCTTTCCCGTGAAATCGCCGCGCTGCGCACCGATGACGATGTCCCCGCGCTTCAAGCGGCGCGGCTCGTGACCGCGCAGGCCTCCTCGGCATTGATCAGCTCCTCCAAATCGTCGACCGACGCGTCGAGCTCGTCCAGATCGCTCTCGGAGGTAAGCGCAGCGATCCTGCGTACCTCGGCGATCAACGCCTCGTCATCGTCGGCATGCCGCAGGTACGACCTCAGCGCGTCCCGGACCAAGTCGCTCTTTGTCCGTCCCTCGCGACGCGCTAACCGCGCCAGCTTGGCCTCGGTGTCGTTGTCCAATCTCAAACCAAGCACCGACACCTCCGTTCAACGATGTTGAACATAAGTCGATGTCACTACCGCGTCAACGCCGCCACCCCCGGTAGCTCGCGCCCTTCCATCCATTCCAGGAACGCGCCGCCCGCCGTCGAGACGAAGGTGAACTGGTCCGCCACCCCCGCATGGTTGAGCGCCGCGACCGTGTCGCCGCCGCCCGCTACCGACACCAGCCCGCCATCGACCGTCAGCGCCCCCGCGATGCGCGCGAGCGCGACGGTCGCCCGGTCGAATGGCGTGGTCTCGAACGCGCCGAGCGGGCCGTTCCAGACCAGCGTGCGGCAGTTCTTCAGCACGTCGCCCAACGCCTCGACCGCCGCCGGGCCGACATCCAGGATCATCTCGTCGGCCGCGACTTCGTGGACGTTGACGGTGCGCGTCGGCGGATCGCTACGGAACTCGGTCGCGACCACCACGTCGTACGGCAGGTGGACGGTGCAGCCCGCCCGCTCGGCGGCCGCCATGATCTCGTCGGCGACGGGCGCGAGATCATGCTCGCACAAGGATTTGCCCACATTCACCCCGCGCGCGGCCAAGAAGGTGTTGGCCATCCCGCCGCCGATGATCAGGTGATCGACCTTGGCGACCAGGTGCCTCAGCACGTCGAGCTTGCTCGACACCTTGGCCCCGCCGACCACGGCCGCGACCGGATGCTCGGGAGACCCCAGCGCCTTCGCCAGCGCGTCGAGCTCCGCCTCCATCGCCCGACCGGCGAAGGCGGGCAGCAAGTGCGCAAGCCCCTCGGTCGAAGCATGCGCGCGATGCGCGGCCGAAAAGGCATCGTTGACGTACAGCTCGCCCAGACTCGCGAAGCGCTCGACGACTTGCGGGTCGTTCTTCTCCTCGCCCGGGAAGAAGCGTGTATTCTCGAGCAGGGCGATGTCGCCCGGGCTGAGCATCGCGATCGCCGCCTCCGCGCTGCCCCAATCGACGAAGCGCACCGATCGCCCGAGCACCTGTTCGTAGGCCTTGGTGACGAGCGCCAGCGAGAACTCCGGACCCGGCGCCTTGGGTCGGCCAAAATGCGCGAGCACCAACACGATCGCGCCCCGGTCCGCCAACTCGCCGACCGTCGCCAGCGTCGCACGCAACCGCGTATCGTCCGCCACCGCGCCGCCCGCCATGGGCACGTTCAGGTCCTCGCGGACGAGCACGCGCTTGCCCGCGACATCGCCCATATCGTCCAGCGTCTTGAATGGCCTGGTCATGGTTCTTGTGTCCTAATCACATCGCCGACGTCGAGGTTTCCGCCGGCGATCACGCGCGCGCATATCCCGCCCCGCCAATCGCGCGCCAGCGCCGCGAACAGGCCGGGCGCCAGCAGCTCCATGCGCTCGCACGGATCGGTCTCGCGCGTCACCTCCAGCACCACATCGCGGCCGAGCCGCAGCAGCGATCCGGGCGTCCTCGGCAGCTCCAAGCCATCCACGAGCAGGTTGCACCGTCGCTCCCACCAGGGAAGATCACGCCCGACTTCCGCCATCGCCGCATCCCAGGCCGACCGCTCGATCAACGTGACCTGCCGCTTGCCCGCCGTACCCGGCTTGCGCACGCCGCGGTGGTCGCCCGCGATCCCGCCCGCGCAACTGACCTCCGCCGACGCGATCACCTCGACCGGCGCCTTCACGTACGCGTGCCGGGCGATCCCCCCGACGACGCCGATGCTCACATCCAGCGACCGACACGTTTGTCCGAACTCCGCCTTCATCCCGAGCGTGCCCCAACCCGGTATCCGACCCCCGCCGGATACTCCCCGTCATGGAGAGTGACGATAAGCGTATGGTCGCGCAAGCAGCGTTAATTGTTCAAAGGAACTTGGCCATCGCCGTCGCGGTATCGACCATGCGGTTCGAGAACCCCCATTCATTGTCATACCAGCTGACCACGCGCACCAGCTTGCCGTCGATCACCGCCGTCTCCAGGCTGTCGACCGTCGACGAGGCGGGGGTGTGGACGATGTCGATCGAGACCAGCGGCTCGTCCGAATAGACCAGCACGCCGACCATCGGGCCGCTCTCGGCGGCGGCCTTCAGGATGGCATTCACCTCGTCGCGCGTCGTGTCGCGCGTGGGCTGGAAGGTAAGGTCGACCAGGCTGCCGTCGGGCACGGGGACTCGTACCGCCGACCCGTCCAGCTTGCCCTTCAGCTCGGGGAGCACCTCGCCCACCGCGCGCGCCGCGCCGGTGGTGGTCGGGATCATCGACATGCCCGCCGCCCGCGCGCGGCGCAGGTCGGGATGGATTTGGTCGAGGATCTTCTGGTCGTTGGTGTAGGCGTGGATCGTCGTCATCAGCCCCCGCTCGATCCCGATCGCGTCGTTCAGCACCTTGGCGACCGGCGCCAGGCAGTTGGTTGTGCAGGACGCGTTCGATACGATCGCGTGCTCGGCGCTGAGCTTGTCGTGGTTGACCCCGTAGACGACCGTCAGGTCGACGCCCTTGGCCGGCGCCGAGATCAGCACCTTATTGGCGCCCGCCGCGATGTGCTTGCCCGCCGACTCGCGGTCGGTGAAGAAGCCGGTGCATTCCATCACCAGATCGACGCCCAGCTCGCGGTGCGGCAGGTTGGCCGGATCGCGCTCGGCGGTGACGCGGATGCGCTTGCCGTCGATCACCAGGTCCTGACCGTCGGCGGCGACCTCGCCCGGATAGCGGCCATGAACGCTGTCGCGGCTGAACAGCCAGGCGTTCGACTTGGCATCGGCCAGGTCGTTGATCGCGACCAGCTCCAGCTCGCCTTCCTTCTCCAACATCGCGCGTGCGACGAGCCGGCCGATGCGACCGAAGCCGTTGATCGCAACCTTGATGGTCATCTAAGTATCTCCCGTAAGTCGTTGTGAACGCTTATTCGGCACGGATGAGGAACCGCGAGTATAGGTCAGGTTCTTCCGGTTCTCGCGCTTGACCGAAGCCTTTGCGGGTCGGCGGCCCCGGCTGTCAACACCGCCTCCACCGGCCGCTTTCCCGCTTGTGGACCGCCTCGCGTTTGCTAAGCCCGCCGCCATGACCGACCCCCGCCCCCATGCGATCCCGGCCGCGACCCGGATCGACGCGGCGCTCGCCCGCATCGAGGCCGCGATCGACGCCCGCGCCCACGCCGCCGACGCGCTCGCCCGCCGCCACGCCGCCCTGAAGGCGCGAATGGCCGAGGCGGTGACCGCGCTCGACGACGTCATCTCGCGCGGGACCGTTTGATGGCGCAGGTCACGCTATCGTTTGGCGGCCGCGCGCACCTCGTCGCCTGTCGCGAGGGCGAGGAGGCGCGCGTCCAGCAGCTCGGCGCCATGATCGAGGAGCGTTGGCCCGTCGCCGCGCGCGCGGGCGGCGGCTCGTACGAACGCACCTTCCTTTATGTCGGCCTGATGCTCGCCGACGCGCTCGACGAGGCGGAGAACCGCCCCCTTCCCGACAACCTGGTCAGCGAGGACGAGCTCGCCGGGATCGCCGCCCGCCTCGAATCGCTCGCGGGCACCCTTGAGCAAAGCGGCCCGGCGTCCTAAGTCGATCGGCGGCGGGTACTGCCCGGTGCGAGTCCAGCATAATCCCTGAGGCTATTCATCATCCACGGGAGCTGTCCCTGCGCGGATCCTGGTCCGTCGTACATGGTTCCTATCTGACGTACCAAGCGTCAGCGGATATCAGGGCAAACGGCCATGGCGGTCCCGTCACCCGCCCCGATCCATGACCGACAAGGCGGCCCTGCGCCTGCGAATGCGCGCCGCGCGCCTTCGCTTCGCGCCCGCCGAAGCCATCCGGGTCGACCCGGCCTTCTTGGTCCGCCTGCGGCCCGGCCAAGTCATCGCGAGCTACCGCCCGACCGGCGGCGAGGCCGATCCCGGGCCGCTCGAGCGGGCGGCGATCACGGCCGGATGCGTCCTCGCCCTGCCCCGGATCGTCGATCGCGCGACGCCGCTCCGCTTCCTCGCCTGGACGCCCGGCCAGCCGCTCGACATCGGCCCGTTCGGCCTCGAACAGCCGCCCACGCACGCCGCCGAACTCGTTCCCGCCATCATCCTCACGCCGCTGGTGGCCTTCGACCGCGCGGGCGGGCGGCTAGGTCAAGGAATGGGCTACTACGACCGTTGCTTCATCCTACATCGCGACAGCTGGCGCGTCGGCGTGGCCTGGTCGGTCCAGGAAACTCCACGCGTCCCCGTCGACCCCTGGGATGTTCCCTGCCACGCGGTCGCGACCGAAAAGGAGTGGATCACGCCATGACGCCGACCTTGCGCAAGCCCGTCGGGGCGCTCGCGATCATCGGGCTCATCATCGTCTGGGCGGTGATCATCGCCAGCCTGTCCTCGATCGTCGGCGGCTGGCACTGGGTCGCCCAGCTCGCCTTCTATACCGTCGCCGGCGTCGTCTGGATCCTGCCGCTCAAGCCGCTGCTGCTCTGGATGGAGACGGGACGACTACGGTAGGGCACGGCGGGTAATTGAAGGAAGTCTGGACAGCGCCGCGGCGAAGCCGCGTCGTCGGACGAGGCGGGTGCCTCGCCGGCCGCGCTTGCGCGTCTTTACGGATGCTTCGCCGCCGCCATGCGCGCTTCGCGCTTGGCGCGAGTGACGGGGCTCGAACCCGCGACCTCCGGCGTGACAGGCCGGCGCTCTAACCAACTGAGCTACACCCGCTTGTAAAGCGAGGCGGCCGAATATGCGGGGGCGGTCGGAGTGTCAACGCTCTTCGGCGTCGGCCCGGGCATCCGGCTCCGGATCGCCCGCGCGCCGCTCGCGCCGGACAAGCGTACCGTGCTCGAACAGGAAGCCCGCGATGTCGGGCTTGCCCGCCGCGCCGAGCACCGTCTGCAGGATGATGAGCAAGGGCACCGCCAGCAATGCTCCCGACGTCCCCCATACCCACCCCCAGAAACTGAGCGACACCAGGATCAGCACCGGGCTGATCGTCAATCGGTGCCCGACTATCAGCGGCGTGATCGCGTTCGCCTCGACCAGATGCAGACCCACCATGATGGCAGGGGGCAACAACGCCAGCCAGATGTCGGTGAAGGTCATCAATCCGCCGATCGCGAGCAGCAGCGCCGCGATCACCGGTCCGAAATACGGGATGTAGTTCAACAGGACGACGATCCCGCCCCACATGAGCGGGTAGGGCATGCCGATCAGATGGAGTGCCAGCGCGACGATCAATCCCAAGGCGATGTTGATGAAGGTGATCGTGCCCAGATAGGCCGACACGTCGTCGACCACGTCCTGGATCACCCGCGCGGTCGCCATCGCGCCGTTGAAGCTCGCCCGGTTGGTGATCGTCCGCCGCCGCATGCCGGTCCAGCCCGACAGGAAGAAGAACACGACCAGGATGGCGAAGAAGAACTGGATGATGGCGGCGGGCGCCGAAGTGGCGGCGAGTTCCAGGATCGACCCCGGCGGCGCGACCGCGGAGGCCTGGGGCCGACGCGCCGGGGTGGACGCGATCTGGCGCAAGGTCCGGTTGGCGTAGCGTTCGAGGTTGGAATACACGTCGAGCAGCGGCTGGAGATTGGCCTGGATACGGTTGATCCGCGACGGCAACAGCTGGAAGAAGTCGGTCGCGGGCACGATGATCGCCGCCAGCGCGACGTTGGCGGCGACGAGGAACAGCAGCACGCACGACAGCGCCGCGAGCGACGACGGCACGCGCCGCCGCTCCAGCCATTCGAGCAGGGGTACGAGCGCGACCGCGACGACCAGGGCGGCGGTGAGCGGCAGGAAGAACTCCGCCCCGGCCTTGAGCGCGAAAGGCAGCCCGAGCATCAGCCCGGCCCCCGCCGTCAGCGTCAGTGCGGCGAGCAGCCGGTCGCGCCGCATCGCGACCCGCATCGCATCCTCGGCCGTCACGCCCGCAGGCAACCCGAACGCCGAGTCCGCGGCATCGTCCAGGATGGTCGGGGGCAGCAGTTCTGGGTCGCGGTCGGCCATGGCCGGGGAGCTTAGCGCGGTTTACGCGGGCCGGGTATCCCGCCTAACCTGTCCCGATGGGCGAATATCTGCTGGTCATCGACGAGGGGACCACATCGACGCGCGCGATGCTGTTCCGGCCGACGGGCGAGTGCGTCGCCAGCGAGGCCGCGCCGCTGACGCAGGGCTACCCCCGCCCCGGCTGGGTCGAGCACGACGCCGCCGAGATCTGGGGGCGGTCGCTTCGGGTAGCGGGCACCATCGTGGCGGGCGCGGGCGGGCCGGAACGGATCGCGGCGATCGGCGTGACCAACCAGCGTGAGACGGTGGTGTTCTGGGATCGGGATACGGGCGAGCCGCTGGCGCCCGCGATCGTCTGGCAGGATCGCCGCACCGCCGACCGGTGCCGGGCGCTGCGCGATGCGGGGCACGAGGCGATGGTGCAGGCCAGGACGGGATTGCTGCTCGACCCGTACTTTTCCGGCTCCAAGATCGGCTGGGCGATGCGCGAATGGCCCGAGCTGGCGGCGGCGGGCGACCGGCTCGCGGTCGGCACCGTCGAGAGCTGGCTCGTCTGGAAGCTGACGGGCGGGCTCCACCTCACCGACGCGACCAACGCCGGCCGGACCGCGCTCATGGACCTGGAAACGGGCGGGTGGGGCGACGGCCTCCTCGACCTGTTCGGCGTCCCCCGCGCCGTCCTGCCCGAGATCGTCGACTGCGCCGGTCGCTTCGGCGAGACCCGCGCCTTTGGGTCGCCCATCCCGATCCGTGGATTGGTGGGCGACCAGCAGGCGGCATCGATCGGCCAGGCCTGCCTCGAGCCCGGCGAGACCAAGGCGACGTTCGGCACGGGCGCGTTCATCCTGACCCATACGGGTCGCAAGCTGGCTTCGGACCACCGGCTTCTGTCCACCGTCGCCTGGCAGCTCGGCGGCGAGCGCGCCTACGCGCTGGAGGGATCGGTGTTCGTGGCGGGGAGCCTGGTCCAGTGGCTTCGCGACGCGCTCGGCCTGATTGGGACGGCCGCCGAGACGGAGGCGCTCGCGCGGAGCGTCCCCGACAATGCCGGCGTGTACCTTGTCCCCGCGCTGTCGGGCCTCGGCGCGCCCTGGTGGCGACCCGACGCGCGCGGCAGCCTGTCGGGGCTGAGCTTCTCCGCCACCCGCGCGCATGTCGCGCGCGCCGCGCTCGAGGCGCAGTGCTACCAGGCGCACGATCTGAAAACCGCCTTCGCCGCCGACGGTCAGGACTGGGCCAGCCTTCGCATCGACGGCGGCATGGTCGCGAACGACTGGCTGGCTCAGGATCTCGCCGACATTCTCGCCCTCCCCGTCGAACGCCCGCGCTTCACCGAGACCACAGCGCTCGGCGCGGCGATGCTGGCGGGGATCGGCGTCGGCCTGTTCGCGACGCTGGACGAGGCGACGACCATGCGCGGCGAGATCGAGCGGTTCGAGCCCGCAATCGGCGCGCACGAGCGCGAGGCGCGGCTCGCGGGCTGGCGCCACGCGGTGAAGCGCGTCCTCCGATGATGTGACCCTCTCCCGCACAAGCGGGAGAGGGCGGCGCTCAAGCCGCCGCGCGGTCCTCGAACAGCGCCTTCAGGTCGCGTTTCAGGATCTTGCCGTTGGCGTTCCTCGGCAGCACCTCGGCCACGAAACGGATCGCGACGGGGGTCTTGAACACCGCCAGGTGCTTCTTGACCCAGGCCTGGAGCTCGGCCTCGGTCGCCTCCGCGCCCGGCGCGAGATGGACGACGGCGGCGGGTTCCTCGCCGAGCGTCCGGTGCGGGAGCCCGATCAGCGCGCAATCGGTCACCGCCGGATGCGCGTAGAGGCAGTTCTCCACCTCGGTCGAGTATATGTTCTCGCCGCCCCGGATGACGATGTCCTTCGCGCGGTCGACGACGTAACAGAAACCCTCGTCATCCAGCCGCGCGAGGTCGCCCGTGCGGATCCAGCCGTCCACGAAGGTCGCGGCCGTCGCGTCGGGCTTGTTCCAATATCCGCGCACGATCATCGGCCCGCGCGCCCATAGTTCGCCGACGTTGCCCGGCGGCGCCTCGGTCCGGCCCTCCTCGTCCATGATCTTCAGGTCGGCGGTCGCGACTGGCGGGCCGGCGCTGGTCGGACGGTTCAGGTAATCCTCGCCCGCGTGGCTGGTGACCGTCGCCATCGTCTCGGTCATGCCCCAGCCGTTGCCGGGCATCGCGCCGAACTCGGCATGGATGCGCGTCACCAGATCGGGCGCGGACGGGGCGCCGCCATACAGGATCGTCTCGATCGAGGAGAGGTCGTAGTTCGCACGGTCGGGATGCTCGAGCAGCTGCCAGGCGATCGTCGGCACGCCGCCGGTCATGTTGACGCGCTCGCGCTCGATGATCTCGAACGCGCGTACCGTGTCCCATTTGCGCATGAAGACCATCGACGATCCGCTCGCCATCGCGGCCATCAGGGTGGCGCTGCACGCGGTCACATGGAACAGCGGGATCACGAGCAGCATCACCTTGGGCGCCGGCGCGACGGGCGAAATCTCGCCCCGGCGCAGCAGCGTCCGCGCGGACGAATAGCCGCTCGACATGATGTTGGTCGTCAGGTTGCGATGCGTGCCGAGCGCGCCCTTGGGCGCGCCGGTCGTGCCGCTGGTGTAGAAGATCGTCGCGTCGTCGTCGGGCGCGATCGTCGGGACGGGGAGGTCGCGGTCCGGCAACGCGTGCCATTCGCCCGGCGCGCCGACGACATCCTCCAACCGCGACGCGACGCCGTCGAGCGGCGTGCTCGCGCGGGTCACGAGCACATGCGCCAGGTCAGGCAGTCGCCGATAGATCTCGACCAGACGAGCATGGCGTTCGTCGTCGACGATCAGCACCTTCGACCCGGAATCCGATAATCCGTATTCGAGCTCCGCGCCCGTCCACCAGGCGTTGAGCGGCACCGCGATCGCGCCGAGGGCCGTGATCGCGAAGAAGCTCGCGACCCATTCGGGCAGGTTGCGCATGGCGAGCGCGACGCGGTCGCCCCGGCCGACGCCCAGGCCCGCCAGATGCCTGGCGAGCGCGGCCGTCGCGCGGTGGTTGGCGTCGTAGCTGACGCGCTCGTCCTCGTAGACGGTGAACACCTTGTCGCCGAACGCGCGCGTCGCCGAGAGCAGCGAGGAGAGCGAGGGCGGCGCGTTCTTCCACACCCGGGTGCGCCGCCCGTCGATCTCCAGCTCCTCCATCTCGAACTTCGCGCCGGGCGCGGTCAGCGCGGCGCGCGCCTGCTCCAACGTCATGGCGGGCCATCCGGCGGGAAGGGGCATCAGGGGTTCGCTGGCCAAGGTCTCATCTCTCCGATCGAAGAACGGGTTTGCGCGAACCCACTTGTCCCCTCCAAGGTTAGAGTTGATCCGCGCGCGGCTCAAGGCCATAGGAGCGCGCGTGTTTGGAAGCAGGGGTATGGACAGGACATGATGATCGCGGACGCGGGCGCGCACGGCTTCAGTCCCGCCCGCCTGGCGCGGATCGACGCGTTCCTGCGCGACCGTTATCTCGACACCGGCCTGCTCCCCAACGCCCAGCTGCTCGTCGCGCGGGACGGCGCGGTGGTCCACTTCTCCAGCCAGGGTACGGCCAGGGAAGGTGGTCCGGCGATCGACGAGGGATCGCTGTTCCGCATCGCGTCGATGACCAAACCGATCACCTCGGTCGCCTTCATGATGCTTGTAGAGGACGGACTGGTCGCGGTCGACACCCCCGTCCATCACGTCCTCCCCGAGTTCAAGGGCATCGGTGTTTATGACGGCGGCGGCGCCGGGCTGCCGTTCCGCACCAAGCCGACCGACGAGCCGATGCGCATGGTCGACCTGCTCCGCCATACCGCGGGCCTGACCTACTCCTTTCAGGACCGCACCAACGTCGACGCGGCCTACCGCGAACGCAGGCTCGACGACTGGCACGGCGAGTATGATATGCGAAGCTTCGTCACCGAACTGGCGAAACTGCCGCTCGAGTTCTCGCCCGGTACGTCGTGGAACTATTCGGTCGCGACCGACGTGCTCGGCGCTGTGATCGAGCAGGTGTCGGGCATGACGCTTGACGCGTTCTTCGCCACCCGCGTCTTCGGGCCGCTCGGGATGGACGACACCTTCTTCCAGGTGCCCGCCGATAAGCTCGACCGGCTGACCGACTGCTACGCCTTCGCGCCGGGCCGGGGCCGCGTCATGTACGATCGGGGCGAGACGAGCGCCTGGAGCCGCGCGCCGAAACTATACTCGGGCGGCGGCGGCCTCGTGTCGACCGCGCGCGACTATCACCGGTTCAACACGATGCTGCTAGGCGGCGGGACGCTGGACGGCGTCCGCATCCTCGGGCGCAAGACCCTGGACCTGATGACGGTCAACCACATCCCCGGGAACGGCGACCTGGCGGGCTGGTCCCGGTCGCTGTTCAGCGAGGCGTCGCTCGCCGGAACGGGCTTCGGGCTCGGCTTCGCGGTCAACATGGACTCCGCGCGTTCGATGGTCCCCGGGTCGGCAGGAGAATTCTACTGGGGCGGCATGTTCTCCACGGGCTTCTTCGTCGATCCCGTCGAGCGGTTGACGATGGTGTTCCTGACCCAGCTGTCGCCGAGCACGCTCTATCCCATCCGCCGCGAGATCAAGACGATGATCTACGCGGCGCTGAACTGATTCGAAATTAGGAGAATACGAACGTGACCTCCCCCATCCGCACCGAGCGCCAAGGCGACATCCTGGTGATCGTTTCCGACAACCCGCCCGTAAACGCGCTCGGCGCGGCCGTCCGCCAGGGGTTGGAGGCCGCGATCACCGAGGGCGTGGGCGACCAGGCCGTGGCGGCCATGGTGATCCGCTGCGAAGGCCGCACCTTCTTCGCGGGGGCGGACATCACCGAATTCGGCAAGCCGATGCAGGAGCCGGGCCTCCCCACCGTCGTCGACATGATCGAGGCGAGCCCCAAGCCCGTCATCGCCGCGATCCACGGCACCGCGCTCGGCGGCGGGTGCGAGATCGCGCTCGGTTGCCACTACCGCGTCGCCGTCCCCTCGGCCAAGCTCGGTGTTCCCGAGGTGAAGCTTGGCCTGCTCCCGGGCGCGGGCGGCACCCAGCGGCTGCCGCGCGTCGCGGGGCTCAAGCTCGCGCTCGAGATGACCGCGACGGGCAACCCGATCGCGGCCAAGCGCGCCCACGAGGCCGGGCTGGTCGACAGGATCGTCGGCGAGGGCGACGAAGGAGCCCTGGAGGCCGACGCGGTCGCGTTCGCCAGGGAGATCGCCGCCGCGCGCCCGATCCCGCGCGCGAGCGAGCGGACGGTCGCGGCCGACCCGGCCGTCGTGGCGGCGTTCACCAAGGAGAACGCCCGCAAGTTCCGCGGCTTCGACGCCCCCGCCGCCAACATCGCCTGCGTCGTCAAGGCGACCGAGGTACCCTTTCAGGAAGGCATCCAGTTCGAGCGGCAGGAGTTCATGCGCTTGATGATGGGCGTCCAGTCCGCCGCGCAACGCCACATCTTCTTCGCCGAGCGCCAGGCCGCCAAGATCGACGACGTCCCCGCCGACACGCAGCTTCGCCCCATCAACAAGGTCGGCGTAATCGGCGCGGGCACGATGGGCGGCGGCATCTCGATGAACTTCCTGACCGCGGGCATCCCCGTCACCATCGTCGAGATGCAGGCCGAGGCGCTGGAGCGCGGCGCGGCCGTCATCCGCAAGAATTACGAGGCGACCGCGGCGAAGGGCCGGATGAAGCCCGAACAGGTCGAAGCCGCCATGGCCGCGCTCACCCCCACGCTCGACTTGTCCGCGCTCGCCGATTGCGACCTGATCATCGAGGCCGTCTATGAGAGCATGGACGTGAAGAAGGAGATTTTCGGCAAGCTCGACGCGATCTGCAAGCCCGGCGCGATCCTGGCGTCGAACACGTCGTACCTCGACATCGACGAGATCGCCGCCTCCACCTCGCGGCCCGGCGACGTGGTGGGGATGCACTTCTTCTCGCCCGCCAACGTCATGAAGCTGCTGGAGGTCGTGCGCGGCGACGCGACCGCGCCCGACGTGCTCGCCACCGTGATGGCGCTGGCCAAGAAGATCGGCAAGGTCGCGGTGGTGGCCGGCGTCACCTACGGCTTCATCGGCAACCGCATGCTGATGCCGCGCCAGCTTGAGGCCAACAAGCTGCTGATGGAGGGCGCGACCCCCGAACAGATCGATCGCGTCCATGTCGCGTTCGGCATGCCCATGGGCCCGTTCCAGATGGCGGACCTGGCCGGCGTCGACATCGGCTGGCACCGCGACCCGACCCGGATCGAGAACATCCGCGACGCGCTCGCCGCCGAGGGCCGCTGGGGCCAGAAG
>NZ_CAXSHH010000057.1:0-15548 GCF_964237155.1 uncultured Sphingomonas sp. | reverse complement strand
TCGACCGCGAGGGCCGCGACCCGTTCGCGCTGCTCGACGAGATCGCCGACCAGCTTCAACTCGACGTTTGCCCGATGAGCTGGCCCGTCGGCATGGGCGGCGAGTTCGAGGGCGTGCTCGACCTGACGAGCGGCGCGGTCTACCGCCCCGACGGCCCGGCGCGAACCTTCCAGGGCCGCACCGACGCCGCGCCCGTCCTCCCGCCCGCCATCGCCGACGAGGTCGAGCTCGCGCAAGGCGGCTACGCTTCGTTCGACGCCGACCGTTACCGCGCGGGCGACCTGACCCCGGTGTTCTTCGGCTCGGCGCTCAAGGATTTCGGCGTCGCCGAGCTGATCGGCGCGCTGGGCCTCCACGCGCCCGCGCCCCGGCCGCAGCCCGCCGAGCCCGCGCCGATCTCGCCCGACGCCGCCGAGGTCACGGGCTTCGTGTTCAAGGTCCAGGCGAACATGGACCCGCAGCACCGCGACCGCATCGCCTTCATGCGGCTGTGCTCGGGCGTGTTCAAGCGCGGCATGAAGCTGACGCCCTCGGGGACCGGCAAGCCGATCGCGGTCCATTCGCCCATCCTGTTCTTCGCGCAGAATCGCGAGGTCGCCGACGAGGCCTATCCCGGCGATATCATCGGCATCCCCAACCACGGCACGCTCCGCGTCGGCGACACGCTGTCCGAGCGCGCGGCGATCCGCTTCACCGGCCTCCCCAACTTCGCGCCCGAGATCCTGCGCCGGGTGCAACTCAAGGACCCGACCAAGACCAAGCAGCTCAGGAAAGCCCTCGACGACATGGCGGAGGAGGGGGTGACGCAGGTCTTCTATCCCGACATCGGCTCCAACTGGGTGATCGGCGTCGTCGGCCAGCTCCAGCTCGACGTGTTGCTCAGCCGCCTCGACGCGGAGTACAAGGTCGCCGCCGGGCTCGAGCCCGCGCCGTTCGAGACCGCGCGCTGGCTGTCGGCCGCCGACCCCGCCGACCTGCGCGCCTTCGCCGAGCTCAATCGCGGCGGCATGGCCAAGGACCGCGACGGCAACCCGGTGCTACTCGCCAAGAGCGCATGGGAGATCGGCTACATGGCCGACCGCTATCCGAAGGTGGCGTTCGCGACCACGCGCGAGCGGTGACGGTGGCTCAGGCCTCGTCCGCCCGCAACGCGTCGGTTAGTCCCGCGCGGATCGCTCGCAGCGTCGCCAGCACGTCCGGGAATGCCATCGCGTCCGGGGGTGGCGCGACCGCCTCGACCGGGGCGCCGCCCTCACGCGCGAGCAGCTGCTGGACACCCTTCACCGTATATCCGTCGCGGTTGAGCAGTTCGTCGATGCGCCTCGCGAGCGTCACGTCCTCCGGCCGGTAATAGCGCCGGTTGCCCGCGCGCTGGAGCGGGCGGAGCTGGGGGAAGCGCGTCTCCCAATAACGCAGCACATGCTGCGCGACATTCAGCTCGGCCGCGACCTCGCCGATGGTGCGGAACGCGCCCGCCGCCTTGGGGGGCGTTCCCATGGCGGTCAGGTCCCCGAAGCCGTCGAACCGAATTCGGTCAAGTCGACGCGACGATGCGCTCGCGCATCATCTGGCTCGCGCGGAACGTCAGCACGCGCCTGGGCGCGATCGGCACCTCGACGCCCGTCTTGGGGTTGCGCCCGACGCGTTCGCCCTTGTCGCGCAGCACGAAGGTGCCGAAGCCGGAGATCTTGACGTTCTCGCCACCGGATAGCGACTCGCACATCTCCCTCAGTATCTGCTCGACGATCTGCGCGGAGTCGGCGCGACTCAACCCGATCTCCTTGTGCAACGCCTCGGCCAGGTCGGCCCGCGTCAACGTCCCTGTCTGATCCACGATCTCACTCCCCCGATAAGCCGGGTGTTATATGTAATCCAGCCGGATCGGAAGGGGTCGGCGGCGATCCCTTCCGTCCCGAATCGCATGGATCAAAAGCGGACCACCGCCGCGCCCCAGGTGAACCCACCGCCCATGGCTTCCAGCACGACGAGATGCCCCGGCCTGATGCGCCCGTCGCGCACCGCGTGGTCGAGCGCCAGCGGCACCGACGCGGCCGACGTGTTGGCGTGCTGGTCCACCGTCACCACCACCTTTGTCGGGTCGAGCCCAAGCTTCCTGGCGGTCGCGTCGAGGATGCGCGCATTCGCCTGGTGCGGCACGACCCAATCCACTTGGGCGGCGTCCAGCCCCGCCAGCGTCAGCGATTCGGTCATCACCGCCGACAGGTTGTTGACGGCGTGGCGAAACACCTCGCGCCCCTTCATCCGAAGCTTGCCGACCGTGCCCGTCGTCGATGGCCCGCCATCGACATACAGCAGCTCGTTATAGCGCCCGTCGGCATGCAGCTTGACCGCGAGGACGCCGCGTTCCCCCGCATCCGAGCGCGCCTCCATCACGATCGCGCCCGCGCCGTCGCCGAACAGCACGCAGGTCGCCCGGTCCTCCCAATCGAGGATGCGGCTGAACGTCTCGGCGCCGATCACCAGCGCGCGGCTGTGCGCCCCCGCGCGCAGCATCGCGTCCGCCACCTGCACCGCATAGAGGAAGCCCGAACACACCGCGCCGACATCGAACGCGACGCAGTCGAGGATGCCGAGCTTCGCCTGGACGATCGTCGCGCTCGCCGGAAAGGTCTGGTCGGGCGTCGCCGTCGCCAGCACGATCAGGTCGATGTCGGACGCCTCGATCCCCGCCGCCGCGATCGCGCATCGCGCGGCGTCGGTGGCGAGCGAGGCCGTGGTTTCGCCTTCGCCGGCGAGGTGGCGGAAGCGGATGCCGGTACGCTCGACGATCCACTCGTCGGTGGTGTCCACGGTCTTCGCCAGTTCGGCGTTCGATACGCGCCGGACCGGCAGCGCCGATCCCGTGCCCGTGATCACGGAGCGGATCATGCCGCCACGCCCGCTTCGCCCACCGCCTCGAACCGGTTCAGGTCCTCCGCGATCCGCCGGGTCAGGTCGTGGCGCACCATCTTGACCGCGTTGCCGATCGCGGTGGCGACACCCAGCTCGTTCGCGCCGCCATGGCTCTTCACGACGATGCCGTTCAACCCCAGAAAGACCGCGCCGTTGTGCTTGTTCGGGTCGAGATGGTCGCGCAGCAGCTCCGTCGCGGGACGCGAGATCAGGAAGCCGACCTTGGATCGCACCGACGAACGGAACGCGCGCTTCAGCAGGTCCGCCACGAAGCGCGCGGTGCCCTCGGCGGTCTTGAGCGCGATGTTGCCCGAAAAGCCGTCGCACACGATCACGTCGACTTCGCCCCGGCTGAGCCGGTCGCCCTCGATGAAGCCGTCGAACCGCATCGGCAGATGCCCTGCCTCCTTGAGCAGGGAAGCGGCCTCGCGGATCGTGTCGGTGCCCTTCTGGTCCTCGGACCCGATATTCAGAAGCGCGACGCGGGGGGAGTCGAGATCGAGCACCGTGCGGGCGAAGGCGGCCCCCATGACCGCGAACTGCACCAGGTTGCGCGCGTCGCACTCGGCGTTCGCGCCGAGGTCGAGCATGACGACATCGTTGTCGCCCAAGGTCGGCAAGGGCGCGGCGAGCGCGGGCCGGTCGATGCCGGGCATCATGCGAAGCGACAGCTTGGCCATCGCCATCATCGCGCCCGTGTTGCCCGACGACACGGCGGCGGCGGCGCGGCCGCGCTTCACCAGGTCGATCGCGACGCCCATCGAGGTCTTCTTGGCCCGACGCATGGCCACGCTCGGCTTTTCCGAGGAGGAGACGGTCTCGGGCGCGTGGACGATCTCCGACCCGGCGCGCAGGCCCGGATGCGCCCCCAGCCCCTGCGCGATGCGCGCTTCGTCGCCGACCAGCAGGAAGCGGATGCCCTCCGCCGCGCTTCGCGCGCGCGCGACACCCGCCAGCATCACCTGGAGCCCGTCATCGCCACCCATCGCGTCGACCGCGATCCAGTCGCTGTCGGACATCCCCAGCTGGTCCTCCCGGTCGGGTTCTACGCCTCGACCGCGACGATCTCGCGGCCGTTATAATGCCCGCACGAGTTGCAAAGGTTGTGCGGGCGCTTCAGCTCGCCGCAGTTCGGGCACTCCTGGAACGACGCGACGGTCAGCGAGTCGTGACCGCGACGCATGCCGCGCTTGGAGGGCGAAGTTTTTCTCTTGGGGACGGCCATTTCGGCACCTTAGCTGGTCGGGACGTTGGCGCGCCCGATATCGCCCGAGGCCGTGAAGACTCCCGGACCGGACGCGTCGCGAAGCGTGGCGCTATAGCGATTCGACCCGCCGTTGCAAGCACGGCGGCGGACTGCCAGGGCCGGGGAACACCGATTGGGGGATCGACCGATGTTCACGACCACGCTGCCGATCACGATGGTACTCGCGGGTGCGCTCGCGCTCATCAACCTCTGGCTCTCGTTCCGCGTCGGCCAGGTCCGCGGTTCCGAGAAGGTGTCGCTGGGCGATGGCGGCAACGAGCGGGTGCTGCGCCGCATGCGCGCCCACGCCAACTTCGCCGAGAACGCGCCGATCGTGCTGGTCCTGGTGCTGCTGCTCGAATTCGCGGCGGGCACGTCGGTCTGGCTCTGGAGCGCCGCCGCGCTGTTCCTGGTCGCCCGCATCGCGCACGGGCTGGGGATGGACGGCTGGAACGTCGGGCGAATGACCGGCACCGGGATGACGCTGCTCCTCCAGCTCCTGCTCGCGCTGTGGGCGATCTCCGTGCCGCTCACGGGGGCCTACTCCCCCGCCGTCAAGGACGTCGACGCCACCACCGCGCGGGGGTGAACACGGCCGGCTCCCGGGAAACGGCGCTGTCCTACACGCACCGGCCCGGCTAAAATAGTCGCATGCTCTTTCTCATCGTTGACCCCCGCCATCCGCTCGGTGCCCGCGATCACACCCGCGACCGGCCATATGCGTTGAGTTCGCGTCGATAACGCTCGATGATCGTCGAGTCGGCATCAACCGTCGCGGGCCGTTTCGAATATCCAGGCGCTAAATCAATGACTTACGCCAAGAATGGTGCAATTTACCCCGTCGAACGACGGCACCTTCGGCAACATCCGGCGCGTCGCCGCCCCTCACGCCGCCAGCGCCCGGTCGCTCACGAACATGTTGTGCTCGCGCTCATGCCCGAAGGTGCTGGGCTGTCCATGACCCGGGATGAACGCCGTCTCGTTCCCCAGCGGCCATAGCTTCTCCGTGATCGACCGGATCAGCTGGGGGTGGTTCCCCTGCGGCAGGTCGGTTCGCCCGACCGAACCCTGGAACAGCACGTCACCGACCAGCGCGAAGCGCGACGGACGGTGGTGGAACACCACATGCCCCGCCGTGTGCCCCGGCGTCTCGTACACATCGAAGCCCAGGTCCCCAACCGTCACCACGTCGCCCTCGACCAGCCAGCGGTCGGGTTCGAACGGCACGCCGCGGATGCCCCAGCTACGCCCGTCCTCGTCGAGCCGCGCGAGCCAGAAGCGGTCAGCCTCGTGCGACCCCTCGATGGGCACGCCCAACTCGTCGGCGAGCGGCTTGGCTTCGCCAGCATGGTCGATGTGGCCGTGGGTGAGCAGGATCTTCTCGACCGTGACCCCCGCCTGTTCGATCGCGCGCCGGATCCTGGGGAGGTCGCCGCCGGGATCGACCACCGCCGCCTTCATCGTCGCGGTGCACCAGACGAGCGTGCAGTTCTGCTGGATCGGCGTCACCGGGACGATCTGCGCGCGTAGGGGAGGGTTGCTCATGCGGACCGGGATAGGCCGGTGAGCCCATGGCGGCAATCATCGCTTGCCGTCGGGCGGTCGCCTCGCGCATCGCTCGGGCGATGTCCGCCTGGCCCGAACCGTACGTGCTCCTCGACGACGCCCGCCCCGGCGGCGCGGCGGGGCGGTTGTACCGCAGGCCTGTCCGGGTGATCGAGGCGCACGGGGTCGTGGAGATCGCCCCCGCGCTGGAAGCGGTCCGCGCGGGCAACGCCGAGGGGCTGCATGCCGCCGGCTATCTCGCCTACGAGGCCGGCGCGGCGTTCGAGCCCACGCTGCCCCACCCCGCCGCGCCCGCGCCGCTCGTCTGGTTCGGGCTGTTCGAGCGGTGGGAGGAAACGGACGTCGCCGCGCATCTCCCCGACCCGGCGGGCGCGTGGGTCGGCGAGCCGCGCCCCTGCATGGACGAGGGCACCTACGCCGATGAGTTCGCCAAGATCCACGAGCTGATCGCGGCAGGCGATCTTTATCAGGCGAACCTCAGCTTCCGTGCCGCCGTGCCGTTCGCGGGCGACCAGCTCGCGATCTACGCCGCGCTCCGGGCGAGCGCGGGTGCGGGGTGGGGCGGGGTGGTCGCGACCGGCGCGCGCACGCTCCTGTCCTTCTCGCCCGAGCTGTTCTTCACGCTGGAGGACCGCCGCCTGACCTGCCGCCCGATGAAGGGCACCGCTCGTCGGGGCGCGACCCCGGCCGACGATGCGGCCGCCGCCCAGGCGCTCGCCGCCGACCCGAAGCAGCGCGCCGAGAACCTCATGATCGTCGACCTGCTGCGCAACGACCTGTCTCGCGTCGCCGTCCCTGGCAGCGTCGCTACCCCTGAGCTGTTCGCGGTCGAGACCTATCCGACGATCCACCAGATGGTGTCGGTCGTCACCGCCGCGCTCGCCCCCGACCTGGACGCGATCGACATGCTTGCCGCCGCCTTTCCCTGCGGCTCGATCATCGGCGCGCCCAAGGTTCGCGCGCAACAGGCGCTCCACGCGGTCGAGGCGGCGCCGCCGCGTGGATCCTATACCGGCTCGATCGGCCGGATCGACGCGGGCGGCGACGCGGCGTTCAACGTCGCGATCCGCACGCTCGTGATCGAGGGCGGCGCGTCCCCGGCGCTGATCGGTCTCGGATCGGGCATCGTCGCCGACTCGACCGTCGGCGCGGAATGGAACGAATGCCTCGCCAAGGCCGCGTTCCTCGGGGCCGCCCACCGCCGATTCGACCTGATCGAGACGATGGCGTTCGACCCGGAGGAGGGGATCGCCCTGCTCGAACGCCACCTCGAGCGGATGCGGCGGAGCGCCGAGCTATTCGGCTTCGCCTTCGACCGGCACGGCGCGCGCAACGAACTGCAGGCGGCGACTTTTCGCCTGCGCGGCGCTTCGCGCGTCCGGCTGCTGCTCGCGCGCGATGGGGCGATGTCGATCGAGACCGGCGCCATGCCGCCCGCACCGCCCGCGCCCGTCGCGGTGTCGATCAAACCGTTTCCCGTCCACCCGAGCGACTTCCGCCTCCGCCACAAGACGACCGACCGCGCCTTCTATGACCAAGCTCGCCGCGATGCGGGCGGGTTCGAGGTGTTGTTCGAGGATGGGGACGGCCTTTTGACCGAGGGCAGCTTTACTTCGCTCTTCGTGCCCCGGGGCGACCGGCTCGTCACGCCGCCGCTTTCGCGCGGACTTCTCCCCGGGGTGCTGCGCGAGGCGCTGATCGCCGAGGGGCGAGCGGTCGAGGCGGACGTGACCGCCGCCGACCTCGCGGGCGGCTTCTTCATCGGCAACGCGCTTCGCGGTCTCATGCCGGCGGTTGCGGTTTGGGCGGGCGCATCGGTATGAGCGGCGCTCCTCCCCGGAGTCAGCCCATGCAGCCATCCGCCGCGCTCGCCCGCATCAGCCCGTCCCCCACGCTCGCCGTCTCCGCGCGCGTCGGTGCATTGAAACGGCAGGGCATCGACGTGATCGGACTGGGGGCGGGAGAGCCCGATTTCGACACGCCGGATTTCGTGAAGGAGGCCGCGATCGCGGCGATCCGCGCGGGAAAGACCAAATACACCGATGTCGACGGCACGCCCGAGCTGAAGGCGGCGATCGTCGCCAAGTTCAGGCGCGACAACGGCCTGACCTACGGCACCGACCAGATCACGGTGAATGTCGGCGGCAAGCAGACCCTGTTCAACGCGATCGTCGCCACCGTCGAGCCGGGCGACGAGGTGGTTATCCCCGCACCCCATTGGGTGAGCTACCCCGATATCGTCCAGTTCGCGGGCGGCACGCCGGTCGCCGTGCCCGCCGGGCCGGAGCAGGATTACAAGCTCACCCCCGAGGCGCTCGACGCGGCGATCACGCCCCGGACGCGGTGGGTGATCATCAACTCGCCCTCGAACCCGACGGGCGCGGCCTATTTGGCGGGCGAGCTGCGCGCGCTTGGCGAGGTGCTGGCGCGGCACCCGCATGTGTGGGTGCTCTCCGACGATATGTACGAGCATATCGTCTATGACGGCTTCGAGTTCGCGACGATCGCACAAGCCTGTCCCGAGCTGTACGACCGCATCCTGACGGTGAATGGTTGCTCGAAGGCTTATGCGATGACCGGCTGGCGGATCGGTTTCGCGGGCGGCGCGCCCTGGTTGATCAAGGCGATCGCCAAGCTCCAGTCGCAATCGACCTCCAACCCGTGCTCGGTCTCGCAGGCCGCCGCCACCGCCGCGCTGAAGGGCGACCAGTCCTTCCTCCATGAGCGCAACCTGGCGTTCCAGGTCCGGCGCGACCTGGTGCTGTCGATGCTGGGCGAGATCGAGGGGATGACCTGTCCCAAGCCCGACGGCGCGTTCTACGTATATCCATCCTTCGCCCCATTGATCGGGCGGCGGACGCCGGGCGGCAGGGTAATCGATAGCGACGAGGCGTTCGTCACCTATCTGCTCGACGAGGCGCGCGTCGCGGCGGTGCAGGGGGCGGCCTTCGGGCTCTCGCCGGCGATGCGGATCAGCTACGCCACCTCGGACGATCTGCTGCGCGAAGCATGCGCGCGCATCCAGGAGGCATGCCGCGCGCTGACATGAAGCTGGCCCGCGAATGAACGACCGCTCCAGCGTCCGTTCACCCGCCGAAACTATAGGTTGCCGCATCGCTCCTTGCGGCGACCCGTGTCGCTCATGATCTGGGAGCTAACCAAAACCGAACACAGGAATTGTGTCATGCGCAGTCTCAAGCACAGCTTCATCTGGCAGTTCACCGGCGGCTTCCTACTCGGCGCGGTCGGCCTGCTCGCGTTCCAGCCAGCCGAGGCGACGCGCACTTTCGCCAGCCACTTCAGCAGCAGCGCGTCGGCGCAGCGCTGAGCGTGAAGCTTCGGGCGCTTACGATCGGTACGAGCATCGCGGCCCTTGGCTGGGCGTTCGTTTCGACGGGCGCGGTCGCTGAGCGCGCGGTGCCGATCCCGGCCGCGAAGCTCGACGTTCCTCGCGCTGGAAACGACCAGGTCGCCGTGTTCGCGGGCGGGTGCTTCTGGGGTTTGGAGGCGGTGTTCGAGCATGTGCGCGGCGTCCGCTCGGTCCAGTCCGGCTATGCGGGCGGAACCGCCACGACCGCGACCTATGACCAGGTCTCGACCGAGCGCACCGGCCATGCCGAGGCGGTGCGGATCGTCTATGACCCCGCGCAGGTGAGCTACGCGACATTGCTCCGCGTCTTCTTCTCGGTCGCGCACGATCCGACCCAGCTTAATCGGCAGACGCCCGATGTGGGACCGAGCTACCGCTCCGCGGTGTTCCCGCAGACGCCGCAGCAGCGGCTGGTCGCCCGGCGCTACATGGCGCAACTCGGCGCGGCCAAGGCTTATCCGCGCGCCATCGTGACGAAGATAGAGGGCGGGGCGTTCTACCCGGCCGAAGCCTATCACCAGGATTTCTGGCGCAAGAACCCGACCCATCCGTACATCGTTCGCTGGGACAAGCCCAAGGTCGCCGCCTTCCGCGTGGGGTTTCCGGCGCTCGCGCGCTAAGCGGCGAGAGGAAAGCGCAGCATCCGGTCTTCGACGGGCAACAACGCCTCGGCCGCGCCGCCGACCGCGCGGCGGATCTCCTTGTGCGTCGCGTCGAGCCCGCCGGTGAGCGATCCGAAGGCGGGTAGGATCAGCTTGGTCGGGGTCGCGACGAAGCAGCGGCGCGCGACCTGACGCCCGCGGACGCGGACGCGCAGCTTAGGGTGGAAATGGCCCGACAGCTCGCAGGCGGGCTCGCGCGGGTTGGCCTCATGGCGGAGCACCAAGCCGTCGACCGTCGCCTCGGTCGCGACCTCGCCGCCGCAGCGGTCGAGGATCTCGGGATCGTGGTTGCCGGTAATCCAGGTCCAGCGCGTCGCCGACGTCAGCGCGCGCAGGCGGCGCTGCGCCTCGGCGGGCAGGCGGTCGCAGCCGCCGACATCGTGGAAGCTGTCGCCCAGGCACCAGATCTCGCGCGCAGCCGTAGCCGCGACCAGCACCTCGATCTCGGCGAGGGTGGCGAGCGAGTCGTAGGGCGGGAGCATCTGCCCGCGCATCGCGAACCAGCTCGCTTTCTCGAAATGGAGATCGGCGAGGAGCAACGCGGCGCGGGCGGGCCAATGCACCGCGCCTGATGCGTGTGCACGGAGCGCGTGTCCACCGAACGAAAACGGAACCATGCCGCCGCCCATGCCGCCGAGCGTTAATCAGATCAAGGCGTTAGCGCGTCATCCGGCATAGGCGAGCACCAGATCGTGGAGATAATCGCGCCCGTCATGGAGCGAGCGGACGCGGATGCGCTCGTTCAGTCCGTGGATGCCGCCCAGGTCCTTGTCGATAAAGATGCCCGGCACGCCGTATACGGGGATGCCGAGCGCGGCGAAGAACACCCCGTCGGTCGCGCCCGTCGACATGAGCGGCAGCACCGGCACGCCCGGAAAGTGCTTCGCCGCGATGCGGGTGACCGGTCCCAGGATCTTGGGATCGAGCGCCGGCGGCTTGGCGGTCGGGCGCACCGGCTGATTGGCGGTGACGGTGACCTTGGGCCCCGCGAGCTCCTTGAGCTTGGCGAGCGTCGCGTCGACGGTCTCGCCGGGGAAGATGCGGCAATTGACGTTTGCGGTCGCGCTTTGGGGCAGCGCGTTCTCCGCATGGCCCGCCTTGACGAGCGTCGTCACGCAGGTGGTGCGTAGGGTCGAGTGAAACGCCTTGTCGCGGCTGACGATCGCGTCGGCCGCCTTGTCCTCCGGGTTCGCGAGCAGGCGGGTGATCGCGCCGCCGACCTCGCCTCCTTGGGCCTTGGCGGTCGCGCCGAAGAAGGCGCGGGTGGTGTCGGTGAAGCGGACGGGGAACTCGTAGCCCTGCACCGCGCGGATCGCGGCGGCGAGTTCGTAGATCGCGTTGTCGGGCACGGGCTGCGAGCTGTGGCCGCCCGGGTTGGTCGCGGTGAAGGTGTAGTTCTGCGCCGCCTTCTCGCCGACCTGGATCGCCAGCAGCTGGCGCTTGCCCGTCTCGTCCAGGCGACCGCCGCCGCCTTCGTTCAGGACGAACTCGGCCGCGATCAGGTCGGGGCGGTTCTTGGTCAGCCACTGCGCGCCGTTCCAGGCGAAGGTCGTCTCCTCGCCGCAGGTCAGCGCGAGCTTGATCGTGCGCTTGGGCGCCTGCTTGCCCGCCTTCAGCCGAATCATCGTGTCGGCCCAGATCGCCGACATCGCCTTGTCGTCGACGGTGCCGCGGGCATAGTAATAGCCGCGTTCCTCGACGAGCTTGAACGGGTCGCGGGTCCAGTCCTTGGGGTCGGCCTCGACCACGTCGAGATGGCCGAGCAGCAGCATGGGCTTGAGGCGGGTGTCGCTGCCCGGCAGCACCGCGACGATCCCGCCCTCCTTCGGGTGCTCGGGCACGGAGAAGAGGGTGATGTCGCGGTCGGCGTAACCGGCGCGCTTCATCCGCCCGGCGATCTGCGCGGCGGCGCGGGTGCAGTCGCCCTTGCTGATCGTCGTGTCGGTCTCGACCAGCTCCTTATAGAGATCGAAGAAGGCGCGCTGGTCGGGGCGTCCTTGCGCGGTCGCCGCTTGCGGCCCGGCCAGCAACGCCGCCGCCGTCAGCCATCCTATCATACGCCCCATCATGCCCATTCCCCTTGTCGGCGCGGAGGTTAGCCCTGCGGGCGCGTCGCCGGCAAGGTCGCGCGCGACGCGAAGCCGCTCCCGCGCGGCATGGTCAGCCGGACCTCGCGGTTGGCGAAGTCGATGTTCACGCGCCGGAACATGCGCAGCGCGTCCATGCCGAGCAGCAGAGCGGGCTTGGTCTCCAGCCCCCATTCCTTGAACGGCGCGGAGGCGGAGAAGGCGATGGGCAGGTTTTCGAAGGTGACCGCGCCGATCTTGACCTGCGGCACCTGAGTGTAGCCCGCGACCAACTTGCCGCCGATGACGCTGATCAGCTCGATGTCGCGCATGCCCTTGTGCGAGCGCGCGACGCGGCGGCGGAGCGCCTCGTTGCCCATGCTGACCTCGGTGCCGGTATCGAGGATCACGCGGACCTTGGTGCCGCGGAAATCGGCGTCGGTGACGACGAGCTGGCCGAACAGGCTGCGCGCCTGGATGACGATCTCGCCCGGCGCGCCCGCGCGCTTGCGGCGGGCGCGCTTGGTGGAGGGGGAGACGCGCATCGTCTCCGTGTCGAAGTCGATCGCGACCGCGTGGCCCTGGAGCGTGTCGATGCCCAGGATGCCGTTCGCGCCCATGTGCCGCCGCTCGAGCGCGGGCGCCTCGATCTTCGCGCCCGCGAAGCTCGAGACGCTCAGCGACGAGATGAGCACGGTGCCGACATTGGCCCGGCCGGTCATCGCGACTAGCCGGACGTCGCGGCCGCGCGGCAGGCCGAGCTCGCTCGCCAGCTCGCGCGAGATCACCGTCCGCTGCGCGCCCGTGTCGATGATGAAGCGGTGCGGCCCGGTGCCCGCGATCTGGACGGGCACAGTCATCCGCGCGCGTTCCATAAGGAACGCCAGACCCTCGTCGGTCGCCTGGGGGACGGGCGAGGGCGGCGCTTCCTGCGCGGGGGCGGCTGCGGCGAGCAGAAGGGCGGGGAAGATCAAAGCGCCACGCATGAAACGGAAAGGGTGCGCCCGATGCGGACCTTTGGCAAGCGACGGGCCGCGCGGGTCGAGGCGAGCCGCGCGGGGAAGGTGATCTGAATCGCCAGGCCGGGGGGCGAAGGTAACGAAGTTCACGCCCGTTCGGCAATTCCGTGTCGCCAGGCTTTCCGGGTATTGCGCGGTAGAGGGCGGAAGATCACTAAAGGTCACGCCAAAAACGTCGCGATTACGGGAAGCCACGTGTCGGCGAACATGAACAAGTTGAGGGAAGTATAGGCGTACAAGCATGTCGAGCCGCGGACGAGCCGTGCCGTTTGCAAAGGGGATTGGGCCGCTAGTTGGCGAGATTGGAGTGGCGTCCACGCACCGCCCCCGCGCTCGGTCGGCGACAAACGTGCGGCGGCTGGTCAAGGCGGGGCGGGTGCTCACCGACCAGTGTGGAGCACACAGAATCCAACATTGGAAGGGGGTGCCGATCAGTACCGAACGCCGCTCGCCGCCTCCGCTGCAGCGAACTCGCTGACGAACAGCCGTGCCTCATGCCGGTCGAGAAACGCCTCGACGGTCGGCGATGACGCTTCCGTAACCACGAGCGGGACCAGCACGCTCGCGTTAAGATAGAAGGTCACCAGCGTTGTTCATCGGCGAGCGCGCGCAACATGTCGTTCGAATCAACATCGATCGACGGCCGCGCCTCACGCCGCGCGCGCAGCCGGTCGAAGCCGGCGCGCCTGTCGGCGGGCGGCACCCCCTTCGGAAGCGCCGGCCCTATCTCGACGACGCGGCCGTGCCGGGTGATGAGCACCTCCTCGCCGTCGAGCGCCCGGTCGATCAGCCCGGGCAACCCGTTCTTCGCCTCCGCCACGCTATGGCTGCTCATCGGAAATTCCTGATCGGGACAGTATAGCTATAATTATAGCTATTTTCAACATTGAGGATGGTATTGTTCCCTAAAAGAGCAATGGGCACCCTCACCTAAAATTCCATCAGCGACCGTGACGGGTCGAGGCGGGGCGGGTGCTCACCGAGCAGTGTGGTGCATGGAAAATCCAATATTGGAGGGGGCTGGACGGTCGCTTTGTACCAGTTGCAAGCTGTGCTAAGCGACGATGATGCGGGTCACCATTGCGCAAGTCGTCGACGCCTTCGACCTGCTCTATAGCAACATTCACGATCGGGCGTTTCGTAAATCGCTAAGGCTCGATCAGTGGAGCGAGCGCGAGCTTCTTCCACTCGTGCGGTCTTCCCTCCTGGGGTACTTCCGCGTATGCGCGCCCGAAGTGAAGGTTCGGCTTCCTGGTGGGAAGTCCGGATACGGCTATGTGGATTTTATGATTGGAAATATCGCTGTAGAGCTCGCAGTTCGTAGGCCAAAGGACCGGAAAAGCCCTCTTTCAGCAGCATTCAACACCACCGAAATTAAGAAACTAATGATGCATTCAGGACCATCAGTTCTAATACTTTATGACTTTTCTCGTCATCCCTTCGAGGAGCACGAACTTGAACGATATCGTGAGTATCCAAGTTTTGGCAAAGGCAACTTTATAAAATCTGGGTTTAATATCTCATACTTTTTTCTAAGTGACGCGAGAAGGCGAGATTACGACTCTTACCAGATGAACATTCGCGTTTAAGGACTGAGATAACAGCGGGTGGGGTGTCGCGGTTCTCTCAAACTAGAATCTCCAAACTTAACGGTCCGTCCGATCTAACGTACAAGCAAAACAAGTTCTCTGAAACGGAACACGCCGATCAGAAAAGGGCGCGATGTACAGCTTCGATCGGGAAGCAAGCCGGATCGATAAGTGGACTTGTAACTAAGAAGTACCGGAGCGTCCAATCACTTTTAGAAAACCCGCCAAGCACTGAAGCGCCATCCCCTGATGATGATCTACTTGCATCACTGCGATGGCGAGTAGCAAGCATAGCTTCGCGCCCTGCTCTCTTTGCTCGATAGATGTCTGTGTCGCTTGGCTAAACAGCAGTCCACCATCGTGCGCGTAAAGGATACGATTGCGCGCATTGGCCGCGCTTGCGATCAGCTTGTCGACCTTCCGGGAGCCGGCCACCCTTTGCACTGCGGCGTCGAAGAAGTCGCCTTCCTCAACGTCCGGCTTCGAGCCGATCATACCCAGCGGGTCTGCAAGCTGAAGATGCACATTCGCGAGATCGTCCGGCAAGTCGACGAATTGTTGGAGCGGCAAAGCAACGGTCAGATTCGGCGGGTCAGCTGACAACGTTACCACCAAGTTAATTTCTTTGTCTCCGGCTATCTCATGCCGGACGGCGTTCAAGAAAAACGGGACAGCCGCCTTATGCGGATGTCTCCGCAGGTCGACTAGGTGAGCGCCTGGATATTCACGTAGTTGCAGGCTGCGTATTAAGGCGGATGCTGCCTCCTCAGCGGCTGTGATTGCTCTGAACGATGCTATCTCTCTATCTATCGAGAGCAGCACCTTTGCGCGCGCAAAGCCGTCAAGCGCGTTTTCTGCCCGATATCGTACCTCCGGTGAAAGCCTCCGAACCGCTTTAGGAAGAAGTTGTTGAAATTGCTCGACCTCCGCCGCGCCTTCAATCAATGGTTGGTGTCGCTCAGCTGGAAGATCGATCATATCGAAACCATAAAGTGATCCGCTCTCTCTTCGCAATGACTGCCCACCCAAAGACGGCAAACAGCCGAAGCGAGATGCGCAACAGGCTTAGGCTCCAGACTCGTTCACAGCCAGAACGCGAGCGCGGTGGCGAGCGCCA
>NZ_CAXSHH010000056.1:0-15668 GCF_964237155.1 uncultured Sphingomonas sp. | reverse complement strand
AAATCACGGACTTCTATAATGGCGATTACAGGTTCGGCCCGGCGATCGATTACCGGCAGGTGCTCCGCTTTTACGAGGAGAACGCGGCGCTGGTCAGGCTCGACGCGCCGCAGACCGCGATCAACGAACGGTCGCTCGACTACCGGATCGAGGAGGACATCTATGCCGGCTATGGGATGGTCAGCCTGGCGATCGGCGACCTGACCGCCATCGGCGGCGTCCGCGTGGAACGGACAGAGGGACGGTACGACGCTTTTTCCATCCGCAGCGCGACCGGGATCACGCCACTGACCTTCGACAAGAAATACACGGACGTCCTGCCGAGCGTCCATTTGAACTACCGGCCGCGGCCCGACGTGATCCTGCGGGCGGCGTGGACCAACACGATCGGTCGCCCCAATTACGACGCCTCGGTCCCGACCTTCGCCGAGGATAACGGCGCGGGCACCGCGGGCAATCCGGACCTGGAGCCGTACAAGTCGCTAGGGTTCGACCTGTCGGCCGAATACTACCCCGACACCGACAGCATCTTCTCGGTCGGCTTGTTCTACAAGCGGCTGGAGAACCCGATCTTCACGCGCACATTGCGGAATACGAGCTTCGCGGGCGTGCCGCTCCTGACACTGTCGCAGCCGCAGAACGCCGACCGCGGCGAGCTGTTCGGCATCGAGGCGAACCTCCAGCGCCGCCTCACCTTCCTGCCCGCGCCGCTCGACGGCTTCGGCGTCTCGGTGAACGGCACCTACGTCACCTCGGACGTGACCGTGCCCGGACGCGAGGACGAGGATATCCCGTTCTTCCGCCAGTCCGACTTCACCGCCAACGCCTCGCTGTTCTTCGAGCACGGCGGCTTCGAGGCGCGGGTGGCGGTCAACTACCGCGATGACTTCATCGAGAATGTCGGCGCCAGCACCGCGTCGGACGTGTACCAAAAGGCGCGCACGGTGATCGACGCGCGGGCCAGCTATCAGGTGACGCGCGCGCTGACGGTGTTCGGGTCGTTGTCGAACCTGAACGAGGCGCCCAACACCTTCTATCAGACGAACCGCGACCAGATCTTCTCGCGCGAGATCTATTCGTTCAACGGCGATGTCGGCGTGAGTCTGCGCTTTTGATCGAGGCGCTCCTCCAAGCGCAGGCGATAATCCGGCTTACCGCTGTCGAGGTCCGGCGGCTGCGCGCTCCCGAGGCGCATCAGGGCGTCGCGGCGGACGTGCGGTCGGTCTTTGCGGTCGCGAACAGCACCGTCGCGCGGTACGACAAGGCGACCGGGCGGCGGCTGGCGGTGTGGAACGGCGACCCGGCGCGCTTCCCCCACGTCAACAGCTGCGTCCGGCGGCGGCGCGCGCTGGTCTGCGCGGCGTCCAACTATCCCCGGGTGCCGATGACGAGCCAAGTGCTGTCGTTCGACGCCGAGACGCTGCGGCTGGAGCGGGTTCGGGACCTCCCGAGCGGGTATGGATCGCTGACCTGGCTTGACTGGCGCCGGGGTAGCTGGTGGGCGGGGTACGCGAACTACGACGGCAAGGGCGGCGAGCCGGGACGCGACCACCGCGCGACCGCGCTGGTGCGGTACACCCCCGACTTCGCGCCGCGTGAAACGTGGCGGTTCCCGGACCGGGTGCTGGCCCGCTTCGCGCCGCGCAGCTCGTCGGGCGGGGCATGGGGGCCGGACGGCCTGCTGTACGTGACCGGCCACGACCGCCCCGAGCTGTACGTGCTGCGCGTCCCCAAGGCGGGCGGCGTGCTCGAGCATGTGGCGACCGTGACTACCCCGACCGGCGGTCAGGCGATCGGCTGGGACGGAGGCGATCGTCGCCTGCTATGGTCGATCGAGCGCAAGACGTCCGAACTCGTGGCCAGCAAAGTGCCTGATACCCGGTGAACCCGGCCCGGACTGCGTCCGAGCGGGCGTATGTCGGGACCCTCAGGTGGGTTCGTCGATCGGATCCATCGTCGACGACGACGCGGGCTCCAAGGTGGCGCTCGTCGGCGACCCGGAGCAGCTGCAGGCGATCGAGGCCGGGGCGGCGTTCCGCAGTGTCGCCGAGCGATACGGCGCGGCCGAGATCGCCGAGATCAGGCGGCAGCGGGAGGGTTGGCAGCAGGACGCGACCGAGACGATCGCGACCGGGCCGACGGCAGCGAGCATCGACGCCTAAGACCGGCACGGCGTGGTGCAGGCGGCCGATACGCAAAGCCAAGCGCGGGCCGAGCTGGTCGACAGCTGGGAACGGGGGCGCCAGGCCAGCCCGGACAAGACCCGGATCATCCTCACGCACACGAACGCCGAGGTGCGCGAGCCGAACATCGAGGCGCGCGACCGATGGCGCGCGACGGGCGACCTTGGCGCGGACTTGGGCGTGAAGGTGGACCGCGGCGAGCGGGCGTTGCCCTCGAACCGAACCTTGCCACCGGCGTTCAGCACGCACACGCTTGTCTCCGCGAGGGAGACGTCGAAACCGACATAGCTCTTCATGGGGTTGTCCTCCGTCGCTAAAAGTGGCGGTTCGCCATCATGACGATCATGACGATCATGACGATCATGACGATCATGCGCCAAGCGGGCGGTCGCTGTTACCTCATGTTACCCGGACAATGGAGCTCCTCGCCTTACTTGGGCAGGCTTGGCGGTCGATGGCCAGCTGATTCGAGGCAAAGAAAGCAAGCTGAACGAACGACCGGACTCAGGCTGCCGACATTGCGTCGTGAACGTCTGGTTGTGGGTCTGGGCTGCCGCCTCACCGTAGCTGGCGGATCTGCCCTGAATGGCTGGTTGCTGCGCCAGACCGAGCCACTAGGCCAAAGCCTCAGGATCTCACGCGGCGGCAGCGGTCCGTTTGTTCGACGAGGAGAGTGCCAGCAGCAAGCCCGCGATGATCGTCAACGCGGCAAAGGTAGCCGACACGACTCCCCGACCGAGTTGCGCCGCGAAGAGAAAGCCTGCCAGCAGCGGCGCGATTGCACTTCCGACGCGCCCAATCCCGATCACAAAGCCGGCTCCTGAGGCACGCGCGCCGGCGTCGAAACTTGTCGCGAGCGTGGCGTAGATGCCGGCGATGCCTCCGAACAGGAAGAACCCGCAGACACCGGCCGTCGCCATCAGGAGCGGCAGAGACGCGGGTGTGACGCCGAACGCGGCGGTGGCTATGCCCAGTCCGACCATCATCGCCACCGTCGTCCGGCGGAGCCCCGTGCGCTGGGCGACGACCCCGAGCGTGACGCCTCCGAGCACGCCGAAGAGGTTGGCCATCGACGCAACCAGGCTGGCTGAAGACGGCGCAAACCCCTGGTCGGCGACCATCTGCGGCAGCCAGCTGAGAACATAATAGACGGTCATCACGAACAGAAGGTTGGCGGCCGTGAGACGAAGCGTGATCGCGCGCTGCGTGGGCGCGAAGATAGCCGCGTACCCTCTTTCGCTCCGGCTGGCCGGAGCGGGCAGGCTCGCGACCGGTTGCTGCCCGCAGCGTACGAGCAGCGCATTGACCCGCTCCAGCCCGTCAGTGCGCCGTCTTGAGAGCAGGAATGCGAGCGGTTCGGGGAGGAACCGTAGCACTATAGGCACGAGCAGTACGGCGGCGACCGCGCCCGCCACGAACACGGCCCGCCAGTCGTAAAGGCGTAACAGCGCCGCGGCGAGCAGCCCGCCGATCAAGCCCCCCATCGGATAACCCATCGCCATCAGTGCCAACGCCAGCGAGCGGCGGCGCGCGTTCGAGAACTCGGCTGCGACGGGATTGATGACGGCTACCATCGTGCCAATGCCAAGCCCGGTCAGCACCCGCCATACCGCGAGCTGCGGGAGCGACTGCGCGAACGCGGAGAGCGACATGCCCGCAGCCATCAGTCCGAGGCTGGCGAGCACCAGCTTGCGTCGTCCGACGAGGTCGGCGAGGGGAGCCAGCAGGAGGGACCCGAGCGCCATGCCGGCAAGCCCCGCCGACAGCACGACGCCGAGCGCGGCCTTGCCGACGTTCCAGTCGCGCGTGATCGCGGGCGCCGCGAAGGTGACAGACAGGACGTCATACCCGTCGAGCGCGGAGATGAGGACGGTAACGGCTACCGCAGCCATCTGCGTCCGGCCCATCGGGGCCGCGTCGAAACGGCGACGGATGTCGTCGGCCGTCGCCGTCCCGTCCATCAGGCGTGCTCGCGCGCGGGCTGCGAGTCGACCTCGTAATTGTGAACGAAGTCGTGCGGCACTTCGGGAGCCCAGTTCGCGAGGCTATCGGCCATATCGTAATTAGTGGGAGTCCACAGCGAGTAATCGTCGATGTGATCCATGTCGGAGTAGTACTCGAACCATGAGCCCCACGGATCCTGAATGTAGTGGAAGAAGTTCGACCCGATCGTGTGCCGGCCGAAGCCCCAGTCGCCCTTGCCCGCCTTGGCGTGGAGCGCGCGGCCGCCCCGGCCGACCTCGTCGGGATCGTGCACCTGGAAGCTGGCGTGGTGGAAGCCGACGCCCGGCGACTTAGCGAATGCGACGACGTGATGGTCGCTGTCCTTCCTGGCGCAGCAGAAGGCGATGATGTCCTGGGCGCGGTCGGCGAGCCCCATGCCGAGCGCCTCGGTCACGAACTCGACGCTCTTCGGCACGTCGGGGCTGAACACCAGGATGTGACCAAGGCGCAGCGGCCGGGCAGCCGGGTAGGATGCGCCAGGCAGCATCGCCGACCGCCGGCTGCGCACCACGCGCCCCGGCGCGTTGATCTCATAGGGGTTGCCGGCCATCAGCTCGGGATCCGCAGCGTGCTCCGAGAGATGGATCAGCATCCCGTGCGGATCCTCGATCCACAAGCCGTTGTCCTCGAATCCCTCGGGCGCGTTGACGATCTTGCCGTCGTGCTCACAGATCCTCGCGGCGATACCGTCCAGGTCATCGGCACGCAGCGAGATGTGGTGCAGCCGCTTCTTCGAATATCCGCCTAGCAGCACGATCGAGTCCCGATCCTGCCCCTCGCAACGCAGCCGCGCGACGTTCCCCTCAACCGTCGAAGCCAACCCCGCGTCCGTGTAGAACTTCACGCCGGTCTCGATCTCCGGCACTTCCAGCGTCAATGACAACGCGCCCAGAACGGCCATCTCGCTCTCCTTCTCGTCTTGTTTCGTCAGCCCGCGACCCGGTTCTCGATCGCGCCGATCCGCTCGACCTCGCAGCGGACGACGTCGCCCGGCTGCAGGAAGCGGGGCGGGTCCATTCCCACGCCGACGCCCTCCGGCGTGCCCGTGGCGATCAGGTCGCCCGGCTCCAACGTGAAAGCGGTCGAGAGGTAGGCGATCTGCTTCCACAGATTGTGGATCATCTGCCCCGTGTCATTGTCTTGCCGCAGCTCGCCATTGACCCAGGACCGGAGTCGCAGCCCGTGCGGATCCGGCAGTTCGTCGGCGGTAACGATACAGGGACCGATCGGGCCATGGGTGTCGAACGACTTGCCCATCGTGAACGTCGGGGTGTGGAACTGCCAATCGCGCGCCGACACGTCGTTGCCGATCGTATAGCCGAAGACGTGGGCCGGCGCCCCCGCCTCCGACACGCCCTTCGCGGCGCGCCCGACCACCGCGACCAGCTCGACCTCGTAGTCCAGCTTCTCCGTCACGCCGGGCTCGATCGGGTCGTACGGCCCGGAGACGCACGTGGTCTGCTTGTTAAACCAGGTCTGGTGGGCCGAGCGCTTCACGCCCAGCTTGTCCGCCTCCTCCAGGTGCTTGGCGTAGTTCATGCCGATAGCGAGGTACTTGCCCGGCCGCTCGATCGGCGCGAGCAGGCGCAGCGCGCCCAGGTCATGGTCGGGCTGCGTCCGCTCGACGATCTCGCGCAGCTCGTCGAGCGCCGCCGCGCCGCCGCCCGCGATGTCGCGGATCGTCGTCCAGCGACTTCCGGCCGCGATCAGGTCGACCACGCCGTCGCCCTTCACCGCGCCGATCCGCGCGCCGTCGTTGTCAAACCTGACGAGTCGCATGTGCCGCTCCAATCAAAAGTTCACGCGGGCCGTTAGCCCGTACTCGCGCGGCCGGCCCAGATCGTAGCGCGCCGCGCCCACGTTCGAGTAGTAGTTCACGCCGCCGATGTCGTAGCGCTCGTCGGTGATGTTGGTGACATAGCCCGCGATGCTGAACCGCTTGGCGGCGGGGGTGAACTCGATGCGGCCATTGAGCAGCCCATAGGCGCGCAGACGCAGCGCGTCGGCGTCGGTCGGGGTGCTCTGCTGATCATCCTGGAAGCTGTAGTTGAGCGTGCTGACGATCCGTGCGCCCGAGCCGAACTCGAGCGTGTGGGCGGCGCCCAGCGCGAAGGTCAGCTCGGGCGCGCGCTGGAACTCGCTGGCAAGCGTGATCGCCGTCGCTGTACCAACGTCCGTATACTTGATGTTGAGGTAGGCGACGTTGCCGAACACGCGGAACTGGTCGGTGATCGCAGCGGAATATTCCACCTCGAAGCCGTAGCTGCGCGCCTTGCCGGCGTTCTCCAGGATCAAGTCGACATTGCCCGTCGCCGCGTTTGGCCGCGCGCTCTGGACCTGGATCGCGTCGTAGTCGACGTAGAAGACGGTCGGGTTGAGCGTGATCCGCCGATCGAGGAACTGGAGGCGCGCGCCGACCTCGTAGCTGGTCGCCTTTTCGGGCTCGAACGGCTGGAGTTGGGGGTTGCGCGTGGCGACATAGGGGTTGAACCCGCCGCCGCGGAAGCCGGTCGAGACGTTGGCGTAGGTCATCACGTCCGGCGTCCATTGCTGCTGGAGACCCGCGCGAAACGTCCTGCTGTCGAACGTCCTCTCGGCACTAGCGAGGAGCGCGCCGGCGGCATTGCGCGCGATCACCTCCTTGTGATCCTCGCTGTAGCGGAAGCCGCCGAGCACGCTGAGCGTGTCGGTGAGCCTGAATGAGCCGTCGACGAAGCCCGCATAGGATTTCAGGTTGCGGTCGGTCGGCACCGGGGCGGTAGGTGCCGCCAGGACGAAGTTCGGCCGCTCGGGCAGTCGGCCCGGAGAGCGCTCATTGTAGTAGAAGACGCCGGTAACGAAGTTCAAACGCTTGTCGAACAGCGAGCCGTTGAGCTGCACCTCCTGCGAGAAGGCGCGGGTCGCCGAGACCAGGATGCCGCCGTTGAAGATCGGGATCGGCGACCCGTCCAGGTCGCTGCTGAGGCGAGAGTCCACCTTCTGCCAGCCGGTCAGCGATTTCAGCGTCAGCCCCGGCGTGATCGTCCAGCCGACGGTCGCCAGCGCGTTCTTGTACTCCGTCTCGCTGAACTCGGGAAACAGCGTGTCGTATTGAGTATAGTAGCCCGATGTCCGGAATGCCTCGTTATACTGCGGCAGGCCGCGGGCGGGCGCGATGCGTGTGTTGTAGATGAGCGGCAGCGTCGGCGAGCTGCCCGACCGGGGCGGCACCGGCGTGATCGGCCCACGCGTGTTGTAGTTGAAGCCGTCGAGCTCGAACTTGCTGTACTGGCCGGACAGGTCGACATAAATGTCGGGGGTCGGCTCGATGCGCGCCTGCAGCCGGATCAGATCGGTCTTGGTGTCGCCGACCCTGCGTCCCGACGGCTGCGCCCGGACGAACCCCGCCTGCTCGACATGCCCGCCGGTCAGTCGCAACGCGGCGAAGTCGCCGATCGGCACGTTCAGCCCGCCGGAGATGTCGTAGCGATCGAAATTGCCGACCGCGCCCGAGACATGGCCTGAAAACGTGTTCAACTCGGCGGCCCGGGTCGTGTAGCGGATCGCGCCGGCGATCGTGTTGCGCCCGAACAGCGTTCCCTGCGGTCCGCGCAGCACCTCGATCGACGCCAGGTCGACCACCTCGAAGATCGTGCCCTGAAGGGAGGGATAGTAGAAATCGTCGACATAGATGCCGACCGCCGGCTCCGACCCGTTGCCCGCCCGCTGCTGACCGAAGCCGCGGAGGAAGAAGGTGGCGGAGCCGCCGCTGTCGCCACCGCTCTGCGTGCTGACCTGAAGGCTCGGCACCACCGTCATCAGGTCGCGGGTGTCAGCGACGTTGAGCTGGTCGAGTGCGCCTTCCGAGAGCGCGGTCACCGCGACGGGAGCCTCCTGCAACCGCTGTTCGCGACGCTGGGCTGTAACGACGATGTCGGTGGTGTTTGTGTCGCCGACCGGCGAGCTGCTCGCCTCCTCGTCGTTCCCTGCGGGCTTGGCCGTTTGCGTCGGATCCGCTGTGGCCGCGCCCGTGGTGCCGGCGCTCTGCGGCAGCGCAACGGTGGGCGTCACGAGGCCCAGCGCAGTCACCGAAACCGTCAGAGCCAGCTTCATCCTGGTCGAACCGCCCAAATCCCTCTCCTACCGTCTTGATGGCGGGAGTGTTGGCTCCCGACCGGGCATCTGCGCACCCTGGTTCAGGGTTGGTTAGACGAGCCTGGGCGATAAGGAACGATGGCAAATGTGCAGTGGTGTTGCTAGAACGGCATCACCATGAAGCTCGTCCAACTGCGCCACCTCACGACAGTGGCCGAACTCGGCGGGCTTCGCCGCGCCGCACGGCACCTCGGAATAGCGCAGCCGGCGATTACACGAAGCATCCGCGACCTGGAGCAGGAGCTAGGCGCGACCCTGTTCGAGCGCAGCTCAGGCGGCATGAAGCTGACCCCGATCGGCGAGGCGTTCGTAAGGCGCAGCGTAGCGGTGCAAATGGAACTCGACCGAGCGCGCGACGAGGTGCAGCAACTCAAGGGCGTCAGCACCGGCGTTGTCTCGATCGGGTTATCGACCGCGCCCCACGTCGCGATGCTGCCCAAGGTGCTGGAACCGTTCCGCCGACGCTACCCTGACGTGCGGCTGCGCATCGCCGAGGGGCTATTCCCGACGTTGGAACCAGCAATCCGCGATGGATCCGTCGACTTCTATGTTGGACCTCTGTCCGAGGACCGGCTGGCGGGCGAGTTCATGGTCGAGAAGTTGTTCGACAATCAGCGTGTTGTTCTGTGCCGGCGCGGCCATCCCCTGGCGGGCGCGACCTCGCTCGCCGAACTGGCGGACGCGCGCTGGGTGGCGACCTCGGTAACGGCCAATAGCGAGGCGGAGCTGTTCCCGCTTTTCGAGAAGCGCGGACTACCAAACCCGGTGATCGCGGTTCAGGCGCAAAGCGCGCTGTCCATGATCACGGTGGCGGCGTCCTCCGACATCCTGACGATGCTACCGCGCCAGTGGCTCGATTTTGCCCGGGCGGGCCGGCTGTTGGTGCAGATCCCTTTGCGGGA
Organism: uncultured Sphingomonas sp.; assembly: GCF_964237155.1. Lineage (GTDB taxonomy): Bacteria > Pseudomonadota > Alphaproteobacteria > Sphingomonadales > Sphingomonadaceae > Sphingomonas. The sequence goes on along the minus strand of NZ_CAXSHH010000056.1, from coordinate 6,445 downwards.
GGAGCTGGCCGCTCCCGCGATCTGCGTCGTCATCCGCGCCAACCTGCCGCTCACCCCGGTCGCAGAGCACCTATGTGACCTGTTCCGTCGATCAGCGCTGAACCAGCGCCGATAGCAAAGCGGCAACACCCACCGAGTTTTGCCATCGTTTCTTATCGCTTGCCGCCCCGTATCGAAGCCACGTCCACCGCTCGGCAGATGGCGGGGGCAGGACGCAACGAGGGTTGCTCCTGAATCGGGGACGGAGCCGAGCTGTTCGATGGAGACGGTAGAGAATCATGCGGTTGTCGTGATCGGATCGGGGCCGAGCGGGCTTGCGCTCGCACTCGAGTTAGGTTCGCGCGGCGTCGATTGCCTGCTGGTCGAGCGCAACGACCGCGTCGGATATGCGCCCCGCGCCAAGACCACCAATGTCCGCACTCGCACTCATCTGCGGCGCTGGGGCATCGCCGACCGGCTTGCCGAGGTGTCGCCGTTCGGCGTCGACTACCCCTCGACCGTCAACTTCGTGACGCGCCTCGGTGGGTATGGCTTGGCACGCATCGAGAACGCGTCGAATTGCGACCCGGCGCGCGACGATCGCTATCCCGAACACGGCCAGTGGGTGCCACAATACAAGCTGGAGCAGGTCCTGCGCGAGCATGCCGAGAGCCTGCCCGGCGTGACGCTCCGCTTCAGCACCGAGTTCGTCTCCGCCCAGCAGGACGAGAACGGCGTGACGCTGAGGCTGCGCGACCTCGTCGCCGATCGCGAGGTGGAGGTACGCTGCGCCTACGTCGTCGGGGCAGATGGCGCGCGAAGCGCGCTGCGCGACCATATCGGCGCCAAGATGGAGGGCGTCTACGGCCTGTCCCGGAACTCCAACGTCGTATTCCGAGCACCCGGCCTAGCCGAGGCGCACGGTCACGGCCCCGCCACGATGTACTGGCAGGTCAATCCCGCCGCGCCCAGCCTGATCGGGCCGATGGACCGGGACGACATCTGGTTCTTCATGCCGACGCGGCTTCCCGACGGCTTCAAAATCACGACCGACAACGCGGCCGAGCTGATCCGGACATCGACTGGCATCGACCTGCCATATGAGATCCTCAGCAGCGACGAATGGATCGCCAGCAGCCTGATCGCCGACAGGTACCGGGACCGGCGCATTTTCCTGATCGGCGATGCGTGTCACCTTCATCCGCCCTTCGGCGGCTACGGCATGAACATGGGCGTCGCCGATGGCGTCGATCTCGGGTGGAAGATGGCCGCGACGATCAGCGGGTGGGGCGGGGCGGCGCTGCTCGACAGCTACGAGGTGGAGCGACGCGCAATCCATCAAGAAGTTATTGCCGAGGCGGAAGGTAACCACTCCGTCCTGTCTAACGATTTTTGGTCGGACGGGCTGGAGGCGGCGGATGCTGACGGCCAGGCCAAGCGTCGCGCGGTCGGGGCGGAGATCGTCGCGGTCAAGGAACGCGAGTTCCACACGCTTGGAACGGTGCTTGGCGGCTGTTACGGGCGGTCCCCCGTCCTGCCTGATGATGCCGAAATCGAACGCGGCGAACGCGACGGCCGGCGATACGAACCGTCCAGCCGCCCGGGCTGCTTGGCGCCGCACCTGTGGCAGACGGATGGACGATCGCTTTATGACCTGTTCGGGCAAGGCTTTGCCCTCGTCATTCGTGAGGACGCGAACCCCGACCAGGTCGAACGGGCGCGGCATGACGCTCGAGCGCGCGGCGTCCCGTTCGCGGTCGTGCGCCTTGACCAGGGCGAAGCGGAAGAGCTGTATCCGGCGACGCTGACGCTGGTGCGCCCGGACCAGTATGTCGCCTGGCGTGGGAATGAGTGGCAGGACTCGGTGTTCGCCCGTGCCGTCGGGGGGATCGCCCAGGAACGGGTGACGGGATCGGTGGGAGCGGAAATATGACAAAACGAGTACTTGCTGGAGCGGTAATCGCCTTGACGGTGCATGGCGCGGCGGCCGCACAAACGCAGCTCGGACAAATTGTTATGGTCGCGCAAGGCACCATGCGCGCCTCGGTGCCGGACGAACGGGGCGTGCTGGCCTTCAAGGGCATACCGTACGCTGCGGCCCCGGTCGGGCCGTTGCGCTGGCGAGCGCCCCAGCCGACGCCCGCGTCCAGCGCGGATATCGACGCGACCCGCTTCGGCGCACGTTGTTTGTCGGCCTGGACCAACGATCCCGCGCCGGGGCCGCCGCGCAGCGAGGACTGCCTCAAGCTGAACGTCTGGACGGCGGCCGGACGGACGGCTGAGAAGCGCCCGGTCATGGTCTGGATCCATGGTGGCGGATTCCAGTTTGGTTCCTCTGCGGAGCCGTCCAGCGACGGCTCGCGGCTCGCGGAAAAGGGTGTCGTGGTCGTCAGCATCAACTACCGCGTCGGCGTGTTCGGCTTCATGGCGCACCCGGACCTCGACCGCGAAGGGCCGTCCGGCAACTACGGCCTGCAGGACCAAATCGCGGCGCTGCGCTGGGTAAAATTGAACGTCGCGGCGTTCGGCGGCGATCCCGCGAACGTAACGGTGTTCGGCGAGTCGGCCGGGGCACACGCGATCGGGCTGCTGCTCGCCTCTCCGCTCGCGAAGGGGCTGATCCACAAGGCTATCGGCCAAAGCGGCGCCTTTTGGGACAGCGAGCATGGGTCGCTCGCCACGCGTGACGAGGCGCGCAGGCGCGGAGTCGCGCTGGCGGCCACCCTGAGAGCGAGGTCGCTTACCGATCTACGGGAGGTGCCTGCCGACCGGCTGAACGCCGCCGCCGACTGGGATTTCACCAAGGACCCCGGCACCACCGCCTTCTCACCGAGTATCGACGGGTATGTCGTGCCCCAGGCGCCGGCCTCCCGCTATGCAGCCGGCAAGCAGCTTCGAGTCCCGCTTATGGCCGGCTGGAATTCGGCCGAGGATCTGCCGTTTCGCGCGCGAGCCCTGCCGCACTCGAGCGCGAGCGTCTTCCGCGAGGCGGCCGCCGAGCAGTTCGGTCGCGACCGTTTAGCCGACTTCTTCGCCCACTATCCTGCAGCGAGCGACCAGCAGGCGAAGTCGTCCGCTAATGCGCTCGTCGGCGACCTCGTCATCAGTCAGCAGGTCTGGGAATGGCTGAGTTTGCACAAGGCGAGCGGTCGAGCGCCGGTCTACGGCTACCGCTTCTCCTACACCTCGCCCTACGTGCCGGTTGCCAGCCATGCGGTCGATCCGCCGTTCGTGTTCGGCACGCTTACCCCGCAGCGGATCGTCGGATCGACGACTCCGCCCGGTGAAGCTGATCGCGCGCTTTCCGATCAGATGATGTCCTATTGGGTGAACTTCGCAACACACGGCGACCCCAACGGTCCGGGGCTGCCGCGCTGGCCCGTCTTCGGGACTAACAGCGAGGTGCTGGAGATCGGGTCGGCTCTCGCTATCAAAATCCCGGCTGAGGCAGCGCGCTTGCGCTTCCTCTCAAGCTACCGGCGATATGGAGCGTTGCCAACTCGATGGCGTACCCTGCCTAAGGCCGGTCCCGCGCTCAGCACGCAGAGTCGATCGTCCTCATACCCCTGAACAAACTCCACCCCGACGACATTGCCGCGCCTGAGGGGTCGGTCCACGACGGTATGACAATCTACGTGGGCCGTTGCAGCTTGTGCTGCATTCCGGAGCCGCCGACCGACGCTGATCAAGTGAGCGGCATTACCGGCATGACCTCCGATTCCGACAACGTCGGCATCGACAATGAAGGGCTCACCATCGCGGCGTCTCTTTGAGGCTGAATGCTCCTCAATTAAGGTGATAAAACATGTGACCAGCAGCTGGTGTGTTCTGATCCTGATCACGTTTCAGGATATCACGATGCAGTTCAGGGAGCTGAGACAACAGCGCAGGGCGTGACCGAGCGGTTACTCGCCCAAATGCTGCTGCCTGGAGTAGAACCCGCCGGTGATTCAACCGGCATACGAAGTCGTACCGCTGCTCCTCGTATACACGCGGGTGAGATCGGTCACGAGGCGGCCGGATTGGTTGCGCAACGTTCTGTTTGGATCGAGGAGCGCTCACCGTTCATGCAAGATCCTGCACAGGACCTGTGCAACGACGTGCTCGTCACCGAAATGAATGAGCGTCCGATCCCGGGGAGCAGCGGAGGGTTCCCCAATGTCCGCATCTGGGTCCTCCTTGCAGGGCGATCAGCGTCGATAGTACCAGCCACGTAGGCAGATCCGCCTACTGGTGATTTCCATGGTCGCGCCTCGGATTGTCCTTGCCACGGTGGGCTCGCTTGGCGACTTGCATCCGTTTATTGCAATCGGTCGCGCGCTACGTGTCCGTGGGGCAGAGACAGTGCTCGCGGTGCCGGAAGACCATCTCGCGAAAGTGCGCTCGGCGGGACTCGAGGCACACGCGATCCTGCCATCATTTGAGGAGGTCGGGCGTGCGACGGGCTTGCCGGATCAGGAGGTAATACGGCGCATTCTGCTCGACAGCCATTTCCTAGTCGGTCGGATTTTACTGCCACCCCTGGCCGACAGCGTCGGCCGGCTGCTTCGTATTGCGAAGGGGGCGAGCGCAGTGACCGGGTCCGCCTTCACGTTCGCCGCACCGATCGCCGCCGAACGCCTTGGGTTACCGTTCATCCACACGGTGCTTCAGCCAATGTCGTGGTTTTCCGCCGACAACCCGCCAAGCGGTCCCGACTTTCGTTTCGTGGCTCGGCCATCGCCTGCGCGCATGGGCCAGGGTTGGAATCGGCTGATCCTTGCTGGCGGCAGGCGGTACATGCGATTGCGGTACGGGCGCGAGATCGACAGGGTGCGTGCGCTTTACGGTTTGGGCCCCACTCGCGGGGCACCGATGATCGATGCAGGAACCAGGCCGGCCTTGTCGATCGGGACTTACTCCGCAGTCTTTGCGACGCTGCCGCACGACGCGCCGTACCCATCGGCAGTGACGGGCTTTCCCTGGTACGATGCCGACGAGGATGGAACGGTGGTGCTCGATCAGGAATTGGCCGCCTTCCTCGATAACGGACCGCCGCCGCTCGTTGTCTCGCTCGGCTCGTTTGTGCCTTACTCCGACACTGACCTGTACGCGCAGGCCGCAATAGCAGCCAAGCGGCTCGGCAAGCGTGCGGTGCTGCTGGTCGGGGAGGCAGAGGCGACGGGCTCGGACCAGGTGCTCATACGTAGTTACGCGCCGCACTCGCTGCTCTTCCCGCGCGCGGCAGTGGTAGTGCACCATGGTGGCGTCGGGACTACCGGGCAGGCGCTCCGAAGCGGCAGACCGCAGCTAGAGCAGTTTCCGAGCGGCCTGAATCGTTGAGGGATTCCCAAGTGGGACGAAGTCTGATTCAGCCTTGCCTTCGGTGAGGGGAGGCCGGGCAGGTGGGTAAGCCGTTGTCGATGGACCTGCGCGAGCGGGTGGTTGGAGCTATCTCCAAAGGCCTGTCGCGTCGTGCGGCGGCGGCGCGCTTCGGGGTGAGTGCGGCAAGTGCTGTGAGATGGGCGGCGCTTCAGCGCGACCATGGCAAGCCCGCGGCCAAGCCGCAGGGTGGCGACACGCGCTCGGCGAACACCGAAGCCAAGGCGGCGCGCATCTGGGCGCTGTACGAGGCGACCCCTGACATAACCCTCGCCGAGCTGCGCGCGGCGCTGGCTGCCGAGGGGGTCGCGGTCGCGGTGTCGACGCTGTGGCGCTTCTTCGCGCGCCACGACCATACGCGCAAAAAAAGACCGGCCACGCGCAAGAGCAGGATCGGCCCGACGTGCTGAGCGCGCGCGAGGCGTGGTTCGACGGCCAGCTCGACCTCGATCCCGAGACGCTGATCTTCGTGGACGAGACCGGAGCCAGCACCAAGATGGCGCGTCGGTACGGACGCGCTCCCCGCGGCGAGCGGCTTCGCATGGCCGTGCCCCACGGTCACTGGATGACGACCACCTTTGTCGGTGGGCTGCGGCTTTCGGGCATGACCGCGCCGCTCGTCATCGATGGACCAATGACGGGGACGTGGTTCGAGGCCTGGGTCAGCCAGGCTCTCGCTCCGACGCTCAAGCCCGGCGATGTCGTTATCCTGGACAACCTGCCCGCCCACAAAAGCGCCGCCGCGCGCATCGCGATCGAGGCAAAGGGCGCCCGGCTGCTCTTCCTCCCGCCCTACTCGCCCGACTTCAACCCGATCGAGAACGCCTTCGCCAAACTCAAGGCGCTCCTGCGCAAAGCCGCCGCACGCACCGTCGACGACCTCTCCCGCGCTATCGGGAACGCCATCGACATCTTCACACCAGCAGAGTGCGCAAACTACTTCGCCGCCGCCGGCTACGATGTGTACTGAACGGAATCTGCTCTAGTTGCGCCCTTCATGGGCGATTAGCCTGATAACGCCGCTCGTGTGGCACGCCTCGGCGCTGGCTTGATTGTGGATCGGCGTGGAACAAGGACCCTCTTAGCGGGGTGATCGGCGTCCAAG
>NZ_CAXSHH010000055.1:0-15838 GCF_964237155.1 uncultured Sphingomonas sp. | reverse complement strand
TCGTTGAGGATGAGGGTCAGACGCTGCGCGTCGATCGGCTGGGCAAGCTTGCTCAACCGCTCGATCTTGCCGCGCCCTTGCGGACGCGCGACGGCAGAGTAGATCAGGCGAATACGAAGATCGGCCGCAGCCTGTTCGAGGTGGAGGCTGGTGAAATCCGATCCGTGATCGACGTACAGCACATCGGGAATGCCACACACCGGCCATGCCGGATCGACCTTGCGCCAGATCGCCTGTCGCAGCGCGAGCGACGTGTTGAGCGCAGACGGCGCACCGAGGAAAACCATGTAGCCCGCGATCACACGCGAATAGTCGTCCAGCACCGTCGTCAGCCACGGCCGCACCGGGCGGCCGCCTGCATCAAGGATCAGGATATCGAGCTGGGTATGATCGGCTTGCCAGATTGCATTGGGGCGCTCGGCGCGATGCCGATGCACCAACTCGAACTTGTCGCGGAAGGCGGCAGCACCTTCATGTGCCAAGACCAGCATCGCCGGATCGATCCGCCGCACGATATCGCGCACGCTGCCGTAGGACGGCATTCGCCATTCCCGTTCGCCGACGACGCCAGCGAGACGACGATGGATGGTCACGATCGATGGCGGCGGTTTGAGCAGCGCCATACCCTCGATCAGTTCGACCACTTCTTTCGGGAAGATACGCTTGCCGGCTTCCGGTCGGGTGGGACGCGCCAGCCCCGCCGGACCATCGGCACGGTAGCGGGCAAGCCAGCGCCGGGCCGTACGGATCGATATGCCGGCATCGATCGCGGCTTCGCCCAGCGTTACTGCATCATGCAGGTGCCGACGAAGCACGGCCATTCGTTTCGCGACTTCGGCGCTTCCCGGTTCTGGCTTTCGATCATCGGTCATGGTGATCTACCCCGTCCGAAAGAGGATCGTTCAGCGGACGGTCGCTGGCTGACCTGTCGAGGCACGGGAAACCGCCAAAAGCCGAGTCTCACATAGATGGTACTATATCTTTTGCGTTGAGGGACCCCTTTACGTTACAGATTCCGCCATGACACACACGCTGATCGGCTACGCCCGATGCTCCACCGACAAACAGGACCTTGCCGCCCAGCAGGACGCATTGGTCAAGCTCGGCGTCGCGGTCGATCGCATCTACACCGACAAGGGCTTTACCGGGACGAACCGAAACCGCCCCGGTCTGGATCAGGCACTCGCGGCGGTCCGAAGCGGCGACACGCTGGTGGTGCCAAAGCTCGACCGTCTCGCGCGATCGGTGCCGGATGCGAGGGCGATCGGCGACGACCTCGCCATGCGGGGCGTGAAGCTACAGCTTGGAGCCAGTGTCCACGATCCGTCCGACCCGATGGGAAAGCTGTTCTTCAATATCCTCGCGACATTCGCCGAGTTCGAGGCCGACCTGATACGGATGCGGACCCGCGAGGGCATGGCCGTCGCGCGCTCGAAGGGGAAGCTGCGCGGCAAGAAGCCCAAGCTGTCGGATCGTCAGCAGAAGGAGTTGCGTCGCATGTATGACACCGACGATTATTCGATCAGCGATCTTGCGGAAGTGTTCTCGATATCGCGGCCGACCGTGTACCGGACGCTTGGACGCCAACCTTCCGCGCCTGCGGCAAAGCCGACGTGATCCTGCCACGACCGCGCCTAGGTGTTGGCCCCCATCGATAGAAGCCATAGGTTGGCTCATTAGCCGAGCCATATAAAGGGGCGTCAGTGATCCGCAGAATGTTGGCGCCATCGTTGGCCGGGACTGCTCTGGGGTTACTGTGCAGCCCTGCGGTCGCCGCCAACACGCCTGGCGATGGATTCGAGGTGGCGAGCTACAGGCTCGCGCTTACCCCGGACATCCGGAACAGGACCGTCGCGGGACGTGAGAGGATCACGCTACGCGCGACGGTGGATGGCGTCCGGCGGCTGAACTTCTCCGCCAACGCTCTCGGCATCGACAGTGCAACCCTCGATGGCGTGGCGCTCGCCCACACCGTGGAAGGCGATGTGCTCGGCTTCGACCTGCCCCGGCCGCTCCGGCGTGGACGCACCGTCAAGCTGGAGTTGTCCTATCATGGCCGCCCTGCACGTGGGTTCACCGGCTCGGCGACGACGCTCTACACCAGCTATTTCGCCTGCGACTGGATGGTCTGTCCCCAGAACAAGTTCGGCGAGAAGGCGGCCTTCTCGCTCGATCTGCGTGTCCCGGCCGGGATGACCAGCTTGTCGGTCGGCAGCATGATCGCAAGGCGACCGGGACCGGACGGGAGCGAAATCCATCGCTGGAAAGCGCCCCGGCCCTACTCGGCCTATCTTTATGGCTTTGCGGTGGGGCGATTTACGCGGGTCAGCGAACGGGCCGGATCAAAAAGGCTTACTTATCTAAGCGATACTGCCGACGCGGGCGAGCTGAAACGACGCTTGGCAGGGACAAGGGAGATGGTCGCCTTTCTCTCCGCCAAGGCGGGCGTGCCGCTTCCCGTTGCCGACTACAGCCAGCTTCTGGTCGAAGGCCATGAGGCGCAGGAGGCGGCGACATACTCCGTCCTCGGCACCGATGCGCTGCCGACGCAGCCAGATGATCCGTCGCAGGATTGGGCGATCGTACACGAACTCACCCATCAATGGTGGGGCAATCTGATCACGTGCGAAACGCTCAAGGACTTCTGGCTGAACGAGGGTATCACGACCTTCATGACGGCCGCGTGGAAGGAGCATCGCTACGGCCGCGTCGCCTATGAAGCCGAACTCAATGCAGCCAGGAGCCGGCTCGAAAAGGCGCGAGCGATGGGCTTCGACAAGCCGCTGGCTTGGAACGGCACCTACCCTACATTAGGCATCCGACGAGCGATTCACTACAGCAAAGGCGCGCTGTTTATGGCGCAGCTTCGGGCCATGCTAGGCGATGCCGCGTTCTGGTCGGGCCTGCGTCACTACACCCGTGACCATGCGGGCGGCACGGTTACGAGCATCGATCTGGAGCGAGCGATGGAGGCATCAAGCGGCCAGGACTTGCGTCCACTTTTCGCCGAATGGGTGTTCGGTAACGGCCTTTCGGGTCGGCAGCGGTAATAGCCTGTCCCGTGATGACATTTACCGCTGACAGAACCGTGCCAATTAGCGCTGATATCTACAACCGAGGTCGCTGAAACGGCCCGTCTGGCTTCCGAAAACCGTCCCTTGTTTGTTCCTCCGAAATCGGGCTAGGTCACGTTGAGTTTTCGGAGAAGGCCCTTGCTCGTCGGCTACGCCCGCGTGTCCACCCGCGACCAGTCCCCCGCCTTGCAGCTCGACGCCTTGCGCGAAGCCGGGTGCGACCGCGTGTTCATGGAGAAGGCGTCGGGCGCGCAGCGCGACCGGCCGGAGTTGAAGGCGGCGCTCGACTATCTGCGTCCCGGCGACACGCTGGCGGTGTGGAAGCTGGACCGGCTGGCGCGCTCCGTTCGGCAGCTCGTGGAAACGGCCGAAGATCTCGCCAAGCGCGAGATCGGCCTTCGTGTGCTCACCCAGGCTATCGACACCACCAGCCCCGGCGGGCGGCTCGTGTTCCACGTTTTCGCGGCCGTAGCGGAGTTCGAGCGCGAGTTGACCCTAGAGCGCACCCACGCCGGACTTGCCCACGCACGAGCTTTGGGCAGGCGCGGCGGACGCAAACCGGCGATGGGGCCTGCCGAGATCAAGCGCGCCAAGGCCATGCTTGCCGATCCGACCATCACCGTCGAGGAGGTCGCAGCGCAGATCGGGGTGCAGCCGTCGACACTCTACCGGCACATACCGGGCGGGCATAGCTCGCTCGCGCAGGCGGCTTGACCGTGGCGCGCAGTCTCGCGCCCGCTCTCCCGCTTAGCAGACCTGCAGACCTAGAGGGGCAACGCTACGAGCTGGCGCGCGCGCGTCAGCTCGCGCGGGCATGGGCGCAGACTTTGCCCGAACCCCGGCGTCGCGACATGGCGGCACTGTTCACCCGCGCCGCGCTCGACACCTACCGGCTGCAGGCCCGGCCCCATGCCAGGCTCAGCCCCCCGTTCGCCCAGCCCTACGGCCAGCTCGACATTGCCGTTGCCGAACTGGCGCGGGCTGTTGGACGCGAGGCCGCGCCGCTCCCGATCGGCGAGGCCGTCTATTTCCTGACCGGGCTCTACACGACGTTGCTCGCAACACGAGAGCGCGGCGTGTTGGGGGCGTTCTACACCCCGCCCGCGCTTGCTACGCGGTTGCTCGACATGGCCGAGGAGCAGGGCATCGACTGGACCAGGGCGCGCGTGCTCGACCCGGCCAGCGGGGGGGGCGCGTTCCTGCTACCCGCGGCCGAGCGCATGATCGTCGCCCTCCCCGCGGCCGACCCCGCATTCGTGTTACGGCAGATCGGCACGCGGCTGCAGGGGTTGGAGCTGGACCCCTACGCGGCCGGGTTCGGGCAGAACGCGATTGAGCTGTTGCTGGCGGACGTGACCGCGGCTGCAGGTCGCGACGCACCGATCGTGGTGCGCGTCGCCGACACGCTTGAGGAGCCGCCTGTAGCCCGCTTCGACCTCGTGATCGGCAACCCGCCCTATGGGCGCGTCACCCTCACCCCCGAGCAGCGCCGGCGCTTCGCGCGCGGGCTCTACGGCCATGCCAACCTCTACGGCGTGTTCACCGACATAGCCGTGCGCTGGACCAAGAAGGGCGGCACGATCGCCTATCTGACCCCAACAAGCTTCCTATCCGGCCACTATTACTCCGCGCTTCGCGAGCTGATCGCCAAGGAAGCCCCGCCCGCCGCGATCGACTTCGTTCATGCCCGTCGCGGCGTGTTCGAGGACGTGCTGCAGGAGACGTTGCTTGCCGCCTATCGGCGCGGCGCGAAGCCCGGCCGTGCCCAGGTTCACTATGTCCAGGTGGCGAGCGAGCGCGAAGCGCGCGTAATCCGCAACGGCACCATCGGCCTCCCCTCCCCCGCGTCGCAGCCTTGGCTTGCTCCACGCGAGCCGCGACATAGCGGCTTGATCGCCGCAGCCGAGGCGATGCCCGCCCGGCTTGCCAATTGGGGCTACAGCGTGTCGACCGGGCCGTTAGTGTGGAACCGCTTCAAAGGGCAGATGCGCGACCGCGCCGGACGCGGCGCACACCCACTGATATGGGCCGAGGCGGTGACGTCGGACGGCCGGTTCATGTTCCGCGCCGAGAAGCGCAACCACTCCCCCTATTTTAAGATGGAACGCGGCGACGCTTGGCTGTTGGTGGAGGAGGCTTGCGTTCTCGTTCAGCGCACGACCGCCAAGGAGCAGGCACGCCGGTTAATCGCGGCCGAGCTGCCGGCCGAGTTCATCGCTCAGCATGGCGGCGTGGTGGTGGAGAACCACTTGAATATGGTGCGGCCGACTGCGCGCCCAGCCGTGTCGCCGGCGACGGTCGCAGCCGTGTTGAACAGTAAGGTCGCCGACCAGCTATTCCGGTGCATCAACGGCAGTGTTGCCGTCTCCGCGTTCGAGATGGAGGCACTTCCCCTGCCCTCTCCCGCCGCCATGCGGGGCGTTGAGGCGCTGGTCGGCAGCGGTGCCTGCAGCGCGGCGATCGAGGACGAGCTGGCGCGGCTCTACGGGCAGGCCCCGGCATGATCGCACTTGCAACGCGTGAGGAGGTTCACGCCCGGCTGCAGGCCATATTTCCAGACGGCACGCCCAACCGGGCCTATCTGACCCGGATGCTGGCGGCGAGTGCGGTGTTCACCGCGCTCTACGTCGACGCGATCGAGGGCAGCGGGACGTTTCTTGGACCCAAGCACGTTTATCGTATGACCGACGAACAGGCCGCCCAGGTCGATAATGCGACCCGCGCCGCCTACGCGACTGGTGTTCTCCGCACCGGAAGCCGCATCGAGGGCCGGCGCTGGTATCAGGATAACACGCGCGAACCCATCCGCGACGATCCCGCCTTCGGCATCCAGCGTTACCTTGGCCGGTACGGCGTCGTCTGGCGGCTCTGCCGCACCTTCGACGATCATTGCTACGTCTTCTTCGATCCCGTGGGCGGCGAACGCAGCGCCAAAATCGAGTTCGCAGAGCTGCGCGATCTCGAGCCGGTGCGCGGACCCAACACCGGACGCACAGAGGAGAGGACGCTTTCGCGCTGGTGAGCGGTCGATCCCCGGCCGCCCTTCACCGGAGCGTGCCATGACCATGACGACCTCGCTTGATGAAACCTCGATGTCGAACATCCCGGCGACACCGCAATGGACCGACGATGAGCTCCGGACGCTGGTCAGCTTCCGCAAACGGCACGGACGCCGCTGGAAGAGCAAATTGCTCGATCTCTACCTGTTCGGCAAAGACGATTCCGAGCCCGATGGAGCCGGTCTGCGCCGCATCCGCAACCGACACGGACCGAGCCGTGTTCACGCGCTGAAGACGTCCGCTCTCGACGCTGCGGAAGCCCGCCTCTCGGCCGAGCCGGGGCGACCGTCATGAGGCTCTACGGCCTCACCATCCGCGATCGCGCGCATTATGCCGGCACGCAAGCCGACGCGCGCGCTGAAACGCGACACCGGAGCCACCTGGACCGAGGTGGAGGTGCCGACCGACGAGACCGGCCTCCTCGCCTTCCTCAACGAAAACGTCCCAGGTTTGCCCGGACCGATCACTCCGGCGCCCGCGCCGGTAGCCGCAAACGCGCCCGCTGAGCAGGAAACTCCTCCCCCGACCGCGCTCGACGCGACAAGCGTCCTCGCCCGGATAGACAACCCGAACCTGGGGATCGGGGGTCTGAGTAGCAACGGAACAGAAAACCTACACAAGGCGGGGCTGCAAAGCCGGGGTCGACAATCGAGTTCTATCGATTGCCGCCTAGCCGGGTTATCGTGGACAAGGCGACGGCGACCAGCACGAAAGATCCCTCGACGCCCGAGAAGACCTCTGCGCGTGCGGTAACCTGCCGGCCGGTGACCTTGATCACCTCGCCGCGCCCCACTAGGATCGGGCCTTTGGCCGGCGCAAGCAGATTGATCTTGTACTCCGCAGTGACGACGTCGCCGGCGGCTGACGCTGCGGCCCAGGCACAAGCGCTGTCGGCAAGGAACCCGAGGACCGCGCCATGCGCGAAGCCGTGGTGCTGGGTGACCGCCTGCGTGAACGGAATGCTCAGTTCTACCTTGCCAAAGGCATAGTGCGTGAGTGTGGCACCCAACAATTGGGCAAAGGGCGTGTTCGCCACCGCCGCTTCCAGAGTCTCACGTGGCACTACCGGCATCTCCGGTACATTCGTCGCCTTCAGGTCGCTCATCCCGTCCTCCATGGCCGTGGCTGGTTGCAATCAAATGCGGATCGGCCCTGCTATTCGACACGGCCGTGTGTCGTCAGGCTAGGGATGAACTGCAGTCTTTGCCAATTGTGTACCACATACGAGCCTTCTTATCGAGAAACAGCGATATCCGTTTTTCAAACCATCGAGCGAAAGGTATGGGCCAATTGCGCTGTCACCATCGTCAAAGAATTGACTCAAGAAGGCTTGTACGATAAACTCATTTTCGCGAAGCGCGGCGGTCGGCTTAAGGCGACGAGGCAATGAGCATCGAGACCCCCAACGGCTATGTTGTGTGGGACAGGACCAGTCCATTTCTGGACCTGATAGGCCCGATCTACATACGTCGTGAAGCGAATATTGCTTTGGCGCTGCGTCTCGACGAGAGGCATGTCAATCGAAGGGGCTTTGCCCATGGCGGATTGCTAACGAGCGTCGCGGATGTTGCTCTGGGTTATGCCGGGGCGCTGACGACTGACCCGCCCACCGCACTGGTGACGGTGAATCTCTCAGTCGATTTCATAAGTTCAGCGAAATTGGGTGCTTGGGTCGAGTTCACGTCCGAGCCGCCGCGCGTTGGATCTCGGCTCGCCTTCGCGAACGGCGCGATCTTGGCCGATGGCAGGGCGGTGGCGCGGACGAGCGCAGTATTTGCCGTACAGACGGCGGCTTGACGAGATGGGAATATGGACATGAATTTCCAGACGACAGGCGACGAGATGGTGCCGGGCACGCAGGCGCTCGGTTTCGATCCGAGCGTCCAGCCTAAGCGTGGGGTGATCGAAAGCCCCTATATCTACCGTCAGCAGCGGCGGCATTTCCTCCTACTGGACGTGCTACCGAACGTTGCGGCGGCAATTGCCGTCGTGCTGGCGTTCTTCCGTCCCGTCGGCTGGCCCGAGATCAGCGTGTTGGTCGTGATGTGGGCGGTGACTGGCCTTGGCATCACCGCGGGATATCATCGGCATTTCACGCATCTCGCTTTCAAGGCGACGCCTGCGGTGCAGGTCGGCCTTGCGATCGCGGGGGCAATGGCGGGGCAAGGTGGGGTCATATCGTGGGTCGCCATCCACCGTCGCCATCATCAGTATAGCGACCAGGAGGGTGATCCGCATTCGCCCAACCTTGCGGCCCGCGGATGGCGTGGACAGCTGCGCGGCCTTACGCATTCGCATTTCACCTGGATGGCGCGCCACGCCTATCCCAACCCGGCGCATTATGCGAAGGACTTGCTCCGTAATGCACCGGTATGTTGGGTCAACCGGCATTATTATCGATGGGTCGTGCTCGGCATCGTGGCACCGGCGGTCGCGGTGGCGTTGATCGAACGGTCGCCCTGGGGTTTACTAACCGGCGCGCTATGGGGCGGCGGTCTCCGGATCGCACTGCTCGGCCACACGATCTGGGCGATCAATTCGGTTCTACACACCGTCGGACAGCGTCCCCACGAAACCGATGACAACAGCCACAACAGCGCAGTCTTTGGATTGCTGACGTTTGGGGAGTCCTTCCACAATAACCACCACGCCTATCCGCGATCCGCCTCCTTTGGCCTCCACCGTGCGTGGCTCGATCCTGGGTATTGGCTGATCCGATTGCTTGCGGCCGGCGGTCTCGCCTGGGACGTCTGGACGCCGCCGCGGAACGAGGGAACCACCTCACGCAGGACAGAAAAACTATGACATACGCAACGATTGGGACGGCCACCGATATCCTGGCCTGGATGAAGGATTATATCGCCAACCTGACGGGGACGACGCCGGATAGAATCCCAGAGCATGCCACCGTTGACGATTTAGGGATCGACTCGGCGCAGTCGGTGAACATGTTGGCTGAGATGGAAGAGTGGTTACAGCTCCCAAATGAGATATCGCCAGAGATGTTGTTCGAGGGCGGCACCGTCGCTGACATCGCCGACCAAGTCGCAACCGTCGTCCACATTGCACGCGTACAGTCGTGAGCGACGCGCCGGCCATCGAACCCGGCGGTTCTGCGCCGGCGATCCGCCATCATTACGATGTCGGGAACGACTTCTATGCGGCATGGCTAGATCCCTCGATGACCTATTCATCTGCGATGTGGGACGGGTTGCCTGACGATGCTTCCTTGGAAGCGGCGCAGGCGCGCAAGCTGCGCTACCATGCCGAGGCACTGGGTGCCGGGCCGGGCATGCGCATCCTCGACATCGGATGCGGCTGGGGCTCGATGATGCGCACGCTGATCGGCGAGTTCGGCGCGAGAGAGTGCGTCGGACTTACCATGAGCGAGCAGCAGGCGGCCGCCATTGCGGCGAACCAACCGGCCGGTATCCAAGTCGTCCTACGAAACTGGCATGATTTCACGCCCGATGGGCCGTTCGACGGCGTGGTGTCGATCGGTGCGTTCGAGCATTTTGCCCATCCCGAGCAATCGGTCGAGGAACGGCGTGAGATTTACCGGAGATTCTTCAAATCCTGCCTCGATTGGACCAATGGCGGCGGACGATTATCGCTGCAGACCATCGCTTACGGCACCATGCGTCCCGCCGAAAGCAATCCGTTCATCACCGAAGAGATCTTTCCTGCAGCCGAATTGCCGACGCTCGAAGACATTGTCGTTGCCAGCGACGGCCTGTTCCACATCATGAGGCTGCGTAACGACGGCCGCGATTACGCGCGCACCTGCGAAATCTGGGCAAGACAACTGCGAGCTGCGGCGGCGCGCGGGGAGGTGCCCGGCGATCCGGAACTCATTGCTCGGTATCAGCGCTATCTACTAATCTCGGCTGCTGGTTTCCGGATGCGGCGGATTGACCTTTTGCGCATCCGCTTCGACCCGATCAAGCGATCTACGTATGGAACCTGATGGTCGGGCGGTCGCGCCGCGTCTGCCCCGCTTCAATCCGTTTCAGCCCGGCTTCCGCGCGAACCCTTATCCGGCTTACACGGCGCTCAGGACGCATAACCCTGTGCATCAAAGCCTAGGCCGGTGGGTGGTCACCCGTCACACCGACGTACGTCGCCTGATGATGGATCGAACACTGAGCGTTGGTCACGTGCCGGCCACGCTGCGTGCGCTCGCCGAGCGCAACGGCGACCTTACGGCCGGGCGCGTGCTGGAATTTGCAGAAAAGTCGATCGTGTTCACCGATGGTGCCGAGCATCGGCGGCTACGTAAGGCAGTGTCGCCGTTCTTCTCGCCCGCCGCGCTATCTGCGTTGCGCAAGACCTTTGCCGACCTCTGCGGCGAGATCGTGGTAGGCCTACTGGCACACGGCGGCGAGATTGACATAGTCGAGGCCTTTGCTCAGGCCGTTCCCGATCGGTTGCTGGGGCATTTGTTCGCGCTAGACGACAAAGGGGTGGGCGACGTGCGCCGGGGTACTGGCATCATCCGCAAGCTCCTTGAGCCGCGGGCGGCGAGCGGCGCGGAGATAGAGGAGGCTGTGGCCAGCCTCGATACTGTTCTCGCTGCCTTCGCAAGAGGGCGGCAACGGCTTGGCGACGATCGTAATGCCGGCCCAGGCATGATGCTGCGCCTGCTCGACGGACTCGGTCAGTCGGGCGGTCCGTTGCAGGCGGCGGAAACCGAACTGATGGCAGTCATGGTCTATGTCGCCGGACTAGAAACGACCGCAGGGCTTATCGCGAATGCTTGCCTCGCCCTAGCCGAGCATCCCGGGGAGCAACGCGTGCTGCGTCGCGATCCCGCCCGCGCCGAAGCCGTGGTGCGCGAGACGCTGCGGCATGAGGCCCCGTTGCAATTAACGATGCGCACGGCAGTGGCGCCGATCGTAATGCCGGAGGTAACGATTCCTGAAGGTGCGACCATCCTGCTGTGCCTGGGATCGGCCAACCGCGACGAGGAAGCCTACGAGGAGCCGAATCGCTTCTTGGTCGATCGCGCGGGACCCCCACACCTCGCGTTTGGGACCGGGCTTCACGCGTGCCTCGGCGCGGTGCTCGCGCAGTTGGAGGCCGAGGCAGCGGTCACCGTCCTGGTCGGGGCTGCCGAGCTTGAACGGGCCGGTGACGGCGAGCTCGATTGGAGCGCGCGCAGCACGTTGCTGCGGATGCCCGAGCGCCTGCCGATGACGCTGCGGCATGTCAGCTGAGCCACGCGCAGCACCGTTGCGTTTCGTTCCCGTCGTCGATGTTATACTCGCTAACGCCGAGCGCTGGCCGTGTCGCGCCTCGCTGATTCAGGACGAAGGCACCGGTCCCGTTCAGCAGCTAACCTATGCCGAGCTGGCGATCGCGGTCAAAGCGGGCGGCGCCGCGATCCGTGCGCGTGGCTGGTCGGGGCAGCGCGTCGGGCTACTGTTCTCCCCGGGCATCGAGGTCGCCGTTGCGATGCTTGCCTGTCTTGCCGCTGACGCCGTCGCGGTGCCGATCGCGCCCACCGGCCGTCGGCGCGAGCGCCTGGCCAATGTCGTCGCAATCTTGCGCGACTGCGCGCCGGCGGTCGTCCTCCACGATGCGGTAATGGGCCGGCAATATGGCAGCGAACTCGATGCCGCCGCTGCGGCGTGCGACGTCGCCTTGTGGGACTGGCGTGACCTTGAGATGACGGAAACTGACGCAGTGTCAACGCCCGCGGCTCCTGGCGATCTCGCCATCCTGCAATATACGTCCGGATCGACCAGCCGCCCGAAGGGCGTGATGATAACCCATGGCAACATCAGCGCCAACCAACAAATGATCCGGACCGCGTTCGGTCACGACGAGAATTCCAGCTTCGTCGGCTGGGCACCGCATTTCCACGATCAGGGATTGTTCGGCAACATCCTGCAACCGCTGTTCCTCGGCACGACGGCGGTGCTCGCCTCGCCTGCCGCGTTCATCCAGCGCCCGCTGATGTGGATCGAGTTGGTCGGCCGCTATGGCGCGCATACCAGCGGCGGTCCCGATTTCGCTTACGCGCTATGCGTCGAGCATGCCGAACGGCGCGGCCTGCCGGCGGTCGATTTGTCCGGCTGGCGAGTGGCCTTTAACGGTGCCGAGCCGATCCGCGAAACCACGATGGCGCGATTTTCCGCGTGCTTCGGTGCGATCGGCTTTCGTCCCGAGTCATTCCTGCCCTGCTACGGACTGGCAGAATGTACCTTGCTGGCAACGGGCCGGCGATCATCGCTGCCGCCGATTCTGCGGACAGTCGAAACGGACGCGACGACGGAGCTGGACGGCGTGAAGGCGGTGTGTTGCGGCCCTGCCACCGATCATTGCGACGTCCGGATCGTTGATGCGGGAACCGGCGTCGCTCAACCCGACGGCGAGGCGGGGGAGATCTGGCTGGCCGGGCCGCACGTCGCCGCCGGCTATTGGGGGCAACCGGCCGACGAGACCTTCATGGCGACGCTGGCAACGGGTGAGGGGCCTTTTCTCAGGACTGGCGACATCGGCACGGTTACGCCCGAAGGTCTGTACGTGATCGGACGGGCCAAAGATCTCATTATCGTGCGCGGCCGCAATTTTGCGCCAAGCGACGTCGAGCAGGTGTGGGAACAACTCGCCGATCGCGCCGGCCCCGCCCCGTCCGCGGCGGTGCAGGTCGAACATGACGGCCGGTCGCATGTTGTCCTGGTTGCGGAAATCGACCGTGCGGGGCGACAGGACGACTCTGCCCCAGGTGATGAGGTCGAACGCTGGGCGGCAGCACTGCGCCAGGCCGCGCTGCATCGTCTCGACCTGTCGGTGTCCGACCTAATACTCGTTCCGCCCGCAGCTATTCCCCGAACGACGAGCGGCAAAATCCGGCGGGCGGCGGTACGGCAGGCAATTACGGAGGGTGCGGTGCCGATTGTGGCGGCGGCGGGACCGCTCGCGGGCCGGCTGATGGCAGCGGCTGCCGCGCAATGACAGCGTCAGCCGCGCAATCACAGCGTCGCCCGAACGATAATGACTGAGCGCGTCAAATTCATCGGCTTCGCGGCGACGGCCCTCGGAATGTTCATGGCGTTGTTCGACGTCCAAATCGTTGCCGCGAGCCTCGGCGACATTCAGGGCGGACTAGCCGGCAGCCCCGACGAGGTGTCGTGGACCCAGACGTCTTATCTGATCGCCGAAGTGGTGATGATCCCGCTGTCGGGCTGGTTGGCCGCAGCGTTTTCGACGCGATGGGTGTATACAGCATCGACTGCGGGCTTCACCCTGATGAGCATCGCGTGCGGACTTTCCCAGTCGGTGGAGATGCTGATAGCCTGCCGCGTGGGCCAGGGGTTTTTCGGCGGCGCGCTGGTTACTCTGGCTTTCTCGACCGGCTATGGCCAATTCACTGGGGCCAAGGCCACGATCGTACCTATCGCGTTGGGACTCGCCGCCAATCTCGCCCCCGTGCTCGGACCGACGATCGGCGGCTGGATCACCACGACCTTCTCGTGGCGATGGATTTTCTTAATCAACGTGGTGCCGGGAATCATTATTCTGTGGATCGTACCGCGCTTCGTCCGGGTCGACCGACCGCAACTGCACATGCTGCGCGGGTTCGACGCTTTGTCGATCCCATTTATCGTCGTCGCGCTCGGGGGGCTGCAATATATTCTTGAGACGGGTGCCAGCGAGGGTTGGTTCAATTCTGACAAGATCGTCTGGTCCGCCTGGGCAGTCGCGTTTTCCGCAGCCTTCGCGCTGTACCGCGGGTTGACCCACTCACGTCCGGTCCTCGATTTCCGCGCAATGGCGAACCGCAACTTCGCGCTGGCCTCAATCTTGTCGTTCATCCTAGGAATCGGACTTTATGGCTTCATCTACCTACTGCCGCTGTTTCTTGGGCGGATCAGAGGCTATAACGCCGTACAGGTCGGCCAGGCGATCGCAGTCATCGGCGTTTTCCAGATCGTTTCGATGATTTTGGTCATGCCGCTAATGCGTCGAGTGGACCTACGCCTACTGCTGGGCGCAGGGTTCCTGGCATTCGCGACCAGCATCGTCCTGATGACTCCGATAACTGCGGAGTGGAGCGAACGGGAATTGCTGCTGGGCGAAGCGTTGCGGGGCACCGCCGGTATGTTTGTGGCGGTGCCGATCAGCAATCTGGCGCTGATGGGGCTGTCTGCCGACCGGCTCAAGATGGCGAGCGGATTGTTCAATCTGATGCGCAATCTGGGTGGTGCCATCGGCATTGCGCTGCTGTCGACCGTCCTGATCGAGAGTCGGGCGACCAACGAGGCCGATATCGCAGTACGTATGCGGAGCGCGGACCCTGCCGTCCATGCCGCGTTGGAACGGCGCGAAGACTTGCTCGCTTCCTACAGTAGCGACGACGAGGTGAACGCGATGCGTGCCAAAGTGCTAGTGCAACGGATAGTCGAGCGCGAAGCGACAGTTATGAGCTTCGCCAACGCGCTCTGGGCGATGGCAGGCTCCTTCGTGTTCGGGCTGCTGCTGGTGCCGTGGTTCAAGATCCGGCGCACCGAATGACCGCCGAACTCGAACCGCCGATACCGACACTGATGCCAAAGCGGCGGCACCTCCTGCTGCTCGCTATGCCCGTGTTCGTCGCATTGGCGGCACTCGGCTACGGTGCCTATTGGTGGCTGGAAGGTAGGTTTCGCGAAAGTACAGACAATGCCTACGTCGCCGCCGACATGGTCATCGTGGCGCCGAAGATTGCGGGCTATGTGGTCGACCTGCCGGCCAAGGAGAACCATCCGATCAGAGCCGGCGACGTCTTGTTCCGAGTCGACCCGGCCGATTTCCACGCCAGTGAATCCGAAGCCGTGGCGCAGGCGGAAACTCAACGGCGCGTGATCGCCAGTTTCGCTGCATCGACTGCGATGCAGCGCCAACGGGCCGCGGCCGCCCAAGCGCAGGTGCAACGCGCAGCGGCCCAGACGGTCGTTGCCGCCCAGGACGCAGACTCGACCCGCGAGCTCATCGCCCGCGGTGTCCTTCCACGCCGACGCGCCGATGCCGTTGAGGGTGCGCTCGCGGCGGCGGAAGCCTCGCTTTCGGCTGCCCGGGCTGACGCGGAAGCGGCGCAGCAGCAGCTGATCCTGGTGGGTTCTCAGCGCTCGGCGGCCCAGTCGACGCTCGCGGAAGCGCAGGCTCGGCTGGCGTCCCGGCGGCTTGACCTCACCCGAACGGTGGTGCGCGCGCCAGTCAGCGGGATTGTCGCCAACCGGCTTGTGCGCGCGGGACAATATGTGCGGCCAGGTACGATCGCGCTGCAGATCGTGCCGCTTGGCCACGTCTACGTGATCGCCAATTTCAAGGAAACGCAGGTCAAGAACCTACGGATCGGCTTGCCGGTTGACATCGTCGTGGATGCGTTTCCCGCCCAGCATTTCTCTGGCCGTATCGCCAGCTTGTCACCGGCGACCGGCTCGCAGTTCAGCCTGATCCCGGCGGAGAATGCGACTGGGAACTTTACCAAGATTGTCCAACGTATTCCTGTGCGCATCGAGATTTCTGACCGCGCCGCGATTAAGGCACGGCTAGCTCCAGGCATGTCCGTCGAGATCACGGTGGACGTGCGCTAAGCTGATTGGTCAGCAGGGAAGGCGTGCAATCAATATCGATGGTCCTACAGCAGCGCTCAATATGGGATCTGGCCCCTGTACATTATCCGGACATGGATTCACGGTAGCCGCGTGAGGTGATCAG
>NZ_CAXSHH010000054.1:0-16007 GCF_964237155.1 uncultured Sphingomonas sp. | reverse complement strand
CGAGTTCGCCTTTCAGCTCAAGGGAACTCTCCACTTTTCCGGGGCAAGTCCACACCAGCGCCCGCTTCTGCTCGTCCGTCCAGACCCGGCGTCGCTCCACGCCCGAGATCAACGTCACCTGGCTCATCGCACCATCGCTAACACCAGTGCAAACACCGTCGCTTGCACCAGTGCTACATCAGCCAGTGGCCCTCACCCGGCAAGGCGGCCTCCACCGGAGGGGTACCGATCCGACGCCGGAACATCGGAGGTCATCCTGCTCACGGGCGAGGGCACGACCATGCAGGAAGGCGCGGATACCCACACGTGCCCCGGGTACTCCGGCCGTAGCCGGATGCAGGAGCCGTCGTTCAACCACAGCCGACCGCGCTTGGGTCGTTTCTGCGGTACCTTGAGCCCCTCGCGCCGCGAAATCCGCTCGACGCGCTTGGTCCAGACTCCCATAGTCGATGGACTACTCGGAAGGGGGCAGCTCAAGTCCGGCGGGGGCGCCGTCACCGCCCTGTGATCGTCGTCTTCAGATGGCCGGATCGAGCTCCATCGATCGCTGCTTCAGTTGCTCGATGAGCCAGCGGCCGGCGGGCCCGGGCGGCGATGCCGTCCGATAGATCGCGTACATCGGCAGGACAAGGCCGTCCGGCGGCACGTCCTCGATGGAGAGCTTCACGAGTGTACCCATCTCGAGTTCACTGCCGATGGTGTGGAGAGGCATGCTGCCCCAACCGAGCCCGCTGCAAAGGAATGCATGCTTGGCGAAGAGGTCGGCGAGGCGCCACGTCGACGGCGACATCACGCCGAATTCCCTCCCGGCCGAGAGGTCAGACCTGTCGGTCAGAACGAGTTGCACGTGCTTGGCCAGTTCCGATCTGGATATGGTGCCTTTATGTCGCGCAAGCGGATGGTCGGGCGCCGCGACCATCATGAGGACCACGCCAGGCAAACCTTCCCCGGTGAGCGAGGCGGGCATGACCGGCAGTGATCCGACGATGCCGATGCTGGCATTGCCGATCAGGACCGGTTGGTAGGCGCTGCCCAGCGCCTCGACGAACAATCGCAGCGGCGTTCCCGCGAAGTCTCCGCGGAACGCCTTGGCGGACGCGGTGATGCTGCCCATGGGAAAGAGCACGTCGACGACCAGGGAGAGCTCCGCCTCCAGGCCCGCCGCCATCCCCCTCGCCCGCGCCTTCATGAAATCGACCCCGGACACGATACCCCGCGCATCGGCCAACAGGACGACGCCAGCAGGGGTCAGCTTGGGGTAACGCCCCGAGCGATCGAACAGCGACACGCCGATCTGCGCCTCCAGGCCGCTCACCAGATCGCTCACGACAGACTGGGCGCGGTGGATCCTCCGTGCGGCCGCCGAGAAGCTGCCCTCGTCGACGGCGGTTATGAACGACCGAAGTTGGTCGAGAGAGACACCATCGAGCATCTATCCGGTCAGCCGATTGGCCAGCTCAAAGCCTTGCATAGTGGATGCTTCGGCCGGTGGCATAGGGCCGTACTTGTCGTTGCGCGTCGAACAGGCTGTCCGGGTCCTCGATCGGCTCCGGCGAGGTCGCCACGCCAAACCGATGCCTGCTCGCAGGGTGCCTCGCGCGAATACGCCAGGATCTATCACTCGAAAGTCGCAAGAAGGCTCGCCAAGCTTGTCGGTCGAATCGCGATCGACACTCTCATCCTCCACATCCACCAATGTCGGTCGGCAAAGGAAGCCTGCCGAGCACAGCGGCCCGGCATTATAAGCCTCCTGCTTGAACACGCTGTTCGATCCGATCCATAAACGACCTTCCTGCGGGGCTCTTGGCCGACCAAGTGGGCCTGCTTCGCCTAGCCTAGCTAGCGGTGACATCTCGATCGGCGAGGTTTCTTTCGTAAGACATAAAAGTCGACGAAGTTCCCGTCCTCGTTACGTAACAGGATCGTGTAATCCGCCGGTGCAACCTGGGCTACCGCGTTTCACAGCTGAAGCTTCGGAACGAGATCGCCTTCGAATAGGGCACCGATCGCACACTTGCTTAGCGCTAAACGTAACAGCGAATGACTCGTCGGGCTGACAGCGGACTGGTCGGGCGCTATTACTCGCGTGAACCATCGACATCGGAGGCGGGCCGATCTCGCGACGTATCGCGTTCTGGAGGCGCGGGCATTTCTTCCCTAATCAGGGCTTCGCCCTCGCGCATGGTCTCGACGCCCTCCTCCGTATCGGTACCGCCACCATGCTCCAGCACGACCTTGTATGGCTTCTTCTTCAACGGCGTTTGGACGATCCGGCCGCGTGTAGTTGCCATGATCGTCTCAAGCTTTCCGTGACGAAGTTGACGGAAAGAAGCGATCGGCCGCACTAGCTCCTGCCGAACCGCCAAGTCCTGCTTCCTTCCAGACGAAACTATCGTCATCGGGGGATTCGCCATGGCGAACGGTATATCCTATGCCCATGTTGATAGCCTTCGCTGTAGCTGCGGTTCGCGTCTCGAATAGCCCGACAAAATCCCACGGCTCCTCGCGCACCACACCCCATCCGATCAGGGTCTTGCCATCGACGATGGGCATTGCTTCGTTCCTTTGCGTCGTGAACCTGAGATGTAGGAGGCCAACAGCAGCCCTCACGCGCTAAGTCGCCTATTTAGAACTGAAAATCGTGCATCTATGATAATGTTGATCCTTCCTGACGCTCGGCAGACAAGGTAGAGATTGTCAGGCGGCATAACCGGTCGAGGCTGTTGAAAAACTCGGCCATCTAGACGAGCGGCACGTGGGCCGCGGCGCTGCCCGCCTGAACCTGTCGCCCTCGGCAGTCAGCCATGACCTTGGCCGTCTGCGCCGGCTTTTCGACGATCCGCTTTTCGTGCGCACGCCGCGAGGCGTCACGCCGACGGCCAGAGCTGATCACTTACAGGAGCCTGTCGCGGAGGCCTTGGGCCGACTAAGGGCCCGACCGATAATTTGGTTGAGTGATTTCAGTAGCTTGTGATTCACTAGGGTTGGAACGACCGCAGGAAGTCACATGGGCTGGACTGAAATCGCTCGATGTGAGCAGGACAGGAGAGGGCTGCGCTACGGAAGCGACTGCACCGACGAGGAGTGGGCGGTCATCGCCCCGCTGCTGGCACCGGCGGCGCAGGTGGGCCGTCCACGCAGGCATCGGGCACGAGATCTATGGAACGCGATCCAGTATCTCGCCGCGACGGGATGTCAGTGGGCGCAATTGCCCAGGGACAGCATTTCCTCACGCCCATCTTACTGTCGGCCGAAGCCGTTCGGCAGCCCGGCGGTCAGATCGCCTTGAAAGTCGGTGGTGAAGAGATTGCGGAGCGCTTTCGCGTCCGACCTTTGGAGAGCCAGATAGAGTTCACGACCCCTGACCAGAATCCGAGCCCCCAAATCGGCGCCCGGGCTGTCCGCGGTTGCGGCGGCTGGCGGTGAAACGCAGGCGGTGCCAACCACGGCAGCAGACATCGCCGCTAAGAGAACGTCACGCCGGCTGCTCATGCTCAGACTCCTGCAGAGGCGGACGTTCCGCGCGGGCGGTCGCCGGCGTCGGCATCGTCGCGCTCGGCCAGGCTCCCCATTGCGCCGGAACGAAATCGCCCGAACGCGCTCTCGACTTCGGCCTTCCCGTTCGTGATGAACGGACCGCCGAAAGCAACCGGATCCGCAAGCGGGGTTCCGGCGAAGGCGAACAGCGTCGCCCCCGCATCGCCTGCCGAGATGGTTACATCTTCAAGCGCCGCCTTGATGCTGATTACGTCGCCTGCGCGCGCCTCCGCTCGATCACCGCTCGCATCAACCACGACGATGCCTTGCTCGACGTAGAGCATCGCTTCCTGCCCGGTCGACCTAGACCAGGAGAATGACGCTCCGGCCTGCAATTCGAGGTCCGCCATCATCGCATCGACAGGCAGACCGACATCCGCTCGTCGGCCGTCCCACTCTCCCATCACGAGGCGCAACGCGACGCCCGGCGCAATCGTGAGCGGCGGGATCTCGGACGGATCCCGATGGGCACTCGCGGCCGCTACCAGCTTGGCGGCTGCAGGGTGATTGATGAAGATTTGGAATGCGTCGACCGCATCGCCGGCGCGCTCGGGCGTCTCGTCATGCACCATCCCGCTATTCGCGATCGTCCAGTGCGCGCCGCCTGGCCGGATCAGCGAGCGGTCGCCGAGGCTGTCGCGGTTGTACATGGAGGCCGAGGAGCTGCGCACGACATAGGTCATCGCCGTAAAGCCCGCATGCGGATGCGGCGGAAATGGGCGGTCGGTCATCTGGAAGCGCGCGATCATCACGAAGGGCCCCACGCTGCCGATCCTGTCACCAGGCACAGCGGTCACGGCGGTGAGCCCAAGCTGCGCCGGCTGGGCTGTGAGCTGCCACGCCATCAGCCTGTGCGACGTGCCGTCGGTGGCGAGGTTAACCGGAATAGGCATGCGAAAGACTCCGAAGGACGCCGGGCCGGCGTCGAAGCGACAGTAAGGCAGTGAGAGCAAGCCTTGCGTCTCTAACAAGGCCTTGTCGCAGGCAACCTCTCGCGAACAGCTGCGTAATTCCGACGGTATCCATCGGCTAGGCCAATGTGTTCCTCCGGCTTGCGCCAAGCAGAAAGCGGCAGGCTTTAAGATCCGAGGCTCCTGGCCGGCGCATTGAACTTTTGCGTACATTACGTCGCCTTTTAAACCGGCAAAGCTTCTTGATGCGTGACAGCGGTATCGGCCAGTTCGATAGGTCGTATCGTAAGATCAATGCTGCTTATCAGGGTGCAGGTACGCCATAACCATCGCTTGAAGAGTCCCGTTGCTTCAGCGTTTTTGCCCGTAAGGGGTTGCTACAAGAAAGTGCCTTCCGTGTACGCTAGGAGCGAACGCTGAGTGAACACGGGTCAGGCGTACCGCCCGCCGGCCCCGGAAGCGGCGACACCGCCATCGCCGGTCTCCGGTTCCGCTTCGCTCCACCTCCGTCCGGCGATGGCGGCGGAGACCACGATGCACTAACAATCAACCCGGACAACCCGGTGGGGGCTGCTCAGTTCGTTCGACATACCTAAGCTATATTCGCGGCTCACCGGCCCTGGGAGGGGATAATCTTCTTCCGTCCGGCCCCTCGATGCTAGCGTTGCCTTGGAAACGGACATTCACTCAGGGAATTGAGAGCAGCCGCTTCTGCCGCTCGGGCGCGGTGTCCGCGACGAGGTATGCGGCATTGAACTCACCCATCTCGGCAAGTGCTGCCCAGTTGTGGATTTGCACCTGTCCGCTCTTTACGGTCGCCAAGCCTTTGTCACGAAGCGCCTTGAGCGAGCGGTTCACATGCACGGACGTCATGCCCGACGCATCGCCGAGCTGGTCCTGGGTGATGGGGAAGTGGTAGTCGAGCAGGACCTCGCGGTTTCTACCCGACCGGATCGATATCTCGCACAGAATATGAGCAAGCCTCGTCTGCGCGTCGCGACGACCGATGTTCACCACCCACTCCATTAGGATCGCGGCGTCGAGCATGCAGTCCCGCCAGAGCGCTTCCGCGATCGCCGGGTAGCGTGCGGCCAAGGCGCGGATCGCGTCGTGAGGCACCCGGAGGATCATCGTCTCGCACAGAGCAGTCAATCCGCCAACGCCGATCGGCCGCACCGCCGAGTGGAGATCGGCCATGTCGCCTGCAAGGTGGAAGGCGGTGATCTGGCGCACGCCGACCAATGTCTGGCCAAACCGTCCGACCAGCCCGGACGCTATGAAGCAGCTGTACGAGGTTTCCTGGTTGATATGGACGAAGTCCTGCCGCGCCTTTACCACGATCAGATGCGTCGGCAGGGCCATGATCGCCCGTCTTTCCTCGTCGGTGAGAACAGAACGGACCGTCAGACGATCGACGAAAAGTTGTAGGCTGGCGTTCTCGAACCGGCTCATGACTAAACTCCCCCTAGTGCGAGCGGGAGTTTAGACCACCACCACCAGCCACCTTCGCCTGATGGCAGGTTCTAGGCGATATCAGCTTCATAACACGGATCAGGTGCTCGCATAGAGGCCGCATAACCAGAGCAGCTCAAGGTAGCTAAGCCGCTTCGGGAATCACGTGAACGGCACTCTTGAACGTGAGGCAATGCACCACTTGACCAGCGTCGTTCTCCGCTTCGATCCGATACCGCAGGTCCATCACGCCCTCCTCTTTGATATCGCTGGCGATCACATCGCGGGCACCTTCGAGCACCGCTTTCTTGACGGCTCCCATATTAGCCAGCTCCAATCCATCGGGATCAAGCAGCTCGTCCGTGTGGTCGCGTAAGTGAAGAAAATAGTGGGCCATCAATCGATTTCCATACTCAGGCGGGAGCAAGCACGCTCGCAGCGTCGATGCCTGGACTCGTCACGACGATAATATTCGATAACATGAGCTAAATAATCAGTATTATCACAAGTGGAGTTAAATAATAAATAGCAAGCTTGACGGGCCGTTGTTTGGATGCCCGCTACGGGTCGAACTGCCAGCTCATTACGAACGGATTTTATCGAGCATGGGATCAAGCATAGGCACGGCATCCTCATCCGCCGGGCTGGACGCGGCCCAGCTCGCCTGACGCATGCGGCGGTGGAGGTAGTTCTCGTCGAAGCCGGCGATCTGGACGAGCTTGGCCGCGTCCAGGATCGTCAGGTTGCCGCGGCGTAGCGCCATGGCGCCCGCGAGCCGCAAATCCTTGAGCAACCGGTTCATATGGACGGGCGTCATGCCCAGCGCGTCGGCGAGAACAATCTGGGACAGCGGCAGCTCGACATGCCCCGCCGCCGTCAGGCCGATGTCACGCGCGCGCAGATAGAGTTCGCACATCAGGTGCGCGACGCGCTCCAGGCTGCTGCGACGGCCCATGCTGACGATCCAAGCGCGCATGATCCCCTCGTCGACGAGTTGGGCCACGTACATCGCACGGGCGATGCTGGGATGGTCGTGCATCATCGTCCGCATCTCTTCGCGAGAGACCGTCGCCACGCGCGCAGTGGTGATCGCCTGGATGCCGTGATCCATCTCCGCCAACATGCTGATGTGGAGATCGCAGGCGTCGCCGGCCATCAGGAATGCCATGATTTGGCGCGTGCCGTTGGGCAGGATCTTGTATCGGCAAGCCCAGCCTTCAAGGATGACAAACACGGGTCCGGGCTCGTCGCCCTCGCGGATCAAATCCTGTTTCGCGTTGTAGGTGCGGCCCCAGCCGGTCGCGTGTTCCAAGGCCTTGATGTCCAAGGTCGTCAGATCGGCCAAGCCGCTCAACTTTTGGATAAATCGGTTGGCCATGGGTCAGATTACACTTCCACACCCGCAAAGAATATTGCTTATTATGATTATACGCTGTTTATTTTCTGGGTGGTTTGCCTGATTGGAGCGTTTACCTGCCAAGTATCGTCAGCTTCTAGCAAATCTGGCCGAAAGCTAAGGACTACCCGTCCTGGCGAGAAGAAGGCCTTAGTCCATGACCGTCGAGATCGACGCCGGCGGAACCGCCGCGCATCCCACCCTGTCGCACATTCCCGACATTCAGGACCCGTACGGCCAAGCGGCGCTGCTGCTGGCCGAAAGCCTGATCCACGGGTTGAAAGAGCGCGGCGTGCTGACGGTCGCCGATGCAGTCGATATCATCGAGACCTCCGCCGACGTGCAGTACGACCTGGCGGACGCGGCCGACGGCGCGGGATCGGGCCTACGCCAAGCCGCGTCGCTGCTGACCGCGATGGCGGTTAGCCTGCGGAACGACGTACGGTCAGCCAGGGACCGCTGACGGAACCGAGTGCTCGGTTTGCTATGCGGGTCAGCTGAAGGCGGCTGGCGCGACACGACGGAAAGCGGCAATCATCTGGTGCGGGTCGAGCGGCTTGGTGAGGACCGCCGCTGCGTAATCGCACGTCACACAGTCTCCAGGCGTGCCGGTTATGAAGATTACTGGGATGGGGCCGAGCACCGCCATGATCGCCATCACGGCAAGCGGGCCTGTACCCTCCGCCAGTCGTACATCGGATAGGATAACGGAAGGAGGCCGCTTGAACGCGGCCGCGACGGCTTTGTTCTGCGTTTCGGCCATGTCGACAGAGGTGGCGCCGGCGTCACGGGCGACCTCCGCGACATACTCGGCAATGATCCATTCGTCTTCGATCACTAGGACATGACACATGATGGATTACCAATCTGAATCATACTAACACATTAACAATGATTTAGTACCAAGATCGGCGAAAGAAACTTCAAACGTCCGACGTTGTCGGTCGGGATGACCCGACCGAGCTGTTTGTTCCAAACTCCCTTTCAGTTGAACGGGCCCGTCAGGTCGCGAGTCTGGCCTTGTCGATGACCAATGTCGCGACCACGCCATCGACGTGCCAAGCATAGTCGATCGAGCCGCGAAGCTGTCCGGCGATCGAGCGACGGATGAGCTTGCTCCCGAACCCGGCGACGTCGCTCGGGCTCGCGACCGGAGGACCGCCGCGCTCCGTCCAGACCAGCGTCACCTGGTCTCCGTGCGATGTGCAGGACACGTCCAGCGTGCCCGTGGCTTCTGACAACGCGCCGTATTTGAGCGAGTTCGTGGCGAGCTCATGGATAACCAGCGCCAGCGTGGTCGCGGCCGTCTCGCCCACACCCATGCGCGGAACCGACACCCGAATGCGCCCGCTAAACGCGCCGAGGTCATTGTACGGCGCGAGCAGGATGGAGATCAGGTCGCCCAGCAGCGCGGCCGTGCCCTGCTGGCCCGGTATCGGCCGCACGAGGTCATGGGCGCGGCCCAACGCCGTCAGTCGCCCAGTCAGCTCGTGCGCCATCTCCTGAACCGTCGTGGTCGAGCGCGACGTGATCGTGGTCAGGCCGGTCGCGATCGCCAGCAGGTTCTTGACGCGGTGACTCATCTCCCCCGCGAGCAACTCGTTTGCCTCCTCGGCCTGCTTGCGGCCGGTCACGTCCAGGAAGATGCCGAACATGACCCGGTTCTCGATATCGGCGTCGTCGCCTTGGCCCCGTGCCGATATCCAGCGGACCTCGTCGTCGTGAACGATCCGGAAATCGATCTCGTACGCCCCGATCACACCGCGCGTCGCGGCAAAGGCGGCCCGGACGCGGTTGCGGTCGGCCGGGTGGATGTGGACTGATAGGTCCTCGAACGTGACGTCGCCGCCACGAGGAATGCCCCAAAGCCCGTAAGCGATATCGTCCATGGTCAGCCGGTCGGTGTCGACGTTCCATGAAAAGAGCGTGACGCCCGCGGCGTCGATCGCGAGCCTGAGATGGCAGCCCTGCCATATCGCGGCGGTGCTTTGATGATCCGGCATGCTAGATGGTCCCTGGGGACAACAGCGCCCGTTGGCGTGGCCCTAACTGATCATTGTTAAGTAGGCGACACCAAGGCTCGTAGTCGAGCGGCTTGGCCGGATCGAATGAGCATCCCTCAATAATGGCTGGAAGGCCTCGTCCAGCGCCTACGCGACTAGACCGGCTTCGCGCTCTTGGAATGCTGCGCCGTGTAGCTCGCCGCAGCCTGATCGAGGAGCGCTATTCGGCTCGTCTCCAGCCGGAACCGGTCGGCATAGTGATCGCGAAGCGCCTGCCGAGCCTGTTTACCCGCGTTGCCCTCGGCACTGTCCGCCTCCGCGTGCCGCTCGGCCGCGCGCTGCTCCCATAGCTGCTTGTGCAGACGATCCAGATTGGAGTCGATCCCATCGGCGATAAGGTCGAACCCGGTCTTGCTCATGGTGCCGTCCTCCGACCATGATATGAGGATTCGTGGCCCGTTCGCCTATGGCGCGGGCGCGATCCTGACCGTGCATCGCACCGACTCGCCCGCCTTGGTCGCCGCCTTCTGACAACGCTCAAGCGCCGCCTGGTTGCCTCGGCCGATGATCACGCCCGCCAACATGTCGTTCCACGTCTCGGGATAGCTCGCCGCCGCAAGCCGACGCGCGCCGTCCCACTGCGACCCGCCAAGCGTCCGCGCCGCCAAGCGCTCGGGCCATAGCCAGCTATCCGGCGTCACGCGCGCGAGCGTACCCCCGAACGCTCCCCACAACATCATGCCGACGACGATGCCGCCGATCGCGGTCCAGGTAAGCCAACGGTTCTGCTCGTCGCCGCGCCGCGCCGATACCGTCATGCCGGCGAGCTGGCGCGTCGCCTGGTCCAGCCCGGCGCGAGCCTCGGCGATGATCTGCTGGTCGTTTCGCCGTGCATCGATGCTCGCCGTCACGATCCGCCCGGCGATGTGATCGGGCGTCATCGCCTGCGCCGAACCCTTGGTGAGGATGTCGACCCGCTGCGCGATGGCGGTGATGTTGTTGGACATGCGCCCCAGCGTCTCGGAATAATCCGGCTGCTCGGGCACCTCCGCCCGCTCGGCCGCCAGCCGCTCGATCGCGCGGCGTAGCAACGTCACCTCGGCGCGTACCTCCTCGAATGCCTCGGCCGCGGCGTCGCCTCCGCCCTGATCGTCGTCGCCTGCCATCTCTCCTCCTACCGGCTCATGCCGCGGTCGCGGTCACGCGCGCCGATCTCAAGCGAGCGGGTCAGCTCCTGCGCGACGCCGCGGGCGCGGTCGATCTTTAACCCCAACTCGGGCGCGCGATGACGTAGGGCGGATTCGAGCTGCGGGTCGCGCGCGAGCCCGGCCGCCGCGCCCACCATGCGCCTGCCCGCCCGCTCCGCGCCCGCGTGGTCGCCCGCGCGCTCCAGCCCCGCGCGCTCGGCCGCCATGCCGCGCCAGCCCTCCACGAACCGATCCGCCCGCTTCTCCGGGTCGGTCCGCACCTGGCGCTCGGCCTCCATCGCCCTCGCCGCCCCGCCCGTGTTCCCCTCGGCCGCGGCCTGTGCGAGCGACGGGTCGCGCTCGATCGCGGATGCGAGGTCGCGCGCGCCGCGCGATCGCACCCGGTCGAGCGCGTCACCAACCTGCCGTAGCGCCGCTAGGCCCTACGCCACCATGCGGCGACGCGACGGTAAGGGCCTGGGAGCCGCCTGGACCGAGACCGTCGCGCCTCGCGGGCCGTTCACCTATGCCACTCCTGTCGTCGTGCTATGCGATCACTGGTCCGCCAGCATGGCCAAAGGCTTTCCGATGGGGATGCGCACGATCTGCGGCGTCGATCGTCGGCACTCCGATGATGGGCCTGGGCGCGGCCGTGTTCCGCATCCGCCTCGATCGTACCGGTATCGGAGGGCAGTATTCGGGGAAGCCGGTCTACGATGTGGCTGGGCACCCCCGTTGGCTGCTCAAGCCCGATATCGAGATCGGCCCCGGCTCCGACATTCTCGCCGCTCGCATCGGGCAGTTGCACAAGCGTCTGGGCGGAACGGGCACGGAAATATGCTAGCGATGGGCAAGCCCGATCCGATCATCACCGGCCTCGACGACGCCGATCGCGCGCTCCTGGTCGACGCGCTCGCGGCGCTGCGCGATCAACGCGGCCGGGACTGGAACGCCGCCTGCGACCGTGCCGAGCGGCTGGGCGAAGCACGCCCATCGCTCACGCCTTTCGAGATCGATCCCATCGTCCAACTCGCGCGACGCCTGGGCGGCGACGCCAAGTACCGGCTGGAACGGTGATGCGGACGGACCTGGAGCCTAGCGTACGTTTTCGGGCCTTTTCTCACCGGGCTCTCCAACATGGAAAGGACACGCGATGATCCATTGCGATTTCGAGGCCATCCGAGCGCAGGTTCGCGCCATGGATTTTATGCGCGGCACGCCCGAACAAGTTGCACAGTGGCGCGAGGACGACGAGGAGTCGCGCGCTGACCTCGTGATTGAGGGCATGATCCCGATGGCCGACGAGGACGCGCTTTTCGAGCTGATGCTGGAAGAGGCTGTGCCTCCGTCCCTCGTTTCAACGATTGTCGGCAAGCTGATCCACGAGAGCCTTGCATGATGCATTTCGACATCGAGGCTATCCG
The DNA here is from genome assembly GCF_964237155.1 of uncultured Sphingomonas sp. GTDB lineage: Bacteria > Pseudomonadota > Alphaproteobacteria > Sphingomonadales > Sphingomonadaceae > Sphingomonas. The sequence goes on along the minus strand of NZ_CAXSHH010000054.1, from coordinate 4,097 downwards.
TGCCGACATCCGGGCGATGGATTTCGTCCGCGGCACTCCGGCCGAATGCGCCCAGTGGAACGAGGCGGACGAGAACGCGCGCCGACCTCGCGACCGAGGGCATGGCCCTCGAACCGAACGAGGCCGCGCTGTTCGACCTGTTTCGGGAGGAAGCCGTGCCCCCGTCCCTCGCCACCCAGATCACCCTCAAACTGATGGAGCATTTCGACGTGGAAACCCAAACGGAGAAGGCCGATGATGCATGACATTCCCCCGCGATCTCGCCGGCCGTTCCCTATCCCGATCACGGCTACGCCAACCCGCCGCGGTCCTGGCAGGTGATCGTGACCGGCCCGAACCTCGATCGCCTCACGCCCGGGATGGGTGACGATCTGGGTCGGTTGCTCGATCTGCGGCCCGATATCGCCTGCCTTTCCATCGATACCGACGACGGCGGGATGCTGGTCGCGCGCGATTGGCCAAGCGACTACCTGGAAGAAGCCGACGCGCTGCTCGCGCGGATCGAACGCGCGCCCGGTATCCGAATGGTGACGCTCAACCGTCGCTCCGACCCGGCCCGCTGATGGCCGGTCCCCTCGCTATCGGCCGCGGGTCGTTCTTCATGCTGAAGGTGGTCGTCGTGGCCGCGTTTATATTCCTACTCGCCCCGGGGCCTGATCCGCCACCTCTGGAAGGCGCGGGTGCAATCGTGCCAGCGGTTTCGGTGCTTGTCGGCTATGAGCAAGATCCATCCTGGTCGCGACCGACGTTAAGATGACAGATTGTGCATTATCGGCCGACTCGAAGAAAGGCCGTACCGATCTGCTACTCCCGGCAATAGCTCGGGCGATGGCGCGGTGTTCGCGCAAATGTCACATTCGACTGTCTTGCATCCTCGTCGGTGTTTATTCATCATTAACGTCGGACGGATCACGAATATTGATGCTTTGCTAATCTAAATCGGGTGACGTCGATGTTCGTCGCTGCTATGCGGCAAGCCACGCCTGTGTCTTGAGGCGTTCACATCAAGGGGCTTGCCATGAAATTCCACTCCCGTCTTTTCCTCGTTGGTGCCTTCGCGGGCGCGGCCATGCTCTCGACCCCGGCCGCCGCGCAGCAGATCGGCAACGGCACCGTCACGGTCGCGCAGCTGTACGCGCCGTCGGTCAACATCACGACCTCGCCCGCGACATACACCGCGACCATGGGTCAGACATTCGAGGTGCTGGGCACCGGCGCGTTCACGTCGGCGACCGGCCTGACCGGCATTCAGAACGGCACCATCAACTTCTCGACCACGGTCGGGACGACGATCAACCAGACCGTCAGCAATTTCTTCTCGTTCAACGACGGCGCGGGTGGCCTGTTCAACTTCACCCCGCTCAGCGCGACGACGCGCACTTTCAACGACACGCCCGGCGTCAGCACGAGCATCTCGTTGCTGCTGCTCGGCAACACGGTCAACTCGGTGCGCAACTTCACCCCGACGCCGACCTCGCTGACGCTCAGCTTCAACAGCACGGGCGGTTCGGCCTTCTCGTCGTCCTCGACGCTGTCCATCCCGCCCGAGATGGCGGCCGCCGTGCCCGAGACCGGCACCTGGGCGATGATGATCATCGGCTTCGGCGCCGTCGGCGGCACGCTGCGCAGCCGTAAGAAGGCGACCGTGCGCTTTGGCGGTCACAGCCTCGCCTGATTGACCGAGCCTGACGTGATTGGGAGCGGCCGGTCGCAAGACCGGCCGCTCTTTTTGCTTGTGCTCTTCTCCCGAACCGCCCTTACCCGATCATCACGCCCGTCCAGTCGCGCCTGGGCGTAGGCCGGTCGGACGGCAGCGGTGTGTTCCGCTCCTCGGTCAGTCGCCTGAGCCGCATCCGGCCCCGCGAGACTCGGCTCCTGAACGTGCCCTCCGGTGTCAACCGGCGTGGGATGTTGACCCCGGATAAGCGTCCAACATTGACCCCGGCCGGGTAGTGTTCTCGAGGGCCGCGACGAGGGCCGGCATGGGGGTGTGATGGTGGAGGGCGTAGCCCGGAGCCGTCACACCCCATGCCGGTGGCGCGTTTCGTTGGGGGTGGATCAGGCGGCTTCGCGGCTCTTGAACCGCCAGCTTTCGTTGCCGGTCTCGACGATGTCGCAGTGGTGGGTGAGCCGGTCGAGGAGCGCGGTGGTCATCTTGGCGTCGCCGAACACCGACGGCCACTCGCCGAACGCCAGGTTAGTGGTGACCACGATCGAGGTCTGCTCGTACAAGCGGCTGACCAGATGGAACAGCAGCTGGCCGCCCGAGAGCGCGAACGGCAGGTAGCCGAGCTCGTCGAGGATGACGAGGTCGAGCCGGGACAGGTGATCGGCGATCCGGCCGGGCTTACCCGCGCGTGCCTCGGCCTCGAGCCGGTTGACGAGGTCGACCGTGTTGTAGAACCGGACCCGGGCACCGCTGCGCACGCAGGCGCGGCCGATCGCGATGGCGAGGTGGGTCTTGCCGGTGCCGGTGCCGCCGACCAGCACGGCGTTGCGCTGGACCTCGATGAAGCCGCCGGTGGGCCCGAGCACCTGGATGTCGCGGGCGGGGTCGAACCCGAACCGGCGCGGGATGTGCCGGGAGACGAGCTCGACGACCTTCTCGGCGACGTCGCCGGGCTCGTCGGCCTCGACATAGAAGAAGTCGCCCTCGCCCCGTGCCGACAGGTCGGGCATCTCGCCCGCGTTGATCTTGTGCGCCCCCGTGATGATCCGGCTGGTCGCCGCCTGCCGGAACACCTCGGTCAGCCGCACGACGGGCACCGCTCCGCTGGCGATCACGTCCTTGAGCACCTGACCCGGCCCGACCGAAGGCAGCTGATCGACGTCGCCGACGAGCAGCAGCGCCGCGCCGGATGGGAGCGCCTTCATCACGGCGTGCATCAGCATGACGTCCACCATGCTGGCCTCGTCGATGACGAGGAGCTGACAATCGAGCAGGTTCTGCTCGTTCCGCTTGAACCCGCCCTCCGCCGGATCGATCTCGAGCAGTCGGTGCAGCGTCATCGCCTCCATACCGCTCGACTCCGCCAGGCGTTTGGCCGCGCGGCCTGTCGGCGCCGCAAGCGCCATCTCGACGCGCTTGGCGCCGAGCGTCTTCAGGATCGAGTTGACCAGTGTCGTCTTGCCCACGCCCGGGCCGCCGGTGATGACGCAGACCTTGGACGCCAGGGCGAGCCCAAACGCGTCGCGCTGGCTGGGCGACAGCTGAAGGCCCGTCCTGCCCTCGACCCAGGGGATCGCCTGGCCGGCGTCGATCGGCGGCCATGGCCGCCGCCCGGCCCGCAACCGCAGCAAGCGGTCGGCGATCGCCTGCTCGGCGCGGTACAGGCCCGCCAGGAACATGACCTCGCGCCCGTCGGTCACGCCCGCCATCACCTCGCCCGACGCGAGCTCACCGTCCAGCGCGCTCTCGATCAGCGGCTCGGCGATCTCGAGGAGCTTGGCACCCGAGCGGATCAGGTCGTCCCGGGGCAGCCCGCAGTGCCCGTCGTCCATGGCGCTGGTGAGCGCATGGGCGACGCCCGCGCGAACACGGCGGGGATCCTCCTTGGCGTAGCCGATGCTCGACGCGATCGCGTCGGCGGTCTTGAAGCCGATGCCGGTGATGTCGCGCGCGAGCTGGTAGGGGTCGGCCTTGATCACGGCGATCGCCTGATCGCCGTAGGTCTTGAAGATCCTGACCGCGCGCGCCGAGCTTACCCCGTGGCTGTACAGCCAGACGATGATCTCGCGGATGGCGCGCTGGTCGCTCCAGCCCCGGATGATCTTGGCCTCGCGGACCGGGCCGATGCCGGTCACCTCGCGAAGCCGCTTCGGCTGGGTCTCGATCACCTCGAACACGTCCTGGCCGAACGCGCCCACGAGCTTGGCCGCGTAGACCGGGCCGATGCTCTTGATCATGCCCGAGCCGAAATACTTCTCCAGCCCGGCGAGCGTGGTCGGCACGGTCGCCTCGACGCGCTCCGCCTTGAACTGCAGCCCGTGATTGCGGTCGTTCAGCCACACGCCGTCAGCCTCGACATACTCGCCCGCCCCGATCGCGGCCGCGTGGCCGGTCAGGGTCACGAGGTCGCGCTGGCCGCGCACCTTCA
>NZ_CAXSHH010000053.1:0-16049 GCF_964237155.1 uncultured Sphingomonas sp. | reverse complement strand
TTCGGCGGCATCATGAAGTGCGACATCATCGCCGACGGCATCGTCGCGGCGGCCAAGGAGGTAAACCTGCAGGTTCCCCTCGTCGTCCGGCTGGAAGGCACCAACGTCGAGCAGGGCAAGGCGATCCTGGCGGGCAGCGGCCTGGCGATCGTTCCCGCCAACGACTTGGGCGACGCCGCGCGCAAGATCGTCGCCGAGGTCAAGGCCGCGGCATGAGCGGAGGAACGGAGGACCAGTATGACCGGCGAAGTCGAGAACCTGATGCTCGAGCATCTGAAGCGGTTCCAGGCCACGCTCGACCGCATGGATCGGCGTCAGGAAGAAATTATCGGCCGCCTCGCCAATCTTGAAGGCTCGCTTGCGTCGATGATGGGGCATCTGGCTCATCTCGCGGGCGCGGATGCGGCCCAGCAGCTTGCGATCGACAACGTCAACCGTCGCCTCGACCGTATCGAACGTCGTCTCGAACTGTCGCACTGACCGAAAGAGGAAACGAATGAAGGTCCTAGTTCCCGTCAAGCGCGTGCTCGACTATAACGTGAAGCCGCGGATCAAGGCCGACGGTTCGGGCGTCGACCTGTCCAACGTCAAGATGAGCATGAACCCCTTCGACGAGATCGCCGTCGAGGAGGCGATTCGCCTGAAGGAGAAGGGCGCGGTCATCGAGATCGTCGCGGTCTCGATCGGCGAGGCCAAGTCCCAGGAGACGCTCCGCACCGCGCTCGCCATGGGCTGCGACCGCGCGATCCTGGTCACCGCCGAAACCCGCGTGGAACCGCTCGCGGTCGCCAAGATCTTAGCCAAGATCGTCGAGGAGGAGGCACCCGGGCTCGTCATCCTCGGCAAGCAGGCGATCGACGACGACAACAACCAGACGGGTCAGATGCTCGCCGGCCTGCTCGGCTGGGCGCAGGGTACCTTCGCCTCCAAGGTCGAGATCGCGGACGGCACCGCGACCGTGACGCGCGAAATCGACGGCGGGCTCGAGACCGACGCGCTCAAGCTCCCCGCGATCGTCACCACCGACCTGCGCCTCAACGAACCGCGCTATGCCTCGCTTCCCAACATCATGAAGGCCAAGTCCAAGCCGATGGCGCAGAAAACGCCCACCGATTACGGGGTCGACATCGGCCCACGCATCACCACCTTGAAAGTCGTCGAGCCCAGCAAACGTGCGGGCGGGACCAAGGTCGCCGATGTCGACGAGCTTGTGACGAAGCTGGCAGCCATGGGGATATCCAAGTCATGAAGACGTTGGTCTGGGTCGAGCATGACGGCAAGGTCGTCAAGGACGCCACGCTGTCGACGGTCACCGCCGCGTCGAAGTTGGGCGAGGTCCATCTCCTCGTCGCGGGCGAAGGCGTGAGCGCCGTCGCCGAAGCCGCCGCGAAGATCGCGGGCGTGGGCAAGGTCCACCTCGCCGACGATGCGGCGTACGCGCATATGCTCGCCGAGAACGTTGCCCCGCTCGTGGTCGAGCTGATGGGCCACCACGACGCGTTCGTCGTGCCCGCGACCACCACGGGCAAGAACATCGCGCCTCGCGTCGCAGCGCTGCTCGACGTCATGCAGATCAGCGACATCCTGTCGGTCGAGGGACCGGACACTTTCACCCGCGCGATCTATGCCGGAAACGCGATCGCGACCGTCCAGACGTCCGATGCGAAGCTTGTCGTCACCGTTCGTGGCACCGCGTTCGACAAGGCCGCGACCGAGGGCGGCACCGGCACGGTCGAGGCGGTCGGCACGACCGGCGACAAGGGCCTGTCCACGTTCCAGGGCTCGGAGATCGCGGCCAATGCGCGCCCCGAGCTCACCAGCGCCAAGATCATCGTCTCCGGCGGTCGCGCGCTGGGCAACGCCGAGCAGTTCCACGCGCTGATCGAGCCGCTCGCCGACAAGCTCGGCGCGGGCGTCGGCGCCTCCCGCGCGGCGGTCGATGCGGGCTACGCCCCCAACGACTATCAGGTCGGCCAGACGGGCAAGATTGTCGCCCCCGAGATCTACGTCGCGGTCGGCATCTCGGGCGCGATCCAGCATCTGGCGGGGATGAAAGACTCGAAGGTCATCATCGCCATCAACAAGGACGGCGACGCACCGATCTTCCAGGTGGCGGACATCGGACTGGTCGGCGACCTGTTCAAGGTGGTGCCGGAACTCACCGAAAAGCTCTGAGACGGTTTGAACGGGGCCGACCTGTCCTTCGAGGAACATGGGGCGGCGCGACATGATCGTGCTGCCTTTTCCATTTTGGACGACATCGAGCGCGTGATAGCCAACTGCCCGCATGATCGCGCGGGCGTGCGATTGTACGGTGTGGCCGGGCTGAACGACCTGCTGTCGACCGACACGACGATCGGAAAGATCGCGGCCGAGAAACTCGGAGCCACTGCTTATCCCGTCCGCGCGATCCTGCTCGACAAGACGCCCGGCGCGAACTGGGCGCTCGGCTGGCATCAGGACCGCACGATCGCCGTGCGCGAACGCCACGACCTGCCCGGCTTCGGCCCGTGGTCGACCAAAGCGAACATCCAGCATGTCGAGCCCCCGTTCGCGGTGATCGAGGCCATGGTCACGCTTCGCATCCACCTCGGCCCCGTGCCCGCCGACAACGCGCCGTTACTGATCGCGCCCGGCTCGCACCGACTCGGCCGCATCCCGGAGCGTGACATGGCGACAACCGTCGTTCGGTGCGGCACCGCCGTCTGCCTGACCGAGCGCGGTGATGTATGGAGCTATGCCACGTTGATCCTGCATGCTTCAGCCGTGTCGACCGGCCACGCGCACCGACGCGTTCTTCAGATCGATTACTCGACGGCGAACTTGCCATCGCCACTTCACTGGCTCGGGCTTTAGCACACCTTCCCGCATTCGCGACTTGCGATGAGCACCCGTCGCGATAATCACATGGTCGAGGAGCACATCGATGCAGGTCACCGCAATTCTCACGCCCGCCCGGGAGGGCGGCTTTACCGCGTTCAACCCTGAAAGGGGACGACCAGCGAGGGTGAGAGCATCGAGCGGGCGATCGACAACCTGCGCGAGGCAGTCGAACTCTATCGAGAGGTTTTCCCGTTCAAGTCAGCCGGCGCGCCGCTGGTCACGACCTTCACCATCGCCGAGCATGCCTAATTACTCGGTCCTGTCCGGGGCCGAGACCGTCAGGGCCTCGGAACGGCTCGGGTTCGTCCAAGCGCGACGACGAGGCGGCCATGTGGCGATGCAAAGAGGCGGGCAGGGCTGCGTCGTCCCGCTCCACCGCGAGGTGAAACGAGGAACGCTCGGCGGGATAGTTCGTCAGGCGGGCGTCACGCCGGACGAGTTCATCGCCGCCCTTTCCAACTGATTGCCAACCCGGCCCCGACCCGCCACCCTCCCGTCCATGCTCGCACTCCTCGCCTTTCTTGCCGCGCAAGCCGTCGCGCCCGCCCAGACCCCGCCCGCCAACGCCTCCACCGCGCCTGCGGCAACGCCCGCCAAATGGCCGACACGCGAGGGCGACCACCGCGTCCGCGACTTTCGCTTCCACTCGGGCGAGACGCTGCCCGAGCTCCGACTCCATTACACCACGCTCGGCACCCCGCGCCGGAACGCGGCGGGCGAGATCGACAATGCCGTCATGGTGCTCCACGGCACCGGCGGCACTGGCGGGCAATTCCTCCAACCGCAATTCGCGGGCGAGCTCTACGGCCCCGGACAGCCGCTCGATATCCGCCGCTATTGGATCATCCTCCCCGACAATATCGGGCACGGGAAATCGTCCAAGCCGTCCGACGACCTGCGGATGCGCTTTCCGAAATACGACTATGCCGACATGGTCGATGCGCAACATCGGCTGCTCACCCAGGAGCTCGGTATCAAGCGGATGCGGCTCATCATGGGCACCTCGATGGGCTGCATGCACGGCCTCGTCTGGGGCCAGACCTACCCGGACTTCGCCCGCGCGCTGATGCCGATGGGATGCCTGCCGATCGAGATCGCGGGGCTGAACCGCATGTGGCGCCAGCTCGCGATCGACGGGATCAAGGCCGATCCCGCCTGGGCGAACGGCGATTACGCGACCCAGCCTGCGGCGGGCGTACGCACCGCCGCGTCGCTGTTGTTCGTGGCGGGCGGCGCGCCCTTGTACCTGCAACGCGAGTTCCCCGCCCGCGACGCCGCCGCGACCTACGCCCGCGAGCGCGTCGCGCGGTCGATCGCCGGGATCGACGCGAACGATCTGATCTACCAGATCGACTCCTCGCGCAACTACGACCCCTGGCCCCGGCTGGAGGCGATCACCGCGCCCGTTACCTGGATCAACTCGGCGGACGACTTCATCAACCCGCGCCTGCTCGAATCTCCCGTCCGGGCCACCAAGCGCATGCGGAACGCGCGCTTCCGCCTCGTGCCCGAGACCGCCGACACGCGCGGCCACGGTACGCACACCTGGGCCAAGTTCTGGAAAGCCGACCTCGTCGACCTGCTCGCGCGAACGGAACCGTTCCGCTGAGCCGCCCGACCGACCGGCTCCATGTTGTCACCGGCGGGCCCGGATCGGGCAAGACCACGCTCGTCGACGCGCTCGCGGCCAGGCGCGTGGCGATCATCCCCGAAATCGGCCGCGCGGTCGTGCGCGAGGAACTAGCGGCGGGCGGCGACGCGCTCCCCTGGGGCGACGAGCGCGCCTTTGCCGAAAAGATGTGGCCGCGCGAGGTCGCGGCGCACGCCGACGCGCTCCGGCTGGGCGCGACGGTCGTGCTCGATCGCGGCATCCCCGACGTGGTCGGCTTCTTGCGCGTGGCGGGGCTGCCCGTCCCCGATCGGATCGACAGGGCCGCGCGGACGCACCGCTACAACGCCCGCGTGTTCCTCGCCCCGTTCTGGGCGGAGATCTACACGCACGATCCCGAACGCCGCCAGCCGCCCGACCTGGCGCGCGCGGCGGAGGCGGCGATGCGCGAAACGTACACGCGCTACGGCTACGATCTGGTCGAGCTACCCCGCGCGTCGGTGCGGGACCGGGTCGCGTTCGTGCTTGCCTTGATTGAGGACTGAAAAAGCTCTGTCCTACAGCTTCCCCATTATGCGACACGTTGTTCACACCGACCCGACTCGATGGCCTGACACGAAATCCGCACGAACCCCGACCGCCGTCGAAACCGCGAACTAGCGTTACTTTCGTTACCTTTGAACTTGTCCGAGCACTTGGGATGACGCGCGACTCGCTCGGCCTTCACCTCCCGATTAGAGTGGCAACGATGATCTTCGCCCTGCTTCTCGCCGTCCAGGCCGCTTCCGCCGCATCTCCCGATCCCCGGCTCGTCGCCCGGATCGAGCGCGTGCTTGCCCGGAACCCGGTCGTCGACGGTCACAACGATCTCGCCTGGGAGCTGCGGAAAAATCATGGCGGGCGCGTCGAGGCAGTCGACCTGTCGCGCGACACGAGCGCGCTCGGCTTTCCGCTCCAAACCGACCTGCCCCGGCTCCGGAAGGGCGGCGTCGGCGGGCAGTTCTGGTCGGTCTGGATCCCGAACACCGTCACCGGCCCGCGCGCGGTCGAGATGACGTTGGAGCAGATCGACGTCGTCCGCCGCCTCGTCGCCGTCAATCCGCGCTCGCTCGAGCTCGCCGTCACCGCCGCCGATATCCGTCGCATCGCCGGGGGCGGTCGCACAGCGTCGCTGATCGGCGTCGAGGGCGGGCACCAGATCGACGGCCGCCTGTCGGTGCTGCGCCAATACCGCGCGCTTGGCGTTGGCTACATGACCCTGACCCACGGCCGCAGCCTCGCCTGGGCAGATAGTTCGACCGACGCCCCCATCTCGGGCGGACTAACCCCTTTCGGTGCGCAGGTCGTGGCGGAGATGAACCGTATCGGCATGATCGTCGACGTGTCCCATGTCTCTGACGCGACGATGCGCGCCGTGCTGGGCGTCACACGCGCGCCCGTGATCGCCTCGCATTCGAACGCGCGGGCGCTGGCCGGCGCGCCGCGCAACATACCCGACGACCTGCTTCGCTTGATCGGCGCGAATGGCGGCGTGGTGATGGCGAATATGTACCCGGCCTTCCTGTCGGACGCTTGGCGCGCCTGGAATACCGCGCGCGGCGTCGAGGCGGAGCGGCTGGGCGTCCCCTCGGACCTGCACGGCGCGAGGACGCCTGCATCGCTCACTACCTGGGATCGGGCCCACCCGGAGCCGCGCGTCGCGGTCGCGACGGTCGCCAATCATGTCGAGCACATCGCCCGGGTTGCGGGCCGGGGCGCGGTCGGATTGGGTGGCGATTACGACGGCATCGGCGGCCATGGGCCCGAAGGGATGAAGGGCGTCGACGGCTACCCGCCGCTGCTTGCCGAACTGGCGCGACGTGGCTGGAGCGACGCCGATCTCGGCGGATTGGCGAGCGGCAATATCCTGCGCGTGATGGAGGCGGTCGAGCGGGTCGCGGCCGCTTCACGTGGAACACCGCCGAACGACGCGGTCGATCCGCTGAGCCGTCCTTAGAAGCCGCCGAGGAAGCTCGCGACGTTATGGCCCAGCTCATCCACCGCATACCCGCCCTCCATGACGACCGCGGTAGGCCAGCCGCACGCGGCGATGTCACGCGCTAGGACCGCGTAATCAGGCGTCTCTAGCGCGAAATGCGAGATCGGGTCGCCTGCCCAGGTGTCCGCGCCGAAGCTCACCACCAGCGCATCGGGCGCGAACCGAGCAATCGCCTCGAGCGCGGTTGCCTGCGCGCGCCGGAACTCGTCCAGCTTCGTCCCGTGCGGCAACGGGACGTTGAGCGTCGCGCCCCGGCCCTCGTCGTCGCCCACCTCGTCGGCATGACCCCAGAAAAAGGGAAAGTCGGTCGCCGGATCGGCATGCACCGACGCGTAGAACACATCGCCCCGCGCCCAGAAGATGTCCTGCGTCCCGTTGCCGTGGTGGTAGTCGATGTCGAGCATCGCCACCCTGCCGCGCCCTGCGTCCCGCATCGCCTGAGCAGCGACGGCGGCGGCGTTGATGTGGCAATAACCGCCGCAATAATCCGCTCCGGCATGGTGCCCTGGCGGACGACACAGCGCAAAGGCGGCGCGCTCGCCCCCGATTACGGTGTCCGCCGCAGCGAGCGCCGACTGCGCGCTCCAATAGCTGGAGATGTATGCATGGGCGGTGATCGGCGTGGTCGCGTCGAACGCGTACCGTCCCATCAACGCATCGATGCGCGTCAGTCCGAGCGTCCGGCGACCGATCACTGGAAAGGCATAGGGGATCGCCTCCCCCGGTCGCCCCGCCTCGCGCCACAGTCCGGGCGCGGCCTGGAGGAATGCGAGGTAGTCGGCGTCATGGACCGCCCGGATCGCCGCGTCGCCTCGATCGGCCGGCGTCTCGGTCGCGCCCAGCACGGCGAGCATAGCCTCGGCGCGCGCGGGCGTCTCGGCATACGCGGTGAACCCGCCATTATGCAGCTCGAGCGAGGGTGCGTGGAGCCGCTGGCGATCGTCGTGAAAGATGCGCATCAGCTCTTCCCTCCGCCGAACCGCAGCACCGCGAAGCCCGCCGCCGCCGACAGGATCGACCCGGCGAGCACGCCCAGTTTCACCTGGTCGACCAGCTCGGGTCGTCCCGGAAAGGCGAGCCCGCCGATGAACAAGCTCATCGTGAACCCCACGCCTGCGAGCAGCGCCGCGCCGTACATCTGCGCCCAGCTCACCCCGCCGGGCAGCCGTGCCACCCCGAACCGGTGCGCGAGCGCGACGCCGCCCAGGATGCCCGCCTGTTTGCCGACGAACAGCCCCAGCGCGACCGCCAGTACCAGCGTATTCCCAAGCCCGCCCGCTCCGTCGATCGCGACTCCGGCGTTGGCGAAGCCGAACAACGGTACGATCGCGAATGCCACCCAAGGGGCCAGCGCATGCTCGATCCGGTGCAGCGTGGAGTGGGGATCATCGGGCGCGGCCGGGGACGGCGTGACCGGGATCGCCGCCGCCGCGAGCACCCCCGCGATCGTCGCATGGATCCCCGACCTGAGCACCAGCAGCCACAACAGCGCGAAGCCGAGCATGAACACCCATGGCGCGCGCACGCCATTGCGCCCCAATGCCCACATGGCCGCCAGCACCCCGGCGGCGGCCGCCAGCGCGGGCGGGCTCAGCCCGTGGCTGTAAGCGACCGCGATGATCGCGACCGCGCCCATATCGTCGACGATCGCCACCGTGGTCAGGAACAATTTGAGCGCCGCTGGAACACGCGGCCCGAGCAGCGCCATGATGCCGACGGCGAAGGCGATGTCGGTCGCCGCCGGGATCGCCCAACCCCGCGCCAGCCCAGGCTCGCGCCCGGCGATCAGCAGATACACGAGCGCGGGCGCCACCATTCCGCAGACGGCGGCGATCACCGGCAGCCGTCGATCGGCGGTGTCGGCGAGCTGGCCGTCGACGAGCTCGCGTTTGATCTCCAGCCCGACCAGCAGGAAGAACAAGGCCATCAGCCCGTCGTTGATCCACAGCTCGGCCGTCATCGCGCCGATCGCCGGCGCGAGTACCGGGCCGACCGGCGCATGCCGCCAATGCTCGTACGCCTCGGCGAGCCCGGAATTGGCGACCAGCATCGCCGCCGCTGCCGCCGCGATCAGCACGACCCCGCCCGCCGCCTCCGTCTGGAGGAAGCGCCGAAGCGCGCTGACGGGGCGAGTAAGGGCGGGGATCATTCAGGCGGCGGCGCGCCCGAGCGCCTCCGCGATCAGCGTCCGCGTATTCTCCACCCCATAGAGCGCGATGAAACCGCCCATGCGCGGGCCCTGCGACGAGCCGAGCAACGTCTCGTACAACGCCTTGAACCAGTCCCGCAGGTTTTCGAAGCCACCAGTCTTGCCGATCTCATACACAGCGGTCTGGATGGTCTCGGCGTCCGCGCCCGATCCCAACCGTTCCAGCTCGGCGTCGAGGCGGCGGAGCGCCTCGGCTTCTTGGCGGTCGGGCGCGCGACGCTGGAGGCCGGGCACGACAAAGTCGCGAGCGTAGGCGAGCGCATGGCCGATCAGCCGGTCGAGCTCGGGATAGCGCTCCGGCGTCGCGTCGGGGACGTAATTGGCGAGATAGCCCCAGACCTGCGCGGGGGTCGCGTCCCCCATGACGCCGACCAGGTTCAGAAGCAGCCCGAACGTAACCGGCAGCTCGCCTCCCGGCGGCGGCCCACCATGGATGTGGTGGACGGGGTTGCCGAGCCGCTCCTTGATCGCCTGCCCTTCATAGGCCGCACGGAACTGCCAATATTCGTCCACCGCCTTCGGGATCACGCCCAGGTGAAGCTGCTTGGCCTTCTTGGGCTCGCGATAGGCGAGAAAGGCGACGCTTTCCTGGGGCCCGTAGGTCAGCCAGTCGTCGAGGCCGAGACCGTTGCCCTTGGACTTGGAGATCTTCTCGCCGCGTTCATCGAGGAACAGTTCATATATCATTCCCTCGGGCTTGCGGCCGCCCAGCACTTCCGCGATCCGGCCGCCGAGCACCGCGCTTTCGATCAGATCCTTGCCGTACATCTCGTAATCGACGCCGAGCGCCGCCCAACGCATGCCCCAGTCGGGCTTCCATTGCAGCTTGGCGCGGCCGCCCAGGATCGACTGTTCGACCGTCTCGCCCCCATCTTGAAAGCGGATCAGTCCGGCGTCAGCGTCAACTACCTCGACGGCGACCTGGAGAACGACGCCCGTGGTCGGGCTGATCGGCAGCACGGGCGAGTAGGTCACCTGGCGCTCGCCGCGCAGGGTCGGCAGCATGATGCTCATGATCCGGTCGTACTGACGCAACACCTCGCGCAACCGATCGTCGAAGCGCCCGGACGCGTAGTAAGCGGTCGACGAGGCGAACTCGTACTCGAAGCCGTAGTCGTTGAGGAAGTCGCGCAACCGCGCGTTGTTGTGCGCGGCGAAGCTGTCGTGCGTGCCGAACGGGTCGGGGATGCGACTGAGCGGCTTGCCGAGATGCTCGGTCAGCATAGCGCCGTTCGGCACGTTGTCGGGCACTTTGCGCAGCCCGTCCATGTCGTCCGAAAAGGCGACAAGCCGCGTCGGCTGGCCGGACAGCGTCTCGAACGCCCGGCGCACCATGGTCGTGCGCAGCACCTCGTTGAAGGTGCCGATATGCGGCAGGCCCGAGGGGCCGTAGCCCGTCTCGAACAGCACCGGCTCGCCCGACGGCTTGCCGTTCGGCCAACGTTCGAGGATCTTGCGCGCTTCCTCGAAAGGCCAGGCCTTGGAGTCGAGGGCGGCGGCGCGGAGAGTATCGGTCACCATGGCCGCGACGTAACGAGGTCGCGCGCCTACGCAAACGACATTCGAGAGTGGCTGCTCGATCCAAAGGAACGGTGTCCTCGCCCGTGCCGCGCGAGCTAGTCGCCCAGCATGGCGTCGATCGCGCGTGCAAGCTCTATATCGCGGTGCGACAGGCCTCCCGCGTCGTGCGTGGTGAGCAGGATGTCGACGCGGTTATAGACATTGGACCATTCGGGGTGATGGTCCGCCTTTTCCGCCAGGATCGCCACGCGGGTCATGAAGCCGAAGGCCTCCGCGAAATCACCGAATACTACGCGACGTGTGATCGCGTCGCGTTCGTCCTGATGATCCCAATCGGGCAGGCCATCGAGCGCTTCGGCGCGTTCCGCCTCGCTGAGCTGTTCCACCATCTGGCGCCTCCCTTGTCGCTGGCCGTGCTGCGCGGGTATGGTGGCGACCATGGACGAGCAAGGCACAATCGGCACCGCGCCGGGCACGGACGTGATCGAGGCGATCGCACGGGCGACGATCGGCAAGCTGCCTGCGCGCTTTGCCGAGCATCTGGATGCGGTCGTGTTGCTGGTCGAGGAGGTCGCGGACGAGGAGACGTTGACCGAACTGGGGATCGAGCATCCGCTCGACCTGACGGGGCTGTACCACGGTCTTCCGCTGGGCGAGAAATCGTCGATGGGATCGGGAACGATACCGGACCGCATCCACCTGTACCGCCGCGCGATCCTGGAGGAGTGGATCGAGACGGAGGTGCGGCTCGACGACTTGGTGGCGCATGTCGTGATCCACGAGATCGGGCATCATTTCGGGCTGTCGGACGACGACATGCACGCCTTGGAGAACAGCGTGTCGGAAGACGAGGTGGCTTGAACGCCCGGCTCGGCTTCGACGCGGTGACATGCGCGCGGGGCGGGCGGGTATTGTTCGAGGGTCGGACCTTCGCGCTCGGGCCGGGCGATGCGGCCGTGGTGACGGGGCCGAACGGGGTGGGGAAGTCGAGTTTGCTGCGGATCGCGGCGGGGCTGCTCCGGCCCGCGACCGGCAGCGTCGCGCGCGAGGGATCGATCGCGCTTCTGACGGAAGCGCATGCGCTCGATTCCGAAAGGCCGCTGGGTGCCGCGCTGGCGTTCTGGGCGGGGGTGGACGGCGTCGCGCCCGCGCTCGGAATGCTCGGGCTGGCGCATCTGGCGAGCGTGCCCGTGCGGTTGCTGTCCACGGGGCAACGGCGTCGCGCGGCGCTGGCGCGGGTGGTCGCGGGCGAAGCGGACATCTGGCTGCTCGACGAGCCCGCGAATGGGTTGGACGTGGACGGCGTGATGCTGCTCGAGCGGCTGGTGGCGGCGCATCGCGCGCGGGGCGGGATCGCGGTGGTGGCGAGCCATCAACCGGTGGCGCTGCCGGGTGCCCTGGCGGTCGCCTTGTGAGCCTATTCGTGCCGCTCGTCGCGCGTGATCTGCGCCGCGCCTATGCGGGCGGCGGCGCGTTGTGGCCGGTGGCGTTCTTCCTGTTGGTCGCCTGCCTGTTCCCGTTCGCGATCGGGCCGGATGCGGCATTGCTGTCGCGGGTCGGGGGCGGGGTGGTATGGGCGGCGGCGCTGCTGGCGGCGCTGCTCCCAGTCGAGCGGCTCGTCGCGCCCGACCTGGAGGCGGGGGTGCTCGACCAGTTCGCGGTGCGCGGCTTACCGATGGCGCTGGTCGTCGCGGCGAAAGTCGTCGCGCACTGGCTGAGTTTCGGGCCGCCGTTGATGGCGGCGGCCGTGATCGCGGCGGGGTTGCTCGACCTGTCGGGGGCGACGCTGCTGCGCGTGGAGTTGGGGCTGTTGATCGGGACGCCGGGACTGGCGGCGCTGGCGGTGGCGACGGGCGCGCTGGTGGCGTCCCTGCGCGGCGCGGGCGCGGTCGCGGGACTGGTGATGCTGCCGCTCGCGGTGCCGCTGCTGATCTTCGGGGCGGGGGCGCTTACGCAAGGCACGGGGGCATTCAAGCTGCTCGGCGCGGTGAGCCTGCTGCTGCTGGCGGGCGCGCCATTCGTGGCGGGCGCGGCGATCAGGGCGGGGATGGACTAGCCGGCCGATGTTGCCGAAGGTGCCGCGTATCGTGCTTTCGTTTTTGCCGCGGCGGCGGCGGAAAGTCGCGAAAGCCATGCCCCTGGGCGTACGGGTGCGCGGACGCGCAGAGAGGCGAAATGATAGCGATGTGAAAGAGCGTCGAAGCGTATGTGAGGCGTTCTCCAACATCGCAACCAGCGCCGCTCGCCTACCCGCGCCCCCACCGTGCCCAGATCGCGGTCGGGAGCGTCAGCCCGCGCGCTTCCTCGCGGACGCCGAGTTCGCCGGCTTCGATGTGGCCGGGGAGGTCGGCGAAGGCTTGGGCGAGCATCTCGCCGATCGCGAGGGCGGAGAGGCGGACGGCGTAGACGGTGAGGAACAGGAAGCTGGAGTCCGCGTCCAGGAGGCGGCGGCAGTCGGCGATGAGGGCGGGGAGGTGTTCGTCGAGCCGCCATACCTCGCCTTCGGGGCCGCGGCCGTATTTGGGGGGGTCGAGGAAGATGCCGTCATAGCGGCGGGCGCGGCGGACCTCGCGGGCGGTGAACTTGGCGGCGTCCTCGACGATCCAGCGGATGGGGGCGTCGCTCAGGCCCGACAGCTTGGCATTGGCGCGGGCGGCGTCGACGGATTTCTTGGAGGCGTCGACATGGACCATTCGCGCGCCGGCGGAGGCGAGGGCGAGGGTGCCTACGCCGGTGTAGCCGAACAGGTTCAGGCATTCGGGACTTTCCGCGCCATCCAGCCGTTCGCGCATCCAGGTCCAGACGGGGGCCATGTCGGGGAAGAAGCCGAGATGGCGGAAGGGCGTGGTCTGGGCGGTGAAGCGGACCTGCTTCCAGGCGAGCGGCCAACCGCCGCGTGGGACGGGATCGTCGAACCTCCATTGCCCGCCGCCATCCTCGTCCGAGCCGGGGACGAACTCGCCGGTCGCGGGCCAGTCGGGGGAGGCGGGGGTCCAGAGCGCCTGGGGTTCGGGGCGGATGAAGCGGTGGGGGCCGTAGCGTTCGAGCTTGCGGCCGTTCCCGGAGTCCACCAGGCCGTAATCGGCCCAGGGCTCGCCCACCATCGTTCGCAGTTTCACACGCGGGCCGTCGCGCGCTCGGCGATGTAGCCGCTGACGGCCGCCAGCGTCGCGGGCATGGTGGCGTAGCGCTCCTCGCGCTGGAACAGGTCGCCCAGGCGGCCGGGTAGGGTCGGGCGGATGCCCGTCGCGCGTTCGACGGCGTCGCGGAACTTGGCGGGATGGGCGGTGGCGAGCGTGACCACGGGCATGTCGAGCCCGGCGCGGCGCGCGGCGGCGAGCGCGACGCCGGTATGCGGATCGATCACCTCGCCGCCATGCTCGCTCGCCCAGCCCATAGCGGAGGCCATGTCGTGCTGGTCGACGCGATCGCTGGTGAACAGCGCGGCCGCGCCCTCGCATTGCCGGTTGGTCATGCGGAGCGCGTGGGTCGCCTCGAAGCCGCGCATCTGGTCGGCGGACGCCCGGCCGTCCGCGCCGCCCAGTTCGAACAGGAGACGTTCGAAATTGGAGGAGACCTGGATGTCCATCGACGGCGTGTGCGTCTGCGTGACGATCCCTCGCGAATAGTCGCCGGTGGACAGCGCGCGATGGAGGATGTCGTTGACATTGGTCGCGACGACCAATTTCGCGATCGGCAGGCCCATTTTCGCCGCGACCCAGCCGGCGAAGACGTTGCCGAAATTGCCGGTCGGCACCGCGAACGCGACGGGGCGGTCGGGGGCGCCGAGGCGGACGGCGGCGTAGAAATAATAGACCACCTGCGCCATCAGCCGCGCCCAGTTGATCGAGTTCACCGCCGACAGCGCGAACCGGCCGGAGAAGGCGGGGTCGTTGAACATCGCCTTCACCAACCCTTGCGCGTCGTCGAAATCGCCGTCGATCGCGATGTTGTGGATGTTGGGGCTGAGGACGGTGGTCATTTGCCGCCGTTGCACTTCCGACACGCGGCCGGCCGGGTGGAGCATGAACACATCGACGCCCGCGCGCCCGGCGAGCGCGTCGATCGCCGCCGATCCGGTGTCGCCGCTGGTCGCGCCGATGACGGTGAGGTGATCGGCGCGGCCGAGGAGGAAACGTTCGAACAGCAAGCCGACGAGCTGGAGCGCGACGTCCTTGAAGGCGAGGGTGGGGCCGTGGAACAGTTCCAGCAACCACTGGTCGTGGTCGAGCTGGACGAGCGGCGTGACGGCGGCGTGCGCGAAGCGGCTATAAGCGCGAGTGCAGAGATCGCGCAGTTCGTCGGCAGTCAGGGCATCGCCGACGAAGGGCGTCATGACGGTTACGGCCGTATCGACGTAGCTTAGCCCGGCAAGGCCGGCGATCTCAGCATTCGACAGCGTCGGCCAAGTTTCGGGCACATATAGGCCGCCGTCGGGAGCGAGCCCGGCGAGTGTCACCTGTTCGAAATCGAGCGCGGGGCTGTTCCCGCGCGTGCTGACGTAACGCATCATGCGGGTCTCGACATGCGGCGGCGGACGGCGAGCAGATAGATCACCGCCGCCGACAGCGCGAAGAAGAACCATTGGAACGCGTAGGACAGATGCGGGTTGGGCACGGCCGACACATCCGGCGCCGGGTTGGGCGAAAGCGGTTCCGACAGGCCCGTCGGGGGACGATCGGCGATGAGCATCAACCGCCGCGGCGCGTCGTCGAACAGCGACCCGACCGCCGAGCGCCCGTCGGGCGCGTTCGAGATGAAGCCGGACACTTCGCCGCCGCCCCAGGCGACCACGGCGTTCGGGTCGCGCGTGACGCCGAGCTGGACGATCATCCCCGGTCCTTTCGCGCCGTCGGTGTGGCATTCGGCCAGGAGGCGGAAGCCGGCCGAGCCCGCGCCCCTCGTCTCGATACTCGTCGGCCGGGGGCAGACGGCGGTCACCCGACGAAAGAGCAGCGCCTGGTCGGGGACGCGCGGAAAGGCGATCGGCGGCTTGGACGGGTTGCCCGCGAGCTGGGCGATGTAGGCGAGCTTGGCCGGGCGACGCTCGAGCAGCTGCCATAGGCCGAGCGCGATCATCGTCGCGACCGCAAGGGCGACGATCGCGGTGGGAATGAGCGGAAGACGCCTCACGCGACGGCCCGGCCGTCCCGATCAGCCGCCGTGGATCGGCGCGCCCCAGCCGCCCCAGACATACACGGTCACGAACAGGAACAGCCACACGACATCGACGAAGTGCCAATACCAGGCCGCCGCCTCGAAGCCGAAATGCTGGCGCGGGGTGAAGTCGCCCCGATAGCCGCGGATCAGGCAGACGGCGAGGAAGATGGTGCCGATCAGCACGTGGAAGCCGTGGAACCCGGTCGACATGAAAAAGGCCGCGCCGTAATTCAGTCCCTTGAACGGGAAGGGTGCGTGGGCATACTCGTACGCCTGGATCGCGCTGAACAGCGCGCCGAGCGCGACGGTGATCCACAGCCCCTTCAGGAAGCTGTCGCGATCGCCGACGCCGAGCAGGCCCCAGGCGCCGCGCTTCTCGCCGCCGCGCTGGTCGTGGATCAGCGCATGGTGCGCCCAGGTGACCGTGGTGCCCGAGGTGAGCAGGATCAGCGTGTTGAGCAGCGGCAGCTCGAAGGCGTTGATGACCTCCAGTCCCTTGGGCGGCCAAGTGGCGGCGAGCTGGGCCGCGCCCTCGGTGGCGCGTTCGACCTGGCCGTCGACATAGGACAGCGCGGTCGGGAACAGCGAGAAGTCGAAGAACGCCCAGAACCAGCCGACGAAGAACATCA
>NZ_CAXSHH010000052.1:0-16082 GCF_964237155.1 uncultured Sphingomonas sp. | reverse complement strand
GGCGCGCCTGGAGGCCGACATGGCTGTCGCCCATCTCGCCCTCGATCTCCGCGCGCGGGACGAGCGCCGCGACCGAGTCGATCACGAGCACGTCGACCGCGTTGGAGCGGACGAGCGTGTCGGTGATCTCGAGCGCCTGCTCGCCGGTATCAGGCTGCGAGACGATGAGATTGTCGACGTCGACGCCCAGCTTCTTGGCGTAGACGGGGTCGAGCGCATGCTCGGCGTCGACGAAGGCGGCGGTGCCGCCGTTCTTCTGCGCCTCGGCGATGACGTGGAGCGCGAGCGTGGTCTTGCCCGACGACTCCGGCCCGTAGATCTCGACGATGCGGCCCTTGGGCAGCCCGCCGACGCCGAGCGCGATGTCGAGGCCGAGCGAGCCGGTCGAGATCACCTCGACCTTCATCGCCTCGCGCTGGCCGAGCTTCATCGCCGAACCCTTGCCGAAGGCGCGGTCGATCTGCGCGAGGGCGGCGTCGAGCGCCTTCTGGCGGTCGTTGCTCGCGGCGGTGGTGGAGGTCGCGGTTGCCATGCGGGTATCGATCACCTTGAGATTGGCGGCCATTCGTTCTGCTCCATGCGCTATAGCAATCACGCGAGCCCTTCAACGCGCGACTGGTCGGATACACCCTGTCGGTGGTGAGAACAAGATAAGAACATAAGGGGCGAGTTCAAGTGAACACCGTCCGTCCGGACCCTGAAAAGGAAGCACCGAAACCAGAAAGGGCGGCCTTTTCGGGCCGCCCTTTCGCACCATGGCGCGCGGGCGCGTGGACCATCGACGGATGCGCGAGGCCATGCCCCTTGTCGGACCCGTCGCGTCGTCCATGAAGGATCGACGGCTAACGGATCGCTAGGGTCCATCCTTAACCGGATCGGCTTCGCGGCGCCCCCCCGATCAGGCGAGTTCGGTTTCGAGGCACCACCAGCCCCGCATGCGCGCGACCGCCGCGGCGGCTGCGCGGGCGGCGGCATCCTCGAACAGCGCGAAGCAGGTCGCGCCCGAGCCAGACATACGGGCCAGTAGGACGCCGGGGGCGTTCGTCAGCGGACCGAGCACCCGGTCGATGACGGGAGCGAGCCCGCGCGCGGGCGGTTCCAGGTCGTTGCGGCCGGCGCGGGCGCGAGCGAGCAGGTCGCCCTCCCCGATCGCCCCCCGGTCCACGCCGTCCCAGCGCGCGAAGACGGCGGCGGTCGAGACGGGAACGCCCGGGTTGACCAGCAGGACGGGGGTGCCGGGAAGGCCGGCGATCTCCTCCAGCGCGTCGCCCCTGCCCCGCCCGATCGTCGTGCGGCCGATAAGGCAGGCGGGAACGTCCGCGCCAAGGCGGGCGGCGATGGCCGCGAGCCTGAGATCGATGGATGGGATCGCGCGGAGACGGGCAAGCGCGCGGAGAATAGCGGCGGCGTCGGCCGAGCCGCCACCGATGCCCGAGGCGATGGGCAGGTTCTTGGTGAGGACGATGCGGTGCGCTTGGGCGATGCGGTACTCCGCGGCGAAAGCGTCTGCGGCGCGGGTGACGAGGTTGTCGGCCCAGGGTGCCGGGTCCGCACCGCCGGTCAAGGCCGCGGCGAACGGCCCCGTGATGGTGAAGCGGTTCTCGGCTGCGGGTTCCAGCTCGATCAGGTCGCCATCGCGGCAAAAGGCGAAGAGCGTTTCGAGTTCGTGATAACCATCGGGGCGGCGGTGGCGGACGTGGAGCGCGAGGTTGACCTTGGCGGGAGCGGGTTCGGTGATCATGGGGCGGGGTTGGCGGCCGTCGGGTCGGTTGCCAAGGCTTTGTCCTATCTTTTCCGTCACCCCGGACTTGATCCGGGGTCCCGCTGACGCCTTGCGGCCCGGCGCGCGTGGGAAACAGCGGGACCCCGGATCAAGTCCGGGGTGACGAAGGAGGAGATACATCTCAATCCCGCGCGGTCAGGCCGTCCGCGACCTTGCCTTCGATCCGTGCCTTTTCGCCCGTTTCCGCGACCAGCACCGCAGCCGTCCAGGCGTGGCGCGCCTCGAAACGGCGGCCGAGCGTCCAATAGGCGTCGCCCAGGTGATCGGCGATCTCGGCGTTGGTCGGCTCTCCTTGCACGGCCGTCTCCAGGAGCGGGAGGGCGCGGGGGGTGTCGCCGGTCAGGTGATAGGCCCAGCCGAGCGAGTCGGTGATCCCGGCATTGTCAGGGGCGAGGCGATGGGCGCGCTCCAACAAGCGGGTCGAGGCGCGGGTCGCTTCACCGCGGGTCAGGCGGGCATAGGCCAGGTAGTTGAGCGCGACCGCTTCGTCGGGGGCGAGCCGGGCCGCCGTCGCGAGCGCGGCGCGCGCCTCGGGCCAGCGGCCGGCCTGTTCGAGCGCGCCGCCGAACTGCATCCAGACGAGCCATTCCCGCGCGCCGTCACCGGTCGCGATCCGTCGGTAATAGGGCACCGACTCCGCGACGCGGCCGGTGTCGGCGAGGAGGTCGGCATAGCCCTGCCACTCGTCGCGGCCCGCTCCCGCTCGACCGGCGGCGCGGGCGGCTTCGGCGAGCGCCTCGGGACGGCGGCCGGCATTGGTGAGTGTCGCGATGCGCGCGGCGGTGGCGACTTGCGCGAAGGGACCGTCGGCACGGATCCGGTCGAGCGCGGCGAGCGCGTGGGCGGTCGCGCCCCCTTTGCCGAGCACGGTCGCGAGCAGCAGGCGGGCGCGGTCGTGGCCAGGCTCCGCGAGCAGGGCCGCGCGGGTGAGCGTGACGGCGAGCGGGTTGGGCTCGTCGCCGGTCGCGAGATCGGCCGCGACCCGCGTGAACAGGCGCGATATGCCGAAGCCGAGCGAGGGCTGGACGGCGTCGCGGGCGAGCGCCTGGCCGATGGTCGCCTGGTCGGCGGGGAAGAGCGCGCGGGCTAGGTCGGGCTTGCCCACAGCCCCGAGAAGCTGCGCGGCGTCGATGCGGAGGTCGAGCCCGGCGTCGATCCCGCCGAGCGAGCGGATGAGCGTGAGTGCCTCCGTCTCGCGGCCGGCGGCGATCAGGAAGGCGGCGCGGGCCTCGGTCGCGAGGCGCCGCCGGACGGGCTCGGTGCCGGCGTCGTCCAGCGCGGCGAACGGGTCCGCGCCGTTCGCGCGGGCGATCCAGGCGCGGAGCACCGGGACGACGATCACGAGGCGGGTACGGGAGAGTTTGGCGGTGCCCGCCTCGACTGCGGCGGTATCGCCGGTCCGGGCGGTGCGGGCGATGGCGAGAAGGGTGGCGTCCTCGGGCGCGACGCCCGCCCGGTCGAGGATCGCGACCGCGCGGGCGGCGAGGTCGAGGTCGCCCGCCGACAAGGCTTCGCGGTAGGCGCGGATCGCGACGGGGATGTCGGGGGAGATCGCCAGCGCGCGGGCGTAATCGGCCGTGGCGCTGGTCGGGTCGCCGCGCTCGGCGGCTATACGGGCTCGCAGGTACGGCGCGAGCGGGCCCGTGTCGGCGAGCGCTGGAGTAGGCGCAATTAGGAGCATTAACAAAGCGCCGCCGCAGCAAAGCCGCGTCGTCGATCCTCGCTTTGGCGAGGTCGGCCGAGCCGAGCGCCGCGTGCTTGCGCTTCGCGCTTGCGCGTGGCGCTCGCTACATATTCGGATAGTTCGGCCCACCGCCGCCCTCCGGCACCACCCATTTGATGTTCTGGCGCGGGTCCTTGATGTCGCATGTCTTGCAGTGGACGCAGTTCTGGGCGTTGATGACGTATTCGGGCTGGTCGGTGTCCTCGCCGACGACCTCATAAACGCCGGCCGGGCAGTAATGGCGCGAGGGCTCGTCGTAGTTGGGCAGATTGTACTTGATCGGGTTCTCCGGGTCGCGGAGCGTCAGGTGGACGGGTTGGTCCTCGGCATGGTTGGTGTTCGACAGGAACACCGACGACAGCTTGTCGAAGGTGAGCACGCCGTCGGGCTTCGGATAGACGGGCGGGGTCACCTGGTCCTTGCGCCAGAGCGACTCGTGGTCGGGATGGTGCTTCATCGTCCAGGGCATCCTGAGACCGAAATGCTCGAGCCACATCTGGACGCCCGACAGCGCCGAGCCGGCGAAGTCGCCGAACTTCTTGACGGTGGGCACGACGTTGCGGACGACCGACAGCTCCTTGTAGAGCCAGCTCGCCTTGAACGCCTCGGGATAAGCAGTGAGCTCGTCGCCTTCGCGACCCGCTTGGATCGCCTCGAACGCGGCCTCGGCGGCCAGCATACCGGATTTCTGGGCGCCGTGGACACCCTTGATGCGCGGCACGTTCAGGAAGCCCGCCGAACAGCCGATCAGGACACCGCCCGGGAAGGTAAGCTTGGGGATGGACTGGAGCCCGCCGTCGTTGATCGCGCGCGCGCCGTAGGAGACGCGCTTGCCGCCTTCCAGCAGCTCGGCGACGGCCGGGTGCGTCTTCCACTTCTGCATCTCGCCGAACGGCGAGAGGTAGGGGTTGGCGTAGTTGAGCCAGGTGACGAAGCCGATCGACACCTGGCCGTTCGCCTGGTGATAGATCCAGCCGCCGCCGTTGGCGTGGCCGTCGAGCGGATACCCTTGCGTGTGGACGACGCGGCCGAGGACGTGCTTGCCGGGCGCGAGGTCCCACAGTTCCTTGATGCCGAGGCCGTAGACCTGGGGCTGGCTGTCGCGTTGGAGGTCGAACAGCGCGATCACCTCCTTGGTCAGGTGGCCGCGCACGCCCTCGGAGAAGAAGGTGTACTTCGCGTGGATCTCGAGGCCGGGAGTATAGTCGGGCTTGTGCGTGCCGTCGCGCGCGACGCCCATGTCGCCGGTGGCCACCCCCTTCACGCGGCCGTCCTCGTGGAACAGCACCTCGGCGGCGGCGAAGCCAGGGAAGATCTCGACGCCCAGCTCCTCAGCCTTGCCCCCAAGCCAGCGGCACAGGTTGGCGAGCGAGACGGTGTAGGTGCCCTTGTTATGAAGGAAAGGCGGGGTCCAAAGGTGCGGCAGGTTGAACTTGCGCTTCTCGGTCAGGACCCAATGGTAGTTATCGGTCACCGGCGTCTCGGCGAGCGGACAGTCGGTGTCGCGCCAGTCGGGGATCAGTTCGTCCATCGCGGTCGGGTCGACGACCGCGCCCGATAGGATATGCGCGCCGACTTCCGAGCCCTTCTCCAGGACGCAGACGGACAGCTCCGATCCCGCCTCGGCGGTGAGTTGCTTCAGCCGGATCGCGGCGGTGAGGCCCGCGGGGCCTGCGCCGACGATCACGACATCGTAGGGCATCGACTCGCGTTCGGTCATTCTCAAAAACTCCAAGCCCGCCCGTCCGGTCGCGAGGGGGCGTCATCCGGTCCCGTATCGCGATCGGGTGGATTGACGTTCGCGTCAACCTCGTCGCAACGTTTATGTAATGGGGGTTGCACCGGATTTCAGCGGGCCGATGCTCGAAGCGACGCTCGATTGGTGGCGCGAGGCGGGGGTCGACGTGCTCGTCGAGGACGCGCCGCGGAATTGGTTCGCGCAAGCGGTCCCCTCCCCTGCAGTCCCGGCGGTCGATGCCGATACGAGCGGCCTGCTGCCCGACAACTTGGACGCGTTCCTCGCGTGGCGCGGCGGGGAGCATGCGCCCGAGGCGCAGTGGGTCGGGCCCGGCGTGCTGGCGAGCGGACCCGCAGACGCCGCGGTCATGATCCTCGTCGACGTGCCCGACCGTGACGATTGTTCGGCGGGCAAGCTGCTGACCGGGGAGCCCGGGCGGCTGTTCGACCGTATGCTCGCCGCGATCGGGCTGACGCGCGAGGCCGTGCATCTGGTGTCGGTCTGCTCCAAGCGGCCGGCGTCGGGGCGGGTCGGCCGCGCTGACGAGGCGCGGCTGGGCGAGGTCGCGCGGCGGCATGTCGAGCTCGTCGCGCCCAAGCGGCTGATGGTAATGGGCGACGCGGCCAGCCGTGCGGTGCTCGGGATGAACGTGCTCCAGGCGCGCGGTCGTTCGCACCCGCTCAACCGGGAGGACGGGACAGGCGAAGTGGTGGCGAGCTTTCATCCGCGCTTCCTGCTCGAACATCCCGGCCGCAAGCGCGAGGCCTGGGTGGACCTGCGAATGCTGATTCGGGGAATAGCGGAATGATGCCTGGGTTTATCCTGATGCTTGCGACCGCGGCGACCGCCACCCCGGCCGTTGCGGCCGAGCCGCCCCCAACGGTACCGGCCGCCGCGATCATGACGCGCGACCGCGTTCCGGCGCAGCTCGATGTGGGGCAGCGCAAGGGATATGCCGCGGTGTTCGGCGCGATCCGCGAGGAGCGGTGGACCGACGCGCAGATCACGCTTGACGGGATGGCGCCCGGGCCGCTCCATGCGGTCGCGCGCGCCGAGCTATATACCGCGAAGAACTCGCCCCGGGTCGAGTTGGAGCCGCTCGTCGCGTTATTGAACCAGGCTCCCGAGCTGCCGCAGGCCGCCGCGCTGGCCAAGCTGGCGCGCGCGCGCGGAGCGCAGGACCTGCCTCCGCTGCCCGAGGCGCAGCGGCTGATCTGGCAGGACGGCGCACCGCGCCGCGTCCACGCCAAGGCGATCAAAAGCGACCTGATCGCGGCGGACCTCGCGCTACGGATGCAGCCCTTGGTGAGAGTGGACGACGGTGCGGCGGCGCATGCGCTGCTGGACGCGACAGAGGGCTTGAGCGCCGAGGCTTCGACCGAATGGCGGGCGCGGATCGCGTGGATCTATTTCCTCCAGGGCGACGACGCGAATGCGCGGTCGTTGGCCGCGCGGGCCGAAGCGGGCGCGGGCGAATGGGCCCTCCAGGCGCGGTGGACGGGAGCGCTGTCGGCCTGGCGCGCGCGCGACTTCCGCGCGGCGGGCGCGGCGTTCGAGGGCGTGGCGGCACGCGCGACGGATGTCGATCTGCGCGCGGCCGGGCTGTATTGGGCGGCGCGCGCCGACATCGCGGGCGCGCGGCCCGACCGGGTCGAGGGTCGCCTGAAGGCGGCGGCGCAGTTCTCCGAGTCGTTCTACGGCCAGCTCGCGGCGCAGGCGCTCGGGGTCAGGGGCGGGGCGAAGCCGGCGACGGGAATGGTAGCGGCGGACTGGGCGGCACTCGACAAGCGCCCGAACGTCCGCGTCGCGGCGGCGTTGGTGGAGTTGGGCGAAACCGACCTGGCCGACGACGTGCTCCGCCAGCAGGCCAGGATCGGCAGCCCGGCGGAGTTCCAAAGCCTCATGCGGCTGGCGGGCACGCTCGACCTGCCCGCGACGAGCCTTTGGATGGCGCATAACTGCCCCGTGGGGTTCAAGCCCGCGGCGGAGGCGCGCTATCCGACGCCCAACTGGAAGCCCGACAGCGGCTGGCGAGTCGACAAGGCGCTCGTCTATGCCCACACGTTGGAGGAATCGCGGTTCCGCAGCAAGGTCGTCAGCCCGGCGGGAGCGTACGGCCTGATGCAGATCATGCCCGCCGCCGCGATCGACTTCGCGCGCGAGCGTGGACTGGCAGGGGCCGACAGGGCTTTCCTGAGCAGGCCGTCGACCAACATGGATGTCGGCCAGCGGCATCTGGAGCGGTTGCGCGACATGCGTCAGACCACGGGCGGGCTGCTGCCCAAGGTGATCGCGGCGTATAACGCCGGGCCCAAGCATGTCGGCGAGTGGAACGCGCTGATCCGTGACGGCGGTGATCCGCTGCTTTATATCGAGTCGATCCCGTATTGGGAGACGCGCGGATACGTGACCACGGTGCTGCGTAATTATTGGATGTACGAGGGCGTAGGCGGCAAGTCGGCTTCGACCAGTCGGAAGGCGTTGGCGCAGGGCATGTGGCCGCATTTCCCCGGATCGCCGGGAGCCGGCGCGGTGCGGATCAAGACCCCGATCGCGCCCTTCGTGCCGCGCCCGGCCAGCCTTCCCGCTCCCGTCCCGTCTTCCTCTCTCGCCGGCGAGCCGGCCACGGCGCGGTCGGCGCTGATCGCCGATGCCGATTGACGAGACCCGCCGCTTCGTTCCGGTCCGCATCGCCGTCCTGACGGTTTCCGACACGCGCGGCTTGGCGGAGGATAGATCGGGGGACCTGCTGGTCGAGCGATTGCTGGCGGCGGGACATGAACTGGCGGACCGATGCATCGAACGCGACGTCGTCGACTTGATCGTCGCCAGGCTTGACGGCTGGATCGACGATCCGGGCGTGGACTGCGTCGTGACGACGGGCGGTACGGGCGTGACCGGGCGCGACGTGAGCCCCGAGGCGATCGAACGCGTCGCCGACAAGATGATCCCGGGCTTCGGCGAGCTGTTCCGGTGGCTCAGCTTCCGGACGATCGGCACGTCGACGATCCAGTCTCGCGCCTGCGCATGCGTGGCGCGCGGTACTTATATCTTTGCACTACCGGGATCGACGGGCGCGGTCCGGGACGGATGGGACGACATCCTGCGCGATCAGCTCGACAGCCGACACCGACCCTGCAACTTCGTCGAGCTGATGCCGAGGCTGCTGGAACGCTGATCGCACGGCCTATCGGTCGAACGACGAAGCCAGGAAGCGAATCAGGGCGGCGAAACTGCCGATGCTGAAGGGCATGAGGAACGTCACCAACGCCATGACCAGGAACAGGCGCGCGGCTCCTTCCGACGATCGCGCCGGCTCGGGCGGCTCGGCGGGTTCTTCGCGAGGCCAGACGCTGTGCTCGTCGATGAACATGGCTTTCCCCGGCATTCATGGCCTTCCCCATCAACGTCGAGCGTCGGTCCAGGTTGCACGGAGTCCAGCTCCGTTCTTGTTACGTTCTCAGATAAATGCTACGACGCTCCATGGCTAAATCCCGACCCGTGCGCGGTGCGACTTCGAACGCGGTGAGCGGGCGACTCAGGTCGCTCGGCGTTGACCATGACGGCGACTGGCTTGACGAACGCGAGTCGCTGGACGGGGTACCGTTGCCGCTCCGGACGACGGTGACGGTCGAGCGGCCGCGAACGATCATTAGCCGCAACGCATCGCCCGACATGTCGTTCGACCGGTCGATAAATCCGTACCGGGGCTGCGAGCATGGCTGCATATACTGCTATGCGCGGCCGAGCCACGCTTTCCACGATCTGTCGCCGGGGCTGGATTTCGAGAGCCGGCTGTTCGCCAAGCCCGATGCGGCGGCGCTGCTCAGGCGGGAGCTGGCGCGGCCGGGCTACCTGCCCGCGCCCATCGCGCTTGGGACGAACACCGATCCGTACCAACCGATCGAGCGCGAATGGGGCATCACGCGCGAGGTGATCGCGGTGCTGGCCGAGTGCCGTCACCCGCTGACGATCACGACCAAGTCGGACCGGGTCGTGCGGGATATCGACCTGCTCGCGCCGATGGCCGCGCAGGGTTTGGCGAGCGTATGCGTGTCGGTGACATCGCTCGATCCCAAGATCGCGACCACCATCGAGCCGCGCGCGCCGCATCCGGAAAAGCGCTTGGCGGCGGTGCGCAAGCTCGCGGACGCCGGGGTGCCCGTGTACGTCTCGATCGCGCCCGTCATACCGGCGATCACCGATCATGAGATCGAGCATCTGGTCGAGCGCGCGGCGGGAGCGGGGGCGAGCGCGGCCTTCTTCATCCCGGTGCGGTTGCCGCACGAGGTGGCGCCGTTGTTCAAGTCGTGGCTGGACGAGCATTTCCCGGACCGCGCGGGCAAGGTGATGTCGACGATCCGGTCGATGCGGGGCGGCCGCGAGAACGATCCGGGGTTCTTCACGCGGCTGCGCGGGTCGGGCCCTTGGGCGCAGTTGCTCGGCGCGAGATTCGATATCGCTTGCCGTAGGCACGGCTTGAACGGACGACGGATCACGTTGCGCTCCGACCTGTTCCGGCCGCCGGCGGGGCCGCAAGGCGAGCTGTTCGGGTGAGGCAACCCGCTCCGGCACCGGTCGTTGTTCCATTCGACGTATGAAAGGATGCACCATGACCGACCAGAAGCGCGACATGCCGGCCGTCCAGCCGCTCAGCCCCAACGACGCCGACCGCGAGGGGGCGGGGTCGGGCGCCGGTTCCGGGGCCGAGCCGAGCGAGGATGCGGGTGCCGGATACGGGAACCACGCGATGCCAGACCTGGAGGGCGAGCCGGGTGACTCGAGCAACGACGGACGCTGACGCTCACGCGGCGAGCGGGTGATCCTTGTACCGCTCGCGCAGCGCGGTCTTGAGCAGTTTGCCGGTGGCGGTGTGCGGAAGTTCATCGACGAATATAATCTCGTCGGGAAGCCACCATTTTGCGACATGCTCGCCCAGATGCGCGGTGATCTCGGCCGCGCCGACCATGCTGTCGCGTTTACGGACGACGAGCAGCAGCGGGCGTTCGTCCCAGCGGGGGTGATGGACGCCGATCGCCGCCGCCTCGGCGACGCCAGGGCAGCCGACGGCCGCGTTCTCCAGTTCGACCGAACTGATCCATTCGCCGCCGGACTTGATGACATCCTTCGCGCGATCGGTGATCTGCATGGTGCCGTCGGGGTGAAACAACGCGACATCGCCCGTGTCGAACCAGCTGTCGACATCGACCGCCGACTCGTCCGCCTTGAAGTAGCGCGCCATCACCCAAGGCCCTCGACATTGCAGCCTACCCGAGCTCCGGCCGTCACGGGGCAGCACCGCGCCCTCGTCATCAACGGTGCGGAGTTCGACGCCGAACGGAGCTCGCCCCTGCATCGCGACCTGGTCGACCTGCCTGTCGAAGCTGAGTTCGTCCCAGTCGGGCGAGCGAGCACCCATCGTACCGATCGGCGAGGTCTCGGTCATGCCCCAGGCGTGATTGACGCGCACGCCCATCCGCATGATTCGCTCGATCATCGCGCGCGGCGCGGCCGATCCGCCAATGGTCACGAGCTTGAGATGCTCGGGCGCGGTGCCGGTCGCGTCCATATGCGCGAACAGGCCGAGCCAGACGGTGGGTACGCCCGCCGAATGGGTCACGCGCTCGCGGTTCATCAGGTCGCATAGCACCGCCGGTTCGTTGATGGCGGAGAACACGTATTTGCATCCGGCGACCGCTCCGGCGAACGGCAGGCCCCAGGCGGCGGCGTGGAACATCGGCACGATCGGCAGCACCACCGATCGCGTGTCGAGGTCGAACACCGCCGGTTGGACTTCGGCGAGCGCGTGGATCACGCTGGAACGGTGGGTATAGAGCACGCCCTTGGGATCGCCGGTCGTGCCGCTGGTGTAGCAGAGCATGCACGGGTCGCGCTCGGGACCCTCGAACCAGGCGAAGTCGCCGTCCTCGGCGTCGACGACCGCCCGGAAGGTGCCCTCGCCCTCCCCGTCCATGACCAAATAGTGCTCGATCGTCGTGAAGCGGTCGCGCAATCGATCGACTAGGGGCTGGAAGGCACGGTCGTACAGGAGGACGCGATCTTCGGCGTGGTTGGCGATATAGGTCAGCTGGTCGTCGAACAACCTGGGGTTGATCGTGTGGATCACGCCGCCCATGCCCGTAGCGCCGTACCACGCGGCGAGGTGGTGCGCGTGGTTCATCGCCAGCGTCGCGACGCGGTCACCGGGCTGGAGGCCGAGGCGGACGAGAGCCTGGGCCAGGCGGCGGGCGTCGTGGGCGACCCCGGCCCAATCCGATCGGGTCTCGCTTCCGTCGGCCCAGCGGGTGATGATCTCGCGCCCGCCATGCTCGCGCGCGGCATGCTCGACGAGGCGCGGCACGCGCAGCTCGAAATCCTGCATTCCGCCCAGTTCTCGGCCACCCAGTTCTCGGCCACCCAGCATCCGGCTCTCCCAGGCCTTTATCCGACGAGCGCCAGCCGCGTTTCGCTGTTCCGGAGCTCGACCTTCACGATACCGTGCAACAGCTCGATCCGGCCCGCAAGCTCCGCGTCGAGCAGGAAGTCACGGCCGAGCAGGATCGTCGCTTCCGCTGCGTCCGGATGGCGCGTGACCACGCGCACCTCGCCGCGCGCGCCGCGATGATGCCGGAGCATGCCGGCCAGCGCGGGAAAGGCGGCGGGGTCGTCGATCGTCGCCTCGATCACGAAACGCGCGGTGGTGGCGAGCCCGTCGAACGACTGGACGCGGCGAACGCTGACGCGCGGCGCGTCCTCGCCGGGGCGGCGGTCGAGTTCCACCGTGATCAGCGCGCATTTCGCCTCGCGCGCGGCCTCCTCCAGATCCTTGGCGACCGCCTCGTCGAAGCAGGTGGCGGAGAACTGGCCGGAGGCGTCGGAGAGCTGGGCCATGAGATAGCGCTTGCCGCGCGCGGACTGGCGCCAGCGGGCCTCCTCGACAAGCACGGCCATGGTCGCGCCCGCGCGGCTGCCGTCGTCGCGGATGTCGAGCTCGCCAAGCGCGGCGTAGGCGCGCGCGCCGTGGGTGCGGGCGATGTGCGAATGGCGATCGACCGGGTGGGCGGAGAAATAGAAGCCGAACGCCTCCTTCTCCTGCTCCATCCGCTCCGACAGCGTCCAGTTCGCGGGCGCCAGCTTGATCGCGTCGCCCGCGTGGCTCTCCCCGCCAAACAGGCCACCCTGCCCGCTCGTCTTCGCATCGTGCGTCCGCGCGGCGACTGCCAGGATCGCGTCGGCGGCGGCGTGGAGGCCCGCGCGGTTCAAATCGAGCTCGTCGAACGCGCCCGCGGCGGCGAGCGTCTCGAGCTGGCGCTTGTTGAACAGTCGGGGATCGACGCGGGTGGCGAGGTCGTCGATGTTGGCGAAGGTGCCGCCGTTCGTGCGTTCGACGACGAGCCGCTCCATGGCTCCCTCGCCGACCGACTTGAGCGCGGCCAAGGCGTAGCGGACTTTCGGGCCGTTTTCATCGACTTGGACGTCGAACTCGGCATCCGACATGTTGATGTCTGGACCGCAGACGGTCACCCCGAGGCGGCGGGCATCGTCGACGAAGATGCCGAGCTTGTCCGTCAAGGTCATGTCGTAACACATTGATGCGGCGTAGAATTCGTGTGGGTAATGCGCCTTGAGCCAAGCGGTCTGATAGGCGAGGAGCGCGTAGGCGGCGGCGTGGGACTTGTTGAAGCCATAGCCCGCGAATTTGTCGATCAGGTCGAACAGATCGTTGGCTTGTTGCCGCCCGATGTTGTTGACCGTCCGGCAGCCCTCGACGAAGCCCGCGCGCTGGGCGTCCATCTCCGCCTTCACCTTCTTGCCCATCGCGCGGCGCAAGAGGTCCGCGCCGCCCAGGCTGAAGCCCGCGAGTACCTGCGCGGCCTGCATGACCTGTTCCTGGTAGACGAAGATGCCGTAGGTCTCGGCCAGGATGGGTTCGAGCAGCGCGTGGGGGTAGGCGATCGGCTCCTGCCCGTTCTTGCGACGGCCGAAGCTCGGAATGTTGTCCATCGGGCCGGGGCGGTAGAGCGAGACGAGCGCGATGATGTCGCCGAAGTTCGACGGACGGACGGCCGACAGGGTACGGCGCATGCCCTCCGATTCGAGCTGGAACACGCCGACCGTGTCGCCGCGCTGGAGAAGCTTGTAGACGCCCTCGTCGTCCCAGGCGAGCGCGTCGAGGTCTATCGTTATGCCCCGTTTGCCAAGCAGTTGCGTGGCCTTCTTCAGGACCGACAGTGTCTTCAAGCCGAGAAAGTCGAACTTCACCAGCCCCGCGCCCTCGACATACTTCATGTCGAATTGGGTGACGGGCATGTCGGAGCGCGGGTCGCGGTAGAGCGGGACGAGTTGGGCGAGCGGGCGGTCGCCGATGACGACGCCCGCCGCGTGGGTGGACGAGTGACGCGGCAAGCCTTCGAGCTTCATCGCGAGGTCGAGCAGGCGGCGGACGCCGTTGTCGTTGGCGTATTCGCGCGCGAGCTCGGACACGCCGTTCAGCGCGCGGGTGAGGGTCCAAGGGTCGGTCGGGTGATTGGGGA
Source organism: uncultured Sphingomonas sp. (assembly GCF_964237155.1). Lineage (GTDB taxonomy): Bacteria > Pseudomonadota > Alphaproteobacteria > Sphingomonadales > Sphingomonadaceae > Sphingomonas. The sequence goes on along the minus strand of NZ_CAXSHH010000052.1, from coordinate 2,304 downwards.
CGAGCTTGGCGAGGCGATCCACCTGGCCGTAGCTCATCTGGAGCACGCGGCCGGTGTCCTTGAGCACGGCGCGCGCCTTCAGGCGGCCGAAGGTGATGATCTGCGCGACCTGGTCGCGGCCATATTTCTCCTGGACGTAACGGATGACCTCGCCCCGCCGCGTTTCGCAAAAGTCGATGTCGAAATCGGGCATCGACACGCGCTCAGGGTTCAGGAACCGCTCGAAGAGCAGGCCGAGCGGGAGCGGATCGAGGTCGGTGATCGTCAGCGCCCAGGCGACGACCGACCCCGCGCCGGAGCCGCGACCCGGGCCGACGGGGATGTCGCGGTCCTTGGCCCATTTGATGAAGTCGGCGACGATCAGGAAATAACCCGGAAAGCCCATCTGGATGATGACGTCGAGCTCGAACTCGAGGCGGTCGCGGTAGGGGCGGGTCCAGTCTTCTCCCGTCCCGCTCGCGGTAGGGGTTGGGGGAGGGTCCATCCGGTCGGAGGCCGTCGTCTGATCGGAACCGCCCTCCCCCGGCCCCTCCCGCGAGCGGGAGGGGAGTCTTAGTTGCTCGATCCGCTTGAGCCGTGCCTCTAGCCCCGCACGGGCGTCGACGCGCAGCATCTCGGCTTCGGCGGCGAGGTCGGGCGGGGTGGCGAGGCTGGGGAGAATCGGTGCGCGGCTGGGGGCCATGACGGCGCAGCGGCGGGCGACCTGGAGCGTGTTGGCGATCGCTTCGGGCAGGTCGGCGAAAAGTTCGGCCATGACGGCGGCGGGCTTGATCCAGGCATGGCGGCAGGTGCGCTTGCGATCCTCGGTCGCGACATAGCTCGACTGCGCGATGCAGAGCATGGCGTCGTGCGCCTCGCCGAAATCGGCCTCGGCGAAGCAGGACGGGTTGGTCGCGACGAGCGGCAGGCCGCGGGCGTAGGCGAGGTTGACCAACGCGGCCTCCGCGGCGATCTCGACCGGGTCGTCGCGGCGGGTGAGCTCGATGTAAAGCCTATTGGGGAAGAGCGCCTGGAGCCGGTCGGCATAGCCGCGCGCGCGGTCGGGCTGATCCTCGGCGAACAGGCGGGCCAGCCCCCCTTCCCCGCCCGCCGTGAGTGCCAGCAGGCCGTCGGTACGGCCCTCGAGCGCGGCGAAGGCGACATGCGCGTCGAGCTCGATCGGGCGATCCAGATGCGCCATCGACACCAGCGCGCACAGATTGTCATAGCCGACCTGGTCCTGCGCGTAGAGCGCGAGCCAATCGAGCGGGGCGGTGACGCCATCGGGCGTGTCGGGACGGCAGACGCCCAGCATCGCGCCGACGATCGGCTGCACGCCGCCCTTCTTCGCCGCGTCCGAGAACGCCATCGCGGCGTAGAGCCCGTTGCGGTCGGTGAGCGCGGCGGCGGGAAAGCGGAGCTCGCGCGCACGATCGACGATCGCCTTGGGCTCGATCGCCCCGTCGAGCATGGTGTACGAAGAAAAGACGCGAAGGGGAACAAAACCGGAATGCATGGAGGGACTATGGGACCGGGTCGTTGATTCGGAAAGCGATTCGGACCGGCGGGATGTGCGCGCGAGAACGATGCGCCGGTGCCGTCGCCGATAGGGCGGGTCCCGTTTCGGTTCGCCGTTACCCCGGACTTGATCCGGGGTCCCGTTTCACTCTCGCGATCTCGACCCCGTCGGCCACCGCGTTCATGCTGCCTCCCCGATCCTGCCGTCATGCAGGCGCACCACGCGGTCCATCCTGGCCGCGAGCCGTTCGTTGTGGGTCGCGACCAGCGCGGCCGAACCTTCGCCACGGACCAATCGGAGGAATTCGGCCAGCACGACCCCGGCGGTGTGTTCGTCGAGATTGCCCGTGGGCTCGTCGGCGAGGACGAGCGTCGGGCGATTGGCGAGCGCGCGCGCGACCGCGACGCGCTGCTGTTCGCCGCCCGACAGCTGGCTGGGGCGGTGCGTCAGCCGGTGACCGAGGCCCAGCGCGGTCAGGAGCGACGCGGCGCGGGCCTGCGCGTCGGCATGGGGCACCTCGCGGACGAGTTGCGGCAGGATCACGTTCTCGGTCGCGTCGAAATCGGGTAACAGGTGATGGAACTGGTAGACGAAGCCGAGCCGGTCGCGGCGGACGAGGGTGCGTCCGGCGGCGTCGAGCTTGGACGCTTCCGCCCCGGCGATGCGGATCGAGCCTTCGAAGCCGCCCTCGAGCAGGCCGACCGCCTGAAGAAGCGTCGACTTGCCCGAGCCCGAGGGGCCGAGCAACGCGACGATCTCGCCGGGCGCGACCTGGAGGTCGACGCCGCGCAGGACCTCGATCGTCT
>NZ_CAXSHH010000051.1:0-17099 GCF_964237155.1 uncultured Sphingomonas sp. | reverse complement strand
GGTGGCGATCCGCGGAACGGCGCGGACGTCGAGCGAATGTTCGCCGCGTGCGTCGAGGCCTTCGGCCGACCCGACATCCTGGTCAACAACGCGGGCGGCTTCGCGCAGCAGCCGCTTGCGGAAACCGACGACGAGACGTTCGAGCGAGTGTTCGGCCTCAACTGCCGGGGTACGCTGTTCTGCCTCAAGCACGCATCGCTGCTCCTCAACGACGAGGGGCGTATCGTCAACATCGGCTCATCGTCGGCGACCTTCACCTGGCCGGACACCGCCATGTACGCATCGAGCAAAGCCGCCGTGCTCAAGATGACAGAGGTCGCCGCCGTCGAGCTGGGCGTGCGCCGGATCAACGTGAACAGCGTCATTCCGGGCATCACGGACACGCCCATGGCCAAGGCACTGTCCGACGAGGCCAAGCAGCCGATCATCGACGCCACTCCACGCCATCGGCTCGGCACGCCTGACGACATCGCGGGCGTGGTCGCCTTCCTGGTGGGTCCCGATGCAGTGTGGGTCACGGGCCAGCACATCCTCGCAAACGGCGGCTCTGGTCACTGACGAGCAGCACGGGCCCGGCAAGGCCGGGTGTCCCGATAGCACCACCCTTACCTCCTCACCCCCCTTCTCACCCAAGGATCAAGCAATGCACATCGGAACCATCGGCGCGGCCGCGGTCGCGCAGGCCATCGCAACCCAGGCGATCAAGGCCGGCCATCAGGTCACGCTCAGCAACAGCCGCGGCCCCGACACGCTGGCGGACACCGTCGCGGGCCTCGGCACCGGCGCACGCGCCGCCACGCGGAAGGAGGCCGCCGCGGCCGACATCGTCCTGCTCGCCACGCCTTGGGTCGCAGTACCTAAGGCGCTGGCCGGCCTCGCCGACTGGAACGGCCGCATCCTGATGGACGCGACCAACCACTTCCTGAGCTACGCGCCCGACTTCCGGCGCGACGACCTCGGGGACAGCAGCTCAAGCGAGATCGTCGCCGGATTGGCGCCCGGCGCGCGCGTGGTGAAGGTGTTCAACACGGTCATGGCGAAAGGCCTCGCGGCGGATCCCGCCGAGCATGGCGGCAAGCGCGTGCTGTTCATCTCGGGCGACGACGCGAACGCGCGCAAGACGGTGGCGGATCTCGTCACCTCATTCGGCTTCGCCCCGATCGACCTAGGCTATCTGGCGGAGGGCGGCCGCCTGCAGCAACTCGGAGGACCTCTCGCCGGACCCTACCTGACCCAGGTGAACTGAGCCACGAGGCCTGAAGGGCCGCCATCACACTGGTGGCCCGTCGAACGCATCTCCACGGGCAACCCTTGGCGATGAAGCTGACGGGCGACCCGACGACGGCCAAGCTGAGACCAGGGCCGACACTCAACCGCGTACCAAGGAGATTCGCCATGACCCAAAGCATCGCTATGCTACTGACCCGCAATCTGCACGACGTGTTCGGAGAGGGCAACGCCGAGCGCCGACGAGCCGCGATTCAGGATATCTTCGCCGAGGAAGCAGTATTCTACGAGCCTGCGGGCGTGCATCGCGGGTGGGACGAGATCGACCGCGTCGCGGGCGCGATCCGATCGACGCACCCGGACGCGCAATACACGGTGATCCGTCCCCCGGAAGAGCTGCACGGCGACGCCGGCCGGGTGCAGTGGGTTTCAGGCCCGCCGGGCAAGGCTCCCGCCTATGCCGGGACCGATTTCATAGTCGCGCGCGAGGGGAGGATCGCGGCGGTCTACCTCTACTTCGACCCGGTTCCTGCGTGAGTTCGGCCGACCCCGGGGGCCGGGGCGGAAGATGGCCGAGCGCGGGTCTGTCGCGCTCGCTATCGACCGGTCCTACGACCATGACCGATATGTGAAGCAAGCCGCCGAGCGGCCGGCGGGGTTCCACCAGTGGTATCCAGGCATTTACGGCTTCATATCCGACCCCGCCGGCGGACCACCTGCCGCGAGCCGCCGGGCACCTGTGGCCCGCGCGATCGCGGTCGTCGCCCAGGGATGCGGCGAACCGGCGGGCGGTCCGGTCCGCGCATAGGCTCGTGGCGAGCAGCCAAGTGACGCGCCTGGTCGGTCTTCAGCCCGCCATATTCCTTGCGCCAACGATAGTAGAGCCTGCCCCGGCGAGGCAGCGGTCCGCTGGCCAACCGCGTATGCGCCGGCATGCCTCAGCAGCCGTGCCGCCTTGGCCCAACACGATCTCGACCTCACGCAACTTGCCGATGACCTCCTCCGACTTGCGCTTCTTGCTCGGCATTCGTCGTCCCTTCCGTGGTCCATAAGCTCCACCATCTTCCGCATACCGATTGGGTGCCGCGACCAGCGGGTGAGTTCGCCGAGCTCCATGACGCGGCGATCACGAGCTCGCGCTGGGTCATGGAAGGCAACTACTCGCGGCTGCTTTCAAAGAGGTTGGCAAGAGCGACCGGGATCATCCTGCTCGACGTTCCTACCACGCTGGGCTTGTATCGCTATCTACGGCGCTGCTGGTTCGAGCGCGCCCGACGGGGCGCGCTCGAGGGTGGCCGCGACAGCGTGAAATGGGATATGATCCGCCACATCGTAATCGCCACCAGGGCCAACCGTAGCCGCTATCAGGATATGTTCGACGGCATTACCCTGCCAAAGGTGCAGATCAGGTCGACCAAGGCGCTGACCGACTTCTACCGCTCGAACAGTTTGAGGCGCTGAATTTGCACCTTCCCAAATTTCGACCGTAATTAGGAAGGCTGCCAACCACCCCGACGACAGACATTGCGCTCAGAATGCCGCCACATAGCGTGCTCGTTTACAGAGGGCGCACGTTCGCCATAGTCCATGAGCGGCAAACCATGTCGGATAGCGCCTCTGCATGGAAACTCTGGCCAGCAGGTTTCCCGGCGCGCCCCTAGCGTAGTTCTGTGCCCCTTTTATGTTACGACCCCGGGCCGTTGCTCTAACCCTTGTCAACCGCGAGGCTCGTGGGCGCGATGCCCAGCTTGGCCTTGACCCTGGCGACCAGAGTCCGGGTCGCCGCGACCTCGGCCGAGAAGCGTGCGGGTGTCGCCTCCACGTCGAGGATGCGGTCGGTTTCGAGGTCGGGCAGCGGGTTGCTGGCGTAGGGCCGGGAGGCGCGCGGGTGGGCCGGACGTTTACTCTGCTCATTCGTGTACCTCGACTTCTTTATTTCCCAACTCCTTGCCCGAAGGCTCCAAACGGCCGGAAAACTCTCACCCAAACTGGGGTGAGAGACAGGGGGGATGTCACGAATTGACGCGCGTGAGCTCAGAACCGGAACCGTATCATGGCCTGAGTGGTGCTTTCATCTAAGCCACGGACTCCGAACTTATTATCCCAGACATGGTGCTCGACGCCCAGGAGCAACCGGTCGTCCTTGCCGCCCAGCAAGCGGCCGATGTCCAGGGCTAATTGCGGCTGGAAGATGATCTGCGCCGCGCACCCTTTCTTGGCCCCGATGAAATCGGCGAATCCCTGGGTTACAAACCGCAGCTTCCGGACCTGGAAGCTGTTCCTCCAGAAAGGCGTGACCTGGTAGGTAGTACCGTCGCAACTACCTCGACGTCCGTTGATCGAGGTCGCCTCCACATAGGTCAGCATGCTCAACGCCGCGTAGTCGAAAGTCGGAATGTTGAAGTCGGCGGTCGCGCCGAACAGGCCCGCGACGACCTCGGTATCGTTGCTTCGAGCCCCGGCGAGCCCGGCGGCGGTTAGATAGAGGTTCTTGAACGAGAGCCGTCGACCTGGCTTTGCCCGCGATCCTGCAACCTTGAAATGCCGATAGTACTCGCCGAAGAATTCGACGTCTTTGCTCCCTTTCTCGTCATATCGGTATACGTCGACATAGAAGTACTGAAAGCCGTACTCGCCCCCTCCAGTATATTCATAAGTAGCAGTGGTCTTGTCGACGCCCGAGCGGTCGAACTCCTCAAAGTCAGAGCCGTGCAGGACCTGGACGCTCTGCACCCGCCAGACGTCCTGCGCGTTAGTGTCGGCACCGCCGAATATGCTCGCAACGACAGCCCACGCGCCAACGCGTCTCCCAAGAATCGCCTTTACCATCATCGTCTCCCACGGGCTTCGTTGACCGGAGCCACTTCGTTTTGCGAATTATGTTTCGCTTATCGAAGATTGCGGGGAAGTGCTGCGGCCGTCAAGCCTACATCGCCAGCTGACTTTTACATCGGTGACGGCTTTGAACGGCCCGGCCTGACCCGGCCACTCGTCCGTCATGCTGATTGAGAATATCGGAGCGGACGAGCTGGACTGACCACCCGGCATGCGCTGCCAAGCGAGCGCGTTCCGCCTTGGGTCTGTGACCTTAAATCCTAATCGGAATGGCGATCCGGTCGGATTGCCGCTCGTGAGCGGCTATGGCACTCTCCGCCTTGTCGGTCCGATTTATCTCGTCCTCGCCGCTCAGCAGCGCCGCGCGTTGCGCGGCGTCGATTGCGAAGTGTATCACGCCCAGACTTGGAACCCCGAGCACCTGATTCTCAAGGTCGACGGTGACAAGCGCTGCTTCCTCAGCCCTTTGGAGCAGTCTTGTCAGGTTCGCCGTGCCCGTCCGGGCCAGCAACAATCCATTCCTGACAGCATTGCCCATGAAGATGTCAGCGAAGCTCGGGGCGACCACGCACCGGACACCAAAATCCATAAGCGCCCATACGGCATGCTCGCGCGAGGAGCCGCAGCCGAAGTTTTCGAGCGTCACCAGCACCGACGCGTCCCGGAACAGCGCGCGGTTGAGGACGAACTCTGGCCGCTCGCGCCCATTCTCGTCATAGCGAAGCCCGTCGAAGAGGTGCCGCCCGAGCCCCGACCGGCTAACAGTACTGAGGAACCGGCCGGGGATGATCTTGTCCGTATCGACGTCGGCGATTGGTAGCGGTACCGACCGGCCGGTAAAAGTTCGGAACGGCGTCATCCTAGCAGCTCGCGCACGTCCACCAGCCGCCCGCTCACGGCGGCGGCCGCCGCCATCGCCGGCGACATCAGGTGCGTCCGGCCGCCCGGTCCCTGCCGTCCCTCAAAATTCCGATTAGAGGTGGACGCACATCTCTCGCCGGGCCGCAGCCGGTCGGCGTTCATGCCGAGGCACATCGAGCACCCCGGCTCGCGCCATTCGAAGCCAGCTTCCCGAAAGACGCGATCCAGTCCCTCGCCTTCGGCCTCCGCCCTGACCAAGGCCGACCCCGGCACCACGAGCGCGCGGACGCCAGGCGGAACGCGTCGCCCCTGGGCCACCTCGCTCGCGGCCCGGAGATCCTCGATCCGCCCGTTGGTGCAGCTGCCAATGAAGACCACGTCCACAGGCAGGCCAGCCATGGGCTGGCCGGGCGAGAGGCCCATGTAGTCGAGCATGCGTTCCGCCTGAGCCCTTCGCTGATGGTCATGCAAGTCGCGAGGCTGTGGGATGAAACCGGTAATCGGGACGGCGGTGCCCGGATGCGATCCCCATGTCACCATGGGCACCACATCGCCTGCGTCCACCGCAATCTTCCGGTCGAATGCCGCGCCCGGGTCGGACGCCAGGCCGCGCCAGCGCTCCACCGCCTCCGCCCACGCCCCATCGCGGGGCGCGTGAGATCGGTCGACGAGGTAGGCGAATACGGTCTCGTCCGGTGCTATCAGCCCGGCCCGGGCTCCGGCTTCGATTGACATATTGCAGAGCGTCATCCGACCGGCCATGTCGAGCGCGCGCACGGCTTCCCCATCATACTCCACGACGGACCCTGTCCCGGCCGCCACCCCGATCGCGGCGATTAGGCTCAGCATCAGGTCCTTGGCGTTCACGGCGGGGCCGAGCCGGCCGTTGACGCGGATGCGGAGCGTCCGCGGGCGGCGTTGCCTGAGCGTCTGGGTCGCCAGCACGTGTTCAATCTCGGAGGTGCCGATTCCGAAGGCAAGCGCGCCGAAGGCGCCGTGGGTCGAGGTGTGGCTATCCCCACAGACGATGGTTTGTCCAGGCAGGCTCAGGCCCAGCTCCGGCGCGACCACGTGGATGATCCCGTGCCGGGGGTCGAGCATCGGGATGTGCGCTACGCCGAACTCGCGGGCGTTCCGCTCTAAGGTCTCGACCTGCAGTCGACTGTCAGGATCAGCGATGCCGGACCGGCGCGCCTCGGTCGGGATGTTATGATCGGCGACCGCTAGCGTCAGGTCGGGCCGCCGCAGCTTCCGTCCGGCTAGCCGCAGGCCCTCGAACGCCTGGGGACTCGTGACCTCGTTCAGGTAGTGGCGATCGATGTAAAGCAGGCAAACTCCCTCGCCCTCGTCTTCGACGACGTGCGCATCCCATACTTTGGCGAACAGCGTCCTCGGCGCGTCCGACATTGTCAGGCGTCCGCCGCTCTCGCGCCGTAGGGCCGAGGAGGCTGGGTCAGGGCGGGAAAGTGAGGCAGGGCAGTCGAGATGCGGCGCGCCGTCTCCTGCAGCATGGGCACGTGCCGCTTCAGCTCGCGAGCGGTCGTCTCCCCCGAGTGGGCCGAGCAGTTGATGGCGGCGACGGATCGGCCGTCCCGGTCGTAGACGGGGACGGCGATCGACAGCACGCCGGTGGCAAGCTCGTCCGAAACGCATGAAAGTCCCGCTCCCGCAACCTCCGCGATCAGGACGCGCAGGGTCGGAACGTCAACGACCGTCTTGGGCGTGAGCTTCCTCGGCGCGACTGCCTCGAAATAGGCGTCGAGCTCGCCCTCGGGCAGGCCAGCTAGCAGCACGCGTCCCATGGACGTGGCATAGGCCGGGAAGCGAGTGCCGATGCTGGCCTCAAGCCGGAGCAGGCGCTGAGCTCCGACATGGGCGAGGTAGACGATGTCGGCACCGTCCAGGACCGAGAGCGACGATGAGGCGCCGCTGACCGCCAGCACCTCGCCGAGATAGTCCCGGGCCAGAGCCTCGCCGTTGACGTTGCTGAGGTAGGGTGACGCGAGGTCGAGGACTCGAGGCCGCAGGAAAAACTGACGCCCGAAGCGCCCCGCATAGCCCAGCGCCTCCAGCGTATGCAGGCAACGCCTGGCGACGGCAGGGCTAAGCCCGGCTGCGCGCGCGATCTCGCTCAGGGTGCTGGTCGGCCCGTTCGCGCCGAACGCGCGGATCACCGCCAATCCGCGCGCCAGCCCGGCGATGGTTTCGCGGTCCTCAAGGGCTCTTCTCTGCGGTTCAATCATCGTCGCCCTCGTCGTTCGCTGTCCAACTTTGTGTTCGCATAGCGAAAAATGCAAGGTCCTTCGGACAGATGCGTTGCGAGTGCGGCGTGCGGGCGCACGGAGCCGAGCTACGCCGGCTTTTAAGGCTTGACGAGGCAAGACTTAGGTTCCAAGTTTCGCATATCGAACTTGTGTTCGATGATCGAAGTGGAGCGAATGTGAAGATCGGAGCCGTAACCGAGCCGCGTACGGCTATCTCAGGCTCAAACCCCGAGACGATCATCGTCCGCGGCCGCGATCTGGCAACCGACCTTGTGGGCTCGCTGACCTTTACCGAGCACGTATGGCTGCTCGTGGCCGGCGACCCGCCGAGCGAGCCCCAGCGCCGGATGCTGGACGCGTGCCTGGTAGCCATCGCTGAACACGGGCTGGTGCCGAGCGTCGCCGCCGCGCGCATGACCTTGGCTGCCGCGCCAGAGGCCCTGCAGGGGGCGGTGGCCGCAGGCCTGCTTGGCTGCGGCTCGGTCATCCTGGGCAGCTCACAGGCCGCTGGCGAGTTCCTGCACGGGGTCGTCGAGGAGGCTAGCGGGAACGATCCATCCTCGGCGGCCCGGGACGCCGTGCAAGCTCTGCGGGCTAGAAAGGCGGCCGTTCCGGGCTATGGCCATCCGCTGCACAAGGGCGGCGACCCTCGCGCCCATCGACTTTTCGCCCTCGCCAAGGAGCTCGACGTCGGCGGCGCGCATATCCACGCCGCCCTGGCAGTTGAGGCCGTGCTGCCCGAGGTCACGGGGCGCGACCTCCGCATGAACATTTCCTCCGCAATTCCCGCCGTCCTGCTGGATGTCGGCTTCCCGATCGGGGCTTTGAAGGGCGTGCCGCTCCTGGCCCGGACCGCGAGCTTGATTGCCCACCTCCTTGAAGAACAGCTGCGCCCCATCGGTTTCGCCATGGCGCACGCTGCGGCGGCCGTCGTCATTTACGACGGCCTTGCGCCGGATGGCTTCGTCGCGGACGACAACTGAAGGGGCGCGTGCAATGCTGAAGGTACTGCAAGGAATTCGGGTTGTCGAGCAGGGGACGTTCATCACTGGCCCTTGCGCGGCGATGATGCTGGCAGATCTTGGCGCGGACGTGATCAAGCTCGAGTCGCCGGGCGGAGGCGACCCTTACCGGAGTTTCCGGGGCGGCTATTACAGCGCCCACTTCCAAGCCTATAACCGCAATAAGCGAGCCCTGTCGCTCGACCTGAAAACGGACGCCGACCGGGAGGTCCTTTACGACCTCGTCGGCTCCGCCGACGTCTACATCCAGAACTTCCGGCCAGGGGCTGCGGATCGGATGGGTGTCGGTCCGGATGCCTTGCGCCCACGCAACCCCGGCCTGGTCTACTGCTCTATATCGGGCTTCGGCCAGAGCGGCCCCTACGCCGCCCGCCCGAGCTATGACTCGGTCACTCAGGCGCTGTCTGGCTTTCTCGGGGTGGCGATTGATCCCGAGGCCCCACGCCTGCTCGGGCCCGCCATGGCCGACGCCATAACCGGTCTCTACGCCGCCATGGGCATTATGGGGGCGCTCATCGAGCGCGGGCGCACGGGTCGCGGTCGGCTGCTCGAGGTTTCCATGCTGGAGGCCATGATGCACTTCGCGGTCGAGCCGTTTACCGGTTACTTCGCACTCGGCGAGGTACCCACCGCGCTTGACCGACCGCGACTGGCCCAGGCCTTTATCGTCCGGACGCGCAACAACCGTCTGATCGGCCTCCACCTCTCGTCCATCGAAAAGTTCTGGACCAACCTCCTTGAGGCTATCGAGGCGCCGGACCTCGCCGCCGACGACCGATTTGCGACGAGGCAAGGCCGCATCGACCACTACCCGGCCCTGCTCGCGGCGCTGAACGCCGTCTTCTCGGACCGGGACCGCGCGGCGTGGCTGGTTCGTCTGGAGCAATTTGACGTGCCGTTCGCACCCGTCAATACCGTCGATGAAGCGGCCATGGACCCCCAGGCTGCTCATCTAGGCATGGTGGTCCCGGTTGAGGAGCGCCTCGAAGGTGCGCGCCAAGCGATCCGAGCTGCGTTCAGCTACGACGGCGTGCGCGACGCATCCGTGCTTGCCGCGCCGCAGCTGAATCAGCACGGGGAGACCATCCGGGCCGCGCTGCGTGACGACCCGGACTGCTGGCCGTTCGCAACGGCGGCATCTCCGTATCCAACTCCAATTGAAAAAGCGCTGGCGTGACACTGGCCAAGCCCGAACTGGGCCGCACCCCCGGTCGACGGCCGACGCTAGTACTGGCGCCCGGCATGGCCTGCGATGCCGCGGTCTGGGAGCCGCAGGTCGCCCGCCTATCCGATGTCGCGAACATCGTCATCTTGGACTATGGTGCCACCCGCTCGGTAACCGCCATGGCCGTTCGTGCGCTTGCCGCGGCCGACGACCGACTTTTCGTCGCAGGCCATTCCATGGGCGGCCGCGTGGCTCTAGAGATGATCCGGCTAGCACCGGACCGCGTTCGCGGGCTCTGCCTGCTCGGGACCGAGCATCGGCCGCGCCCGGACGGGGCGGCGGGCGAGGCGGAGACTGCCGGACGTCGGGCGTTGCTGGCCGTGGCCCGAGCCGAGGGTATGCAGGAGATGGGACGCCGCTGGCTGCCGGCACTGTTGGGATCCGGCGCCCGCTCCGATGAGACGCTCGCGAAGACGCTGCTGGCGATGTTCGGACGCGGTTCGGCCGCCGCGATGGAGGCGCAAATCTCGGCTGGCTATGATCGGCCAGACCACGCCGGCCTGCTACCTCGGATTACCTGCCCGGTGCTGCTGATTGCTGGCGAGGAAGATGCCCTACGACCGGCTTCAGTCCACCGCGAGATGATGGGGCTGATCGGCAGTGCCCGGCTGCTGTTGTTGCAGGGATGCGGCCACATGATGACGCTTGAGCGTCCCGCCGACGTATCAGCGGCGATGCGAGGCTGGCTCCTCGACGCGGCCGGACAGAACTCCAAAGTTTCGAAAGGCGGGCACCAAGGTCCGCACAATTGGGAGAGGAATAATGACCAGCTTAACGCAAACCACGATCGACTCGCCGGCTGACAATCCCGACGTGCTTGCCGCACGCCGCCGCACGAATCGCATCGGCAAGCTCCACCACCACGCGTTCATGGCGCGTGATCTCGAAGAGACGCGACATTTCTACGAAGACCTGCTCGGCCTACCGCTCGTCGGCACCTGGGTCGAGCGGGTAAATCCTACTACCAATCAGCCTGACAACTACGCGCACGCGTTTTTCGAGCTCTCGGATGGAAGCTGCCTAGCCTTCTTTCAGTTCAAGGATCTTGAAGCATCGCTTGGCCATTCAGTGAACAAGTTCACGCCAATCAGTCCTTTCGGGCACCACATCGCGCTGACGGTGGAGGGCAAGGACACCGTGCAGGACTTTAAGAGCAAGCTGGACGCCGAGGGTGTGGAGACGTTCCTCACTGATCACGGCTACTGCTACTCGGTCTACTTCTACGACCCCAACGGCCTGCAGGTGGAGCTCACCACTTTGGTCGAGCCGACTACCGAAATGATGAGGGCGGCCGCCACCAACGCCCACACCGTGATGGAGCGCTGGCGTGCCGAGGATGAAGTCGAATCCAACAACACTCGCCGGGGCACTGGATGGATGAAGAGTTGACATCTCGGCGTTCGCACACGTCGGGCGAAACCGAAATTGCGCCGCCTCGACTTCTAAACGTGTTGGGGTGAAGCACGCGGCGGGCTGCGTCCCGCCGCGCCGTCCGGTTACAAGAAAACTCCGGGTCCCATTACGAGGACGTCTATATCCCTATCTTCTTGTCCTAGACAGCAACGTCGCAGGCGATACGTTGTTTTCGAAGCTTTTTACCTGTGCGCTTGTGGAGCGCTGGCGGATGCATGCTCCCGACCTGACAGCGGCGACGCGCGATCTGGGCGCGACACCGCCACAGCATCTCACGCTCGCCTGCCTGCCCGGCTTGACCGAGGTTTAGCCCCGCGATCAAAGCGGTCGTGCTCGAAGCGGCGCGCGTCAGCCCCGTTGTTGGCGGTGTCGATGATCACCGAGCTACTCGGGTAAACCACGCGGTAGTGAGCAGCCCCCACCGGGTGGTCCGGGTTGATTGTTGGTGCATCGTGGTCTCCGCCGCTAGCGCCGGCCGGAGGTGGAGCGAAGCCGAACCGGAGGCCGGCGATCGCGGTGTCGCCGCTTCCAGGGCTGGTGGTCGGTAGCCGAGGCTGCTGTGCGGCCGGACGGTGTTGTAGTGGCGGCGCCAAGCCTCGATCAGCACCTTGGCCCCGGCAAGGCTGTGGAAGACCTCACAATTTCAGAGCTATCCATTGCTTGCACCGTCGACTTGACCGGCCCGGGTGCTGACGACGCGAATGCTTGCTCTCAAATGACCATCGACATCTGGAATTAGAGCCATCGAGGTATGACGAAAGCGGCCGGTAAGCCCCGGACGCAGATCATCGATACCGTCCGGATAGACTGGCGTCTTGGTAACAAGCGTGCAGCGCGTGAGAGGAAGTCCAGCTTGCGGACATGAAAATAGATCGATCTCGAGCCCTAGGGCATCCAAGGGTCTGTCAGCGCGATTACGGACTGAGCCGCGTAGATCGACTTCCGCATAAACCTGCTCGACTCCGTCGCTATTCGTGCGAACACGTCGAATATCGTCGATCGTGGCGGCGACGTCCACCTTCGCCCGCATCGCCTTATCCGCCGCGCGCGGGTCGTGGTTGAGCATAAGGACGATTAAGAGGAGGGCGATGAGGGCGAGGGTCGCGATCGTGAGAAACTCGAGCCTGTTAAACGCTTGCCCCGAGCGGTCGGAGAAGGTTGGCCTCGCCCTCGCGGGAGCAGTCGCGGGTGAAAACAGGCCTTCCAAAGAGTCTCGCCCCAGCGTGCGAGGGTTCGTGCCCTCGATCGACTGGGGAGCGACGTCCTCCGACCCGTCGCCGAGCAACCCGAACGTCTTGTCGCCCGGATAACGCTGCTCCAGAAAGCGGCTCTGGACCTCCAGGCTGTCGGTCGCACGCGACCGACAGGCGGCCAGGATCCGCCGCAGTTCCTCGTCTATGTGCTGAAGACCGTCCGCCAGCTCTGCATCCGCGTCAGCCGCGCCGGCTGCTCGGGCATCGCGGTGAGCGGCGAGCAGGTCACTCAGGTGCGTACCAAGAACGCGGTCACGGTCGCTGCGCAGTTCGTCCGAGATCAGTCGCTCGGGCAAGTCGCGGACTTCTTTCGCCATGCTGTTCGTTCTCGAGAGAGCGGCGGCACCCGCCGGCGCGAACGGCACTTGCAGAAAGTCCCCGATCACGGGGCGAGCGGTGGTCGTGTTCACGCCGATCTCCCCTTACCTGATCGCGCCGACTTTCACGCCGGCAGCGTCCGCGACCTGTTTCCACCTACGGTTACCCGGCCACGCCGGCATGCCGTCGCGCTTGGCGAGCGCCATGCAAGACCGATCACCGAGCGAAACCGCATGATCGCCGGCCTTCTCTGAGCGCTCGGCCGGATCGAGCCCTACGGCTCGGGCACCCATGTCCTGAAGGATGATCATATTGCGCTCGGCCGGTCCGGATAGAAGGCATCGATGCGCCTAGCCTCGTCGTTGAAATTGCTTTGCTCGGGATCGGGAAGCTCGATTTCGGTGTCGCCCTTCACACATCTCTCACGATATAGGGCGAGCAGGCGCACGTCCTTTTCGATCGCGATCTTTTTCCGCGCAGCGTTCTCCGCCTTCCCCTTGCCCATGTGTTCGGCCAAGCTGATACCGTTCTCCTTGGCTAACGTCCGCTCGAGGCGATGGAGCATTCTGGCGCGCCGGTAAGGAACCGTCACGAACCCTTCGAGTGCCTGTCGGCGCAGATGGGTCATCAGCACGAAAATTACGGCCAGCAGCACCGCCAGCGCCGGCAGCAGCGTGTACGCGTTCATCTTCCCGCCCCCTTTCCGGCGTTCAAGTTCACTTTTAGATCTAGCAATAGAGCATCATGCACATAAAGCCGCTGCTCGGCTGCAACTGATACCTTGGGCGCTCTTGCGTGCGCCGCCCAACCATTCGCGGCGTCAATCATCGCGGTCGACCGGACGGCCGATCGCGCCGGCGAACACCGCGTCGCGCACGCGCCGATAAAGCCCTGAGGGGATGAACCCGTAGCTCGTCTCGGGCTCGCGGCCGGGGATCTTGCGGATGTCGTAGCCTGGCCAGGTGAACCGGTTGACCTCGTCGACGACGATCCAGGACCGCTCGGCGGTGAACCCGAGCTGGCGGCGCACCGCCTCCGGCACCTCGATCGCGGTCTGGTCGCGGCGCGGCGGTTGCGTCGTCATCGGCGCCACGTAGACGTGGTCGAGCCCGTCCTGCGCCTTCATGAGCAGCACGACGGCGACGGGTCGGTCCTTGACACCCTTGATGCGGCCGTCGCGATACTCGTGCTTCCAGAGATAGCTGTAGTTGAGGACCTCACCCGGCTGCGGCAGCTTGGAGCCGGGCTTCCGCTTCTTTGGATCCGGGCCCGGGCTCCGTGGTTCGGAGGGCTTCGAGGGTTTCGTCATCCAATTCCTCCACGCCGAGCGCTACCCGCTCGCGGCGGCGCAGGCGCTCGTACTCGTCGACAGGGACCATGACGAAGCGGACGCGGCCGTTCCGGCTGACGCCGACGGGGCGGATCATCGCCTCGTCGGAGTAGCGGCCGAACTGCTTCTGCAGCTCGCCCGAGGGGACGACTTCCATGCTCTTCGCCATGCGCGATGCTCCAACCTCTCGGGTTACATTACCTGGTTACATTAGCGCTCCGGGACCTGCCTTCTATCCGATCCGTGCGTCGCGGCGCACCGCTGGTCCTGTCGCACGTTGGGGCCTCGATGGTCCTTGCCGGCGCTTTCGTTCTACCGATTACATCCCATGCCCACTCGGAGCTGGCCGACCTGAAAGGCTGGGCAACCTGGAAGATATGAAAAACCCTGAAGTCCGTCAAGACCCTCGGAACGCAACATATCCGGGAACTCGTATTTAGCGATAATATCGGTTCCCGCTAAAAACAGGGTGGTCATGATTCCGGCTTCAAGTTATGCTTGTTGGACGGATCAACCACTCGATCGAGGTCGGGCCTACATGAGGCGTAAGTTCGATGGGGTTTTTCGACAAACCAGCGGCTGTTGATGAAGCTCGGGCCGAGTTCTCCGGCAAGGTCGCCCGCATCGCGATCGTCGACGAGTCCGGGGCGACCTACGGCAACGATTATAAATGCCATATCCTGTTCCAGGATCGTCCCGAGGCGACCCTGTTCAGCACCCCTGTCGTTTCAACCGCCGTCGCGCTGACACGCGATGGGGACGAAGTGCGGTTCGTGGTCGACGGTTTGGACATGATGCAGTTCTCTAACCTGACAACCGGGCTTTCGACGCACCGCTGATAGCCGTCCAAACCTCAATGCATCGAGAAAGGGCGTCGACCTTGTTGTCCATTTTACGGGTTCTTCTGTTCGGCATCATCGCGAGCGCTACGATCAGCCTTACTCAGCTCGCGATCATCACGATGGACGCGCGTGAGCCGGCTTTAGCGGAGCTCGTGTTCTGGATCGGGAGCCAGATCGGTTTCGGGGCCTTGACCCTAATCCTGCTCTTGCCCGTGGCGCGGCGCAGGGCACGGTGAAGAACAAGACTGATCGTTAGCGATGACCGACCCACCACTCAGCCTCACCGATCCTGGGCGCGCGTACCATCAAGGTCCCGACCTCGATCGGGACGACGCGGCACGATCGACGTACTACCTTTTGCAACCAACCGTCGCGGGGGAACCCGCGCCTGTTACACTCGCGGAGACCGTCGTGGAAGATGACGCCGAGCGGCTCGAGCTGATCCTGTCGATCCATGGCGCGCGGACGCTGAGACCGGTCCCCGGCGTGGACCTCGGGATCGACAAGATCGTGATGAGGGCCGGTGCCGAGCTGAAACGCTTCAGAGGACTCCAACTCTCCAACGGCTTCAACGTCGTCGACCCGAGCACATGGCGGCGCCAGGGTATCGGCACCGTCGCGATGAACCGGATGATCGAGTGGGCGCAGCGTCGCCACCCCGACGCCCCGGTCAAGCCCGTCGAGCTGAAGCGGTACGGCCGAGATGTCCTACCCGATGAGCACCGGCTCGCATTCTATCGACGGTTCGGCCTGACCTGGGACGCGGCCGACCAGAAAGCCAGCGACGTAAACTGGTGCTCGCGCGAGATGAAGGTGTGCGAGCTGAGACGCGCTGAGTTACCCGCTTGTCTCGAGCCCCTCTGATGGACGCCGGCGAACTACCTCGTCACGACATAGATTCATCTAAGGATCTGGGCTCGATCGTCGCGGGCGCGGTGGCGATCGTTGACAGGGTCGAGTCGCTCGCGCCCTACCTTCCCGACCTCGCGCCTGACGATCGCGAGCGCGTCGAGCGCTATATGCTTCGCGCATCAGCCGACGCGACGCTGCGCGCGTATAAGTCGGACTGGCGGCTGTTCTGCGCTTGGTGCGCGGAGAACGGCTACCGTCCCCTGCCCGCGGCGCCGGTGACGGTGGCTGCGTTCCTGACGCTCCTGGCCGAGACGGGCTATTCGCCGCGAGAGGACCTGCTGACCAAGCGCGGGCGCGCGATCAAGTTCGGGGAACCGACGCCGCTAAGCCGGTCGACGATCGGGAGAAGGCTGGCCGCGATCGTGTTCGCGCACCGCGCGGCGGAGGTCGAGCCGCCCACCTCTCAGCCCGGCGCCGCCCGCCTCGAAAAGGCGGTCCGCGCGATCCGCAGGGAGAAGAAGGAGACGGACGAAGTCGTGAAGAAGCGGGCGGCCGACGGCGACGTGCTGCGCGACATGCTGCGCAGCGTCGCCGGTGAGGACCTGCGCGGCTACCGCGACCGGGCGCTGCTCGCGATCGGCATGGCGGGCGCGTTCCGGCGCTCCGAGCTGGTGGCGATCACCATCGCGCGGGTGACCCAGGACACACGCGGGCTCTCGGTGCGTATCGGTTCTTCGAAAACCGACCAGTACGGCAAGGGCCAGACCGTTGCGATCCCTGACGGTCGGCGGCTTGAGCCTGTGCGCCACTATCGCGCCTGGCTGGCGAAGGCCGGCATCGACAGCGGGCCCGTGTTCCGGAAGCTGACGCCCCAGGGTCGGCTCACCGACAAGGCGATGAGCGCGCAGGGTGTAGCGTTGGTCGTGAAGGCGGCAGCGATCACGGCGGGTTATCGGTCCGAGACGTTCTCGGCGCATTCGCTTCGATCGGGTTTTCTGACCGAGGCGGGCCGGCAAAACGCGAACCTGTTCAAGATGCGCAGCCATAGCCGCCACGCATCGATCGAGATGGTCGCAGAGTACGTACACGATCACGAGCGGTTCGAAGACCACGCGGGCGACGGTTTTCTCTAGATAATAGAAGCGTTCAGGAGAGGAGGTAGGTGCTATCGACCTATATCAGACGTGTGCCATCGCTATTCGGCAAGGTATTCGCCTTCTTGCTAGTGCCAGAACTCCACTTCTTGGGACGTAGTTATCACGAGGAGGTTCTGCTTCATTATCACCTTCACCTAGTCAGTTCCCGGGCGCAGCGGACGGTTACTTATATAGCGGAGCCTCTATTGCGCTCGGCTCATGGACGAGGGGGCTGTTCTCCGGGCTCGGGTTTGTAGCCGGGTTGGCCGTTCTTCCGCTGGTAGCGACCGGAGTGGTGGTCGCGTTCTGGAGCCCCAGCGACCGAGGCACGGCGATCGCGAAGGTCGGGTCAGCGTGGTCGAAGGCGAAAGAGAAGCTTGGCTTCATGAGGTACTTCATGTTCGCGGCGGCCATTCTGGGCGTGCTGCTTAGCGTCGCGTACGTGCTGGACGGACTGATCAGGCCAGGGTGTAGCGCGACGATCTGGATGAGAAGCGAGCGGCGATCAGGATGAGAGCTGA
>NZ_CAXSHH010000050.1:0-17342 GCF_964237155.1 uncultured Sphingomonas sp. | reverse complement strand
TGGCGCTCGCCACCGCGCTCGCGTTCTGGCTGTGAACGAGTCTGGAGCCTAGGCGGACGATATTCGCTGCTCATGATCCGTAATGTCCATATCCGGGCCAATCGTCCGCAATCGCCGGGATGCGGACTATCACGGGATCCTGCCCCACGCCCGTCACCCCACCGCTTCGCCCGCACGTCGCGTCAGATGCTCCTCCGGCGTCTCCACCGCCATGCCCGGGAACAGCGACCGGAGATGGCCCGTGTTCCAGGTCACGATCACCCGCGCCCCCGCGAGCACCGCCGCCTGCCCGATCAGATGGTCGTAGAGCCGCGCGCCGATCCCGCCCGCCGCCGCATGGAGCCGTAGCCCGTCGAGCGTCTGCGACGGAGTCAGCCCGACCAGCCGAGTCACGGCAACGATGCTGCTGAGCGCCGCCCAAGCGTCGTCGGGAGACCGTTGGAATTGTCCGCGAGCACCGCGCCGGGTCAACGTGTTGAACGCTTCGGTATATGAGTGCGCCGCCACCGCTAGCTGGTCCGACCAAATAGCGGTCACGAGCGCGAGCGACGATGCATGCCGCTCATGGTCCTCGGCGACCGCCGCGACCAGGACGTTGCTGTCGAGAAGCGCTTCGGGCGACCGCATCAGCAGCGCTCGTTGCGTATTTCGTCGAGCGTCTCCTCCACGTCGGCTACCGTGACCGGCCTACCGCTTGCAGGCATGACCAGTATCCGCCCGCGCCGCACCAGTCCGGCGGGCGGCGCGCCCTCGACGGGCGGCGCATAGGCGCGCAGCGCCTCCTCGACGACCTGGGTCGCTGTCATGCCCGTCTGCCGCGCCAGCGCCGTCACGCGGTCGCGCGCGAAGCGGGACCGGATGTTGAGCTGAGCTTCGTTCGTCCTGGCCATGATCCTTCTCCCCGCCGGATATTAGCCGCTTGCCCCGCCCGAGTCTAGCCGGTCGGCTTCAAGGGCTAGCCTCTCCGCTCGGCAACCGGCGCTTGACCTAGCCCGTTCCACCCCGCCACCCTCGCACGCACACGTAAGGACACCGGATACCCTCCATGCAGCTCGTCATCGTCGAATCGCCCGCCAAGGCGAAAACCATCGAGAAGTATCTCGGCAGCGATTTCCGTGTGCTCGCCTCCTACGGCCACGTCCGCGACCTGCCCCCGCGCGACGGATCGGTGAACCCCGACGACGGCTTCGCGATGGAATGGGAGAATTACGCCGACAAGGCCAAGCAGCTCCGCGCCATCGCCGACGAGGCCAAAAAGGCCGACCGCCTGATCCTCGCGACCGACCCGGACCGCGAGGGCGAGGCGATCTCGTGGCATGTCCAGGAGGTGCTGCGGAATCGCAAGGCGCTCCCCAAGGACGTCCAGCGCGTCACCTTCAACGCGATCACCAAACAGGCCGTCACCGACGCGATGAAGCGCCCGCGCGAGCTCGATCACGACCTGATCGACGCCTACCGAGCCCGCCGCGCCCTCGATTATCTCGTCGGCTTCACCCTCTCCCCGGTCCTATGGCGCAAGCTGCCGGGGGCCAAGTCGGCGGGCCGAGTCCAGTCCGTCTCCCTACGCCTCATCGTCGAGCGCGAACGCGAGATCGAGGCCTTCCGCGCGCAGGAATACTGGTCCGTCACCGCCAGCCTCGAGCATGACGGCACCCCCTTCACCGCCCGCCTGACGCAGTGGGACGGCCGCAAGCTCGACCGCCTCTCGATCGGCAACGAAGGCGACGCGCTCCGCGCCAAGGCGGACGTCGAGGCCGGTCGCTTCTCGGTCCAGTCGGTCGAGACCAAGCCCGCGACGCGCAACCCGCCCCCGCCCTTCACTACCTCGACGCTCCAGCAGGAGGCCGCGCGCAAGCTGGGCTTCTCCGCCGACCACACGATGCGGATCGCGCAGCAGCTCTATGAGGACGGCTCGATTACCTACATGCGGACCGACGGCGTCCAGATGGACGGCTCGGCGATCAGCGCCGCGCGCCTGGCGGTCGCGAACCGCTACGACGCGGGCTACGTCCCCGACAAACCGCGCCAATACACCGCCAAGGCCAAGAACGCGCAGGAAGCCCACGAGGCGATACGCCCCACCGACTTCGCCCGCGACAAGCTAGGCTCCGGCGACCACGCCCGCCTCTACGATCTCGTCTGGAAGCGCGCGCTCGCGTCGCAGATGGCGAGCGCGCGCCTGGAGCGCACCACCGTCGAACTCGCGGAAGGCACCGGCCGCCACCTCCTCCGCGCGACCGGCCAAGTCGTCCTCTTCCCCGGCTACCTCGCGCTCTACGAGGAGGGTTCGGACGACGCCCAAGACGAGGACAGCCGCCGCCTGCCCCGGATGCGCGAGGGCGACGCTCCCGCGAAGAAGGCGGTGAACGCCGAACAGCACTTCACCCAGCCCCCGCCCCGCTTCTCCGAAGCGTCTTTGGTCAAGCGCATGGAGGAGCTCGGCATCGGCCGCCCCTCCACCTACGCCTCGATCATCAAGACGCTGAAGGACCGCGCCTACGTCCGGATCGAGAAGAACCGCTTCTTCGCCGAGGAGAGCGGCCGCCTCGTCACCGCCTTCCTCGAACGCTTCTTCGAGAAGTATGTCGGCTACGACTTCACCGCCGGGCTCGAGGACGAGCTCGACGAGGTGTCGGGCGGCCGCGCCCAGTGGCAGGCGGTGCTCGACGCCTTCTGGCGCGACTTCAAGCCGCTCACCACCGACGTCATGGACCAGAAGCCGAGCGAGGTGACCGCCGCGCTCGACCTGTTCCTCGCGCCCTACCTGTTCCCCGAGCTCGCCGACGGCGGCGACCCTCGCCTGTGCCCCAATTGCGGCGAGGGGCAGCTCGCGCTTCGCGGCGGCAAGTTCGGCGCGTTCATCGCCTGCTCGAACTATCCCGACTGCAAATACACCCGCCGCTTCGCGCAAGGCGGCGAAGGCGCGGAGGGCGCGGACACCGGCCCCTCGACGCTCGGCGTCGACCCCGCGACGGAGCTTCCCGTCGAGCGCAAGTCCGGGCGGTTCGGCCCCTACCTACAGCTCGGCGAAGGCGCCGCGCGCAAGCTCGCCTCCATCCCCAAGGACATCGGCGAACTCGACCTGGAGATGGCGCTGAAACTGCTGAGCCTACCCCGCACGGTCGGCAAGCACCCCGAGACCGGCGAGGACATCACCGCCGCGATCGGCCGTTACGGCGCGTACCTCAAGCACGCGGGCAAGTACGCCCGTCTCGGGTCCACCGCCGAAGTGTTCGAGGCCGGCATGAACGCCGCCGTCGTCAAGCTCGCCGAAGCCGCCGCCGGGGGCGGCCGCCCCGGCCGAGGCGCCGCGCGCGAACCGCTCAAGGTTCTGGGCGCGCACCCCCGCACCGAGCTGGAGCTCAAGCTGATGGAGGGCCGCTACGGCGCCTACGTCACCGACGGCGCCACCAACGCGACCCTGCCCAAATCGGTCGACCAGAACGCGCTGACGCTGGAGGAGGCCGCCCAACTCATCGACGACCGCGCGGCCGCCGCGCCGCCGTCCAAAGGCAAGCGCAAAGCCGCGCCGAAGAAGGCCGCGCCGAAGAAGGCGGATGCGAAGAAGGCACCGGCCAAGAAGCCTGTGGCCAAGAAAGCGCCGGCGAAGAAGAAGGCCTAAGCCGCTCTCGCCACGCCCCGGCTCACGCCAAGCCACGCGCGCGCCTGGCGTTGCGCCTCGGCGATCTCGCGCGCGGTCATGTCCTCGGCGACCTCCCCGCGCGCGTCCTGCGCCGCGCCCAGGCCCGACACCGCCGCCAGGTTGAACCATTTATGCGCCTCGATCAGGTTCACGGCCATGCCGTTCGTCCCCGTCGAATATGTCACGCCCAGATCGTATAGCGCGTCCACGTTCCCCCGCGCCGCGTCGCGCATCCGGCTTTCCATCACGAAATTCGCGGTCTTCACACTGCTGCCCATCTCAAACCCCCCATCGATCGATTCGATCACGTGAGTCGCAGTTTGCCGTTCGAGTCCTCCCCAACTGGTTAACGCGGTTAGGGTTACCCCACCGGCAGATTGTCGATCAGCCGCGTTCCCCCGATCCGCGCCGCCGCCAGCAACCGTCGCGGCCGCCCCGCCGCCGGCTCCCCGAGCATCCCCGCATCGACCAGCTTCACATAATCGACCACGAACCCCGCACGCTCCAACGCACGCCGAGCCTCGCCCAGCGCCGCCGCCGCGTCACCGCCATCCCCGATCGCCCGCGCCGCCGCCTCCAGCGCGCGCGGCAACGCCACCGCCCGCCCCCGCTCGTCCGCATTCAGATAGCCGTTGCGCGACGACAGCGCCAACCCATCCGCCTCGCGCACCGTCGGCACGCCCGACACCTCCACCCCCAGATTCAGGTCGACCGCCATCCGCCGCACCACCGCCAGCTGCTGCCAGTCCTTCTCCCCGAAATAGGCGACGTCCGGCCGCACCTGCGCGAACAGCTTGGCGACCACCGTCGCGACCCCGTCGAAATGCCCCGGCCGCGCCGCCCCGTCGAGCACGTTCGTCAGCCCGCCTCCCACCGTCACGCCCGTCGCGAACCCGCCCGGGTACATGATCTCGACCGACGGCGCCCAGAGCAGGTCGCACCCCGCCGCCTCCAGCATCGCCGCGTCCTCCGCCTCCCGCCGCGGATAGCGCGCCAGATCCTCGCCCGGCCCGAACTGCCTGGGGTTCACGAAGATCGATGCCACCACCCGCACGCCCGCCCCGCGCGCCGCGTCGATCAGCGCCATGTGCCCCGCATGCAGCGCGCCCATCGTCGGCACCAGCGCCACCCGCGCGCCCTGCGCTCGGAACCCAGCCAGGACGGCGCGCAAGGCGTCCAGCGTACGAACGGTCAGCATACATAAAACCCTCGTTACCGGCCCGCCCGAGCCTTATGGAGCAGCCAAGCCCCAAGCAACCAAGGACACCGCCGCATGGCGACCGCTCCCGCTCCCCCCACCCCGCACGTCATCGTCTTCGCCAACGAGAAAGGCGGCACCGGCAAGTCGACCACCGCCGTCCATGTCGCGATCGCGCTGGCCGCGAAGGGCGCGCGCGTCGCCTGCCTCGATCTCGACCACCGTCAGCGCACCGTCGGCCGCTATCTCGATAACCGCGCCGCCACCGTGAAGCGCACCGGCGCCGACCTGCCCATGCCCGTCCACGCCACGCACGACGGCCACACCGACAGCGTGTTCGAGGATCTGTGGCACTCCTTGTCCGAAGGGGCAGACTTCCTCGTCGTCGACACGCCGGGCCGCGACGACCCCTTCGCGCGCCTCGCCGCCTCGCTCGCCTCGACGCTCGTGACGCCGATGAACGACAGCTTCGTCGACTTCGACCTGATCGGCCAGGTCGACCCCGAAACCTTCAAGGTCACCCGGCCCTCCTTCTACGCCGAGCTGATCTGGGACGCCCGCAAGCAGCGCGCGCGCGCCGACGGCGCCACCATCGACTGGGTCGTGCTCCGCAACCGCCTCCAGCATATCGAGGCGCGCAACATGCGCCGCGTGTCCGACGCGCTCGGCCAGCTGTCGAAGCGCGTCGGCTTCCGCATCATCCCGGGCCTCGGCGAGCGCGTGGTCTACCGCGAGCTCTTCCCCGCGGGGCTGACGATGATCGACGCCAAGATGTTCGGTTCGATGGGCCTGTCCCACGTCGCCGCCCGCCAGGAACTGCGCGAGATGATGGCGGCTTTGCAGCTCCCCGAAGCGGGCGCCGCGCACCCCGCGCTCGCCCCGATACCGACCCCCATGCCCACGGAAGCCGCCGCGTGAAGTACCTCCTCCTGGCCGTCGTCCTATGGGCGATCTGGCGCTTCCTCCTCCGCCGCCCCAAGCGCAGCACGCTGGTGGACCGAAACGAAGCGAAAGCGAGAGCGGTCCTGGGCGTAGCCCCCGACGCCGACGCCGAAACCATCCGCGCCGCCCACCGCCGCCTGGTAGCCGGCGTCCACCCCGACCGCGGCGGCTCGGCGGAGCTGGCGCGGCGGGTGAACGCGGCCAGGGACCTGCTGCTGGGGCGGATGGAGTAGCGGGCGTGAACAGGGGCGACCAGCTTCGAGGATGTGCGATCGGCACCGACCGGACACGCTCATTCCCGCAACACTAGACGCAGGTTGTGCGTCACCCGGCGCTGACGTAGGCTGCATGCATGACGACCACCGTCAATCTGCCGAGCAATTTTAATTACGGATCTATGTACGCCTTCACTGCGGCCATCGTGAGTGCGAACGGCGTTCCGCGAGACCGCGAGTTCACTTTCGACTTCGGACGGCTTCAATTTATTGATGGATCGGGACTGACCGTTTTCTGCAACACGCTGGAGTGGCTCTATAGTCATGACGTCAAGGTTACTTTCCAGAACCATGTGGACGTAAGTAGCGACTCAATAAGGTACCTCGATGATTGCGGCTTCTTTGAGCGGCATCTCGGCCGAAAGCTTCGAACGTCCGCCTCCGTGCGCGGAACGACGTTGCCTTTCATGCGCGTCGCTCATGCCGATGCGCATGGCTGGCTTGAGTACGACTTCACTCCCTGGATGTCCGGGGTGTTCGGCGTTCCGCACGGGGCGCTCGCCAGCGTCCGGACCTGCGTCAAGGAGGTCTTTAACAACATTATCGATCATTCGACCCAGAATATCGGCTTCGTCCACGTCCAGCATTATCCGAAGATAAACCGGGTGAGGGTTACCGTATCCGATTTCGGCAAGGGCATCCCGTCCAACATCAAAACGAGTTTTCCGGCACTCGATGACGGGGCGGCGATCTTGGAAGCGACCAAGCCCGGCTTCACCACCAAGAGCACTCCGCGCAACATGGGCGTTGGACTGGATTTCCTGATCGAGAGCGTCACTGGCAATAAGGGAAGCGTTAGCATATATTCGTTTAAGGGCGCGGTGACTTGCCATCGAAACGCGTCCGGCGTGATGCAGCGCCATTCCTCGCTTGGGAACGGCAGCTATCCCGGTACGTTGGTGGAATTGTCGTTGCCGACGGATTGCTTTGTTGGAGATGACGTGGAAGAAGAGGAGGAGATGTCATGGTGATCACCGTCCTAGACCACGTGCCCCATTGCTACACGCCGCAGGATGGAACGGTAATCCTTGCTCTGCTCCGGCCTGCCTTCGCGCGCGGCCAGCGTATCACGTTATCATTCAGCGGTGTGTCGGACGTGCCTTCCTCGTTCATCAACGCGTCGCTCGTGCCGTTTGTGCAGGCCTACGGTGCGGATTGGGTGAAGGCGCATCTTGTCTTGACCGGAGTGACCAGGCAGGTTGCGGATATGGTTCGCCGCTGTTTTGCAAACGCGGAGCGCATCCTAGAGGCTGCCTAGCCGGTCGCTTCGGAGATGGGTCGGCTTTTGAGCCGATGTAGGACGATCCTCGCTCTTGGGCACTCGATATCCGCTTTTTCTTGTTTTAGTTCATATCAGATGTTTGTTCCGATACCGTCGGCCCGTAATGGTCTTGGACGAATAGCGGCGATTGCGGTCGGGGCCGATATGGGCGAGTGAAGGTGTCCATAACGGTTCGTTCGGCGCGATGGCTAGCTCTTATCGGTTTGCCTTTGGAAAGGATGAGCTTGCGGCCGCGCGCGATGAGCGCCCCTGTTTCGAGGAATTCTGCATAGCCCCTCGACCGGTTGTTGATCATAGGGCCGTACCGACCGTCGCCCCATGACCCACCGCTTCCACCCCTCCGTCCTCCGCGAATACGACATCCGCGGCCCTGTCGGACCCCTGCTCGGCCCCACCGACGCCCACGCCGTCGGGCGGAGCTTCGCCACGCGCGTCCGTCGCGTCGGGGGCTCCCGCGTCGCGGTCGGGCGTGACGGTCGGCTCTCCTCGCCCGAGCTGGAGGCGGCGTTGGTCGCGGGGCTCGTCGCGGGCGGCGTGGACGTGGTGCGGATTGGCGTCGGGCCCACGCCAATGCTCTACTTCGCGGAGGCGACGCTCGGGGTCGATGGCGGCGTCCATGTCACGGGGAGCCACAACCCCATCGGCCATAACGGCTTCAAGCTGATGCTCCGCCACCGCTCCTTCTTCGGCGACGACGTCCAGGATCTCGCGCGGCTCGCGGCGGCGGGGGACTGGACGGAGGGGGCGGGCGTCACCTCCGAGGTCGATATCCTGGGCGACTATGTCGCGCGCCTGCTCGAGACCCAGCCCGCCACCGCGCGCGTCGGGTGGGACACGGGCAACGGCGCGGCCGGGCCGGTGATCGAGGCGCTTACCGCCCGCCTCCCCGGCGAGCACCATCTGCTCCACACCGCCGTCGACGGCCGCTTCCCCAACCACCATCCCGACCCGAGCGTGGAGGCGAACCTCGCCGACCTGAAGGCGCTGGTGCTCGCCAAGGGCCTTGATTGCGGCTTCGCCTTCGACGGGGACGGCGACCGGATCGGCGCGGTCGACGGGCTGGGCCGCGCGGTACGCGCCGACCTGCTGCTCGCCCTCCTGGCCGAACCCGTGCTCCGCGACCTGCCGGGCAGCACGATCATCGCCGACGTGAAGTCGAGCGCCGCCCTGTTCGACCGCGTCCGCGAGCTCGGCGGTCGCCCGCTCATGTGGAAATCCGGCCACAGCTCGATCAAGTCCCGGATGCTCCATGAGGGCGCGCCGATCGCGGGCGAGCTGTCGGGCCATATCTTCTTCGCGCACCGCTGGTACGGCTTCGACGACGCGCAATACGCCGCCGTCCGCCTGCTTGAGCTATTGGCGGAGTCGGGCCGATCGCTCGCCGACCTGGCCGACGCGCTCCCCCGCTATCACGCGAGCCCCGAGCTCCGCTTTCCCATCGACCCCGCGCGCCGCCTGGCCGTCGTGGACGAGGTACTCGCCCGCCTTACTACACGCGGGGCGACGGTCGATCCGGTCGACGGCGCGCGCGTCACGACCCCCGACGGCTGGTGGCTGCTCCGCGCCTCCAACACCGAGTCGCTCCTGACCGTCCGCGCCGAGGCTCGCGACGAAGCCGGCCTCGCCCGCCTCCTCGCCGAGATCGACGCCGAGCTCGTGGCCAGCGGCGTCGCACGTCCGGCCGATTGACAGCGCAGCCGCCCGGCCTACCCTCCTTGGCGATGGACTACCCCACCGAGCGCCCCGTCGACAGCTTCCGCTCGTCAACCGCGCGCTGGCTGTTCGGCAGCTTCTTAGGCTGGGCGACCCTGCTCCTGTGCCTCGCCGGGGTCGGCTTCCTGATCCTGGGCGTCCGCTGGCTCCAAAACCTGGGCAGCCTGTACGAGATCACCGACCAGCGCCTGATCGTCCGCCGCGGCATCCTCATCAAGACGATCGACGAGATCGAGCTCTACCGCGTCAAGGACGTCCGCCTCGAATACTCGCTCCTCAACCAAATGACCGACATCGGCACCATCGCGCTCACCTCGTCCGACCCCTCGACCGGCGGCGGCAGCTTCGTGCTCCGCGATGTCCCGATGGCCCGCGACCGCCGCGAGGGCCTGCGCGGCCTCGTCGAGCGCGCCCGCATCCGCCGCGGCGTCCGCGAACTCGACATGGGCGTGGGCGACTCGCCCGCGCTCTCCTGAGCCCGCCCACGCCGCTGGATAAACGCCGCCTAACGTCCCATCTCACCGTCATGCCTCCCGCTCCCCAGCCGCAGCTCGTCCGCGTCATCGACCTCGAAACCACCGGCAACGCCCCGCCCGCCCACGCGGTGATTGAGATCGGCTGGCAGGACGTGGCGCTGGGCGTCGATGGCCGCTGGGAGCTGCATGGCGAGGGCGGGCGTACCTTCGTCAACCCGAACCGCCCGATCCCGCCCGTCACCCAGGCGATCCACCACATCCTCGACGAGGAGGTCGCGGACGCCCCGCAATGGATCGACGTCGCCCGCCAGGCGCTCGACCCCTGGCCCCGTCGCGTCGCGCTCGCCGCCCACCGGTCCAATTTCGAGGAGCAATATTGCACGGCCTCCTTCACCCGGAACGCCGACTGGATCTGCACCTGGAAATGCGCGCTCCGCCTCTGGCCCGACAGCCCGAGCTTCTCGAACCAGGTGCTCCGCTATTGGCGCAAGCCCGCCGGCCTCGACCATCGGCGCGGCCTGCCCATCCACCGCGCCTATCCCGACGCCTACGTCACCGCTCACCATCTGCGCGACCAGTTGAACGAGGCGAGCGTCGCGCAACTCCTCGCCTGGTCCGCCGAGCCCGGGCTGCTCCCCCGCGTCCGCTACGGCCCCGACCGCGGCAAGGACTGGCGCGAGATCACCGACGACAGCCTGGCGAGCTTCCTCTCCGACCGCGATGTCGATATTCGTTTCACAGCCGAAACGGAACTGGCCCGCCGCCGCGGCGGCGGCCATGTCGGTCGCGCCTCCGCCCAGGAACTGCTGCTCTAGACCACCGCCGCATAGGTCAGGTTCTTCTGGATCGCCCCTAGAACTTAAGTCCCGCCTCGACCCCGTAGAAGCGCGGCTCGCCCGCGATGTAGGTCGGCACCCCGAACCCGCCCCCGGTGTTGCCCGCATCGATCAGGTAGCGCTTGTCCGTCAGGTTGCGCGCGAACCCGCCCAACCGCCAGCGCCCCTCGGGTCCCTCTACCCCCGCCCTCAGATTGACGAGCGTGTACCCGCCCTCGCTGATCGCCTCGCGGTTGGGCAGCTCGAAGAACACGCCCGATCGGTATGTCACCGTCGGCGTCGCGTAGAAGGTGAACCCGCCCACCGGCAGCCGCAGCGTCGCGCCTGCCGCCGCGGTCGTCTTGGGCTGCAGCCGGAACCGGTTGCCCGCGAACACGCCGTTCTCCGCATCCTCCCCGATCCCGCCATCCAGGTACGCGAAGTTCCCGAATACCGAAAAGACGGGCGAGAAGGCGTAGGTCGCTTCCAGCTCGACACCGATATTGTTCGCCGATCCAGCGCTGACCGTTTGCGCCGGCACGGTCGGCAACGTGACCTGGAACCCGTCATAGGTTTGGTAGAAGACCGACGCCGTCCCCGTCAGTCCCCCGACGCCCGCCTTGATCCCGCCCTCGTAGTTCCAGACCGTCTCGTCGGGCACGTCCTGAAAATTCGGCACCGCGCCGCCCGTCGGCGTCCGCGTAGCGGCCAGCTGCACCACGGGCGATCGCCGCCCCTTGCTGATCGTGCCATACAGATTGATCCCGTCCGCCACCCGGAACAGCACGTTGAAGCGCGGCAGCACCGCCGCGAACGACCGCTTGGCCGTGAACCGCTGTCCCAGCGTGTTGGCCGTCCCGAGCAGGCTCGTCCGAATCCCGAGCGCGGCGAGCAGGATCGAGTCCGGCTGGAACGAGCTGTATTGCGACTTCCGATCCTCGATCAGCACGCGCGCGCCCGCCGTCAGCTCGATCGCGGGCGTGGGAATCCACGTCCCGTCGGCGAAGACGGAATAGGTGTCGTTGTTGCCGAAGTTGGTGAACTCGGACGCATAGGGCACCTGACGACGCGCGCCCCCGCTCAGGGCCGCGCTCGCCCGCGTCGCCGCCGGCACGGTGCCGTCCGGCCGGACGCAGGCGGGTCCCGTCGGGATGCCCGCCGCGTTCAGGTTGGCCCGGATCGGCGCAAGGAGCGGTAGGACCGAACAGGCGATGTACGTCCCCTCCTCCGTCGAGAAGGGCACGCGCTGCAGCCCGTTCTCCAGGAACACGTTGCCCCCGAACGTCGCGCGATAGCCCCCCGCCGGCCCTTCCCCGTCGAAGTTGAACCGCGACTCATGGCTCCACTGGTCGCCCCGCGCGTCCTCCGCGAACTCCAGATACCAGGCCGGCCCGCCGTCGGCGTCGAACGTCTCCAACGCGTCGAACTTGCGGTACCCGTTGATCGTCGTGAAGGTCACGCCCTCGGCCAGGTCGATGCTGATCGCCAGGTTCGCGTCGTACACATCGCGGTCCAGCCCCAGCTTGCGCTTGCCCAGCACTTGCGCGGAGAAGGGCGAACCCGACAGCTCGGCGATCCCGAAATCGCCCGTCTGCCCGCCCGTCGGCGCGAAGGCGCGGCTCTTGAACGCGGTGCCCGGATTGCGCTGCCCGTCATAGGTGAGCACCAGGTCGGCCGTCACCGCGTCGCTCGGCCGCCAGCGGATCGATCCGCGTACGCCGCGCTGGTCCTGCCCGTTCAGATCGTCCTGATCGATCAGCCCGCCATTCTGGTTCGGCCGGTCCGGATCGCCCGCGATGTTGCGGACGTACCCGTCGCGATATTTGTACGCGAAGGCGAGGCGCGCGGCGAGCGTGTCGTTGCCGGCGTTCAGATACCCTGACACCTGTGTCCGCTCGAAATTCCCGTACGAACCCGCGACCTCCGCCGACAGCCCGGGCCGCGGCCGCGCCGACACGATCCCGATCGCGCCCACCGCCGCCGCCGTACCGAACAAGGTCGCCTGCGGTCCCTTGACCACTTCGACGCGCTCCAGGTCGTACAGGTCCTGATACGCCCCGCGCGACCGGCTGATGTCGACGCCGTTGTAATAGAGCGTGATGCGCGGCCCCTGCTGCGCGGAGCCACTGTCCGACGTGATGCCGCGGATCACGAAGCCTGGGTTGTTCGCGCTCTGCTCCTGCACCTGAAGGCCGGGCACGAAGGCGGCGATCTCGTCGAGCTCGGACACGCCAATATCCGCCAGCCGCGCACCCGTCAGCGCGGTGACGGTGATGGGCACGTCCTCGATCCGCTGCTCCAGCCGCTGCGCCGTGACAATCACCTCATCGGCGGCCGTATCCGCGCCCTCGTCGCCACGCGGCTGGACATTGGCCTGCGCGAGCGCGCCCGACGAACAGCCGAGCGCCAGCGCGGCGAGCGCGCCGCGAATGTGAAAACGCGTCATTGGACCGATCCCCCTTGGTACGGTCGGGGCGGTAGGAGCGGCGCATGACGCGCGCGGGACATCGCGATGACGGGGACGTGACGTTCGCCGTCGCACCGGCGTAACAATGACGGTGCCAGATAGAGGCGACCCCATCCGCACGACCGGGAAACACCATGACACTCAACCGCCGCCAAGCCCTCGCCACCCTCGGATCCGGGGCCGCGCTCGCCGCCCCTGCATTCGGAAGCGCGCAGGGAGGCTTCGCGCTTTTCCACCACGGCGTGGCCAGTGGCGATCCGGCTTCCGATGGCGCGGTGCTCTGGACCCGGGCAACCCCGCCGGAAATGAACGCGCCGGATATACCGCTACGCTGGCACGTCGCGACCGATTCGGAAGGCAAACCCGTGAAGTCGGGTCGCATCGACGCCCGCAACGCTCGCGACTTCACGGCCAAGGTAGAGGTGACCGGACTTAAGCCCGGTCGCGATTACTGGTTCTGGTTCGAAACCGAACGCAGCCAGCGCTCCCCCACCGGCCGCTTCCGCACGCTCCCCGTCGGCCATACGCCCGACGTGGTCATGGCGGTGGTGTCGTGCCAGCTTTATCCCGGCGGCCTGTTCAACGCCTATCAGGCGATCGCCGACCTCCCTCGCCTCGACGCGGTCGTGCATCTTGGCGACTACATCTACGAATATGGTGCGGAAGGCTACGGCGCGGAGATTGGCCGCAAGATCGGCCGCCTTCCCGAGCCTCCGCACGAGATCGTGACGCTCGCCGACTACCGCGCCCGCCACGCCCAGACCAAGCGCGACGCGGACATGCAGGCCGCCCACGCCCGCGCCGCATTCATCTGCGTCTGGGACGATCACGAGGTCGCCAACGACAGCTGGATCGGCGGCGCGCAAAATCACCAGCCCGAGACGGAAGGCGACTGGCCCAAGCGCAAGGCCGCGGCGATGCAGGCCTATTTCGAATGGATGCCGATCCGCGATCCGAAGCCGGGCCGCCCATGGGAAGCGATCAACCGCTCGTTCGATTTCGGCGACCTCGCCACGCTCGCGATGGTCGAGACTCGCCTCCTCGCCCGCTCCAAGCAGGTCGCCGCCAAGGGCGAGACCCCCGAGCCCAGCGAATACGCCGCGCTCCTCGCCGAACGCGCGAGGCCCGAACGCGAGCTGCTCGGTCCCGGTCAGCAGCGCTGGCTCGAAACCACGCTCCGCCGCTCCAAGCGCCGGGGAAAGCCGTGGCAGGTGCTCGGCAACCAGATCGTCATGGCGCGCGTCGCCGGCCCCGACCTGGAGCGGCAGATGGGCGCGGACCGCTACAAGGCGTTCATCGCCAAGCTTCCGCCCGCCTACGCCGCCCGCATCCCCGCCGCGGTCGCGTCGTACAAGGCTGGTATCCCGTTCAACATGGACAGCTGGGACGGCTACCCGCCCGCGCGCGAACGGCTCTATGCCGGCTTCCAGCGCGCCGGCGTCAACCCCATCGTGCTGTCGGGCGACAGCCACGCCGCCTGGGCCAACGACCTCCATGACGGGACAGGCAAGCTGGTCGCCGCCGAGTTCGGCACCACCGCGATCACCAGCCCCTCCTACGGCGACCTGATTCCCGGCATCGGAGCGATGATCGCCGACGCGAACCCGGAGGTCGCCTTTTGCGACCAGAAGGGCAAGGGCTACCTCGTCCTCACGCTCACCCCGACCCAGGCGATCGGCGATTTCCGCGCGGTGTCCACCATCCTCGCAAAGCCGTTCACCACCGGCACGGTCGCACGGTACGCGAGCCGCCCCGGCCGGCCGCTCGAACGCCTGTCCTAGGTACCGGGACCGAAGGCGGCGGCCTGCGGTCGGAGCGCATCCACCTCCCGGTCGATCAACGATCGGAGCGCCCCGGCGAGCGTGGGCATGTCCAGCGTCGGTCGGATCAGTCGGTGATGAAGCAACCCGATCGACAAGGTCATGATCGTGTCCGCCAGCGTGGCGTGGCCGGCGGCCGCCTCCTCGCCCGGGGCTAGAATGGTCAGCGCCGCGAGCAGGTTGGCGCGGAACCTGTCCTGCAACCCGACGAAGATCGCCGCGACCCGTTCGTTGCGCGACGCCTCGGCCATTATTTCGGCGAACAGCCGGTCGCCGTCGCGGTCCTCGTCCGGATCGACGAAATGCCGAAGCCAGGCGCGCACCGCGTTCGAATCGCCGCCCGCGATCGCCGCGTCCAGCGTCCCCACATCCATGAATCGCCCGCAATCCTCCTCGACCAGGGCCGCGACGATTTCTTCCTTGGCGGAAAAATCGCGATAGATTTGGCCGACCGCGATCCCGGACTCGCGCGCGATCTGGGCGATCCCGGTGGCGTGGAAACCATTCTGGATGAACAGCATGCGCGCCGTCTCGATCAGCTTGCGCCGCCTCAGGCCGGCCCTGCTCGACCGTTCACCGCAGCATTTGTCGAGCCAGACCATTTTTCCATCCAATCGACTTCGCTTGACGGCGCTCCCTGCTTCGCAGTAGCGGCATTTGTGAGTGAACGCTCACTCACACAGACTGGCTATCGGAATCCGGCATGACATTCAAGCGACCCGGCTGGGATCTCGGCATCGCGGCGCTCCTGCTCACGCTCGCTGCTTGCGGCCGGGGCGACGGGGAAGCCCAAGGCAAGGGCGCCCCCGGGCCCATGCCCGTCGGCGTCGTGACCCTGCGCGAGGAGCCGGTGACTCTCACCGTCGAGCTTCCCGGCCGCACGACCGCCTTCGAGACGTCGGAGGTCCGCCCGCAGGTGAACGGCCTCGTCCGCGCCCGGCTGTTCACCGAGGGCGATTACGTCCGCCAGGGCCAGGCGCTCTACCGCATCGACGCCGCCCCCTACGAGGCGCAGGTCGCGAGCGCGCGCGCCGCGCTGTCCCGCGCCCGCGCGGGTATCGCATCGAGCGCGGCGCTGGCGCGGCGCTACGGCGAACTCGTCGGGATCAACGCCATCGCGCGCCAGGAATACGAGAATGCCCAGACCGCCT
Source organism: uncultured Sphingomonas sp. (assembly GCF_964237155.1). Classification (GTDB taxonomy): domain Bacteria; phylum Pseudomonadota; class Alphaproteobacteria; order Sphingomonadales; family Sphingomonadaceae; genus Sphingomonas. Next base: position 1,560 of record NZ_CAXSHH010000050.1, on the reverse strand, counting down.
CCAACCAGGCCGGGGCCGACGTCGCGGCCCAGTCGGCCGCGCTGCGATCGGCGCAGATCGACCTCGCGCGCACCACCATCACCGCGCCCATCTCCGGCCGGATCGGGCGGTCGACCTTCACCACCGGCGCGCTTGTCAGCGCGGCGCAGGCGGAACCGCTCGCGACGATCCAGCGGCTCGATCCCGTCTATGTCGACATCCAGCAGGCCAGCACCGACCTGCTCCGCCTGCGCGAACAGATCGTCGCGGGCGGCCTGACGCGCGGCGGCGCGGGCGGCGCGCGTGTACGGCTCCGGCTGGAGACGGGCTCGCTCTACCCGCGCGAGGGCGTGCTCCGCTTCGCCGACGTGACGGTCGACCCGGCCACCGGCTCGCAGACGATCCGCGCCACCTTCGGCAATCCCAATGGGCTGTTGCTCCCCGGCATGTTCGTCCGCGCCGAACTGGTCGAGGGCGTGCAGGGCCGCGCCATCCTGGTGCCCCAGCGCGCGGTCACCCGCAACGAGCGCGGCCAGCCGACCGTCATGGTCGTCGGTCGCGGCGACCTGGCTGAGCTCCGCCCCATCCAGGCCAGCCGCACGGTGGGCGCGAACTGGCTCGTCACCGGCGGGGTCCGCCCCGGCGACCGCGTCATCGTCGAGGGCGCGATGATGCTGCGCCCCGGCATGCCCGTCCGACCGCGTCCCTGGACCGACCGGCCCGCCGCCCGCCCCGCCGTCGTCGGCGCCCCCGCGGCGCAAGCGAAGTAACCCGCCGTGGCCCGCTATTTCATCGACCGCCCGATCTTCGCCTGGGTGCTCGCGATCATCCTGATGCTCGCCGGCGCGCTCGCGATCCGCTCGCTGCCGATCGCGCAGTTCCCGGCGATTGCCCCACCGGCGGTCGCGATCACCGCCACCTATCCGGGCGCCGACGCCGAGACGCTAGCGACCACCACGACGCAGATCATCGAGCAACAGCTCAAGGGCATCGACAACCTCCGCTACTTCTCGTCGTCCTCCAGCTCGTCGGGACAGCTGACGATCACCGTCACCTTCGAACAGGGCACCGACCCCGACATCGCCCAGGTGCAGGTCCAGAACAAGCTCCAGGCCGCGACTCCGCTCCTGCCGCAGGAGGTCCAGCAGCAGGGCATCCAGGTCACCAAGGCGTCGGCCAACTTCCTGGTCATCGTCGGGCTCTATTCGGCCGATGGCAGCCACGACGGCACCGACCTGGCCGATTACGTCGCTTCCCGGCTTCAGGACCCGCTCAGCCGCGTCGACGGCGTCGGCAACGTCCAGCTGTTCGGCGCGCAATACGCCATGCGCATCTGGGTCGATCCGGTGAAGCTCAACAGCTTCCAGCTCGCCATGACGGACATCTCGGTCGCGGTCCTGGCGCAGAACGCGCAGGTGTCGGCCGGCCAGCTCGGCGCTCAGCCCGCTCCCGCCGAACAGATGCTCAACGCCACCGTGTCGGTCCAGTCGCGCCTCCAGACGCCCGAACAATTCGGCGCGATCCGCCTGAAAGCCGCCGCCGACGGCTCGATCGTCCGCCTGCGCGATGTCGCGCGCGTGG
>NZ_CAXSHH010000049.1:0-18221 GCF_964237155.1 uncultured Sphingomonas sp. | reverse complement strand
CGCTGGACGAGATCAACAAGGGCTTCGACCTGATGCACGCGGGGACAAGCATCCGCAGCGTCGTCGTCTACTAACCCTCTCCCGCCTTCGCGGGAGAGGGCTCAAGGAGAGAAGATGGAAACCCTCACCACCAACCGCGTCCAGGGAGTCATCGGCCCTCGATGGGCGGCCACGGCGCGCTTACGATGGCCCTGCGCAACCCCGGCAGCTTCCGCTCGGTGTCCGCCTTCGTGCCTTCCCGGGTACCCTGGGGCGAACGGGCGCTCGGCGGCTATCTCGGCCCCGACCGCGACGCGTGGCGCGGCGAACGGCTGCGCGCCTAACCAGCGTAAATCTGATCCAGCACCCGCGCGACCTCCACGATGCCTTCGGCCGATCGGTCGAACCGCGCGCCGGCAGCCAGCCGCCGCGCCCAGTCCGCCGCCGCGCGCCCGCCCCAATCGTCGGGCGGCCCCGCCAGCGACTCGCGCGCGGTGCCGCGAAACCGCGTCGCTTCGAAATCGTAGAACGACCCGCCGACATTGCGGAACCCCGCGCCGCCCTCCGTCCCGTAGAAGGTGGCCCCGATCTCGGCATCCACGCCCGCATTGACGCGCCACGAACAGGCGAGCCGCACCGCCGCGCCGCCGATCGTCATCTGCGCGACCGCATAATCCTCGACCGTCTCACCGGAGGGTACCGCGCCGCCCGCGAACAGCCGCGCATGAACGTCGGTCGCCCCATCCGCGTCCAGGCACCACATCGCCAAGTCGACGAGATGGACACCCAAATCCATCACGCACCCGCCGCCCGACCGCGCCCGGTCGTAGAACCACGGCTTGTCCGGACCGTAGGCGTTGTGGAACGTCAGATCGACCGCGAACACCCGCCCGAGTTCTCCCGACCGCACAAGTCTGGCGATCGCCGCCATCCCCGCCGTATATCGATACGAGAAATCGACCGCCAGCAACCGGTCCGCCGCCCGCGCCGCATCGACGACGGCGCGCGCCTCGGCAGCGTCGCGCCCGAGCGGCTTTTGGCAGAACACCGCCGCGCCGGCCTCCAGCGCACGGATCGATTGCTCGGCATGCAGCGCCGACGGGGTCGCGATCACCACCCCGTCCAGCCCCATCGCCAACATCGCGTCCAGCCCGTCGACGATGGCCGCGTCCGGCGCGAGCTTCACCGCCTCGACAACCATCTCGGCCAAGGGATCGGCGATCGCGATGGCTTCGACCATCCCCGTGCCGAGCATCGCCTCCATCCGGCTCCGCCCGATCCAGCCCACCCCCAGAAACCCGATCCGCGGCTTCATGGAAACAGCACCAGCGCCTTTACGAACCCGTCCGGCTTGTCCCGCGTCGCCGCCAACGCCTCGCCCAACCGCTCCAGCGGATAGCGATGCGTATACAAAGCGGCCGGATCCAGACGCCCGGACGACACCGCGCCGATGGCCTCGCGCAGGCCGCGCATCTGCACCGCCGGATCGCGCTCATGCGCGTTGACCACGTCGATGCCCTTCCAATTCCACATCTGCATCGACACCTGCCGCGGCCCATCCTGATGATAACCCGCGATCACCAGCCGCCCGCCCTCCGCGACCAGCTCGCCGCCCAAGTCGAGCGGCCACTGCTTGCCCACCGCCTCGATCACCCGCTCGCATCCGCGCCCTTCGGTCAGCTCCATCACGCGCCCGATGATCGCGCCGTGATCATGCATCGGCACCGTTTCGGCCGCGCCGTAGCTCCGGGCCAGCGCCAACGACGACTCGCGCCTCGAGATCGCCACCACCCGCGCGCCGGCGTCGGTCGCCAGCCGGCACAGGATCGCGCCCAGGAACCCGATACCGACGATCGCCACGGTCTGTCCCGCCCGCACGTCCGACCGCCGGAAGATGTTCATCGCGCACCCGATCGGCTCGCCGGGGACGGGCTGCCCGGCCAGCTCGCGCGGCAGCTTCACCGCCATATCGGCGCGCGCGATGTCGTACTCGGCGTAGCTGCGCCCCGACAACGCCGCCACGCGGTCGCCTATTGCGAGCTCTTCGACACCCTCGCCGACCGCGTCCACCATGCCCCAGCTCTCATGCCCCATCCCGCCCGGCTCGCCCGGGAAGCTCGACCAAGGCTGCCCCTCCCATGGCTCGACATTGGACGCGCACACCCCGCAGCCCTCCAGCCGGATGCGCAGCTCACCCAGTCCAGGCTCTGGCTTGCCGACCTCGGCGATGCGGATCGTGGCGGGCGCGTCGAGCACGGCGGCGCGCATGGTGGTGTTCAACTCAGTGACCTTTCGGCGGCGTATCGCGTTCAAGCGGGGACAAGCACGATAGGGAGCAACGGATGACGGACGAACGCACGCCGCCGGGAATGACCGAAACGCTGGCCGAGAACATAGACCTGCTGACGCGCCGCCGCCGCCAGGAGAAACGCGACGCGTCGCTCAGCGACCGGATCGCCGACCGCGTCACCGGCTTCACGGGGTCCATGCTGTTCGTCGTCATCCACCTCGTCCTGTTCGGCGGCTGGATCGTGATCAACCTTGGCTGGACGCCGATCCCGGCCTTCGACGAAAGCTTCGTGGTGCTCGCCATGGTCGCGTCGGTGGAGGCGATCTTCCTGTCGACCTTCGTGCTCATCAGCCAGAACCGCATGGCCGAGGCCGCCGACCGCCGCGCCGACCTGGACCTCCACATCAACCTGCTCGCCGAGCACGAGCTGTCCAAGCTCGCCGGGCTCGTCGCGCGCATCGCCGAGCGACTCGACGTGCCTGCCCACTCGCCCGATCTCGACGAGATCCAGCGGGATGTCAGCCCGGAACGCGTCCTCGACGCGTTGCGCGTCGAGGAAAAGGTCTGACACGTCACTCCGCCGCGGCGACCTGCGCGGGAACACGCGGCGCGTAGCGGTCGATCGCCCAACCGCAAAAATCCGCGAACTGCTGGGGATCGCGCGCGGGGCTGGTATGGTGCGGCTCGAGCCCCAGATGCTCCGGGGTGAAGCAGAAGGTCAGCGTCACGTCGAACTCCGCCAGCGCATCCATCTGCCGGTCGAACCAGTCGGTCGCGTTCGGGCGGAAGCTGTCCGCCCAGCTGAGCCCGGTCCGCAGCTTGCGCGTCCCCAGCCGCTTCATCCATGTCACCGCGTCGTCCAGCCGCGGATCCTCGTGGTGGAACCACTGCATCAGTCCCATCTCGCCCGCCACCTTGGCGTACTCGTCAAGCGACGGCTTGGGTGTACCGTCGGCTCGGATCAGCCCCATGTGGAAATGCCGATAATAGCTCGATCCCTCCGCCTCGCGGTGCCGCGTCGTCGCGCCCCACTCCATCGGCAGGTCGAACAGCGAATACCAGAACACCTGGGGCACCCGGCCCAGCAGCAGCTCGGCGGTCTTGCGCACGCCGAACACCTGGACCTCCTCCGCGCCGAACGATCCGACGCCGACCTCGGTCACCCAGATCGGCTTGTCCGTCACCGCCTCGATCTCCGCGATCTTGGCGGGCCATTCGTGGATCGACCACAGGTTCCAGTCGAGCGGGAAGCCATGCACCGCGATCACGTCCACCGCGCCGAGGCACCCGTGCCCATCCAGCCGCTGGATCCATGACGGGTCGATTGGCGACATGCCCCCCAGCACGCGCGCGACCGCCGGGTTGGCGGTCCGGATCGCCGCTCCGGCCCGCCGCACCGTGTCGGCGAAGATCGACCAGTCGGGATCGATCGCCGGATCCCAATGCGACTTGTTGTTGGGCTCGTTCCAGATCATCGCCGCTTCGATCAACGCTTGGCTCCCGCCGGGTACACGGCCCCCGGTCCCCACTCGCCGTAGGGCACGGGCGCGACGCGGCATAGATAGACATCGTTCTGCGGATGCGCCTCGACCGTGAAGCCCGCCGCGCGCAGCATCGCCTCCGAACAGGCCCGGTTGGGCGCCCACCAATTCGTCCAGTCGCCCGAGAAACGCCGCTCGATGAAATGCATCTTCGGATAAGCGGGCTCGTCGAAATAGCGCGGGGGCGTGACGCTCCCGGGCTCGAAGAACGGGTGGTCCTCGGGCACGTCCATCTCCGCCTTCGAACCTTGCTGCATCGTCTGGAACAGCATCAGGCCGCCGGCTCCCTCGTCGCTGACGGCATGCTCGCGGATCAGGTCGAGCGCGAGGAGCGGATGCCGGAGATGGTACAGCACCCCCATGAACACCACGAGCTCGAACTTCTCGCCCAGCGCGCCGACGTCGTAAACGTCAAGCTTCGCGAACTCGACGCCCTCAAAACCCAACTCGCGCGTCACCAGCCGGGCCTGCGCCAGGTAACGCTCGTCGGCGTCGATGCCGAGCACGCGCGAGGCTCCCCGCCGCGCCATCTCGACCGAGTAGAAGCCCGCGTTGCACCCGATATCGAGCACGGACCTGCCCGTCAGGTCGTCGGGCAGCGCGCCCGCGAACCGGTCATACTTGAAGCGGGGATAATCGCCCAGGAAATGGTCGGGCGCGGTCGAGATGCCGCCCGGCAGCTCGATATTATGGAACCAGGGGGACAACTCCTCCACCCTGTCGCGCAGCGTCGTCGCCATTCAGCAGCTACCTCTCCACTTCCCGTCACCCCGGACTTGACCCGGGGTCCCGCTACCTTGCCGACGCTTGAGAGAAGAAGCGGGACCCCGGGTCAAGCCCGGGGTGACGGAAAAGAGGCGAGGGGTCGCTCGCCCGATCGCTCGTTGAGGCTGACCAGCCGGCCGCCCCAATCGTTCCATTCCAATGTCGTCGCCGATGCGGCGTCAACGTCGAATCGCCAGAACGCCCCAAGTTGCATCTCGAGCACATGGCACACCGCGGCGCGGATCATGTCCGCGTGGCTGACCAGAATGACGGTGCCGCCCGTCCACTCTCGCGCGGTCGACTCGAGATGCGCCACGATCCTCGCTTGAGCCTCGACCATGCTTTCGCCGTTCGGCGGCCTGCTCGACGCGCGCTCGTTATTCCACTTCCTCCAATCCGGATCCTCGCCGAGATCGACGAACGAGCGCCCGGTCCACGCGCCGAAGTCGATCTCGTTCAGCGCCTCGACCGTCGCCAGCCCCGTATCGGTTCGATGGAAGATGGTGAGAGCGGTTTCAAAGGCGCGATCGGCCGGGCTTGTGTGAACCATCAAGGGCCGTCGCTCCGCAAGGCGAGCAGCAAGCCTGTCAGCCTGCGCGCGCCCAGCCTCGCTTAGCGGCACGCCCGGCATCCGCCCGGACAGCGTTTCGTTCAGATGGATGTGCGCGGCGTGCCGCACCAGGATCAGCGTCGCCGCCAACTACTCGTTCCCACCCCTTCGTGCCGCACAGCCTACGCGTGGCTACAACGACGCTCGACGGGGGTTGGAGTTCCGCCAGCTTCTACTTACAAGGAACAAAGAAGATGCTGCCCCGTTACGGGGCCGACATGTCGAACAGGGGGATGCATGACGCGATCGGTGGTGGACTGCAGAGGCGGCTGCATACAAGCCGTTGAAGGCGCAGCGTGAGCGAGACGATCCTCGTCACCGGCGGCGCGGGGTTCATCGGCCGCTTCGTCACGTCCGAGCTGCTGGCACGCGGCCACAAGGTGCGCGTCCTCGACAGCCTGATCGAACAGGTCCACGGCCATGTGGACGGATCGAAGATCCTCGATCCGGAGGCGGAACTGATCCGCGCCGACGTACGCGACGGCGATGCGGTCGCGAAGGCGCTGGTGGGCGTCGACTCGGTGATCCATCTCGCCGCCGAGGTCGGGGTCGGCCAGTCGATGTACGAGGTCGAACGCTACACCTCGACCAACGACGTCGGCACCGCCGTCCTGTTCGAGAAATTGATGGATCGCCCGGTCCGCCGCGTCGTCACCGCCTCCTCCATGTCGATCTACGGCGAGGGACTCTACCGCGACGCCGACGGTGGGCTCGTCCAGGACGCCGAGCGCCATGGCCTGAGGGATGGCCTGACCAGTTGGGAGCCCGTCGACGTGCGCGGCCGCCCGCTCGAGCCGGTCGCCACGCCCGAATGGAAGCGCCCCAGCCTTTCCTCGATCTACGCGCTCAACAAATACGTCCAGGAGCGCACGACACATATCATGGCCGCGCCCTACGGGATGGAGGGCGTGTGCCTGCGCCTGTTCAACGTCTACGGCCCCGGCCAGGCGCTCTCCAACCCCTATACCGGCGTCCTCGCCATCTTCGCCTCGCGCCTCCTGAACGGCCAGCAGCCGATGATCTTCGAGGACGGCGAGCAGCGCCGCGATTTCGTCCACGTCACCGACGTGGCTCGCGCCTTCGCCGACTCGCTGTTCCTGCCGCAGGCGGCGGGCGGCACCTTCAACATCGGCTCCGGCCACCACCGTTCCGTGACCGAGGTCGCGACCGAACTCGCCCGCGCGATGGGCAAGAACGACATCGCGCCCCAGATCGTCGGCAAGGCGCGCGTCGGCGACATCCGCCACTGCTTCTGCGACACCACGCTCGCCGCCGAGACCATCGACTTCCGCGCCGCCCAGGATTTCGGTCGGGGCCTGAGCGAGCTCGCCGAATGGGTCGCCGTCCAGACCGCCCCCGACCGCGTCGAGCAAATGCGCGCGGAGCTCGATGCGCGAGGCCTGGTCGCGTGAGGGCTGGGGCGGACATCCGGCCGATCCTGATCACCGGCGGGGCGGGGTTCATCGGTTCGAACCTAGCCGACCGGCTCCTGTCCGACGGGCACCGCGTCCGTCTCTACGACGCGCTCGCCCGCGACGGCGTCGAGCGCAACGTGGACTGGCTGACCGGCCGCCACGGTGCTCGGGTCGAGCTGGTCGTCGCCGACATCCGCGACCGCGATCGGCTCACCGCCGCCGCCGCCGACGCCCAAGCCGTGTTCCACCTCGCCGCGCAGGTCGCGGTCACCACGTCGATGCTCGACCCTCGCGACGATTTCGAGATCAACATCGGCGGCACGTTCAATATGCTCGAAACCCTGCGCGCGCGGGGCGACGCCATCCCGCTCATCTTCGCCTCCACCAACAAGGTCTATGGCGACCTCACCGACCTCGACTTCGCGCTCGAGGACGAGGCCTACGTCCCCACCGATCCGCAAGTCCGCGCCCACGGCATTGGCGAAGCGCGCCCGCTCGACTTCCACACCCCGTACGGCGTGTCCAAGGGGGCGGCCGACCAGTACGTCCTCGACTACGCCCGCAGTTTCGGCATCCCGACCGCCGTGCTCCGTATGAGCTGCATCTACGGCCGCGGCCAGATGGGGACGGAGGACCAGGGCTGGGTGGCCCACTTCCTGATCCGCGCGCTCGAAGGCCAACCGATCACCCTCTACGGCGACGGCCACCAGGTCCGCGACATCCTGGACGTGTCCAACGCCGTCGACGCCTATGTCCAGGCCTGGCGTCGCATCGGCGAGGTCGGCGGCCGCGCCTACAATCTCGGCGGCGGCCCCGCGAACGCGGTGTCGCTCCGCCGCCTCCTCGCCCATATCGGCGAGCTAACCGGTCGCGAGGTCGACCTGACCTTCGCCGACTGGCGGGCGGGCGACCAACGCTATTTCGTCGCGGACACCCGCGCCGCCGAACGCGACCTGGGTCTCGCCCCCAAGGTCGCCTGGCGTGAGGGCGTCGCCGAGCTCGCCCGCTGGCTGGCCGCCGAACGCCGCCTCGACAGGGCCATCGGGATCGCGGCGGAGTGACCGTCCGCCTCCTCATGACCGCCGACGCGGTCGGCGGCGTCTGGCGATACGCCACCGACCTCGCCCGCGCCCTCCGCCCGCACGGCGTCGAGACCACGCTTGCGGTGCTGGGGCCGGCCCCGACCGACGATCAGCTCCAACTTCTTCGTTACCCCGGACTTGATCCGGGGTCCCGCTTCTTGAGCGCCGACGAAGCGGGACTCCGGGTCGAGCCCGGGGTGACGGGGGGAGAGGCGGGCGACATCCGCATGATCCACACCAGTCTCCCCCTGGATTGGTTGTGCGACGGCTCCACCCCCGTCGTCCAAGCCGGCCAAGCCATCGCCGACCTGGCCCGCGACCTCCGCGCCGACTTCGTCCACCTGAACTCCCCCACGCTCGCCGCCGCCGCGCGCTTTCCCGCACCCGTCGTCGCGGTCGCGCACGGCTGCACCGCGACCTGGTGGAGCGCCGCCCACGGCACCGCGCCCGACCCCGCCTATCGTTGGCACGGCGACCTCATGCGCGCGGGCCTCCTCGCCGCCGACGCCACGGTCGCCCCCAGCGCCGCCTTCGCCGCCGACCTGCAACGCACCTACGCCCTACCGACAGCCCCGCTCGCCATCCACAACGGCCGCCCTTCTCCCTCTCCCCATCGGGGCGAGGGCCGGGGAGAGGGGCCGTCCAGAGAACCGGCCCCTCACGCCCTGACCGCCGGCCGCCTATGGGACCGCGTCAAGAACACCGCCGTCCTCGACCGCGCCGCCGCCCGCCTGTCCGCGCCCATTCGCGCCGCCGGCCCGGTCACCTCCCCGCACGGCGAGACCGTTCGCCCCGACTATCTCCACCTCCTCGGTACCCTCTCCAACGAAGCGCTCGCCGCCGAACTCGCCCAGCGCCCCATCTTCGTCTCTGTCACCAGCTTTGAGCCTTTCGGCTTGGCCGTCCTCGAAGCCGCCGCCGCGGGCTGCGCGCTCGTCCTGTCCGACATCCCGACCTTCCGCGAACTATGGGACGGCGCGGCCATCTTCGTCGCGTCCCATGACGACGCCGCCATCGCCGCCGCGATCGAGGAGCTCCTCGCCGACCCCGCCCGCCGCGAGACGCTCGCCCAGGCCGCTCGCACCCGCGCCGCCCGCTACACGCCGGGGGCGACCGCCACCGCCATGGCCGCGCTCTATGCCCGCTTGGCTCCCGCGTGCAGGGCCGCCGCGTGAGGATCGCCTATTTCACCCACTCGCTCGCCAGCTGCTGGAACCATGGCAACGCCCACTTCCTGCGCGGCGTACTTCGCGAGCTGATCGCGCTCGGCCACGATGTCCGCGCCTACGAACCGCAGGGGAACTGGAGCCTCGCCAACCTCCTGGCCGACGCGGGTGATGCCGGGCTCGACGCCTACCGCGCCGCTTATCCGGAACTGAGCTCAACCAGCTTCTCCGCCGACACCCGGCCCGACCAACTCATCGACGACGCCGACATCGTGATCGTCCATGAATGGAACGAGCCCGCGCTCGTCGCCGAGATCGGCCGCCTCCGCGCGAGGGGAGGGCGGTTCACCCTCCTGTTCCACGACACCCACCACCGCGCCGTCAGCGACCCCGAAGCCATCCGCGCCTTTGACCTGTCCGGCTATGACGGAGTCCTCGCGTTCGGAGAGGCACTGTCCGAGGTCTATCGCCGCTGGGGCTGGGGCGGCCGTGTCTGGACCTGGCACGAAGCCGCCGACACCCGCCTCTTCCACCCGCCCGCCATCGAGCAGGACCGCGAGGGCCTGGTCTGGATCGGCAACTGGGGCGACGGCGAACGCACCGCCGAGCTCGAACGCTTTCTCCTAGCCCCCGCCGCCGAGGTCGGGCTGGGCCTCGACATATACGGCGTCCGCTATCCCGACGAGGCCCGCGCGATGCTGGCTAGCCACGACGCGCGCTATCACGGCTGGGCCCCCAACGCCCGCGCGCCCGAGATCTTCGCCCGCCATGTCGCCACCATCCACGTCCCCCGACGTTATTACGCCACCATCCTCCCCGGCATCCCCACCATCCGCGTGTTCGAGGCGCTCGCCTGTGGAATCCCCCTGATATCAGCACCTTGGGCCGACAGCGAAGGGCTATTCCGGCCGGATCGGGACTATCTAACCGCCCAGGACGGCCCCGCCGTGACCCGCCACATAGGTCAGCTTCTTCTGGATCCGGACCTCCGCGCAAGCCTAGCCGCCAGCGGCCTGGAGACCATCCGCGCCCGCCACACCTGCGCCCACCGCGCCGCCGAGCTGCTCGCCGTCGTCGCCCAGCTCGACCAGACCCGAAGGACCGCCGCTTGAAGATCGCCTTCTACGGCTCCAGCCTCTTGTCCTCCTATTGGAACGGCGCGGCCACCTACTACCGGGGCATCCTCCGCGCGCTCGCGGGTCACGGCTATGATATCACCTTCTATGAGCCCGACGCCTTCGACCGCCAACGCCACCGCGACATCGACCCGCCTCCCTACGCCAAGGTCGTCGTCTATCCCGCTACCCCCGACGGTCTCGCCTCCGTCCTCGCCGAAGCGCGCGGGGCCGACATCGTCGTCAAGGCGAGCGGGGTAGGCGTGTTCGACCGCGAGCTGATCGCCGGCATCCTCACCCACGCCGCCCCGCACGCGCTCAGGATCTTCTGGGACGTCGACGCCGCCGCCACGCTCGACGAGATGCGGGCCGATCCCGACCACCCCGTCACCGCCGCGCTCCCCGCGCTCGACATGGTGCTCACCTATGGCGGCGGTCCGCCCGTGGTGGACGCCTACACCGGCTTCGGCGCGGCGCGGTGCGTCCCCGTCTACAACGCGCTAGATCCCGAGACGCACTTTCCCGTGGCCCCCGACGACCGCTTCGCCTGCGACCTGGCCTTTCTCGGCAACCGCCTCCCCGACCGCGAGGCCCGCGTCGAGGAGTTCTTCCTGCGCGCCGCCGCCGCGTGTCCCGACCGCCGCTTCCTGATCGGCGGCAATGGGTGGGAGACCAAGGATATGCCCGCCAACGTCCGCCACCGCGGCCACGTCTACACGGCCGAGCATAACGCCTTCAACTGCACCCCCGCCGCCGTCCTCAACGTCGCGCGCGACTCGATGGCGCATATCGGCTTCAGCCCCGCCACCCGCGTGTTCGAGGCCGCGGGGGCCGCCGCTTGCCTCATCACCGACGCTTGGGAGGGCATCGAGCGGTTCCTCGTGCCCGATCAAGAAGTGCTCGTCGCCCGCGACGGGCAGGACGTCGCCGACCACCTCGCCGCGCTCACCCCCGACCGCGCCCGCGCGATCGGCCGCGCGGCGCTGAGCCGGGTTCTCGCCGAACACACCTATGCCCTTCGCGGCGAACAGGTCCACGCCCTGTTCCAGGACCATTTCGCCCGGGCGCGCGAGGCGGCATGAAGCTCGTCGTCCTCGGCCTGTCCTTGTCCTCCTCCTGGGGCAACGGCCACGCGACCACCTACCGCGCGCTCCTGAAGGCGTTCGCCGCGCGCGGCCACGACGTGCTCTTCTTCGAGCGCGACGTGCCCTGGTACGCCAGGCAGCGCGACCTGGCCGACCCCGACTGGTGCCGCCTCGCCTTCTACGCCGACTTGGCCGATCTCGACCGCTGGGCCTCCGAACTCGCGAACGCGGATGCGGTGATCGTCGGCTCCTATGTGCCCGAGGGGGTCGCGGTCGGCCGCTGGGCGCAGCGTCACGCACGCGGCGCGGTCGCATTCTACGACATCGACACCCCCGTCACCCTCGCCAACCTCGCGCGCGGCCATTTCGAGTATCTCTCGCCCGACCTCATCCCCGGCTACGACCTGTATCTGTCCTTCACCGGCGGCCCCACGCTCGCCCGCCTTGAACGTGAGTTCGGCTCCCCGGCCGCCCGCGCGCTTTATTGCTCGGTCGACGCGGACGCATACCGCCCGGCGGACGTACCCAAGCGCTGGGACCTGTCCTATCTCGGCACCTACAGCCCCGACCGTCAGCCGACGCTGGACCGACTCCTGCTGACGCCGGCGCGCGCGCAACCGCATCGCCGCTTCGTGGTCGCCGGCCCGCAATATCCCGACGACATCGATTGGCCCGGGAACGTGGAGCGGATCGACCACCTCGCGCCCGCCGATCACGCCGCCTTCTACACGGCCTCGCGCTGGGCCTTGAACGTGACCCGGGCCGACATGATCGCGGCCGGTTGGTCGCCCTCGGTCCGTCTGTTCGAGGCCGCAGCTTGCGCCACCCCGATCATCTCGGACGTGTGGGACGGTCTCGACACCTTGTTCCAGCCGGGCCACGAGATCATCCTAGCGCGCGACGGCGGTGACGTGATCGCCGCGCTAGACGGCGCCGACGCGTCCGCGATCGGCGAGGCCGCAAGGGTTCGCGCGCTCGCCGCGCACGCCGCGACCCACCGCGCGGCCGAGCTGGAGCGGTACCTCGGCGAGGCCGCGAGCTACCGGGACCGCGCCGACGCGGAAGCGGCATGACTATGACGACCAAGGGAGGGAACGGGATGGCGCGATCGGACGGGGATTTGATCCTGGTGGCGGGCGGCGCGGGCTTCATCGGGTCGCACCTCGTGCTCCGCCTGTTGTCTGAAGGACGGCAGGTCCTCTGCCTCGACAACCTCCAGACCGCGCGCCCGTCCAACCTGCGCCTGCTGGAGGGGCATCCAGGCTTCCGCTTCGTCGAGGCCGACATCGTCGCTCCGCTGCCTCGTGCGGTGATCGACGAGGGGCATCGGATCACCCGCGTCTACAACCTCGCCTGCGCCGCGTCGCCGCCGCAATACCAGGCCGATCCCGAGCACACGATGCTGACCAACGTGGTCGGCACGCACCACCTGCTCCGCCTCGCGGAAAAGGCGCGCGCGCGCTTTCTCCTCACCTCGACCAGCGAGGTCTACGGCGACCCGGAGGTCCATCCGCAGGTCGAGGAATATCGCGGCTGGACGAACTGCACCGGGCCCCGCGCCTGCTACGACGAGGGCAAGCGCGCGGCCGAGGCGCTGACGTTCGACTATGCCCGCATGGACCGGGCGGAGGTGCGCGTAGCGCGCATCTTCAATACTTACGGTCCTAACATGCACCCCGACGACGGCCGCGTCGTGTCCAACCTGATCTGCCAGGCGCTTTCCGATCGGCCGATCACGATCTATGGCGACGGCAGCCAGACCCGCTCGTTCTGCTACGTGGCCGACATGGTCGACGGGCTGATCCGCCTGATGGAGAGCGACATCGACCCGCTCCAGCCGATCAACCTGGGCAACCCCCTCGAACTCACCGTCAGCGATCTCGCGGCTCGCGTCGTCGCGATGACTGGCACCCGCAATCCGGTGGTGTACGAGCCCCTGCCGCAGGATGATCCTCGCCGCCGTCGCCCTGACATCACACGCGCGCGCAACCTGCTCGGCTGGGAACCGCGGGTTTCGCTTGAGGACGGCCTCGCCAAGACCTGCGGCTGGTTCGCGGAAGAGCTCGGCGTCGGACGTGAAATGCTCGCCGCCGAATGAGGATCACGCCCGCCGCTCACGCGTTCCGTCCCCGACCCATGAAGGAGTAGGCAAGGTGAAAGAGCACAGCGGCAACGGCAAGGCGAACAACAACAACCTCGACCCCACGCTCGACGAGCACAAGGCGGCGGGCGGGCATCACGAGCCCGCGCGCGTGCCGGGCGATGCCGACGCGATCGGGACGGCTAAAACGCCTCCGGGCAAGGTAGGTGAGCGCGGACGCGGCGAGACCGACTTGACCACCCCCGCCGCGCCGATCGACATCTGATCCCGCTCGACGCTAGCGCGCTTGATCGCGCTCAGCGTCGTACCGGCGGTGATCGCCTCCACGTCGGTCTTGATGTGGATTAGCCGCACGCCCGGCTCCGCCATCGCCCGGTCGAGCGCGGGGGCAAACTGGTCCGTCCGCTCCACCATCTCCGCCCAGCAGCCATAAGCGCGGGCCAGGGCGGTGAAGTCCGGATTGCGAAGCACTGTTCCCGCCACGCGGCCGGGGAACTCGCGCTCCTGGTGCATGCGGATCGTGCCGTACGCGCCGTTGTCGATAACCAGCACCAGGATCGGCGCGCCATGCTGGACGGCGGTCGCCAGCTCCTGCCCGTTCATCAGGAAATCGCCATCGCCGGCCAGCGCGACCACGCATCGGTCCGGATGCCGCAGCGACGCCGCGACGGCCGCCGGGAGGCCGTACCCCATGGCCCCCGCCGTCGGGGCGAGCTGGCAGCCGGGGCCCCCATATCGCCAATAGCGATGCCACCAGCCGGAGAAATTGCCCGCGCCGTTGCAGATGATCGTGTCGGCCGGGAGCCGCTCGCGCATGGCTGCTACGCACGGGCCGAGGTCCATCTTGATATGGCGCGGACTAGGCGTCGACCATGCTACCCACTCGGCATGAGCTTCCACGCCCGCCGCATAGGGAGGCACGTCGATCGCGAGCACGGCATCGGCGAACTCGGCCATCCCGGCGCAAATCGCGAGGTCGGCATGGTAGACGCTGCCTAGCTCGTCCGACTCGGGATGCACATGGATCAGCATTTGCCCCGGATGATCCGGCGTGATCACTTGGTAGCCGTCGGTCGTCGCTTCGCCGAGCCGCGGTCCGACCACGAGCAGCAGGTCCGCCGCGCGTACCCGCTCAACGAGCTTGGGGTTCGGGCCGTATCCAAGAGCGCCCGCCCAAACCGGACAGCCGTTCGCGATCGCGTCCTGACGTCGAAACGCCGCCGCGATCGGAACCCCAGACCGTTCGGCCCAATGCGCGAAGTCACGCGCCGCGTTGGCGTCCCACCCCGCGCCGCCAACGATCGCCACCGGCCGCGCCGCCGCGCCGAGCATCCCGGCCAGCTTGCCCATCGTGATTGGCTCGCAAGCTTGCACGACCCGGTCCACGCGCGATCGATCCACGGCCTCGACCCTATCGAGCAACATGTCCTCCGGCAGCGCGAGCACCACCGGCCCCGGCCGCCCGTTCATCGCCGTCGCATACGCTCGCGCCACATACTCTGGTATCCGCCGCGCATCGTCGATCCGCGCCGCCCATTTCGCGATCGGCGCGAACATCGCGGGCAAATCGATTTCTTGGAACGCCTCCCGGTCGCGCGTGCCGCTGTGCACATCGCCGATGAACAGGATCATCGGCTGGCTGTCCTGCCGGGCGACATGCACCCCGATCGACGCGTTGGTCGCCCCCGGCCCGCGCGTCACGAAGGCGACGCCCGGCCGCCCCGTCAGCGTCCCGTCGGCGCACGCCATGAACGCGACCCCGCCCTCCTGCCGGCACACGACCAGATCGATCGCGGGCGTGTCGTGGAGGGCGTCGAGCACGGCCAGGAAGCTCTCGCCCGGCACGGTGAAGATCCGCTCGCAGCCTTGCGCCACGAGCTGGTCCACGAGGATACGGCCGCCGGTCCTCATGCCTGGTGGATCGCCTTCGTGACGAGATAGCCGTCGAGGCCTTCGGACCCGCCCTCGCTGCCGAAGCCGGACTGCTTCACGCCCCCGAAAGGTGCGTCCGCGACCGAGATCGCGAAACTGTTGATCCCGACCATGCCCGCCTCGATCGCGTCGCCCAGCATGTTCGCGCGCCGCCCGTTTTCCGTGAAGGCGAACGCCGCCAATCCGTAAGGCAAGCGGTTAGCCTGCTCGACCGCCTCGTCCATGCTCGCGAACGACCGTGTCACCGCGACCGGCCCGAACGGCTCGCTCGACATGATGTCCGCTTCGACCGGCACGTCGGCAAGCAGCGTGGGCTGAAAGAAATATCCGTCCGACATCCGCTCGCCACCAGCCAACGTGCGCGCCCCCCTGGCGGTCGCGTCGCTGACCAGCGCCTCGATCGCGTCGGGCCTGCGCCGGTTCGCCAGCGGCCCCATCCGCGTCGCCGGGTCGAACCCGTCGCCGACCGGCAGCTTCACCGCCCGCTCGGCGAACCCGCGCAGGAACGGTTCGTACACCGCCTCCTCCACATAAAAGCGCGTGGGCGATACGCAGACTTGGCCCGCATTCCGGAACTTCTGCGGCACCACCATATCCAGCGTCTTCTCCAGGTCGCAGTCGGCGAAGATGAGCACCGGCGCGTGCCCGCCCAGCTCCATCGTCGTCCGCTTCACGCCATCCGCCGCCAGCTTAAGCAGGTGTTTGCCGACCGGAACCGATCCGGTGAAGCTGACCTTGCGGATCACCGGCGAGGCGATGAGATGGCGCGATACCTGGTCGGGCACGCCGAACACCATCTGCGCAACGCCCGCCGGCAATTCTGCATCGACCAGGCAGGCGAAGAACGCCCCGGTGCAGCCCGGCGTCTCCTCCGGCGGCTTGGCGATCACCGAGCATCCGGCCGCCAGCGCGGGCGCGAGTTTCTTGGCGAGCAGATAGACGGGGAAGTTCCAGGGGGAGAGCGCCGCCACCGGCCCAACCGGCTGTTTCAGCACGATCGACCGCTGCCCCGTCGGCCGCACCAGCACGCGGCCATAGGCGCGCTTCGCCTCCTCGGCGTACCAGTCGAACAGCTGCGCCGACCCCGCCACCTCGGCGCGCGCCTCAACGATCGGCTTGCCCTGCTCGCGCGTCAGCAGCGTCGCGATCGCCTCCGTTCGCTCGCGCATCAGCTGCGCCGCACGCCTGAGGACCGCACCTCGAGCGTCGACATCGGTTGCACGCCAAAGCTTGAACCCGCGGTCCGCCGCCGCCAGCGCCGCATCGAGGTCGGCCGCACTCGCGAACGGCACGGCCGCGATCTCGTCGCCGGTCGCGGGATCGAATACCGGCCCCGTGTCGCGCCCTTCGCCCGCCGCCCAAGCGCCATCGATATGGATGCGAAGGTCGGCGTCATATCCGGTGGCGGGCATGGATTCGTCCTTGGCTTCGGCGCTCGTCCCGGCGCACATAGCCGCCCAGGCAAGCGGGAGCGAGGGGCGTATGATCGAGTTCACCACGGTGGCCAGTGGGCTACGCTTCCCCGAAGGTCCGGTCGCCATGGCCGACGCGAGCGTGATCCTGGTCGAGATCGCCGCCGGCCGCATCATCCGCGTCCGCCCGAATGGTGCGACCGAAACCGTGGCGGAACCCGGCAGCGGCCCCAACGGACTGGCGATCGGTCCCGACGGCAAGCTTTATTGCTGCAACAACGGCGGCTTCGATTATCTCAACCATCCGAGCGGCCTCCTGATCCCGCATGGTCAGCCCGTCGATTATTCGGGCGGGCGCATCGAACGCATCGACGTTGCGACCGGCGCGGTCGAGACGCTCTACGGCGACGGCGATTTCAGCTGCGTGCTACGCGGCCCCAATGACCTCGTCTTTGACGGGCAGGGCGGCTTCTGGTTCACCGACCATGGCAAGACCCGTGAACGCGAGCGCGACATCACCGGTATCTTCTACGCCCGCGCCGACGGGAGCTCCTTGCGCGAAGTGATCTTCCCGTCCGAGAACCCGAACGGCGTCGGCTTGTCGCCGGACGGCCGTCGCCTCTACGCCGCCGAGACCTACACCTGTCGTCTCATGGCATTCGACGTGACCGCGCCCGGCGAGATCGACCGGACCGCGGGCCTGGGCGGCCCCGGCATCCCGCTCTACCGCCCGGGCGGGTACAAGTTCTTCGACTCGCTCGGCGTCGAGGAGTGCGGCAATATCTGCGTCGCCACCATCGGCGAATGCGGGATCAGCGTGGTGTCGCCGGAGGGCGAGCTAGTCGAGTTCGTGCCGACGGACGACCCGTTCACCACCAACATCTGCTGGGGCGGCGAGGACATGCGCGACGCCTACATCACCCTGTCGGGCACCGGCCGGCTGGTGAAATGCCGCTGGCCGCGCCCCGGCCTTCGGCTCGCTCACGCATGACGATCCGGGCCGTCATCTTCGACTTCGGCGGGGTGGTGACCTCGTCTCCCTTCGAAGCGTTCGAGCGCATGGAAGAGACCCGTGGGCTGCCCCACGGCCTCGTCCGCCATATCAACGCCGCCGACCCGGACGGCAACGCCTGGGCCCGCTTCGAACGCGCGGAGATCGACGCCGCGGCTTTCGACCGGCTGTTCGCGGAGGAGGCGAGGGCGCTCGGCCACGATCTCCCCGGGGCCGACGTGCTCGCGCTCCTCGCCGGCGACGTACGCCCGCGCATGGTCGCCGCGATCGACCGGTTGAAGAGGGACAGGTACAAGCTGGGATGCATCACCAACAACGTGCCGAGCGGGGTGGGTGCGGGCATGGCGCTCACCCCCGATCGCGCCGCCGAGATCGCGGCGATCCTCGCCCGCTTCGATGAGGTGGTAGAGAGCTCGAAGGTAGGTATCCGCAAGCCCGACCCGCGCATCTACGCGATGATGACCGATGCGCTCGGGATGGAACCGACCGAGTGCGTCTACCTCGACGACCTCGGCATCAACTGTAAACCCGCCGCCGCGATGGGCATGACCGCGATCAAGGTCGCGACGCAGGATCAGGCGCTAACGGACTTGGAACGGGCGCTCGGCCTTGACCCGCCATTCGCCCCGTCGCTAACGCCGTCGTTTCAGGAGGCCCGTCCATGACCAAGCTTTACCCCGACGCCGCATCCGCGCTTGACGGCCTTCTCCGGGACG
>NZ_CAXSHH010000048.1:0-18633 GCF_964237155.1 uncultured Sphingomonas sp. | reverse complement strand
GAGGGGGGCCCTGTTCGACGCCGATCGGGGGTCCCTTTTGCACGCCGGTTGACACTCACCGTTCAGCTTTGCAAGTACGGCAGTTTTGCGTATCTAGTTCCCGAAAGGGAACTATGATGACTGATCGACATTATCGCGACGTTCCAGGATGCCCGGTCGAGGTGACGCTTGACCTAATAGACGGTCGCTGGAAGGGCGTTGTCCTGCATCATCTCTTGGAATCCGGATGCTTGCGGTTCAACGAACTGCACCGTCGCCTGCCGGGCATTACCCAGCGCCTTCTGACCAAGCAGCTTCGAGAGCTTGAAGGAGCGGGTCTGGTGGATCGAAAAATCTATGCCGAGGTCCCGCCTCGGGTTGAATATCGACTGACCGAGGAAGGAGAGAGCCTGCGACCTCTGATCAACCTTGCTGAGGCCTGGGGCAAGGGCCGCATGACAAGGAAGTCCACCGTGGGGTAGACCAGGCCCTGAGAAGCCGCATGGGAAGCCAGTGCGAGCGATGATGAGGCGGAGTTCGATGCGGATTCCGAGATTCGCGGTCGTCAAAATACGCTAGCATGGAGTATTGGCCGGGCGACCGCCGCCCGGCTCGACTCCACGCCTTAGTTCGCGAGGAAGGCTGCATGCTGCCCGCGCGGTCCAGGGGGTTCAAACCCTCGACCTGAACCTTGGCAACCTTGATGGTGCGGGTGGCCGGGGTCGAACCGGCACTCCTCTCGGAACTGGATTTTGAATCCAGCGCGTCTACCAATTCCACCACACCCGCATTGAGCCTCTTGGCTCCTATGTGGCTCCTAGCACAATTTCAGCCTGTTTGAAGCCATGATCTAAGCAGCAGCTAAACTGTTGTAAAACCTCATCTTCTCAGCTTACCGCGACAATCTTTCGCTTGGTAAACAAACCGCTTTTTGAGTCCGGCGCGTCTACCAATTCCACCACGCCCGCTTGAAGCGGCATGCGAACGAAGCGCGACCCGGTCACTCTCCGCCGATCCCATGCGGCACCTGGCGCGGCGATGCCATGGCTCGACGGCCTCGTCCAGAGACTTTTGATCCACCAAAGGTCGGTTCGTGCATCGCCCCGCTCCACTCGTCGGTCGCGCATGCCGTTCGACCCATCCTTCCTCAGCGGACCGCGTCGCCGTGCCGGCCGGCGCGCTGGGGCAGCACCAGGATGAGCGCCACGATAACGACGCCCAGCACCGCGGACGCGACAGGCCGACTGAAATCGAGACCTCCCTTGTCCACCGGCTTGTCGACGAAATCGCCGACCGCCGCGCCGAGCGGCCGCGTCAGGATGAAGGCCGCCCACAACAGCGGCACCCGGCTGACCGCCGTCCGGAAATACAGCACCGCCAGAACGGCCAGGCCGGCGGCGAACACGGCCGCCGCCCCCAGATAGCCGAGCCCGCCCGTATCGGCGAGCCAGTCGCCAAGCGCCGTCCCCAGCGTCTGCGAGAAGGTGATGGTCGACCAATAGAACAGCTCGGCCCGTCGATCGCGGATGTCATCGGCGTCGATCCGGCCCAGCGTCGCCCGCCAAGTCGCGAGCGAGGCGATCACCAGGCCGAGCAGCAGCAGCGAACCGCCGGTATAGCCGATGCCGAGCGAGCGGGTCGCGTAATCGGCCAAGGTCGTGCCGGCTGTCGTCGAGGCGATGATCGTCGCCCAATAGAGCGGCGGGCGGAACCGCCGCGCCGCCACCTGCGCCGCGACCAGGGCGAGCAGCAGCAGCATGAAGACGCCGGTCGCGGCAAGGTAGCCAAGGCCCACCGTCATGCTCAGCGTGTCGCCGCCGGTCTCGCCCAATGTGGTCGCCAGCACCTTGATGATCCAGAAGCCGAGGGTGACGGCCGGCACCTTGCCTTCGAGCGCGCGGCTAGTGCCCGCCATCGGGTGTTCCTCTCCCGCCTCCGCCATGTCGAGCGCGGCCAGGCCCGCGGCCGTAACACAGGGTAGGCGACGGGGCGATCCACGCGGTTGCGACCCGGCGGGGCATACCGTCAATTACGCGGAGGTTGCCGCCGGTAACTGAGCGCCTCGGCGATATGGATGCGCCCGACCGCGTCCGATCCCGCAAGATCGGCGACCGTCCGCGCGATGCGGAGCACGCGCGTATAGCCGCGCGCCGACAACCGCATCGCCTCAGCCGCTTGGGCGAGCAGGCGGCGGCCCGGCTCGTCGGGTGTCGCCACGGCCTCCAGCACCGGCCCGTCGGCCTCCGCGTTCGTGCGAGCCGCCTCATCCCTGAACCGTTCGCCCTGGATAGCCCGCGCGGCCGCCACCCGCCTCGCGACCTCCGCCGACCCTTCGGTTGGCGGCGGCAGCACAAGATCGGCGGCGGACACCGCGCGCACCTCCACATGCAGGTCGATGCGGTCGAGCAGCGGCCCCGACACCTTGGCCTGATAATCCGCCGCGCAGCGCGGCGCGCGCGCGCAGGCTAGGCTGGCGTCGCCCAGATGCCCGCACCGGCACGGATTCATCGCCGCGATCAGCTGTACGCGCGCCGGAAACGTCACATGCGCGTTCGCCCTGGCGACGCTGACCGTTCCCGATTCGAGCGGCTGGCGCAGCGAGTCGAGCGAGCCGCGCGCGAATTCGGGCAGCTCGTCGAGGAACAGCACGCCCAGATGCGCCAGGCTGACCTCGCCCGGCTTCACGCGCAGGCCCCTGTGGTTTTCCAAACTTTCTGACAATTGCCACCACCGAGTGGCAATATGACTAGTTTTGAGCCGGTTACAGTGCGGCTTGTGGGATCGCGTCCATCTGCGCGGCGTGCACCGCAGTTCAGACGGACACAGAGCACGTGGGGCTTTCTCGAAAGCGATGTCGGCCCGATCGGCTACGAGTCGAGCCTCGAGCGCGACTTCCTCTGCATGATGCTGGTCGACCCGCAGGTGCGCTTCATCGAACATCAACCGCTGCGGATCGACTTCGTGACGCAGGGGCGAACAAGGCTTAGGCATTACACGCCCGACTATCGGATCGAGCGCGACCTGACACAACCGTGGATTTGGGGCTTCCCAAAAGGCGGTTTCGGGCAAGCCGAACTTGTAGAGGTAAAGCCGAGATCACGCCTGCGCATCGGCGATCGCGGTGCCCTCGAGCGATACTCGGCGGGTCGGGCCTGGGCGTTGCAGCAGGGCGAGCAGTTTCGGATCATCACCGAGGACTTTATACGCGCAGTCTCGGTCGCCAACGCGGTCGATGTGCTCGCGTCGAAGCGCTGCCCGCTCCCGCCTTGGCTTATCCGTCAGCCGGTTCTCACCGCGCCAATGCAGCTTGGCGACATCGCTTATGCATGCTTGCTGTCTCCGGTCGACGCGCATGACCGCGTGCTGGCTTTCGTGGAAGCCGTCGAACGGCGCCAGCATCGGCTGGAGCGCGGGCCGCTCAGCGTCCAGCGCCTGAGCGACGGTCATGTCCTTGTGCTCGGGATGCGGATGCGTCGCCGCCCAGCGCCGGCACTCGGCCTCCAGCCAACCGTTCAGCTCCTCAAAGCTCGCGAACCGTAGCCGGGGCTGGAAGAAGCGGCCCCGGATCGTCTGCACCTGATGCTCGACCTGGCCCTTCTCCCAATCGCCGCGCGCGGCGTGGAGATCGGTGTGACAGACGCCGCAGGCCTCCGTCTTGACCAGGATCTGGCCGGGACCTGGCGTGGGCACGTTCAGCTCCCGCAGCACGAGCGGTTTGCCGAATGCCTCCACAATGGCGGCTTGCATCAGATCAGGCATGGAAGTTCCTTGGGTGCACGGAGCCGCAAAGCGTCGAAGCGGATACGGTCCGTCTGTCTACCCCTGCCGTCGTTGCGCGCTCAGCCTCGGAAATTACACAGTTGCGCAAGTGTCGCGGTCCGACACCTGGTAGCGCACGGCTGCGTTGCGCCGCCTCCGAAATCGCGCCAGTTCAGCACGTTCTCGCCATGGCCGGCTTGATGCCGTCACATCCGCATCGTGCCGGTTTCCATGAAGCGCTGATGCCACGATAATGCTTCGGACGGCAGCGTCGGTGTCTGTTGCCCATAGGATGATAGGCGCGCGCGACGGTAATAATCCTCAAGTGCGGACCGGTAGGTCGGGTGCGCGCATTTGGCGATGATCAGCTCAGCGCGCTGCTTGGGCGACAAGCCCCGCAGATCGGCGAGCCCCTGCTCGGTGACGATGATCTGAACGTCTTGATTGATGTGGTCGACATGCGAGGCTTGCGGCACGATCGCCGAGATGTTGCCCTCGCGCGCCGTCGAAGGCGTCATGAAAATCGAAACGTACGCGTTGCGGGCGAAATCGCCTGAGCCACCGATGCCGTTCTGAATGCGCGACCCCATGATGTGGGTCGAATTGACGTTCCCATAGATGTCTGCCTCGATCAGCCCGTTCATCGCAATGCAGCCCAGCCGTCGGATCAGTTCCGGGTGGTTGCTGATCTCCTGCGGGCGGAGGATGAGGCGGTCGCGGTAACGGCACAGATCGGCATTGAGCGCCGCCGCGGCTTCCGGACTGAGCGAAAAGGCCGTTGCCGACGCCATCCGCAGCTTCCCGCAAGCCAGGAGGTCGAGCATGCCGTCCTGGATCACCTCGGTATAGGCCGTCATGTCCTCGAACTCGCTTTCGACGAGCGCGCCCAGCATGGCGTTGGCGATGTTGCCGACCCCCGATTGGAGGGGAAGCAAGGCTGGTGGGAGCCGGCCGAGACGGACCTCGTGGCGCAGGAATTCGACCAGATGCCCGGCAATGGCCCGTGCGGCCGCGTCGGGCGATGCGAACGGCAGGTTGCGATCAGGCGCAGCCGTTTCGACTACGGCGATGACCTTATCCGGATCGCACCGGAAATATGCGTCGCCGATCCGATCATCGGGGCGGACGAGCGGAATGGGGACGCGATGCGGTGGCAGCGCCGTCCCGTAATAGATGTCGTGCATCCCTTCGAGTGCGGGGTTTTGCCAGCTGTTGACCTCGAGGATGATCTTGTCCGCGCGGTCGAGCCAGGTCTTGTTGTTACCGACCGACGACGACGGGATCAGCGATCCGTCCGCCCGGATGCCGGCCACCTCGATGAGCGCGATGTCGAGTGGCCCGAGAAAGCCCTGCCACGCCATCGGCGCGACCTGGCTCAGGTGCATGTCGAAATATTCCATCTCGCCGCGGTTGATCTTCTCCCTCGCGATCGGGTCGGAATTGTACGGCAGCCGGAACTCGATTCCGTCGGCTTTGGCCAGCGCACCGTCCAGTTCGGGCCCGGTCGAAGCGCCTGTCCAGATCTTCGCCTTGAACGGCCGCCCGGCCGCATGTTCGCGCTCGATCCTGGCGGCTAGCGCCAGCGGTACCGCCTTGGGGTAGCCCGAGCCGGTGAAGCCGCTCATTCCGACCGTCATGCCGTTGTCGATCAGGGCGGCCGCGTCGTCAGCGGACATGGTCCTGGCAGCTAGCCCGGGATGATGGATGCGATCACTTTTCATGCGAGTGGTCCTGTTTTCGATGCAGTGGCGCCTCTAGTTCGAGCTCCAGAAGCTTCATCCGATCGACGACCGAGAACAGAGCGGCCAACCAGCCAAACAGGAAGATCCCGTCAGCGCCTTCGATGGCCGATTAGGAGACTATCCCAAGGCAGTACGAGGTCGCCATACCCGACCGTTGCATTACGACGGTTTAGGGCAGCCGACTGGCCAGCCGCAGGCTCGGGAAACACGTACTTCGTCAGCCACGGGATGGAGAGGCGCACCAGGAATGGCACGGTTCTATGGGCGGCGAAGGGCGCGTGCTCCTGAAGAGATGACGACGATGAACACTATCACGGCGATGATCAGGTAGCTGGCTATTTGGTACCGCGAGGCATGAAATGAACCCACAGCCGGGAAAGTGGCGGCCCTTCCGGTATTGAGCAGCGCATGGAATATCACGGCCGCCAGGACGCTCTTTCGCGTCTTGTTGAACAGCCATGAGATCAAGATGCGCACCCCCACTGCACCCAACGCCCACCACGCCATGTCCGTAACGGTCGCTCCGATCGCGGCCATCGACGGCAGGTGAGCCAGCCACCACGGCGCAGCCAGAATAAGAGCGGCCCCAAGTGCTCCCCACCGTGATTGAAGAGGCTCGGTCGCATAGCCGGTCCAGCCGACCTCCTCGCCGACCGCTAGGGCGAGGAACATCGCGAACAGCAGCAGGGTCGTCGCGATATCGATGTCGGGAACATGCCCACCACCGGCGAGCTGAACGACGGCCCAGGTCAGCACATAGATGAGCGGGGCCAGCCCGAATGTGACGAAGAGCCACGATTTATCGCCGAGCAGACGTAGGTTGAACGCCTGTTTCAGGAAGGTGCCCGTCGCTCTCCGCCCACCCTCGCCGGCCGTGAGGATCAGAGCCGCCATCATCGGACGAAAGCGAGGCCGAGATCCGCAGCCGGGATTCTGGCGGATCCCACCACGCCAAGGGAGTGCCCCGCGAGTCCAAGCGGCACCGCGATGGCGAAGACGAGTATGAAGAACCTGAGCGGAGATCGAGCCGGTTCACCGTCGGGCTTCATGATGATCACTCCCCCGCCTCCAAGAAGCCCTTGGGGCATACCAGCCTCAGACATCAGCCCGCTTCGCCTTGTTCAGGGCCGTGACGCGTTTGACCTGAGCCGGGCTGCAGGATGCGAGTTCGGCCGTCTTCGCGATGCTCATCCCCGCTTCGCGCAGCGCGACGATGCGGCGGTGCTGCGCCTGGTCCGCCTTGCGCCCGGTGTACCGGCCTTCCCTCTTCGCGATCTCAATGCCCTGACGCTGCCGTTCGCGCCGGTCGTCGTAATCGTCGCGCGCGGTCTGGAGTGCCACGCGCAAAAGCATCTCCTGCACTGCCTCGAGCACGATGCGGGCCACGCCAGCGCTGCCCGCCACCAGTTCCGACAGGTCGATGATGCCCGGCACTGCGAGACGCGCGCCCTTGGCCCTGATTGCCGCGACCAAGCGCTCGGCTTCGGCTAGTGGGAGACGGCTGATCCGGTCAATCTTCTCCGCCACCACCACCTCGCCTGGCTGCAAGTCGTCGACCATGCGTAGTAGCTCGGGCCGGTCGGCGCGCGCACCCGACGCCTTCTCGCGGTAGACCGCGGCGACGTAGTAGCCCGCTGCACGCGCGCTGGCGACGATCGTCTCTTGGCGCGCGAGATCCTGCTCGTCTGTGCTGACGCGAAGATACACCCGCGCACCCCTGACCTCGCGCTCTTGGTAGCTGTTGCTCATCGCTCACCGGCTCTTTCGGGTACACCCTCTTTGGCTGAGCAGGACCGACGTAGCCAAGAACACGCATGAGCGAGTTCAAGTAGCCTAGCTAACGATGCCGATGCTATTTGGCTCGTCCACACCGGCAACGTCGGCCGTGCGGCTGAGCTCCGGCACGATGCGATAGATGGACGACCTCGCCACGCCGAGGCGCCGCGCGATGGCAGCAGGACCGAGCCTCTCTTCCTGATACAGACGCCTGACCTCGGCCGGGTCGATCGTCGCTGGCCGGCCCTTGTAGACACCCTTGGCTTTGGCCGCCGCGATGCCCTCCATCTGTCGCTCGCGGCGTAAGTTGGTCTCAAACTCGGCGAACACGCCCAGCATGTCGAGGAACGCCTTGCCCGCGGCGGTGCCCGTGTCGATCGGCTGCTCCGTCGCTTTCAGCGAAACGCCCCTGCCCTTCAGATCATGGACGATATCCTGCAGGTCCTTCATCGAGCGCGCGAGCCGGTCGATCCGGGTCACCACCAGCGTGTCGCCATCACGCAGGAACTCGAGCAGCAGATCGAGCTCGCTTCGCCCTTCCCGCTTGGTGCCGGTCTTCTTCTCCGACCGGATCACCTGGCAGCCGGCCGCGCGTAGTGCCTCCTGCTGGATCGTGAGGTCCTGATCGGTCGTCGACACCCGCGCATAGCCATATAGGGCCACTCTCGTTCCTATCTGTCCCGTATGGCTCTAGAGCAGCAGCTACTAACGTCCGATAATTCGTTAAGCAATCCTAAAAGGACGCGAATGACTGTCCCGGGTGGGTGTCCTGTTTAGGCATACCCTAAGGCGGCACAGCACAAATAAGGTAGGTAGCGCGGGGAAGAAGTGGACCGAAGGGCGTTAGGGTACTAAACACATTTCGGGACAGAATGAGCGTCGGGTCATGCAGTCGAGAGCGGTTAAAATCGTTGAGGGTGGTAAGCTGATCATCCCAGCTTCGTTCCGGCGCGAGCTAGAGATCGGCACAGGTGATACTGTTGTGATTGAGTTGGTTGATGGTGAGCTACGGGTCCGCTCGCGCAAAGCTGATCTGCGCCGCCTTCAGGACAGGGTGCGCCAGATCGGGAGGAGAGAAGGCGCGGAGCAGAGTGCTGCTGCAGACCAGACCAGCGACCTTGCTGCCGCGGAGATCGCCAATGGCTGACCGTCACATCCTGGACGCTTCGGCCGTTCTTTGCCTGCTTGACGATGAGCCGGGCGCTGACCGGATCGCCGCGGTGCTGGACAACGCGTCGATCAGCAGCGTCAGCGTTGCGCTGGTCGCGGCCGAGCTGACGCGGCGCGGCGCGGACCCGCAGGAGGTCGCTGCCGTGCTCCGCGAGCTCCACCTTACGGTGCTTCCATTCGGGTTTGAACAGGCGGTCGATGCCGGCACGTTCTGTTCAAGAGCTCGCGAGGAGGGAACGGATCTCGAGCAGTGGGCTTTGGCCGCAGTGGCCATGAAGCTCGGAGCTACCGCGTTCACCGCGGACCGGCATGATTTGAGCACGAGCAGTGGGGCGGAGGCAGCTGAAGTAAGCTGACCCATATTGGCCATTGACCGCAGCTTCGACGTTCCCCAAAGCCGGTCGTTGATTCAGGTGCGGCTAGACAGCTGGAGTTGGGCCGTTAGCGGACTGGCAGATTTCGGACGCACACAACCGCAAGCGGACGTTGGAAGACCCGAGTTTAATCGGCGCCGATCGTTTGACAACATCAGTTCAGCTGGTGCATCTCGCGAATAGCATCTTCGGGAAACAGCTGCGCCGCAATCACGGCTGCCCGCGCGGCCGCGACGTCGGGCACGAACAGGATGACCGCAAGGTCCTTCGCGGCGCGCGAACAGCATACGTAGAATAGTCGTCGCGTGCGATCGAGCACCGACTCTTCGCCCGCCGCGATCCGCGCGTCGTCATTATCGGACAGCGGCGTGAACCCGAGATATTTGCCGTAAGAATAGAGATTGTAGGCGGCTTCCTCGTCGTCGAGCACCACTAGCACTCGCTCGAACTGCGCGCCCTTCACGCCGTGATGCGTAGCGAAGGGCGACTCCTCCAACATGTAGCGGCGATGCGCCCAAAGCTCGCCGACGTCGCAGGCGAGGAACGCGGCGACATTGGCATAGCCCGATGACCCGTCATCGGCTGGCTCGGCCACGAAGTACGAGGCGAAGCGATCGTCGAAGCTCATGAGTTCGGTATCGCGGGCATGCTGCAAAACCTGCCGGATGGTCGATTGCGAACCGTCGGCAAGCAAGTTGCGTAGGGTATCGACCGCCTGCTGGAGAGCAGCGAGCACCGGCACGACCGGCTGGCCGCGCAGCCGATCGGCCTGAAGACGCGGACTCTCGGCGCGCAGGATCGACATGATCGTGAACTGGTCGGCATCCCGGGCGGCAATGATCATCGGCAGCAGATGCTGGGTAAAGGGGCGTAGCGGCCAAGCCGTCCCATCGGCAATGCCATCGCTCATGCTCTGCGGTGCGCCATCGTTGAGGGCCGCGTAGAGATTGGCAAATCCGAGCCGCCGCGCCGCCATGCGGTGGACCAGCACGAGCAGGCGCACATCACCGTCGCGCAAGTCGCTCAGCCAGGCCTGATCGTCCGTTTGTTCGGCAAGCCATGCGCGGACCGCGGCGAGCCGCTCGGAGCGCTGGTTATCAGCGGGCAGGATGAAAATGTTGGCGGTGCCCTCAACCGGTTGTTCAACATCGTCGATGACGACGGTTCGGCCCCGTATTTGCGCCAGCCCATCGCCGGGGGCGCGGATCGCATTGATCACGCTAAGCACCGAGGTTGGACAGCGGAAATTCTCGGGCTTGGTGATGTCGGCCCAACCTTCATTCAGCGCGATCGCCCCAGCCCCGGCACCATAGATCTTCTGCATCGGATCGCCGAAGAACCCGACGCACAGCGGCTCCTCACCGGCGATCTGACGCAGCGCCTCGATAACCGCCGGCTGGGTATCCTGGCTCTCGTCGACGAAGATGTAGGGGAAGCGGCGGGCCACGATCCGGCGCAGCAGCGGGTGAGCGGTGACGCAGGCCGGCGTCAGCCGCAAAATGTCGTCATGCCCGAGAATGCCTTCGGCATAGCGGCTGCCGGTCTCATAGGTGAATTTCTCGACGTGCCCGATCGCCTCGCGCTCGACCTTTAGATCGGCAATCTCCTGCTCGAGGCGGACCCTGGTCGCGGCCCGCGTGCCGGGCCGTGCATGCCGCTCCTGCCGCTCGCCGATCTTTTCGTCGATCCGCGCGACGACCCACGCCGCAATGTCGGTCTGGAACGGGCGGATGATCGACCATAGGAAGCTGTGGATCGTCGAGACATGGAACAGTGGGGACACGCCGACATCGTGCGAGATTTCGCCCACCGCTACTTCGGTAAATGTGATGCAGGCGATCTGTTGCCCGGCGCGCCGCAGCACTGGCCCGCGCGTTTCGCCGAGGTGCGCCAACGCCTTAATCAGCGACGTCGTCTTGCCCGAGCCGGCACCCGCCACCATGACGAACGAGCGCGTTTCCCCCAGACAGTCGCGGACCTCGAGGTCGGCCGGCGTGTCAGGACTGCCAATACGGCTGGTCATGCGGCGATTACCGGGTTGGCGGCATCGCCAGTGCCCGCGTCCCCGCCGCCACCTTCGTCTCCGTCTCCGCCCTCTCCGTTCCGGGCATCGCCGTGACCCGGATCGCCTGCGGGGAGCGGCGCAATCTCATTCTCAAGCCAGCGCAGACCATTGGCGATGTAGGCCGGGACCGTCCACTGCATCGGATTCTCGGCGAGCAATGCGAGCGCGAAGTCGGTCTTCTTGAAGCTCTTGGCCTGTACCCGTCGGTGGATGCGCCGCACCATTTCGGTCAAAGCCTTGTCGCCCGACCTCGGAATTCGCAGTTGCAACGATTTGCGTGCTACGTCCTGGCACCAGACGAGGTTCTCGAGCGCAAAGGCTTCTTCGAGCGTCCGCCCGGCGAGCGCCAAGGTTTCCTCGCCCCAGGTCACATTGGTGCGGCACTGATAGGCGACGCGCACCAGCGCCTCATTGTCATTGGCCCTAGGCTGGGTGCAGTCGTCGTCCGTTGCGGCCCATAGCGCATCGACGGTGCCGCACCGGGGCAACCATTGTAGCAGGGTCTGGTTGGACGTCGTCGCGCCGGGATGCCCTGCGATGCACACTTTGCCGGGTTTCCCGGCAGCACCGGGTGCCGGCTCGGCTTCGTTCTCGTCCTCGTCTTCTTCTTCCGCCTGTTCCTCGGCACCGGCTTCGATCGGGACATCGCCTTCATCCAGAGCGGGCGGCGCCATTGCCTCGTTCCCGCCAGCTGCGCCGGCCTCACTGGCGTCGGCCTCCTGGCCAAGGTCAGGCAATGGCGCGGGAAAGACGCTGTCGAGATCGGTGATGACTAGCGCCGTCAGCCCCAGAAACTCGATCAGCGCTTTGAAGCGATAGCCAAAGGCACCGCCGATCTCGAGCACGGTCAGATAGGTCGATTGCAGCCGCGGCGCGGCATTCGCGATCATCTGCGGCAACAGCAGCCGCTCGACATTGCCTTCCACCAGCACCGTCGCGTCGGCGAAGAACAGGTCGCAATGGGTCAGCCGGAGATAGCGTTCGAGAAACGTCCGAATGTTCGGATCGGTGTGGTCATAAAAGTTCGACAGGTTGAGCACATTGGACGTCGATACGGCCTCGGATC
Source organism: uncultured Sphingomonas sp. (assembly GCF_964237155.1). Taxonomy (GTDB): domain Bacteria; phylum Pseudomonadota; class Alphaproteobacteria; order Sphingomonadales; family Sphingomonadaceae; genus Sphingomonas. Next base: position 6,702 of record NZ_CAXSHH010000048.1, on the reverse strand, counting down.
GGCTGCGCCGGAAATAGCGGATGGGCCGGAATCCGCGTTCGTAGAGGATGTGGGTGGAGTGGGTCGTGACGACCACCTGGCTAGTGTAGTGGACTTGGTCCTCCTCGCCGAGCTTGAGGATATCCATGACCTTGCGGATAAATGCCTGCTGAAGCTGGGCATGGAGATGCGCTTCGGGCTCCTCGATGAAGATGAGATGTACCGGCGGGCGGTTGTCCTCGATGCCCAGCCACTGCGCGTGGATGTCGAGCAGCTCGACGACCATAAAGATCAGATTCTTGAACCCAAGCCCGTTGTAGTTATCGGGCAGCGTCGGCGGTTCGGCCGCTCCATCGTCGGGGCCGAGCGCATAATGGACGCGCGCGCCGTCGCGGCTGCTCATGATCGATTCTGGGTCGAGCGCGGAGCGGATCATCAGCCGCGGATTGGCGAGGCCGGGATAGCCAAGCTGGGCGAGGCTGAGCAGCGTTGGCGCGAAGACGCGTTCGAGATGCTCGTTGAGCAGCACTTCGGACTCGGCCAGTGCGCGAAGCGCAGCAAGATCCTCGCCGCGTTGCTCGAGGTTGCGATCATAGAAGCGGCTGAGCACCCGTGACAGATTTTCGGCGCGTGCGCTGCCCGGCAAGTCGGACAAATGCCGCTGGGCATGGAGGAAGTCTATGCGCAGCAGACCTTCGAGAATCTTGGCACCGGTCCGGTCGCGCCCGGTCAGCTGTTTGGGCTGATAGCCCTCCTCGGCGACCATGGCGGCATCGAACCGCCTCGGATCGAGCACAAAGTGACTGAGCGCATATTCGTCGTTGAGCTTGTCGCGCAGATACTCCTGCAGGTTGCGCGGCGAAGGATCGAATGCAAGCGGCTCGCCTTCCGGCGGTGCCATGGCATCGAGCGCGCGCTGCCGTGCTTCGGCGTAGCGGACGCGTGTCGCGTCAGAATCGACCGGTGCGAAGACAACGCGCATCCCGACCAGCGCGCCTTCCCAGGCAAGGCTTGGCAGCAAATCGACGATGCGGTGGATGTCGTCGGCGCCGATCTCCAACCAGATGTCGATCTCAATGGACGGAAGGGTGGCGCCTATCTCGCCCTCGCCAAACGCCACAATCTGCGGCCATTGGTCGACGCTGAAGTCATGGACGCTGAACTTGCCTCGGCCGGTGAACAGCTGAAGTGCATGACCGACAGAAGTCTTGCCGCTGTTGTTCGCGCCGACGAAGATCGAAATATCGGACGCAAGGTCGATCACGACATTGCTCAGTCGGCGGAAATTCCGGACAGCCAGCTTCTTCAGATGCATTTCGCCTCCCCCGTGCAGATCGCAGCCAAGCGCTCATGCGCGGCGACGATCAAGACATAGCTACTAATCCGAATTTGCAAAACAAACGAGCGTACAGCACAGCCACCGGCTGCCTTCGTTGAGTCAGTAGAACGTCCGGATTTACGGTCTACTTTTGCGAGTTTTGCGAGGTCTCTTACCGAGCCAGTTCCTGATCGGCGGTTGTCGGCGACTTATAACAAGAACGGACGTTCGGTCTTCCGGCGGTGCCGCGCTGCCCCACCCAGAGCTCGAGAAGCATCGACAGTTCAAAACGGATTATGGGCTGACTGTTCATCGGCAATCCTTTGGCGCTCGGCGTCGTTCAATCCAAATAAGTCGCCCACCACTGTATCGATAGCCTCGGCATCGCTCCCGATCATCGTCGTAAACATGCTCCGCTTGCTGGCGGTCGCCGCGGTCAGCCCGGAAAGGTTCGCCGACATCCGTTTGGCAAGTGCAGAAAGGCGTTCTGCTTGCCCCGGAGAAACCTCCGGCAACGGTAGTCGGTCAACGTTCGCCTTCTTGACCTCCGCCAGAGCCTCGCCGGCCTCGGGATTGAGGGTCTGATAATACCAGTTCATCGTACGGGAATTGAGGATTGCCGCCACCGCGTCCAAGCTTGTCGTCGGGTCACGAGGAACCAGGACGTGCATGTTGTTCATACACAGGAACTGCCGATCATCAATCGCGGCAACTAAACTGTCACCTGTCTGTCGCATTAAAATCTTCGCGGGAGCATCAAATCCCGCCGACAGTCGGGGCTCAGCAAGCCACTCCCCATATCTGATGTATCGCTTCTCTAGGGGATTCACGACGTAACGCCTGATGTCACCGCCACGGAGATAACGCCTGTATTCCGGAGTGATCCTAGCGGAAGCATCGAATACCCTGTCTTTGACTATCTTCGCCGACTGCTTGGGCCGACCCTTTCCCGTCTGATATGGTTTCATTCCGACGCTCGTGCGAAACAACATGCTCAGGTCTTTGCCGGCCGACCGCATCTTGGCGGCGAGGGCTCGCCCGCTTTCATCAAGGAATATGTTAATGGGTAGCGCTGCGCTCCCAAGCCAGGAGTCCTGCTCGTGAACGATGCGAGTCGCACGCGTTAGATCGATACGCTCGTCGGGAGCTATCTCATCGATAACGAACGCGAGCGGCTTGTGCCGCCTGCCGCTTGCACGCTCCAGAATCACTATCTCCGTGTCGACGGTAGCCTTGGCCCGGCGAAACACCGGGAAGGTGAAATGGACTATCTCGTGAACCTTGCCTGTCTCAAACACCTTTTGACGAGTTTTGTCCTGGCGCAGATTGGTCAACCAAGGATTCGGAATAATCATGCCCAAGTAGCCTCCCTTCCTGAGAAGGCTGTCGAGAGACTGCTCTAAAAGATCAGATAGGTGTCGAGCTGGTAGCTTTGCCAGCGAAAGTGGCTCTCAAGATATCGCTTCTCCTCGGGAAGGAGAGTGGCTCCGTAGGGTGGGTTTCCGACGATCGCGTCAAAGCCGCCGGTCTGGAAGACGGAGGGGTAAGCCTTCTGCCATGAGAAGACGTTGATCTTGTGGAGTTGCTCCTGCGTCAGAGTACTCGGGTCGAAAAGACCGTAGAAGTCGGGGGCTATGAGGCTGTTGCCACACTTAACCGTTGAGCCCAGATCAGGCAGGACCCGCTCGTTCTCTAAGAAGTTGATCTGTGCCGCGACGTGATCGCTCGACTCGCCCTCCAGCACCTTCAGCAGCAACGAGAGTTTCGTGACCTCCACGGCCTGGGGATCGACATCGACGCCGTAGACATGTGTGGTGAGGATCCTCTTGCGCTCCGCGATGGTAAGACGCCAATCGCCAGACGCCGCGCGGAAGATACGCGGGCGCGCGCCGCGCGCCGCCTTGTCCGGCCCAGCCTCAACGTACTTGAGTAGATGCCAGTCGAGCAACGCCTGATAGACCTCGATAAGGAACGAGCCCGAACCACAGGCCGGATCCACGATCCGGATGGGGGAAGTGCCCGCCTTCTCGCCGGATACGTCAGCCGGCATTTTCCCGTGGAGCAGCGGCTCCAGCACCGCTCGCACTATGTGACGCACTACAAACGAGGGCGTGTAGTAAACGCCACCGGCCTTCTTGACATCGGGCTTGTCGTCGATTTCGAGTGAACGGCCGGCGACCTTGATCGTCTTGCCAAGGAACCTTTCGTAAACCTGACCGAGAATGTCGGCGGGGATGACCGAAAACTCGTATGGGCTCTGAGGAGGGTAGAGGCTTTCGACTATTTCGCGCAACGGCGCGTCATCCAGCGCGAGCGACAGGGTGGTCGTGTCGAGTGTGTCTGCAACCCCGTCCTTGACATTAAAGTGGAAGAGACCCGAGTTGTAGCGTTTGTCGGCCTGGATGAAGAGCTTGGCCAGATTGGCATAGACGCCCTTGCCTGAGGCTGCGTGCTTTAACCGCCCGTACGGTTCGATGCCGCGATCTTCGGCGATACGCAGGAACACGATACGATCAATCGTCTTTTGGACGGCGTCACTCAGATCATAGGTATCCAGCCCACCATTCCGGCGCCGGAAGGCCCGGGCGAGCCGGTCCCGCCAGCCCTCTATTTGGTCAAGGAAGTCATCGTCGACAGTTGCAACACCCTTTCTGACCCTCTCGTCGGAAGCGAAGCGATCAAAGGCGCCCTTGTGGATGGCTTCCAAAGAAAAGATCGAGGAGAGTTCACCCCAGCGCTCCTGCAGTTCGGTATAAGGGATGCAGAGGATCCGAGCGACGCTGGCTTTATCGCCGGTCACCGGTTTAACCCTACAGTCGTATACCGCCAAATGCTCAAAGTTCGTGAGAATGGAAAGCGGAAGTTTGGCGCTCCAAGCATAGCGACGGAGCTGCAGCGCTGCATCGGGGTCCTTCGTCACATCTACGGACGGCTTCTTTGCTTCGAGAAAGAACTTGCGAGTGCCACCGATGCGGAAGGAGTAGTCGGGCGCCTTGGAACTCTTGCCCACCTTAAGGCGGTCCTCGTGCACCACATGCTTGTACGCCTCAGCGAAACCTCCCGCGTTCCCAACGTCCCACCCGAGCAGCTCAAACAGCGGGTCAATAAACTCTCGCCTGGTTTGCGTCTCGTTGTATCCGGGCTTTTTGTAGCTCGAGATATTGTCACGGAAACGTCCGATCAATTCCGCGAGCAGACTCTCAACTTCGCTCACGATTTTCAGTCCCGTTAAACCTGAGACGACCTTAGGCTCCGCCGGAAAGGGGAGCAACCCGCTCACCATTACCGCCGAAAGATGCCGCGGGCAGCCGATCCGATCCCACCACGCGGGCGCCTGTGGTCGCCCAAGGACCGGTCGACCCGCTCGCCCCCTACTTTGAGCAGGATGAACGAATGGCAGGTTTCCGGATCGCGCTTGGCCAAGCAGAATGACTGGGATTGAGGCGCGTGGATGTCGGCAGCGATGGATGAACGAAGGGCCGCTTAGGCAATCTAAGCGCCATATAACGGCGGGCCGCTCTCCACCAAATTGAGCCACGGGTCAGGCTGACCTAGGCCAGCAATATACGGCTGCCCCCAACATGGCGAAACGCCCGCTCGCGGCAGGTGAGCAGGATTACCTGCATCCGCTCCGCCGCGTTCGTCAGGATGTCCGTCATGTTCTCTAGCCGACCGTCGTCGGAATAAACGAGCGGATCGTCCAGGATCAGCGAGACGGGCTCACCCTTGTCGAGCAGCATGTCTGCGAACGCCAATCGGGTGAGTACGGCCAACTGCTCCTGAGTACCGCGGCTGAGATCACCGCAATACGTCGCCGGCGACCACTACATGCGCCGCATCGCGTTCGCGAGCGAGCGCGCCGATCCTGTCGATCGCGTCGAAGAGTGCCTCGTGCAGTGCCGTCCTGACCTCCTGGGGCAAGCGGCCGAACGGCTTGCCCAGTTGCCAATCGGCCGTGTGGATCAGGCGCGGCATGTCCACGCCCCGTCTTTCGCACGCACTCGCGTCATTGATCCCTGCCCCTTCACCGCTTCGAACGATACGGGAACAACGCTGAGATGCAACGGCTTAGGGCAAGACGGATGAAGGTCCCTGGCGGCAGGGATCGCGCCTCCGCGCGGACCACTTTCGCCTTTGCAGATCTTCAGGCGCTGCACGCCTAGCAGGTCGAAGTCGTCGCGCACGCCGGTTACGCTCACGCGTCTGCCGACCAGTCGCCAAGCGTGGGTCGGCGCGTCCAGGCGCCACTCACCTCCGCCGTCGACGCGCAGGATCAGCGTCGGTCCATCCCGAAAGAGTAGGCCGGTCAGCTCGTGACGGGTACCGCGCGGCATATCGCTCAGTCCTCCACGTCGAGGTGCGGCAGAAGCGCGAGCCGGAGGTCTTCATCCTCCGGGTAGAGCACCAGCCATCCCGCTTCGTGCCAATCCGAATGCCGTCTCCAGGCCGCGTAGGCGATCTCCTCCGTCACGATGATGCCTTCGGCCTCGAGCGCGTCCACTAAGCGGCTCACATTATCGCGGGCCGCGATACGTCGAGCGACCTCCACCCTATCCGGCTTCAGATGAGCGATGCGAGGTTCGCGCCTGCGGCCGGTGTCGTTCACCTCGGCAATCCGTGCTCGTCGTAGAGCAGCTCGCCGTAATTGATGAGGGGCAGCTTCAGATGCCGCCTGACTCGCTTCGCATCGTCTAGGATCTGCTCGGCGGTAGGCCGCCTCCTTGCCGCCCGTGCGAATGCCAACTCCCGACGCAACGCGCCAATGATGACCTCAGCTTCGGTCCGCCCAGTCAGGACGACGATTTGCCCGATGAGCATCGTCGCTTCCGAAGACCCGACGTCGCTGACCACGCGGTGTTCCTTTGCGAACTCCGGCTGGAGGGCAACCGTACGCGTATGCACCTGATCGGCAAAACCGACCAGTAGCGACGGGAGGCGACGGAGGACCCTGGGTGTTGTAGCATCACCTCGCGGGCCTGCGCGGGCGACACTCGCCTCAACAGGGTTTGCGGAATGAAAGCACGAGTCGGGAGGGAGCTGAGATGGCCGAGCGTTACAAGCCAATCGCCGAAACGACGACGAGCACCTCAGCAATTACCGAGCCCGTGGACTCCCGTCGCGCAACCGGCCCTCACTGGCGGATCGCCGGACGGACGGAAGACTTGGACGCAGAGACGCTAGCGCTGATCAGGGCCGTGAAGCCTGGCCGGCGGTCCATCGAGGCGGAGAGACAACTCAGGCGCACCGAGCGGGATCGATGATCCCGCTCGGTGCATGCACGCCGTCTGACATGGATGCATCCAGCTTGTGCGACGATCCACCGCGGCGGCCTTCCAATCCGCCGGAAAGTGTGTCAACCGGCGTGCAAAAGGGACCCCCGATCGGCGTCGAACAGGGCCCCCCTC
>NZ_CAXSHH010000047.1:0-19765 GCF_964237155.1 uncultured Sphingomonas sp. | reverse complement strand
GGTCCTTCCACAACCGGTGCATGCCGCCCGACATGGCGTCGTTCATCAGGTCGTAGCTGGCGGCGACCGAGGTGAACACGCCGCCGACGCGCTCGGTCTTTTCGGGGCGGGTCACCTGTTCGTAGCCGAAGGAGACGGTATCGCTCATGCCGCTGCCCTAGCCGGGCCTTGTGGGCTCGGCAAACGGGACTTAGCTCATCTATGTGCCTGAGTTACCCGAAGTAGAAACCACCGTGCGCGGGCTCGCGCCGGTCCTGGAGGGCCAGCGCATCGCGCGGATCGTGACGCGCCGGGCGGACCTACGCTTTCCCTTTCCGCGCGATCTCGGCCAGCGGCTGGTCGGGGCGCGGGTGACGAGACTGGGGCGCCGCGCGAAATACGGGCTGATCGGGACCGACCGGGGCGATACGCTCGTGTTCCATCTCGGCATGTCGGGGCGGTGGCGCGTCGACCCGGACATGCTCGGCGCGCATGACCATCTGGTGATCGAGATGGGGAGCGGCCACACGCTGGCGCTGAACGACCCGCGCCGCTTCGGCTTTGTTCATCTGCACGCGACCGACGACCTCCCCGCCTATCCGCCCTTCGTAGCGATGGGCCCCGAGCCGCTTGGCACAGGGCTCACCGCCGATCACCTGCTCGCGCGCTTCGAAGGACGCGCCGCACCGGTCAAGGCGCTACTGCTCGACCAGCGGGTGGTGGCTGGGTTGGGCAACATCTATGTGTGCGAGGCGCTGCACACGGCGCGGATCGCGCCGAATCGCGCGGGCGGGCGCATCGCGCTGTTCAGGCTTGAGCGGCTGGTCGAGGCGATCCGTACAGTGCTGGAGGCGGCGATCGCGGTGGGCGGATCGTCGATCCGCGACTATGCCCGGCCCGATGGCGAGCTGGGGTATTTTTCGAAGCAATGGCGCGTGTACGGCCGCGAGGGCGAAGCCTGCGGATGCGGAACGATCGTGCGGCGGCGCGTGGAGGGCGGGCGTTCGACCTTCTGGTGTCCCGCCTGCCAGCGCGGCTGACGGGGGCGGTTGACGGTTTCGGGCCGAGCCGGTATGGCCCGCTCACTTCGAGCGCGAGGCACCGCTTCGCTGCTCCCCGTCCATTTCCGACAGCACCGAGGATATCAATGGCGAACACGCCGCAAGCCAAGAAGCGCATCCGCCGCAACGACCGCCGCGCCGAGATCAACGGCAATCGTGTGGGCCGCATCCGCACGTTCGTGAAGCGGGTCGAATCGGCGCTCGAGTCGGGCGACAAGGTGGCCGCGACGGCTGCGCTCCATGCGGTTCAGCCCGAACTGCAGCGCGGTGTGTCGAAGGGCGTGCTCCATAAAAACACGGCGAGCCGAAAATTCGCGCGGCTGACCAAGCGGCTTACCACGCTCGCTTAAATACAGGTTGCTGCTCGAGATTATAGGCCCGTCGGAGGATACTCCGGCGGGCCTTTTCGCGCGGCCGGAATCGAACGGAAGCAATCATGGGAAAACCGCTGATTTCCGGTGATTCGACCCGTACCAAGGCAAAAGGACGGCAAAAGCCAGAGGTCGCTAGCCTGAGTTAAACGCTGCTATTGCAGCTACTTATCATTTTTTCGGACGCATTTCCGCGCGTAAACCCGAGTCAATCCGGTTTATTTCAGAATAACGACGCACGCGCGGGTTGATCGTTATGGTGAGGGGCGCATAACTGGCGTCAGCGACGGTGTTCACCGAGCGCGATTGACCAGCATTGGTTCATTGCAAGGCCTGATCGAGCGCGATCCGGCCGCAGGGAAGACTTTGCCGAGTACATAAAGCGGCCGATCGCGAACCACGCGTCGTGCCGCGAGGAGAGACGCGTGCATCACGGTTCGACCAGGACGGCGGAAGGCGAGCAGGCGCGGGCCTGGACGCGCGTGCGCGCCAACCTGCGCGAGTCCGCCGGGCAGCGCCTGTTCGACCAATGGCTGAAGCCGATGGAGCTGGTCGAGGGCGACGAGCGCGACACCGTGCGCCTAGCGGTCCCGACGCCGTTCGCGGCCAACTGGGTAAGCAGCCACTATGCCGACCGGTTGCTGCTCGAGTTCCGTTCGCAGCTGCCCACCGTCCGTACGGTCACGATCGAGACGCGCGCGCCCGGCCTCGCCGTCCTGACCACGGCCGAGTCGCCTGTCCCGGAACCCACGAGTGATGCGGCCCCGTCGCCGGTGTCGGCCCCCGCTGCGACCCAGGGCGTCACGGCGGAGCGCCCGCCGCTTGATCCGCGCTTCACCTTCGACCGGTTCGTGGCGGATGGGTCGAACCGCGTCGCCCTGAATGCGGCGCAGGCGCTGGCAAAGCCGGGCACGCCGCGTTTTAGCCCGCTGTTCCTTCATGGCGGGACGGGGATGGGCAAGACCCACCTGATGCACGCCATCGGCCATGCATATCTCGCGCACAGCCCCGACGCGACCGTGCTGTGCATGTCGGCCGAGCGGTTCATGTTCGATTTCGTGTCGGCGATGCGCGCGCGCGACACCTATGCGTTTAAGATGCGGCTGCGCGGAGCCGACCTGCTGCTGATCGACGACTTGCAGTTCATCGCGGGCAAGGACGCGACGCAGGAGGAGTTTTTCCATACGGTCAACGAGGTAATGGCGGCGGGCAAGCGGCTGGTCATCTCCGCGGACCGCTGCCCCCAGGCGCTGGATGGGGTCGAACTGCGGCTGATCAGCCGGATGGGGATGGGGTTGATCGCCGACATCAAGTCGCCCGAGCCCGCGCTGCGCCGCGCGGTACTCGAGCGGCGGCTAGTGGACTTGCCGGGCGTGACTATTCCTTCGTCGGTGCTCGACCTGCTCGCGGACCGAATCGGGTCGAGCATCCGTGAGCTGGAGGGCGCGTTCAACCGCGTCGTCGCTTATGCGCAGCTCACGGGCGAGCGGGTCGATGTCGATTTCGCGGTGGCGACGCTCGGAGAGACGCTTCGGGGCGCGGTGAAGCGGGTCACGATCGATGAGATCCAGAAGCTCGTGTCGCAACATTTCGATCTCAAGGCGCTAGACCTCGTCTCCGCCAGGCGCGCGCGAGCGGTGGCGCGGCCACGCCAGATCGCGATGTATCTCGCCAAGCGGCTCACCACCCGCTCGCTGCCCGAGATCGGGCGTAAGTTCGGGGGGCGGGACCATTCGACCGTGATCCACGCGGTGAAGCGGATCGAGTCGCTGCGCGATCTCGACCGCGAGGTCGACGGCGCGGTCCGGGTGCTGCTCCGACAGTTGGAGGGCTGACCCGACCCGACCGTTATAGTTGCAGGCCGACGGCCTCCTGGGCCGCGCGAAGCATCGGAGCGGCAAGCGTCCGCGCTCGTTCCGCGCCGTGCGCCAGGACGGCCGCAACGGCGCTCCCGTCCTCGAGCAACGCCGCAGTTCGGTCTCGGATCGGCCCGACGCGTGCGATCGTCAGGTCGGCGAGCATGGGCTTGAAAACGCCGAAACCCTGGCCGGCGTGGGCGGCGAGCACCGTCTCAACCGATTTGTCCGCCAGCGCGGCGTAGATCGTGACCAGGTTGCGTGCTTCCGGCCGCGCCTCGAGCCCGGCTGGGTTATCGGGGAGTGGATGGGGATCGGTGCGGGCGCGGCGGAACTTGGCCGCGATCGTGTCGTCGTCGTCCGACAGGTTGATCCGCGACTGATCGGACGGATCGGACTTCGACATCTTGGCCTCGCCGTCGCGGAGTGACATGATGCGGGGAGCCGCCCTCGAGATCAGCGGTTTGGGGGGGGTGAACAGGTTGATGTCGTAGTCGGTGTTGAACTTGGCCGCAATGTCGCGCGCGAGTTCCAGATGCTGCTTCTGGTCGTCGCCGACGGGGACGTGCGTTCCCTGGTAGAGGAGGACATCGGCGGCCTGGAGCACGGGATAGCCGAACAGCCCGACGGACGCGCCCTCGCGGTTCTTGCCAGCCTTGTCCTTCCACTGCGTCATCCGGTTGAGCCAGCCGATCCGCGCGGTGCCGCCGAGGATCCAGCCGAGCTCGCTATGGGCGGGAACGCGCGCCTGGTTGAACAGCACCGACCGGTCGGGATCGATCCCGGCGGCGAGCAGGGTCGCGGCCATTTCGATCGTGTTTTTCGCCAGCTCCTTCGGGTCGATCGCGACGGTCAGCGCGTGAAGGTCGGCCAGGAAGAACAGGCACTCATCACCCGGCTCCATCGCGTCCTGCATCGCCACCCACTGGCTGATCGCGCCGAGATAGTTGCCGAGATGGAGATCGCCGGTGGGCTGGATGCCGGAAACTACGCGCATGATCGTCCTTGGGTCAGCGGCGACGGAGCAGACGGGTCACGTCGGACACCCGGAACGCCCCGATCGCGAAGGTGGCGACGCCGTAGACCAGCGTACCGGTCGCGACCAGCACGAGCATCGCGCCCCAGCGTTCGAGATCCGGGCCAGCCACGTAGGGACGGAAAAGGTCGAGCAGGAAGAACATCGCCGCGCCCATCACCAGGGCGGCGAGCAGCAGGCGCGGGGCGCGGCGGCGAAGCCGGTCGTCGGGCGCGAAATGCTCGCGCCGGCGCAGCGCGCGGTAAAGCAAGGCGGCGTTGACCCCGCTCGCGATCGCGGTGGCGAGTGGCGGACCCATGTGACGCAGCGGCAGGATGAAGGCGAGATTGAGGACGAGGTTGACCGCGATCGCGATCGTCGCGAACCGCACCGGGGTGCGCGTGTCGGAGCGGGCGTAGAATCCGGGAGTCAGCACCTTCACCAGGATGTAGGCGGGGAGGCCGACCGAGAAGGCGGCGAGCGCCTGCGCGGTGGCGATGCCGTCGGCCGGCGTGAACTGGCCATGCTGGAACAGGGCGGCGACGATCGGGCCGCCGCACACGATCAGCGCCACGGTGGCGGGAAGCGTGAGGAACAAGGCGAGCTCCAAGCCGCGGTTCTGCGTCGCCATCGCCTCCGCTTCCTCGCCGCGGCCGAGCTGGCGCGAGATGGTGGGGAGGAGGACGGTGCCCAAGCCGATGCCGATCAGGCCGAGGGGAAGCTGGTTCAGGCGGTCGGCATAGTAAATATAGGACACCGACCCGGCCGGAAGCAGCGTAGCGGCGAGCGCGGTCGAGACGACGAGGTTGAACTGCACCGCGCCCGCCCCGGCGGCGGCGGGCCAGATGAGCGACAGGAGGCGCTTCACGTCGGGACCGAGGCGGGGGCGCTTGAGCTTCAGGCGGATGCCCGCGCGGCGGCAGGCGACGATGAGCCAGGCGAGCTGCAGGACGCCCGCGACCGTCACGCCGATCGCCTGGTTGCGCGCGGTCAACATCGGGTCGGTGTCGTGGAACAGCAGCAGCGCGGCGATCAGCACGGTGTTGAGCAGGATCGGCGCGGCGGCGGCGACCCAGAAACGGTGCATCGAGTTGAGGATGCCGCCGAGCAGCGACACGAGCGAGATAAGCGCGAGATAGGGGAAGGTGATGCGCGCGAGGTGGACGGCCTGGTCGAACCGGTCGGGGCTCGCGTCGTTGAACCCACCGGACAGTGCCCAGGTGACGGGCCAGGCGGCGATCTCGACGATCACCGTCAGGATGGTGAGGATGGGGAGGAGCACGGAGAGCGCGTCCTCGGCGAAGCGGACGCCGTCGGGCAGGCCGCGGCCGTCCGGGTCGCCGACCTTGCGGTTGAAGAGCGGGATGAACGCGGCCGAGAAAGCCCCTTCCGCGAACAGCGCGCGGAACAGGTTGGGGAGGCGGAAGGCGACGAGGAACGCGTCCGAAGCGAAACCCGCGCCGACGAACCGCGCGAACAGCGCGTCGCGGACAAGGCCGAGCACGCGGCTGGCGAGGGTAAGTCCGCCGACCGAGCCCAGCGCACGCGCGAGATTCATGCGCGATGAACGACCGGCGCCGCCGGGCGGGTCAGGCCTGACCCATCGGCGCAGCCATCGCGGCCCCCTGCTGCTCCAGCTGTTGGAGGAACAGCGCACCGAAGTCGATCGGCTCGAGCAGGAGGGGCGGGAAACCGCCGTCGCGGATCGTGTCGGCGACGACACGGCGCGCGAAGGGAAACAGGAGGCGGGGCGCCTCGCCAAGCAGGAAGGGCTGGATATGCTCGGCGGGGATGTTCCGGAGGCCGAACAGCCCGGCATAAGACAAGTCGACGATGAAGGCGGTCTGCCCTTCCGAGTCGGCGCGCACCTCGATCTTGAGCACGACCTCGTGCACCTCCTCGCCTACTTGGTTGGCGGCGATGTTGAACTGGACGTCGATTCCCGGCGCGACCTGGTTCTGGTAGATGGCCGGAGCGTTCGGGTTCTCGAAGGACAGGTCCTTGACATACTGCGAGATCATGCCGGCGGCCGGGGCGTCGTCCTGGCCGTTCGCCAGCGGCTGATTGTTCGCGCCCGCGTCATTTTCCTCAAGAGCCATGGTCTGTCCTCGAAATTGAGTGGGCGGCGCGCGGTCGGGGCGCACCGTTTGCGCAAGTCGGCGCGACTAGCAGCGGCCCGGGCGCGTTTCAACGGGCGCGGGTTTTATTCGACGGTCCCCCGGACTATGTAGGTCGATCAGATCGGAGGCCTGGGTGCTATACGTCATTCTTCTCGCCATGGTCGCCGGGTTCCTGGCGTTGCGGCTTTATTCGGTGTTGGGCAAGCGGACGGGTCATGAGCAGGCCCTACCCAAGCCCGCCGAGGAGCGCGCGAACGTCGCCGCGCTGCCGCGCGCGGTGGACACGCAGCCCGAGCCGCGCGATGTGGGTTCGCGCCCGATGGAAGCCGGGGCCGAGCAAGGCCTGCGCCAGATCGTACAGGCCGAGCCGGCGTTCGACGTCGCGCGCTTCCTGGAAGGCGCGAAGGCGGCATACCGGATGACGCTGGAGGCGTTCTGGCGCGGCGATGAGGCCGAACTGCGCGAGTTGGCGACGGACGACGTGGCGAGCGCGTTCGCGGCATCGATCGAAGCGCGTCGCGTATCGGGCGAGCGGCTCGACAACCGGCTGGTCACCATCGAGCGCGCGACGATCGCTGACGCGCGGCTGACGGGGCGCGAGGCGCGGATCACGGTGCGCTTCGACGCGGACATCGCGGCGGTCACGCGCGACGCGGAGGACCGGGTGATCGCGGGATCGACCGACGACGCGGTCGAGACGCACGATGTCTGGACTTTCGCCCGGACGCTGGGTGCCCCCGATCCGAATTGGAAGCTCGCCGACACCGACGAGGCGTGACGACGGTGCGCGTCGTGGGCGCCGCGGCGCTCGGCCTGATGCTGGCAGGCTGCGTCGGCGGGAACGAGCCGCTCGCGCAGGTCGGTTCCCCGTCGGTCGTCGCCGATCCGATGATGGAAAAGCGCGGAGCGCCGATCGTGCGCGCGCCGGCCCCGGTCGTCGCGATCGTGGGGGCGACGCCGCTTCCCGCCGCGCCCGCCATCGTGCCGTCGGGCGCCGTGACCGCGCTGGCGTCGGGAGTGCTGCCGGGACCGCTCGTCGCCGACCTGCCGATGAGCGAGCGCCAGGCCGAAGCCGGACGGGTCGCGTTCACGCTGAGTTGTCCGGGGTTGCTGCGGCGCGCGGATGCGTCGGGGCTGACGCGCGGGACCGACTGGCGCGACGCATGCGATGCCGCGAAGGTGGCCGGGGAGGGCGCGGCGCGTCGCTTCTTCGCCGACCGGTTCGAGGCGGTGCAGGTGGGCGACGGCCGCGCTTTCGCCACCGGTTACTATGAGCCGGAGATAGCCGGGTCGCGCGACCGGCGGGCGGGGTACGACGTGCCGATCTATGCACGGCCCGACGATCTGGTCGATGTCGACCTGGGCAAGTTTTCAGACGACCTGAAAGGGCGAAGGATTAGGGGGCGGGTCGAGGGTACGAATTTCGTGCCCTATTCCGATCGCGCGCGGATCGAGGAGGGCGCGCTGGAGGGCCGGGCGCGGGTGCTCGCCTGGGCGGCGGATCCGGTGGAGATCTTCTTCCTTCAGATCCAGGGATCGGGGCGGCTGCGGCTGCCCGACGGGTCGGTGATGCGGATCGGTTACGCGACGCAGAACGGGCGCGCCTATACGGGCATCGGCAAGCTGATGCGCGACCGTGGCCTGCTCGGGCCTGGGCAGGCGTCGATGCAGGGTATCGTCGGCTGGTTGCGCGCCAACCCCGTCGAGGGGCGGGCGTTGATGCGCGAGAACAAGAGCTTCGTGTTCTTCCGCGAGCTGACCACCGCGCCGTTGGGAGCGATGGGGTACCCGGTCGAGGGGCGGGTGAGCGCGGCGACCGATCCCAAGTTCACGCCGCTGGGCGCGCCGGTGTTCCTGTCGCTCGACCGGGCGGACGCGACCGGGCTGTGGGTGGCGCAGGATACGGGCGGTGCGATCAAGGGCGCGAACCGGTACGACACGTTCTGGGGGGCGGGGCGGCTCGCGGAGGCGACGGCGGGCGGCATGTCGGCGCGGGGGACGGCGTTCCTGCTGCTGCCCAAGGGCACGCTTGCGCGATTGGGAGGCGGCGGTGGCGGGGCGATCGCTATACCCTGACGAGCTCGCGCTGTGGCGGCGGGTGATGGCGAGCGTGCGGCCCCTGCGCGCGGTCGCGCCGGCGGCGGCGCAGCCGATCGCGCCCACGGCGGTCCCCAACACCAAGGTAGAACCGGCTCGCGGCCGCGTCGTCGCGAAGCCCGTCGTGATATCCCCGCCTGCAAAGGCTCCGCGTCCGGGCGTGACTCTCGATGGCGGGTGGGACCGGCGGCTGCTTAAGGGTGCCGTGGCGCCCGACAACACGATCGATCTGCACGGGCATACGCTGGCGTCGGCGCATGCGATGCTCGATGCACGGCTGGAGGACGCGGTGACGCGGGGCGACCGGGTGCTGCTGCTCGTCACGGGCAAGCCGCCGCGCCCCGAATCGGAGCGACCGCACGCCCGCGGGGCGATCCGGGCGGCGGTTGCAGACTGGCTGGCGTCGTCGCGGCATGCCGGGCGAATCGCGGCGGTGCGCGGGGCGCATCCGCGCCATGGAGGTGCGGGGGCGCTTTATATCATCCTGCGGCGAACGCGGGGGTGACCTTCAGGCGTTTGTCCGAACAGCGGGACCCCGGATCAAGTCCGGAGTGACCGGGTCGTAGCGAGCGCGCGGGCGATCACGTCGGCGTAG
This sequence comes from uncultured Sphingomonas sp., assembly GCF_964237155.1. Lineage (GTDB taxonomy): Bacteria > Pseudomonadota > Alphaproteobacteria > Sphingomonadales > Sphingomonadaceae > Sphingomonas. The sequence goes on along the minus strand of NZ_CAXSHH010000047.1, from coordinate 10,671 downwards.
ATGTCGGTCAGGACATCGAGGTCCTTGACCGCGACCGCCTCGTCGACCTGATGCATGGTGGCGTTGACCAAGCCGAACTCCACGACCGGGCAGAATTTCGAGAGGAAGCGCGCGTCCGACGTGCCGCCGGTGGTGGACAGTTCGGGCGTCAGGCCGGTGCGACGGGTGATCGCGTCGCTCATCATCGCCGAGAGCGGGCCGGGTGGCGTCAGGAACGCCTCGCCCGAGACGCGGCTGGTGACGACGGCGGCCGGGGCGTGGCGCTCGACGATCGTGCGGACGCGAGCGACCAGATCGTCGCCACGCTGTTCGTCGTTGAAGCGGATGCTGAGCCGGGCGGCGGCGTGGGCGGGGATGACGTTGGTCGCATTATTGCCGACATGGAGGTCGGTCACTTCCAGGTTCGATGCCTGGAACCAGGCGTTCCCGTGATCGAGCACGAGGCCGCTCAACTCGGCGAGCGCCGCGATCAGCGAGGCGATCGGGTTGTCGGCGAGGTGCGGATACGCGACGTGACCTTGGCGACCGGGCACGTCGATCCAGATGTTGACGGAACCGCGCCGGCCGATCTTGACCGTGTCGCCGAGGCGGCGGGCGGAGGTGGGCTCACCGACCAGGCACAGGTCGGGGCGGAGACCACGCTGGGCCATGCGGTCGATGATCGCGCGGGTGCCATAGGTCGCGGGTCCCTCCTCGTCGCCGGTGAGGAGGAGGCTGAGCGTACCGATCGCGGCGGCGCGGGCGCGATCCGCCGCCGCGATGAAGGCGGCGACCGCGCCCTTCATGTCGACCGCGCCGCGTCCGTAAAGCAAGCCGCCCCGGACTTCGCCGCTCCAGGGGCTTCCGGTCCAGCCCGGGCCGGGGGGCACGACGTCGAGGTGACCGGCGAAGGCGAAATGCGGGCCGCCGTCGCCGCGTGTGGCGATCAGGTTCTCGACCGGACCGTCAGGTGCGTCGCCCGCGACGAACCGGTCGACTTGGAAGCCTTGGGCAAGGAGCGCATCTTCGGCGATGTCGAACGCGGCCCCGCGTGCGGGCGTGACGCTTGCGGCGCGGAGTAGCGCCTGGGCAAGGGGGAGGGAGTTCATGAGGAGAGCTACTCCTTCGTCACCCCGGCCTTGAGCCGGGGTCCCGCTTCCTGCATCGACGTGTGACGGAAGAAGCGGGATGCCGGATCAAGTCCGGCATGACGGAAGGGGGAAGGTAGTGCCCAAACTCGATCTCGATGCCATTCCGGCCACCAACGCGACAGGCTATCCGCCCGAGCATGCCGCGGCGGTCCGGGGCAGATGGTACAGGCGGCTCGCTCCGGCGGGCGGGCTGACCGAGTTCGGGGCGAGCCATGTGCGGTTGGAGCCAGGAGCCTGGTCGTCGCAACGTCACTGGCACGAGGGCGAGGACGAGTTGCTGGTCATGCTGACCGGCGAGGCGGTGTTGGTCGATGATGCCGGTGAACATCCGCTCGGGCCGGGCGACTGCGCGGCGTTTCCCAAGGGCGACCGGAACGGGCATCATCTTCGGAACCGGAGCGGCGCGCCCTGCACGTTTCTGGTGGTCGGGGCGGGACCGCGCGAGGGCGGGGACTATCCCGACATCGATATGCGCTTCACCGCGGACGGGCGTTACGTCCATGACGATGGGACCGACTACGGCGCGACCCGCGTGTAACATCAGGCGACGGCGGGCTGCTCGTACTGCTCGATCACCCATTCCTCCTCCTGCGCGCCGGCGATCCATTCCTGCATCAGCGGATGGTCGAACATCGCCTGCATGTAGCCGGTCGCGAAGCGGGCGATGGGGAGCTGGTAGGTGACGATCCGCGTGACGACGGGCGCGAACATCATGTCCGCCGCGCCGAATTGTCCGAACAGGAAATCGCCCGTGCCGCCGAAGCGCGCCCGGGCCTGCGCCCAGAGCTCCATGATGCGGCGGAGCTCGACCAGCACGTCGTCGTCGGGGCGGGTGGCCGGGAACTGCTGGCGGATGTTCATGCTGTGCTTGCGGCGGAGCGCGGTGAAGCTGGAATGCATCTCGGCCGCCATCGAGCGGGCCATCGCGCGCGGCGGGTCGTCGGCGGGCCAGAAGCGGTCGCGCCCGACCTTGTCCGCCAGGTAGTCGATGATCGCCAGGCTGTCCCACACGACCGCGTCGCCGTCCCACAGGATCGGCACCTTGCCAGACGAGGGGGCGAACTCGTCGCCCTCGCGCCGCTTGTCCCAATCGGCGTCGTACAGGGGGACGACGACCTCCTCGAACGGCAGCCCGCTATGCTTGGCGGCGAGCCAGCCGCGCAGCGACCAGGAGGAATAGGCCTTGTTGCCGATGACGAGCTTCATGGGCGAGACCTAGGCGAGCGGGCGGGGGAGGGCAACGGGTGCCGAAGCCTGGACCTATGCGTTCGGGGCGGATGACGGATGCGGCGATCAAGGTGACCGAACTGCGGTTCGAGGACGAGGTGCTGGCGCGGCTGGACTTGCCGAGCGGTGAGTTGAGAGTGACGCGCGGGATCGGGTCGGGGCTGGCGACCGGGCTGGACGGGCGGATCTGGTCGGTGGGGGACCGGGGGCCGAACCTGAAGGTGAAGCTGGCGGTGAAGCGGTACGGGCTCGGGCACTTGGCCGAGCATGGCGTGAGCGACGGGGCGAAGGTTATGCCGTGCTTGGAAGTGGGGCCGGCGCTGTCCGAGCTGCGCGTCGAGGGCGACCGGGTCGAGATCGTATGCACGGTGCCGCTCCGCGATGCGGATGGGCGGGCGCTGTCGGGACTGCCGGTACCGGGTGGGCCCAATAACCGGAGCGAGCCGGCGATCGGACTAGATGGCGCGGTGATCGCGCCCAACCCGTCGGGGGCGGATAGCGAGGGGGTCGCGTTACTCGGCGACGGCGGCTTCTGGGTCGGCGACGAATATGGACCGTCGTTGCTGAGGGTCGGCGCGGACGGTTCCGTCATGGTGCGTTGGGTGCCTGCGGGATGCGAGCCGCTGTTCGCCGACGCGCGCTATCCGGTGGTCGGGGCATTGCCCGCGATCGCGGCGCGGCGGCGGCTCAATCGCGGGTTCGAGGCGATCGCGCTGTCGCCGGACGAACGGTGGCTGCATCTTGCCTTCCAGAGCCCGCTCTCGCACCCCGACGACGAGGCGCACGAGCGGGCGCGGCGTGTGCGGCTGTGGCGGCTCGACGCGCAGACGGGCGCGGTCGCGGCGGAGTGGCTGTACCCGCTCGATGCGCCGGACAGTTTCCGGCGCGATGCCGAGGCGGGCAAGGTCGAGCGGTCGGACGTGAAGGTGAGCGAGATCGTCGCGGTCGGGGCCGATCGGCTGCTGGTGCTGGAGCGCGTCTCGCTGACGACCAAGCTGTATCTCATCGTGCTGGACGAGGCGGCGGCGCTCGATCCGGCTTACATGGAAGAGGCGACCCGGCCGACGGTCGAGGAGCTGAGCGCGGACGGGACGGCGGGGTTGCCGGTGCTAACCAAGCGGTTGGTGCTGAGCAGCGACGACCTGCCCGGACTGGGGGCGGACCTGGAGGGCGTGGCGATGCTGTCGCCGCGGTCGCTGCTGATCGTCAACGACAACGATTTCGGGATCGAGGGGGTGGCGACACGGTTCTGGCGGGTCGACCTGTCGCGTGACCTCGCCGATTATCCAAGCGCGGGGTAGGCGACGCGGAGGCGGGAAAGCGGAACGAGCGTTTCGCCGCGATAGGTGACGGGCTCGCGGACCCAGGCGGTCTCCCCCTCGATCGCGACGATTTCGAAGATCGTGCCGCGATTAACGCCGATCTGCACCAATGTGCCGTGCGTTTTGGGAGCGTTGCAGCCGGTCGCGAAATCATGGTCCGGGCAGAGAATGTCCGCATAGCCGGTGTGCATCATGCTCTAGCTCCCCTCCTGATCGAGAGAGGATGCGCCAAATTGCTTAATGGGTCGTTTCCGGCGTTAGAGCACCGCGCCCCACACCGCCGCGCGGAGTTCGGGGATGCCGAGGCCGCCTTCGCTGGAGGTGGCGATGATCTCGGGGTGGGCGGCGGGGTGCTTGCGCGCCTCGTCGGCGGTGGCCTGGGTGACGGCGGCGAGGTCGCTCGCCTTGATCTTGTCGGCCTTGGTCAGGACGAGGTGATAGGAGACGGCGGCGCGGTCGAGCATCTCGAAGATCTCGCGGTCGACCTCCTTCACGCCGTGGCGCGAATCGACGAGGACCAGCGCGCGCTTGAGCACGACGCGGCCGCGCAGGAAGTCGTTGACGAGGAAACGCCACTGCCGGACGACCGCGGGCGGCGCCTTGGCGAAGCCGTAGCCGGGCATGTCGACGAGGCGGAACCGGAGCGGCTCGCCGACGTCGAAGAAGTTCAGCTCCTGCGTGCGGCCGGGCGTATTGGACGTACGCGCAAGACCGTTCCGGTTGGTGAGCGCGTTCAGGAGCGACGATTTGCCGACGTTGGAACGGCCCGCGAAGGCGACCTCGGGAACGAGCGGGTCGGGCAGATGCTCGAGCGAAGGAGCGGAGCGCAGGAACGCGATCGGCCCGGCGAACATCTTCCGAGCGGGTTCGGTCAGGTCCTCCGGCGGTGCCGCGTCGGTCATTTGGCGGCTGCGACCTTCAGCTCGGGGTGCCGGGCGTAAAGCAAGCGCTGCTGAGCGATCTGGAGGAGGTTGGAGGTGATCCAGTAGACCTGCAAGCCGACCGCGAAGGGCGCCATGACGAACATCAGCACCCAGGGCATGATCGCAAAAACCTGCTTCTGCGTCTCATCGGTGGGCGTCGGGTTGAGTTTGAATTGAAAATACATCGACACGCCGAGCAGGATCGGGATCACGCCGATGCCGATGAAGGCGGGCGGCGTGAACGGGAGCAGGCCGAACAGATTGACGGGAGTCAGCGGGTCGGGGGCGGACAAGTCCTTGATCCAGGCGACGAAGGGCTGGTGGCGCATCTCGATCGTCAGCAGCAGCACCTTATAGAGCGCGTAGAAAATCGGGATCTGAAGTAGCGTCGGGAGGCAACCCGCGAACGGATTGACCTTTTCGGTCTTGTAGAGGGCCATGACCTCTTGCTGCATCTTGACCTTATCGTCCTTGTAGCGGTCCTGGAGCGCCTTCATCTTGGGTTGCAGCGCCTTCATCTTCGCCGTGCTGGCGAACTGGCGCTGTGCGATGGGAAATAAGAGCAGGCGGAAGGTGACGGTCAGCGCGATGATCGCGACGCCGAAATTACCGACCATGCGGAAGAGCCAATCGAGATAATAGAAGATCGGCTTTTCGAACACGCGGAACCAGCCCCAGTCGATCGCGTAATCCAGGCGGCTCACGCCTTGGCGGTCGGTGTAGCGATCGAGGAGCGAGACCTCTTTCGCGCCGGCGAAGAAGCGGCTGGTCTGGGTCAACGCCTGCCCCGGCGCGAGCGCGCGCGGCGCGGCGGTGTAGTCCGCCTGGAAGCTGTTGTTCGGCCCGGCGCGGAACTGGCCGTCGAAGCCGCTCGCCTGATCGGGAATGACCGCCGTCAGCCAGTACAGGTCGGAGAAGCCGAGCCAGCCCCCGGTGCTGGCGAAACGCTTGGGCCCGTCTTCGGCGAGGTCGTCGTAATCAGTGTCGTAATCCGCGCGGTCGTTATGCGCCGACATGGGGCCGACATGGATCGTCCAGGTGTCGGCGTTCTTGGACGGCGCGGTGCGGTTGACGAGGCCGTAGCTGGCGACGCCGACCGAGCGCGGGCCCGCGTTGAGCACGGTCTGCCGGACCCCGAACATATAGCCCTCGTCGACCGACAAAAACAGGCGGTACCGCTGGCCGTTGCCGCCCATCGCGTCCAAGGCGACGGGGCTGCCGGGGCGAAGCACGGGGGCGGAGGCGCGCCATATCGCATCGGCGGCGGGGGGTGCCAGGCCCTCGCCGCGCCAACCGAAACCGGCGAAATAGGCATCGCGCGTTCCGGCGGGCGAGAGCAGCCGGATCGGCGTCGAGTTCCGGGCGATGGTTTCCTTGTAGTTGACGAGCGTGAGGTCGTCGATGCGCGCGCCGCGCAGGTTGATCGAGCCGCGCAGGGTCGGCGTCTCGATGCGGACGCGGGGGCTTTCGGCGAGGACGAGCGCGCGGTCGCGGAGCGCGGCGGGGCTGTCGGCGGTGGGATCGGCCTGCGGCTGGGGCAGGGGTTGCGATTTGCCGGCGACGACCTTGCTGACGGGTGGGTTGGCGGTCGGGAACAATCGGCTTTGGAGCACCGGCCAGCCGAACAGGATCAGCGCCGCGATCACCGCGAACAGGACGAAATTGCGACGGTCTTCGGTCAAGGATGCAGCCTCAGGGTACGGGATCGGGACCGTAGCCGCCCCAAGGGCGGCAACGCGCGACCCGCTTCAGCGCGAGCCAGCCGCCTTTGGCAGCGCCATAGCGGGTCAGGGCGGTCATTGCATAGGCCGAACAGGACGGTTGAAACCGGCAGCTAGGCGGCAGGACCGCGGACGGGCCGACTTGCCAGGCGCGCACCAAAAGAATGAGAAGGCGGGTCACGACGGGGCGCGCGTCACCGTGCTACCTTGGCGAGCGCCTTGCCGAGTTCGACCCTGAGCTTTGCGTATTCGCGCTCGATCCCGCCCTGGCGACCGATCAGGACATGATCCGCGCCGGGTACGCCGCCCGTCGGCAACATATCGCGGGCGAGCGCGCGCAGGCGGCGCTTCATGCGATTGCGGACGACCGCATTCCCGATCTTTTTGGTGACGGTGTACCCGACGCGGATACCGGGGTCGTCATCGCCGCGCGGACGTACCAGCAGGACGAAGCCCGGCATTGGCGCGCGGCGGGCGTTGTTCGCCGCCAGGAAATCCTTGCGGCGCGACAATGTCGTTATGCCGGCGACGCCGCCGACGCCAGTTACGCGCTTAGCTTCTTGCGGCCGCGATTGCGGCGGGCGCGGATCACCGACTGGCCGCCCACCGTCGCCATCCGCGCGCGGAAGCCGTGGCGGCGGGCGCGCACCAGATTGCTCGGCTGAAAAGTCCGCTTCATCGTTCACTTCCCGGTGTTTATCAAATATGGGCCGGACGTCGTCACCGGCGATCGAACTACATTGTCCCTATGGAGTAAGCGCCGCAAAGTCAATGCGCGCCCTATCTGGTCGCGACCATCGTGACCCATTCGCCGCGCGAACGGCCTAGGATGTCGAGCAGTCGTTCGCGTCGGTTGAGCGCCGCAGCGTCGGCGTCGATACCGGACCGACCGTTCGCACGTGCGTTGCGGTGCGAGGCGGCTATGATGTAGTCGGTCGCTGGTCCCGAACCCGGCGTGCTGAACACGCTTATCTTCCCGAACTCTGCGCGAGCGGCCAAGGCGCGTAACGTCTTGCCCTGAAAGAGGAAGAGATGCCGCGGTGATTCAAGTCCGCGCCAGTCGGCCCCGAATATCTCGTGTCCCAACGCGCGCAAGTTGGGGGTGATGACGACCAAGCGGCCGCCCGGGCGCAGTATGCGACGACACTCGGCAATGGTCTCTACGGGATCGGGCACATGCTCGATCACGTTGCTCATCGTGACCGCGTCGAAGCTTTCGGCATCGAATCCTTGGTCGAACACGTCGCCGAGCGCGGTGGTGACGCCGGGAAAGCGACGCGCGACGGCCAGCGCGGCCGGATCGAAGTCGATACCGTGGGCCTGCCAACCGACGCGCGCCATGCCGCCTAGGAAGCCGCCGTTGCCGCAGCCGATGTCGAGCAGTCGACCCGGAGCCATGCCTTGCAAATGCATCCGGTCGCTGCGGTAGGTGGCCGCCCGCCACGGGATCAATGCGGCGAGACCACGTTTGGCCAATAACTTGACGCCCACGCTGTCGACGGTGGAAGGCACGGGCTCGCCCGCATCCGTCGTTTCGCCATCGTGTGTCCAGTAGCTTTGGTAGAGTTTGCCGATCTCCGCTTTGCGTGGCCGAGGGTCCAGCCAGCCCAGGCCGCATGCGGCGCGGCCGCATTCGCGCAGCGACCAGACGCCGGGCGCGGCAAACTCGCGGTCGGACAGTCCCGCGTGGGTGACGCGCCCTGCCGCGCCGCACACCGCGCATGTCGCCGCCGAATCGCAAATCACCCCTTCATTGTCGACCATCACGCGCCTTCCTGTGCCGGTTTCGCCGATCCGTCCCAGTCGAAGCCTAGCCAACAAAGCGGTTGAGCGGCAAGCGTGTCTTAAGGACGGCGTCAAGCCGGCGCGTGTACGTCCGCGGCTCGGTAGACGACCCGCCTTGAGGAGGTATCAACGCATGGCGGTATCAGTATCGACGGTCGCGTATTTGGGGCTGGAGGCGCGCACGGTCGAGGTGCAGGTGCAGCTGATCCCCGGCCTACCCGCCTTCAACGTCGTCGGGCTGGGCGACAAGGCGGTGGGCGAAAGCCGGGAGCGGGTGCGCGGCGCGATCGCCGCGATGGGGCTGGCGCTGCCGCCCAAGCGCATCGCGGTCAATCTCAGCCCCGCCGATCTGCCCAAAGAGGGATCGCATTTCGACCTGCCGATCGCGCTGGCGCTGCTGGGCGCGATGGGCGTCGTCGACGTCGAGACGCTGGCCGAGTATTTCGTGGTGGGCGAACTGGGGCTGGACGCCAGGATCACGCCGTCGCCGGGCGTGTTGCTGGCGGCGATGCATGCGGGGGCGGAGGGGCGCGGGCTGGTGTGCCCGGCCGCGCAGGGATCGGAGGCCGCGTGGGCGGGGTCGGCGGAGGTCGTCGCCGCGCCCGACCTGCTGGCGCTCATCAACCATTTCAAAGGCCACGGGCTGCTCGCACGGCCGCAACCGGGCGAGGTCGAGGAGCCGGGGCGCGGGCCGGATCTGCGCCAAGTGCGCGGGCAGGAGACGGCCAAGCGCGCGCTGGAGATCGCGGCGGCGGGCGCGCACAATCTGTTGATGGTCGGGCCGCCGGGCGCGGGCAAGTCGCTGATGGCGTCGTGCCTGCCCGGCATCCTGCCGCCGCTCGACCCCGCCGAGGCGCTGGAGGTGTCGATGGTGCAGTCGGTGGCGGGGACGCTGACCGGCGGGCGGTTGACGCGGACGCGGCCGTTCCGCAGCCCGCATCATTCCGCGTCGATCGCGGCGCTGACCGGCGGGGGTGTGAGCGGTCAAAAAGCGAGGCATTCCGATCCAAGTTCTGACCGGCACAACCAACGATTGTCATTTCGAGCAAAAACCTGTCTTGATCGTCGCCTCGCGTCGGTAGGCTCTGAGAATTCGTCATCGGATCTCACTTTTCATCTCGGGTGAGATTCGTTGCACAAAGGTGAGACCAGTCTCACGTCGAATGCTGTCACTCTTCATCTCAGATGAGACTCTTTGCAGTTATGTGAGACTAGGCGCACGATGAGTGCGACGGCGTTGGGTACGACGAGCCCATCGAAATTAGAAGTCACTTTCCACCTCAAGTGAGATTCGTTGCACGTTGGTGAGACCAGTCTCACGTTCAATGAGCTAACTTGTCAGACTCAGCGAAAGCGTAGGCTGGTTTTCTGAAACATTAGACTGAGGGAAAGGTATTGCAGCATAATGCTCAACGCTCACCTGCTCCCCGTGCAAGATCTTCGTGACAATACTCTCGCAGGTAGCGGGCGACGGCGTCGCTGACGGCTTGGCGGAGCTGGCCAGCAGGTACCCTCGTTTTCAATCTCGCGTGGAGCGTCGCCGCGACGTCGATCTGGACATACGGTCGCGGCTTGCGGTCGCGCTCAGGAGGCAGCCCGCTAGCCATTTCCGAGCGATCGACCTCGTTCGAATGCTCGCAAGCGCCTCAGGATCACGCTCCTGCTCCGTTTGATAACGCCCCCGATCTCGCTAAGCGAAGCTCCAGCGTTGCAACCGACAAGGTCAATGCGACTCTGTCAGAGTGGGAGAGACCGTCTCACTCTCTTCGACAACATGCTAAGGGCTATTCTGGCGCTGTTACGAAGGTTTAGCGCGAAGATGGTGGTCAGCGCCCACCTCGGTTTGCAAGCCCGTCCGTGGGCCGAAGCTCCCGTTCTCGAAGGGCGTGCCGACTCGTGCTATCACCTATGAAACTCAGTCGACCTGGCGCCGCTAACGCGAGATTGACTCGTGCTTTCATCAATAAAACCCTGTCCGGGCGTTCAGCAGCGCGGATGCCCGCTCACCGCCACTCGTGCCTTCACGCCCAAAACGCGATCAAGGCGTCTCGATGTCACTTCCCACCTCGATTGAGATTCGTTGCACGTCGGTGAGACCAGTCTCACGTTCAATGAGCTAAGTGCCTTGCGTATTTAAGGCCGATCAGTCCGCGACGATGTCGATCATCTGCTGGATCTTGCGTTCGAGATTGCGTGCGCGAACGCCGGGAAGCAGGCGGTCGACGATCTCATGCGTCTCATTCCGGTCAGAGCGAATCCGTAGGCCTGTGATGCCGTACCTTCTGACTACTAGATCAACAGCTCCTCGAAACTGCTCGGAGAAGCCCTGAACGGTGGGCTCGAATAGCAGGATCTCAGGTCCAAGCTCGGCGGTCTCGGCACCGTTGGCTCGACCGATCTCCATCAATTCGGCGAGGAGCAGCTCGGCGAACTCGCCAGCGTCGACGACTCTGGATTCGCTCACCACCGGCTATTCCGCGCATCTTCGAACGTGATCTGATCACTTTCCTGTGGATCGGCGTGGAACAAGGACCCTCTTAGCGGGGTGATCGGCGTCCAAGAG
>NZ_CAXSHH010000046.1:0-20871 GCF_964237155.1 uncultured Sphingomonas sp. | reverse complement strand
TGTCGGGAGCGACGCCGTCGGCCATCAGCTTGTCGGCGATATCGGCCGCGGTCGCGACGCCCATGTAGATGACGAGCGTTCGGCCCTGGCCCGCCAAGCCCGCCCAATCCTGCTCGGCCAGCCCCTTGCACTGGCCCGCGACGAACGAGACTGCCGAGCTGTGGTCGCGGTGGGTGAGCGGGAGCATCGCCTCCGCCGCGCAGCCGAGCGCGGCCGAGACGCCGGGGATGACCTCGACGGGCAAGCCGGCGGCGCGGACGGCCTCGACCTCCTCGCCGCCGCGGCCGAAGATGAAGGGGTCGCCGCCCTTCAGCCGCACGACGATCGCGCCGGTGCGGACGTGCGCGACGATGAGCGCGTTGATCGCCTCCTGCGGCAGGGTGTGGCGCGCGCGCTGCTTGGCGACGGAGATGCGCTGGGCGGACGCGGGCGCAAGGTCGAGGACATGGGGGTCGATCAGGCCGTCATGGACGACGACGTCGGCCCTTGCGAGCGCCTCGACCGCGCGGACGGTGAGGAGGCCGGGGTCGCCCGGACCAGCGCCCACCAGGATCACGCGCCCACGCGCTTCGGGGTCGAGGAGTGTGGCCATGCGAGCGTAAGTGGGCGGCGCGGCGGCGATGGACAATGCAGCGATGCTATCGGCGCGGCTAGGAGAGGTTTGGGCGCGGTCAGTGCTTGGGGCGATGGAAGCGGCCGACGACGAAGGCGATGATCGCGCCCAGCGCCAGCCCGACGATACCGTTGAGCGCGGCGGAGACGATCCATTCGACCGCCGCCACCCCGAAACCGAGCGCGGCGCTCGCGCCGTGGGCGGCGCCCTCGATCAGGTGCGCGGGGACGGCGAAGCCCAGCCCCTCGGCGCCGTGCGTGACGATCTGCCCACCGACCCACAGCATCGCGGCGGTGCCGACGACCGACAGGACGGTCATGAGCCAGGGGACACCGAGCACCAGCCCGCGGCCGAACGCGCGCACCGCGCCTGGACCGCGCCGGGCGAAGTGAAGGCCGATATCGTCGAGCTTCACGATGAGCGCGACGACGCCGTAGACGGCGACGGTTATGGCGATGCCGACGACCGCCAGCACGACCCCCTGCTGGACGAGCGGCGAGGCGGCGACATCGGCGAGCGTGATCGCCACGATCTCGGCCGACAGGATCAGGTCGGTGCGGACCGCGCCGGCGACCTTCTGGTCCTCCAGCTGCTTGGGATCGGTGGGCGCGGGTCCGTCGCCCTCGGCGTGACCGCCGCCGAATGCCTCGATCACCTTTTCCGCACCCTCGAAGCACAGGAAAAGGCCGCCGATCATGAGAAGCGGCGTGACGGCCCAGGGCGCGAAGGCGGCGAGCAGCAGCGCGAGCGGGATGAGGATCAGGAGCTTGTTGCGTAATGAGCCCTTGGCGATCCGCCAGATGATCGGCAGTTCGCGCTTGGGATCGAGCCCGACAACGTAGTTCGGGGTGACGGCGGTGTCGTCGACCACGACGCCCGCCGCCTTGGACCCGGCCTTGGCCGCGGCGGCGCCCACATCGTCGAGCGAAGCGGCGGCGAGCTTGGTCAGGCCGGCGATGTCGTCGAGCAGGGCTACTAGGCCGGAGGGCATGGGGCGTGGAACTCCTGGTGGTCGGGGCGGGGTAGCGGGGTAGTTTGGGGGGCTCAAGCGCTCTGTTTCCAAGTCCGGAGAGGAGGGTTAGGGCGTCGACAGACCCCGTTCGCCCTGAGCTTGTCGAAGGGTCGTTCTTCTTCGCTGCGGCCGACAGAAGGACGATGCTTCGACAAGCTCAGCACGAAAGGTGTTGTTGCGGTCGTCCGCTTTCGGAGTACCTAGTATTGCGCCACTTCGCCGCCCTGCTCCTCGCCGCCGCCCTGCCTGGGTTATCCGTCGCGCAGACCCCGCCCGTGGCGCGAGCGCAGGACGAAGGCGCGAAGCTTCGGCGGTTGTTCGCGGAGAGCGACGAGGCGAATTTGAAGCGCAACCCGATCCAGGCGCTGCTGCGAGGCGACCTGCGTTATGCGGACCGGATCGGCGAGTCGTTGACCGACGCCTATGAGCTGGAGGAGCAGCGGGCGGTTGAGCGTAACCTCCAGGCTTTGCGCGGGATCGATCGGGCTAAGCTGTCGGCAGTGGACCGGATCGCGTTCGACGTGTTTCGGACGGACAACGAGATCGAGCTCAGGGGCTATACGCCCGCGGTACGGCGGATCACCGACGTGCTGCCGGTCAACCACTTCCGGGGCTTCCAGACCTTCTATCCCGAGATCGCGTCGGGCGAGGGCGGCGCACCGTTCAAGACGGTCGCGGATTACGAGAACAACCTGTTGCGCAATGCGCAGTACGCGCAGGTGCTTGACCGGATGATCGTGCGGGCGCGGGCGGGCATGGCGCGGGGGATCACGCCGCCCAAGCTGGTGGTGCGCAACGTGATCGGGCAGATCGACAACCTGCTGGCCGGGGGTGTTCAGGCGTCGCTATTCTACGCGCCCGTGAAGACCTTCCCCGACGCGGTGCCGGCGGCGGACCGGGCGCGGTTGACGGCGGCCTATGCGCGGCAGGTACGCGATGTCCTGAACCCGGCGCACGGGCGGCTGCGGGCGTTCCTCCAGGACGAATATCTGCCGCGCGCGCGCGCGATACGGTTGGCCTGTCGGCGTTGCCGGGCGGCGCGGCACTGTACGACCATCTGATCGAGAGCAACACGACGTTGCCGATGAAGGCGGACGCGGTGCACCGGCTGGGGTTGGAGGAGGTCGCGCGGATCCTCGCCGAGATGGAGGCGCAAAAGGCGAAGGTCGGGTTCAAGGGTACGTTGCCCGAGTTCTTTCGCCACCTGCGCACCGATCGCCGGTTCCAGCCCAAGACGCCGGACGAACTTCGGATCGCCTATGAGGCGGCAGGTAGGCGCGTGGACGCGCGGATCGCCACGCAGTTCTCGCTCTTGCCCAAGACCAGGCTCGAGATCAGGCCGGTGCCTGCGTTCCGCGAGAAGACCGCGGCGGCGGGGTCGTATCAGCGCGGCACGCCGGATGGATCACGGCCCGGCGTGTTCTTCTACAACAGTTACGACCTGCCCAACCGCTATCTGTGGGGCGTCGAGACGCTGTACCTGCACGAGGCGGTGCCGGGCCACCATTTCCAGGTCAGCCTGGCGCAGGAGAACGAAGCGCTTCCCGCCTTCATGCGCTTCGGCGGGAATACCGCGTTCGTGGAGGGATGGGCGCTGTATGCGGAGACGCTCTATCCGGAGCTGGGCGTCGAGACCGATCCCTACCAGCGAATGGGCGGGCTGAACGACGAGATGCTGCGCGCGATGCGGCTGGTGGTCGACACGGGGCTGCATGCGAAGGGGTGGAGCCGCGATCGGGCGATCCGGTACATGCTCGATAACTCGCCGATGCCCGAGAGCGACGCGACGGCGGAGGTGGAGCGGTACGTCGCGATCCCCGGCCAGGCGTTGGCATACAAGATCGGGCAGCTGACGATCCTGCGGTTGAAGGCGAAGGCGCAGTCGGCGATGGGCGCGCGGTTCGATGCGCGGGCGTTCCATGCGCAGGTGCTGGATACGGGGGCGCTGCCGATGCCGGTGCTGGAGGCGAAGATGAACGATTGGATTTCAAGGCGGTGACTTAAGCCCTCTCCCGCTTTCGCGGGAGAGGGACAGGCGCGTAGCGCCAGGGTGAGGGCCGGACTTTTCCAAGAAGAAGTGCCCTCACCCGACCTCGCTTCGCTCGGCCACCCTCTCCCGCGAAAGCGGGAGAGGGGAGGTAGTAATTAGGCGTCCCTTAAACCGATGCCGATGTTTGCCCTTGCAGCTTCTGCCTCGTTGCTCACCACGGGGTAGGCGCAATAGTCCGCCGCGTAGAACGCGCTGGGACGATGGTTACCGGACCAGCCGACGCCGCCGAACGGCGCGCCGGAGGAGGCACCGTTGGTGGGGCGATTCCAGTTGACGATGCCGGCGCGCGCGTTCGCCCAGAAGCGGTCGTAGAGCTGGGGCGTCTGGCAGATCAGCGAGGCCGAAAGACCGTAGCGGGTGTTGTTGGCCTCGGCGATCGCGGCGTCGAAATCGTCGGCGCGGATGACCTGCAGGACGGGGCCGAACAGTTCGGTGTCGGGCCGGTCGCGCACCGCGGTCACGTCGATCAGACCGGGGAGAAGGAAGGGGCGGTCCTCGACCGGGCGTTCCAGATGGCGGATCGCGCGGCCGCCGGTGAGGAGCAGGCCCAGGAAAGCCTCGGTCAGCGTGTCGGCGGCCTCGTCGTCGATCACCGGGCCCATGAAGGGCTGCGGGACGGCGTGCGGATCGCCGACGATGAGGCGGCCGATCAGCTTGCTCAGCACTTCGATCAGCGGATCGTAGAGCCGGTCCTCGACGATCAGGCGGCGCGCGGCGGTGCAGCGTTGGCCGGCGCTGGTGAAGGCGGACTGGGCGACGATCGTCGCGGCGGTGTGGAGGTCGGGGGTGTCCCAGACGATGATCGGGTTGTTGCCGCCCATCTCGAGCGCGAGGATCTTCTCCGGATGCTCGGCGAAGGCGCGGTTCAGCGCGAGGCCGGTGCGCGCCGAGCCCGTGAAGAGGAGCCCGTCGATGTCGGGGTGCGCCGATAGCGCGCGACCCTCGGCGGGGCCGCCGGCCAGGAGGCGGACGCATTCGGGCGGAATGCCGGCGGCGTGGAAACAGTCGACCAGGTAGGTACCGACGGCGGGGGTCTTTTCCGACGGCTTGAATACGACCGCGTTGCCCGCCAGCAGCGCGGGGACGATGTGGCCGTTCGGCAGGTGGGCCGGGAAGTTGTAGGGGCCGAGCACCGCGAGCACGCCGTGCGGCTTATGGCGGAGCGCCATGCGGCTACCCATCGGCGAGTCGAGGCGGCGTTGCGCGGTGCGTTCGCCGTAGGCCGCGATCGAGATTTCGACCTTGGCGATGACGCTGTCGATTTCGGTCCGGGCCTCCCAGAGCGGCTTGCCCGTCTCGCGCGCGATCAGGTCGGCGAAGGGCTCGTGGCGGGAGCGCACGACGTTGACGAAACGGCGGAGCGCCTCCGCGCGGACGGTGAAGGGACGGGCGGCCCAGGCGGCCCAGCCGGAGCGGGCGACGGCGACCTCCGCGTCCGCGTCGCCGACCGCGCCCGACCACAGGTGCGCGCCGGTGGCGGGTTCGTGGGAGTGAAGCTCGGCGGGCATCGGGGGCGTTGGTTGACCGGGATCAAGAAGGAGGTCAAGCGAGCGCGTCGCCCATCGCGCGCACCTCCGCGACCTTGGCGTGCAGCCGCGACCAGTCGTCGCTTTCCGCGATCGGTGACCAAATCGCTTCCACCTCGTCGATGAGCATGCCGCAAGGTTCGCCCTGCCAATCGGCATCGCGTTCCCTGCGGGGCGCGTGGGCGGCGGCGAGGGCGCGAAAGTCGGCCCATTCCTCGCCATAGGAGCTCGGCAGGGCTTGCGCGAAGGCGTCGTGGAAGAAGTGGTGGACCTCCACGCCGGTCGTGCGGAGCGTACGTTCGAGCGATTGGATCAACGCGCGGTCGGCCTCCTCGCCCCGCGAGGTCAGGCCGAGCCGCCAAAGCATCGCGGCGGCGATGTATCCCTGGAAACGCGGGCCGAAGGTGTCGAGCAGGGTGACGAGCGGCTCGCTCCCGGCGATCAGGCGCAAGGAGCCGGCGAGCTGCATGACGTCCCAATTGATCGCCTCGGGCTGGCGGCCGAACGCGTACAGTCCGGCATGGTCGAAATAGGCGGCGGTGAAGCCCGCGTCCCAGGTCGGGGCGAAGCGCCAAGGGCCATAGTCGAAGCTTTCGCCGGTGACGTTGATGTTGTCCGAATTGAGCACGCCGTGGACGAAGCCCGCCGCCATGTAGGATGCGGCGAGCCGCGCGGTGCGGTCGAGCACGAGGTCGAGCAGGCGGAGCGCGGGCTCGTCTCCGGGCTCCTCGGCGTAAAGTTCGCGGAGCACGTAGTCGGTCAGGCGGCGCATGTTCGCTTCGTCGCGAAGGTAAGCCAGGCGTTGGAAGGTGCCGATGCGGATGTGGCCGTGGCTCAGGCGGACCATCACCGCGCCGCGTGTCGGGGAGGGTTCGTCGCCACGCTGCAGCGCCTCGCCGGTCTCGATGCTCGACAGGGTGCGCGAGGTGGGGACGCCGAGTGCTTCGAGCATCTCGGTCGCCAGGATCTCGCGCACGCCGCCCTTCAGCGTCAGGCGGCCGTCGCCGAAGCGGCTCCATGGCGTCTGGCCGGAGCCCTTGGTGCCGAGGTCCATCAGGCGGTCGCGGTCGTCGCGCATCTGGGCGAAGGTGAAGCCGCGGCCGTCGCCGATCTCGGGGTTGTAGCTGCGGAATTGGTGGCCGTGATAACGGAGCGCGAGCGGCCCGGGCAGCGTCCCCGGGAGCGGGTCGAAGCGGCCGAAATGGCGGACCCACTCCTCGTCCGTCAGCGCGTCCAGCCCGACCTGCGCGGCGGCGCGGTCGTTGCGGTAGTGCAGGCGCGTCTCGGGAAAGTCGGCGGCGGCGACTGGATCCCAGAAATCGGGGCCGAGTTCCTGGAGGGCGGCGGCGGGGCGATATGCTTGCGGGTCGATCGGCATACGGCGATATGGGGCCCGCGCGGAACGGGGTGCAAGCATTGGTCGGATACGAGGATCGTTACTGGTGGTCGCCCGACGGGCTGCGCCTCCACTATCGCGATTACGCCGGCGGGGATGCGGGGCGGCCGCCGATCCTGTGCCTGCCGGGGCTGACCCGCAACGCGCGCGATTTCGCGGAGTTGGCGGCGCGGCTGTCGCCGGAATGGCGCGTTCTCGCGCTCGATTTCCGGGGGCGGGGCGAGAGCGGGTACGCCAAGGACCCGATGAGCTACGCGCCGCTGACATACGTGCAGGACGTCGACGCGCTGCTGGAGGAACAAAGGATCGGGCGGTTCGCGGCGATCGGCACGTCGCTGGGCGGGATCGTGACGATGCTGCTGGCTGGTGCGGAGCGGGGGCGGTTGGTCGGGGCGCTGCTGAACGATGTCGGGCCCGATATCGACCCGCGCGGGCTCCAGCGGATCAGGGGCTATGTCGGGCGCGCGTCGAGCTGGCCGACCTGGATGCACGCGGCGCGCGGGGTGCAAGAGGGAAACGGGACGATCCACCCGGATTGGGGGGTCGAGGACTGGCTGGCGATGGCCAAGCGCACGCACCGGCTGAACAGCGCGGGGCGGATCGTGCTGGATTACGACCTGCGGATCGCCGAGCCGTTCCGCGTGCCGGGGAACGAGGCGGGGCCGGATATGTGGCGCGCGCTCGATGCGCTACATGGCACGCCGACCTTGGTGGTGCGCGGCGAGCGGTCGGACGTGCTGGCGGCGGAGACGGCCGAGCGGATGACGGCGACGCTGGCGCAGGGCGAGCTGGCGACGGTGTCGGGGACGGGGCACGCGCCGACGCTGAACGAACCCGAGCTGAAGCGGCCGATCGCGCGGTGGCTGGAGCGGGTGCTGGAGCCAGCGGCGGCATGAGCGTCCACAAGTTCGACCGAGTCCTGTTCGGGCCGCGCGATGTCGACCTGGCGCGCTCGCCGCTGGCGGGGAAGGTCGACGCGGAAACGTTCGTGCTGGGCGCGTTCAATCCGGGGATGACGCGGCTGCCGAACGGCAATCTCCTCCTGATGGTGCGGGTGGCGGAGGCGCTGCGGCATCCGCTGGAAGGTGGTCATGTGCGTTCGGTGCGGTGGGACGCGGGCGGGTATGTGCTCGACCGGTGGCCGGTCGAGGCGATCGACCTGTCCGATCCGCGCAAGATCGGGGTGCCGGGCGGCGCGTGGCGGGTAATGGCGCTCACCTCGCTGTCATGGCTGCTGCCCGTCGAGCTCGACGCGGAGGGCCGGCGGGTCGAGCAGGTGCATTACGACCGCGCGATCGCGCCGACCGGGAGCTACCAATGCTACGGCGTCGAGGATGCGCGGATCAGCCAGGTGGGCGGGCGATATCTGATGACGACCTGCTCAGTCAGCCCGGAGCGGCAATGCACGACGCTCTACACCAGCGACGACGCGCTCGACTGGACGCTGGAGGGGATCGTGCTGGACCACCAGAACAAGGACATGCTGGTGTTCGAGGGGCTGATCGGGGGCGAGTATTGGGCGCAGACGCGGCCGCTGGGCGACCTGTATTTCGCCTATCCGCCGGGATCGGAGTGGCTGGCGGGGCCATCGATCAACCTGGCGCGCTCGCTCGACGCGCTCCATTGGCGACCACACGACCGACCCGGTATCCGCCCGCGCGCCGACACGGTCGCGACCGCGCGGATGGGCGGGGGGACGCCGCCGGTCTTGACGACGGCGGGCTGGCTGACGCTGTGGCACGGCGTCGAGCCGTCGGGGCGGGTGGGAAAATACCGGACCTATTGGTCGATCCTGGACCGCGACAATCCGTCGGTGATGCTGCGAACGGCCGAGGTGCCGCTGCTCGAGGCGAACCCGGCGCTGACCGAGCCGTTGCGCGACCTGATGTACATCGACGACGTGGTGTTCACGACCGGGATCGCCGATGGAGGCGATCATTGGATCGTGGCGAGCGGGGAGGCGGACCTGGCCTGCCGCGTGACGCATATCGGTAAAGAGGTATTTGTATGATCGACCTGAACGCAGCGACCGCGGCCGAACTGGACCTGATCCCCGAGCTGAAGGGCCACGGGTTCGAGATCGTACGCTACCGCGAGGAACGCGGGCGCTTCACCGATCTGCGTCAGCTCGACGAGGTGCCCGGGCTGACGGGCAAGGCGGACGGGGCCAAGGACCGGCTGACGGTCGGTTGAGCAAAGGGAACACACGATGCCGTTCACGCTGATCGCCGGGCGCTTTCATGTCGTGGGCTATTCGCCCGACGGCGACTCGATCCGGTTCGAACCGCGCGACCCGGAGCTGCTCGGCAGGCTCGGCGGCTTTCGGCCGCGAATGAACGCGCGCGGGCATCTGCAATTGCGGATCGAGGCGATCGACACGCTTGAAACGCATTACTCGCCGCCGAGCGGGGGCGGGGTGTATGCGCAGCCGCGCCGGTGGGCGGATGCCGCGTCCGATCGGCTGCTCGGTTTCGCGGGCGTCACCGGCGTGCGCTGGGACGGCGCGCGGCGGACGGTGCTGGCCGCGATGGACGGGACGCCTGGTTACATCCTGTCGCGCTCGGTCGAGAAGAACGGGCGGCCGATCGCGTTCGTTTTCGCAGGTGATCCGCCGGAGGATGACGGCGCGAGCATCGTCCTCCAACCCGACAGGCTCCGCGACAGCTTCAACCACCTGGCGCTGCGTGAGGGCCTCGCCTATCCAACCTTCTATACCGGGCTGTTCGGGACATTGCGCGACGCGCTGGCCGAGGCCGTGATCGAGGCGCGAGCCGCTGGCCGGGGTCTTTGGCCCGAGGATAGGGGGACCGCCGGCTTCGACCCGACCGAACTCGCCGTCATCACCGAGGAGGCGCCGATCCTGCCCAAGCTGTTCCGGCGGTTGTGCGACTACATGGTCGCGACGGGCGGCGCGGTCGGGTTCAAGCGCAAGCTGGAACGCGGGCGCGAGCCGGTGCTCGATCTTCGGACCAACAATTTCACGCATTTTGACAGCTTCGTCGAGCAGGCGGAGGGCGGGACCGCGATCAGGCTCACCCGCAACGCCGAGGAGCTGGTGTTCGACGAGATGCCGCAGCGCACGGCCGCTTATTTCTCGGTCATGCTGGCGAGCGACGAGCCGGTTTTCCGGCCGTCGCCGGCGGTCAGGCCCGACCTGTGACCGCGACGAGCGGGTCGCTCCGGCGGCCGTCGGCGAGAACAGTCGACTTCGCGTCGGCGAACCCCGCGCGGTCGAGATAGAGCTGGACCAGCCGCGCCTGACCGGCGGTGTCGAGCGAGCGCCAGATGGCGACCGCCTTGGTCGGGAAGCAGCGGTTGGAGAAGCTGACGATGAAGGGCGATCCGGGGCGAAGCGCGCGGCGGACTTCGGTGAAGACGGTGACGGGTCGCTGGAGGTACTGGACGCCGACGCAGCAGAGCGCGGCGTCGAGCGCGCCGTCGATCAGCGGAAGCACGGGATTGGCGTTGAGGTCCTGGACGAACCAGCGATCGAGGCGTGGGTTCAAGGCGAGTTCATCCGCGTTCATGCCCTGGCCGACCACCTCGCCGAGCGGCACGTCGTCCGGCAGGTGGCTGATCCAGCTGGACATCAGGTCGAGCACGCCGCCCCCTGCCGGGAGCAGACGGCGGTAGCAGTCGGTGAGCGCGGCGACCGCGCCCTGGTCGATATGCGTGACGAGGCGCGGCGGAGCGTAGAAGTCGAGGTCGTCGCCCGTGTCCTGCTTGGCGAAGGCGGCGGCGGGGAGTTCGGGAAGGTCGCTCATGCGCGCGATCTAGGCACGGCATTCGTGCGCCGCCACGCACGGCCGAACGATTTATACGGCACCTATCGCGCGGCCGCACGTTCCGCACCCCACGCCCGCTTCGACTAGCGTGTCGTCATTCATGGAGTACCGCTTATGACCACCATCAACCAGACCACCGGCAACACGGGCGCGAAGGGGCAATTCACGCAGGCGACCGACAAGGCGCGTGCGTTCGCCAAGGCGCGGCCCGGCGCGACCGCCGCGCTCGCGGGCGTCGTCGGCCTCGCGCTGCTGAATACGCTGCGCGGTCGTTAAGACCAAGCGACCGAATGAAAAAGGGGGCGATCCGCCAGTTGCGGACCGCCCCCTTTCTTTTTCCCCGAGACAAGGTCGGGAAGGCTGGACGAATTAGCGCTTCGAGAACTGGAAACTGCGGCGCGCCTTGGCGCGGCCGTACTTCTTGCGCTCGACGATGCGGCTGTCACGGGTCAGGAAGCCCGCCGCCTTGACGGGAGCGCGAAGCACCGGCTCGTAGCGGGTCAGCGCCTGGCTGATGCCGTGCTTGACCGCACCCGCCTGGCCCGACAGCCCGCCGCCCTTGACGGTGCAGATCACGTCGTACGCGCCGTCGCGCTCGGCGACGCCGAAGGGCTGGTTGATGACGAGGCGGAGCGAGGGACGCGCGAAATACGTCTCCTGGTCGCGGCCGTTGATCGTGATCTTGCCCGAGCCGGGCTTGATCCAGACGCGCGCGACCGCGTCCTTGCGACGACCGGTGGCGTAGGCGCGGCCCTGTGCGTCGATCTCCTGCTCGCGAAGCGGCATGGTCGAGACGGC
Source organism: uncultured Sphingomonas sp. (assembly GCF_964237155.1). Classification (GTDB taxonomy): domain Bacteria; phylum Pseudomonadota; class Alphaproteobacteria; order Sphingomonadales; family Sphingomonadaceae; genus Sphingomonas. The sequence continues at coordinate 9,691 of NZ_CAXSHH010000046.1, read as the reverse complement.
GGGCAGCTCGAAGGTGTCGTTGGGCGTCGCGGCGTTGGCGTCGGAGTCGATCGGGCGACCGCCGACGGGGGCTGGCGCTCCGGTCAACGCGGCGAGGTCGGACAAGGACTGACGGCTGTCGTTCTGGCGGTTATCGGTCATCGTGCGCCGACCTTGTTCTTGGGGCTCATGCCCGCGATGTCGAGAACCTGCGGGTCCTGGGCGGTGTGGGGGTGATCGGTGCCCTTGAAAATGCGCAGGTTGCGCATCTGCTCGCGACCGAGAGGCCCGCGCGGGATCATCCGCTCGACGGCCTTCTCTAGGACGCGCTCGGGGAAGCGGCCCTCAAGCACCTTTGCTGCGGTGATGGCCTTGATGCCGCCCGCGTAGCCGGTGTGCTTGTAATAGACCTTTTTCTGCGCCTTGTTGGACGTGAAGCGGATCTTGTCGGCGTTGATGACGACGACGTTGTCGCCGCAATCGACATGCGGGGTATATGATGTCTTGTGCTTGCCGCGCAGGACGTTCGCGATGACGACCGCGGCGCGACCGACGACGAGGTTCTCCGCGTCGACGATGTGCCACTTCTTCTCCACCTCGTGCGGCTTGGCCGACTTGGTGGTCTTCATTAGCGCCTTCATGGGGCTTGGACCTTTATCGTGAAACAACGAACGCCGCCCGGAAAAGGCGGCGCGTTGAAAGCGTCAATGACGGATCGGGGGCTGAACGTCAACTAATCAGCGGCTTTGCTGACAGGTACAGGAATACCCGGTCAGTCAGCGAGCGGCTTCGAGCACCGCAACCCGCTCGCCGACGACATGCGCGGCCCAGACGGTGGCGATCAGCAGCAGCGCGGCGTTGGCTTGGTGCGCGACCGCCAGGGGGAACGCGACGCCGGTCACGATCGTGGCGACGCCCAGCGAGATCTGCAGGCCGACGAGAAGGATCACCGCGACGCCCGCGCGTGGTGAGCCCGCCTTGACGGCGCGGGCGGCGAGCCAGACGAGGCCGGCGGCGGTGACGAAGGCGAGCCATCGGTGGACGAACTGCACCATGATGGGATTATCCACCGCGTTCTGGAGCGCGGTCGGGAGCATCGGCGCGGCGGCGGGATACCATTTATCGCCCATCATCGGCCAGCTCGAGAAGGCATAGCCCGCGTCGAGCCCGGCGGTGAATGCCCCGTAAAGTAGCTGGAGATAGAGCCCGACCAGCGCGACGATGGCGACGCCGCCGAGGCGGGCGGGCGCGGCAAGCGGGTTATAGTGGAGCGCGCGCAGATCGAGCGCGGTCCAGACAAGCCCCGCCAGAATGGTGAGTGCGGTCAAGAGGTGGACCGCGAGGCGCACGTGGCTGACGTCGGTGCGGTCGGACAGCCCCGAGGAGACCATCCACCAGCCGATGACGGCCTGCGTGGCGCCGAGCGCGAGCAGCGCGAGAAGCCGCCAGCCATAGCCGCGCGGTATCCAGCGGCGCGCGGCGTAATAGAGGAGGGGCAGCGCGAAGGCCAAGCCGATGATCCGGCCGAGCAGGCGGTGCGCGTACTCCCAGAAGAAGATCGCCTTGAACCCAGCCATCGTCATGCCCGCGTTCAGCTGGATGTATTCGGGGATCCGCTTGTAGGCGTCGAACTCGGCCCGCCACTGCGCGTCATTCAGCGGTGGGATGGTGCCGCTGATCGGCTTCCAGCTGGTGATAGACAGCCCCGACTCGGTCAGCCGCGTGATCCCGCCGACGATGACCATCAACACGATCAGACCGGCGACGGCGAACAGCCAGCGCGACACGGTCAGGGGCCGGGCGAGGGTCATGAACGCGGCGCTGGGCTTGAGCATGATGGAGAGGTAGGGACTGCGCGCCCGAGCGCCAAGCGATCGTACGGAGGACCGGACGATCAAGTCGTCCATGGGCCGTACATACCGGCGATGTGATGTTGTAACGAGCGATCATTCGCGCTAGTTAGTTCAGCGATGAACGCCGCCCTTTCCGGACCGCGATGGAGCGACGCCCTCGATCGATACGCGATCGGGCTTTCCGGCCTGTGTCTCGTTCACTGCCTCACCACCTCCGTACTCGTGGCGCTCGCCTCGACGGTCGGCGGCCTGCTCCTCCATCCGCTGTTCCACGAGGTGGGGCTGGTCGTGGCCATCCTGTTCGGCGCGCTCGCGCTCGGCCGCGGCGCGTGGGAGCACGGCATGCTGATGCCGCCCGCGATGGGATCGCTGGGCCTCGGCATCATGGCGGGCGCGATGACGCTCGGGCACGGGCCGAACCATGACGAGGCGATGTGGACGATCATCGGCGTCGCGCTTCTGGCGTTCGGGCACCGGCTGAACCGGGTGGCGTTCGACTGATCGCGTTCGAGGGCGTCCGCTTGCTCCAGGGCGGGCCACGCCCTAAGTTTCGTCGATGGCCGCGCACCACCATCACCATGCCAACAGCGATGACCTGACCCAGGCTGCTCAGACAGCGTTGGTGGGGGCGGGGGAGCAGTGGACGGCGATGCGCGCGAGCGTGTTCGGCGCGCTTGCCGGGTTCGACAAGCCGGCGTCGGCCTATGACATCGCGGAGGCGGTCTCGATCGCGCAGGGGCGACGGGTGGCGGCGAACAGCGTGTATCGCATCCTCGACCTGTTCGTCGGCGCGAACCTGGCGATGCGGGTCGAGAGCGCGAACGCGTATCTGGCCAACAGCCATCCGGGGTGCCTGCACGACTGCATCTTCCTGGTGTGCGACGGTTGCGGGCAGACGACGCATATTGATAACGATAAGTTGACGGGCGCGATCCGTGGGGCGGCGTCCGACACCGGCTTCTCGCCCGTGCGACCGGTGGTCGAGGTGCGAGGCAAGTGCGCCACTTGCGCCTGATCTCCCCGACTACTTGGCGCGATCGACACTAACGCCCTGACCCGTTAAGCATCCGCGATGGCCGATCCACCCACAACGCCGCTGCTCGACACCGTTTTCGTGCCCGGCGATCTCCGCAAGCTGAAACCGGATCAGTTGCGCCAACTCGCCGACGAGCTGCGGCAGGAGGTGATCTCGGCGGTCGGGACGACGGGCGGGCATTTGGGCTCGGGCCTGGGCGTCGTCGAGCTGACGACGGCGATCCATTACGTGTTCGACACGCCCGCCGATCGGCTGATCTGGGACGTCGGGCACCAATGCTACCCGCACAAGATCCTGACGGGGCGGCGCGACCGCATCAGGACGCTGCGCCAGGGCGGCGGGTTGTCGGGCTTCACCAAGCGGTCCGAATCGGAATACGACCCGTTCGGCGCGGCGCATTCCTCGACCTCGATCTCCGCGGCGCTCGGCTTCGCGATCGCCAACAAGCTGTCGGACCGGCCGGGCAAGGGGATCGCGGTGATCGGCGACGGCGCCATGTCGGCGGGCATGGCGTACGAGGCGATGAACAACGCCGAGGCCGCGGGCAACCGGCTGGTGGTGATCCTGAACGACAACGACATGTCGATCGCGCCGCCGGTGGGCGGGCTGTCGGCATATCTGTCGCGGATGGTGTCAAGCCGCGAGTTCCTGAGCATCCGCGAGCTGCTGAAAAAGCTTGCGCGCAAGCTGCCCCGCCCGTTCCACGAGGCGGCGCGCAAGACCGACGAGTTCGCGCGCGGGATGACGATGGGCGGCACGTTGTTCGAGGAGCTGGGCTTTTATTATGTGGGGCCGATCGACGGGCATAACCTCGACCATTTGATCCCCGTGCTGGAGAATGTGCGAGACGCGGAGGAAGGGCCGATCCTCGTCCATGTCGTGACCAAGAAGGGCAATGGTTACGCCCCAGCGGAGGCGTCGGCGGACAAGTATCACGGCGTCCAGAAGTTCGACGTGATCACGGGCGCGCAGTCCAAGGCGCCGCCGGGACCGCCGCAATACCAGAACGTGTTCGGGGAAGCGCTTTCGCGTGAGGCGGAGCATGACGACCGCATCTGCGCGATCACCGCCGCGATGCCGTCGGGGACGGGTCTCGACAAGTTCGCGGCGGCGCATCCCGACCGGTTCTTCGATGTCGGCATCGCCGAGCAGCACGGCGTGACCTTCGCGGCCGGGCTCGCGGCGCAGGGAATGCGCCCGTTCTGCGCGATATATTCGACCTTCCTCCAGCGCGCCTACGACCAGGTGGTCCATGACGTGGCGATCCAGAACCTGCCCGTGCGCTTCGCGATCGATCGGGCGGGGCTGGTCGGCGCCGACGGGGCGACGCACGCCGGGTCGTTCGATGTCACGTACCTGGCGACGCTCCCCAACTTCGTCGTGATGGCGGCGGCGGACGAGGCGGAACTGGTGCACATGGTCCATACCTGCGTGCTCCATGACACGGGGCCGATCGCGGTCCGCTACCCGCGCGGGAACGGCGTCGGCGTGCCGCTCCCGGCGGTGCCGGAGCGGCTGGAGATCGGCCGCGGGCGTATGGTGCGCGAGGGGAAGAAGGTCGCGATCCTGTCGCTCGGCACGCGCCTGGCCGAGGCGCTGCGCGCGGCGGATGCGTTGGAGGCCAAGGGCTTGTCGACGAGTGTCGCCGACCTCCGCTTCGCCAAGCCGCTCGACGAGGCGCTGATCCGGCGGTTGCTGACGACGCACGAGGTCGCGGTGACGATCGAGGAAGGATCGGTCGGCGGCCTGGGCGCGCACGTACTGACGCTGGCGAGCGACGAGGGGCTGATCGATGGCGGGCTGAAGCTGCGCACGCTCCGGTTGCCGGACGTCTTCCAGGACCAGGACAAGCCCGAGACGCAGTATGCCGACGCCGGGCTGGACGCGGAGGCGATCGTGGAGACGGTGCTCAAGGCGCTACGGCATAATTCGAGCGGGGTCGCCGAAGCGCGGGCTTGAATTCCTACACGCACATGATATGTACATGTGCTCGGGAGGTAAGGCATGGCGACACGTAGCGTCGATATCCGTAATGATCGGTTGGTGGTGCTTCTCTCCAAGGGTGAGAAGATGGTGCTGATGGCGCGCGCGAAATCGGCGGCTATGAGCGTCAGCGACTATGTCCGCACCGCCACCGAACGATTCGAGTTCGAAGAGGAAATGCCCGAGGACATCGGGGCGGAGATCATGCGGCAGATCGACGAAGTGAAGGCGCGCATGCAGGCGACCTTCGACGACCTCGACGCCTATATCGCCGCGCGGCCCAAGCGAGACCCTGAGACGATCCGCGCGGAGGTGTTCGCCGAGCTGGAGCAGGCCGATATCGACTGGGATGAAGTACGCGTCAGGCTGGGGCTGAATGCATGATCAGCGATATCCTTCGCGGGCTTCGCGACATCATGGTCCTGTCCGAAAAGCTGGCGAACACGACGGCGATCGCCAAGCAGGCCGATCAACGCTCGATCGCGTTCGGCGATCGGTTGGCCCGGGTGGAGGCGGTGTTGCAGTACGCGCTGCACGGCAACTTGCCGAAGGGTTCACCTCCGCCGTCTTTCCCCTCTCTATCCAGACCGGACGAAGGCTGACCCGACGATCGTCCCCGTTGATCGAATGCGGTTCGTGATGTCCATTGCCTAGGACTCGGATCGACCAGCTGCTCGTCGACCGGGGGCTCGTCGAGAGCCGGACGCGTGCGCAGGCGCTTATCATGGCGGGGCTGGTGTTCGCGGGCGATCACAAGGTCGACAAGCCCGGGCAGGCGATCGCGGACGACTTGGCATTGACGGTGAAAGGGCGCGACCACCCGTATGTGTCGCGCGGCGGGGTCAAGCTGGTGCATGGGCTCGATCGGTTCGGGTGGGCCGTGGCGGGCGCGGTGGCGATCGATGTCGGGTCGTCGACGGGCGGCTTCACCGACGTGCTGCTCCAGCGCGGCGCGGCCCGGGTCTATGCGGTCGATAGCGGGACCAACCAACTCGCCTGGAGCCTCAGGCAGGATCCGCGCGTGGTCGTTCACGAGCGGACGAGCGCGCGCGTGCTGACGGGCGCGCACGTGCCCGAGGCGATCGACCTGATCGTGTGCGACGCGAGCTTCATCGGACTGGCCAAGGTGCTCGACGTGCCGCTCGGCTTCGCTGGGCCGAAGGCGCGGCTGATGGCGCTGGTCAAGCCGCAGTTCGAGGCGGGCCGCGGCGAGGTCGGTCGCGGGGGCGTGGTTCGCGATCCGGCGGTCCATGCCCGCGTCTGCTCCGAGACCGCGGCGTGGGTGGCGGGGCGCGGCTGGTCGGTCGTCGGCGTGACCGAGAGCCCGATCACCGGACCCGAGGGCAATGTCGAATTCCTGCTGGCGGCGGTCCGGAATTGAGCGGTTCGCACGAGCTCGACATGCGCCGCGCTGGACGGTCCGACCCTTGCCCGTCAAATGGGCCGACACGGCCGAGGAGTGAGTAGGTTAGGCGGCATCGCCTCTCAGGGACAGTTGCGCATGTCTTTTCCGCGCTGGGCCGCGGTCACGGTGCCGGCGGTGCTCCTGCTCGGCTTCCTGTCCGGATCGATCGCGCCCGCCGGATCGGAAAATGCGTGGTACGCCGCGCTCGCCAAGCCGGCCGCGACACCGCCCGACTGGGCGTTCCCCGTCGCCTGGACGACGCTGTATGCGCTAATGGGCCTGGCGCTGGCCATGATCCTGCATGCGCGCGGCGCGCGGGGGCGGGGCGTGGCGATCGCGCTGTTCGTAGTGGCGCTGGCGCTCAATCTCGTCTGGCTGCCGCTGTTCTTCGGAGCGCATCGGGTCACGCTCGGTTGGATGCTGATCGCCGCGATGGTCGCCAGCGGCATCCTGGCGACGATCGCATTCGGGCGCATCCGCTCCGCCGCCGCCTGGGCGATGGTGCCGTATCTTGTCTGGATCGGTTATGCGGGCGTGCTCAACTGGCGGATCGACCGGCTGAACCCTGGGGCGGAGCTTGCGCCGGGCGGGCGTACGACCCAAATTATTAGTCAGATTGGATAGGAAGAACCGATGCAGTCCGAGAACCGGATGTTCGACGATTTGATGAAGGTGGTGAGCGGCGCGGCGGGAACGCTCGCGGGCGTCGGCCGCGAGGCGGAGCTAAGCGCCCGGTCGCGAGCACGAGAATGGATCGGGGGGCTCGACTTCGTGTCGCGCGACGAGTTCGAGGCGGTCAAGGCGATGGCCGCGGCCGCGCGCGACGAGGCCGACGCGCTCCGCCAGCGGATCGACGCGATCGAGGCGGCGTCCCGTTCCGGCTTGTCCACAGCTTCGCCGCTTGGGGTGGACGATACCCTTGCATAATGCCCAAGCTCTCGCCACCGTCGCGGGCGTGACGCGGGTGCTAGAGGGGCGCTGATGCTCGAACAGGCCGATTTCGAGGTGGAGGACTCCGCCCCCATCGACATGCTCGAGGCGTATTACACGGCGCATGGCTGGAGCCATCAGCGCCATGACGACGAGATCGTCGTGAGCGTCAAGGGCAGCTGGACGGAGTACGAGTTGCGCGCGATGTGGCGCGACGACGACCAGGTGCTCCAGTTCCTGGCTTTCCCCGACATCAAGGTGACCGAGGACCGGCGCGCGGCGATCTACGAGACCATCGGGCTCGTCAACGAGCAGTTGTGGATCGGCCATTTCGAGCTGTGGTCGGTGACCGGCGTGCTGCTGTTCCGCCATGCCGCGATCGTCGACGGGGCGGAGGAGGGAACGATGTCGCTCGCCGCGGCCGAGCTGCTGGTGGAGAGCGCGATCGACGAGTGCGAGCGGTTCTATCCGGTGTTCCAGTTCGTGCTGTGGGGCGGCAAGAGCCCCAAGGACGCGATCGCCGCCGCGATGATCGACACGCAGGGAGAGGCGTGACCGTCACCATGGCCGATGCCGGCCGGGTGTTGATGATCGGTTGCGGGAACATGGGCGGGGCGATGCTGCGGCGGTGGCTCGCGGCCGGATTGGAACCTGCGCGGGTAGTGGTGGTCAGCCCTAGCGGGCGGACGATGCCGGACGGCGTCGCCGTCGTCCCGGCGATCCCGGGCTTGGAGGCCGTGTTCGACACGGTCGTCCTCGCACTGAAGCCGCAAAAGCTCGGCGAGCTGAAGGGCACATCCCTTGCCGCGCATATGCCCAGGCTGCTCGTATCGATCCTGGCCGGGGTCGATGAGGCGACGGTCGCGGCGACCTGTCGGGCCGGGGCCGTAGTGCGCGCGATGCCCAATCTGCCGGTCGCGATCGGCCGCGGCGTCACGGCGTTGTTCGGGTCGACGGGCGACCAGCGGGCGCGACGGACCGCCGAGAGCCTATGCGCGCCGCTCGGGACGTATGAGTGGATCGCGGAGGAGCGGCTGTTCGACGCGGTGACGGCGCTGGCCGGGTCGGGTCCCGCATTTCTGTTCCGCTTCGTCAATGCGCTGGCGCGGGCGGGATCGACGCTGGGTCTGCCGGAGGACCAGGCGCGGCGGTTGGCGCTGGCGACGGTGAGTGGGTCGGCGACGATGGCCGCCGAATCCGACGAAGGGCCAAGCGCGCTCGCGGATCGCGTCGCGAGCCCGGGCGGGTCGACGCGCGAGGGATTGGACGTGCTCGACCGCGACGACGCGCTGGTGCGGTTGTTGACGGATACCTTGCGCGCGGCCGAGCGCCGCAACGGGGAGCTGGCCGCGCTCGCCCGCTAGTCGCGCAGGCGAAGGGCGTCGAGTCGGCCGCGCTCGTCCTCGGGAATCAACCCCTCCAGCACCGCCCAGAAACCACCCACCGCTTGCTGGCCCGCGCGCGCATAGGCCGCGGACAGTTTTTCGCGAAGCGCGTCGAACAGTTCGATCTCGAGCGCCGTGCCCGCGTCCGTCAGATGCAGCAAACGCTGGCGGCGGTCGCGCTCGCCCGGGCGCATCTCGACCAGCGCGCGCTCCGACAGGTCGCCCAGCACGCGGCCGAGCGACTGTTTGGTGATGGCGAGCAGCGCCAAGAGCTCGCTGACCGTCATGTCGGGCTTGCGCGCGATGAAATACAGCGCGCGGTGGTGCGCGCGGCCCAACCCCTGCGCGGCCAACCCCCGATCGATCGCGCGGGTGATGTGGCTGTTGCCGAAATACAGAAGCTCGAGGCCGCGGCGGAGTTCGGGTTCCCGCAGGAAGAGGGGGGAAGCGGATGGGGCGGACGCCATGTTGACCCGCCTAGACGCGCACCTTACGCCGCCGCAACCCATCCAATTGACGAGTTCACCGCCTTGGCGCTTTCTTTCGACATCCGACCGAACGCCCAGCCTGTTCCCGCCGTCGAGCGCGCGGAACGTATGGCCGATCCGGGGTTCGGACGCGTGTTCACCGACCATATGGCGGTGATCCGCTGGTCGGAGGCGGGCGGATGGCACGACGCGCACGTCGCCGCGCGCGCGCCGCTGGTTATGGATCCGGCGTCGTCCGTATTCCATTACGCGCAAGAGATCTTCGAGGGGATGAAGGCGTATCGGCTGGCGGACGGCGGTGCCGCGCTGTTCCGCCCGACCGCCAACGCGCGCCGTTTCCGCGACTCCGCCCGGCGCATGGCGATGCCCGAGCTGCCGGAGGAGCTGTTCGTCGAGGCGGTGGAGCGGCTGGTGGCGATCGACCGCGACTGGGTGCCCGCGCCCGGTATCGATGGGTCACTTTATCTACGGCCGTTCCAGATCGCCAGCGAGGTGTTCCTGGGGGTGAAGCCGTCGACCGAATACCTCTTCATGGTGATCGCCGCGACCGTGGGCGCTTATTGGAAGGGCGGGGAGCGCGCGATCTCGTGCTGGGTGAGCCCGGACCATACCCGCGCCGCGCCGGGCGGCAC
>NZ_CAXSHH010000045.1:0-21153 GCF_964237155.1 uncultured Sphingomonas sp. | reverse complement strand
GTGAATCAGCGAACGGCGCTCAGCTCAACCCGCTGATTGGGTTTGAGCCCTAAGATCGATAGCGCCGCCATTATGTTGCGGCATTCCACAGGTTTTCTATGCGGGCAACAATGTTCGGTACCCAGATTCGGAATGAACGCCATAAAAGGCCAAGATTGGGGCGGCTTGCTGCTATGCTGCGCAGTATCAAAACTGAATGAGACTGTTGAAAAAGTCGGTCCTTCTACGGCATGCGTCACAATCTTGCTTCTTACGCAAAAATCAGCGCACGAATATCTCTCTACGAGTAGCCGTTGCCTTCAAAGCTTACGAGAAGGCGCAATTATCTGTCGCAGCCCGAGTTTTTCAATAGTCTCGACCGGTTTCGACACTCACGCGGTGCCAGAGTCGTCAGTCCGTCTTCAGGGCGGCGAGCTCGTTTCCGCTCGGATCGCGGAAGTGGAAGCGTCGACCACCCGGAAAGGCGAATATCGGCTTGGTGATGACCCCTCCCGCCTTGCTCACCGCTTCCAGGGACGCCTCCAGATCGTCGACGGCGATGACCACCAGGGGTGCGGAGGTGGTCTCGCTAGCATCCGCTTGCAAGCCGAGGTCCACGTCACCCGTCAACGTGCAGGAATAGCTTGGGCCGAAGTCGGTAAAGGCGAGGCCGAACGCATCGGTATAGAACGAGCGGGCTGAAGCGAGGTCGGATGCGGGTAACTCAACGAAGCAGATACGAGACATCATTTGCTCTCCAAAGGTTTCTTGCGCGGCTTCTTGGTCGTCGGCTTCAGGCCCGCTGCACTGCGCGCCATCCACGATCGAAGGCTGTCGGGATCGGATACCATCGCGTCCGGCAGCAGGAGATAGCTCTTGCTCAACGGATCGTCCGGTTCATACCGCAGCGTCTTCACGCCGGGCACCTCGCTCAACGCCGCGTGATCCGCGCCAGTCATCTTGAGCGCGAGCCCCACATTCGAGAGGGAAGCGAACACCTGCCCGGCGGCATAGCCCATGATCCCGCCGAACATCGGGCGGAATCCAAGTTCAAGGTCGGGCGGGCTCGCCGCCTCCATGACGGCCTGCAACTCCTTCGGATCATGCTCCACTCCGCGCGCCTCACCGTTGTTCAGTCAATCCTATGCTTGAACGCGGGCTCCTGCCAACGTGGTGTCGGCACGGCGGCCGACCTCGCCACGACGCTCGAAGTCTCGATCCATACCCTGCGCCCGCTATCAATCAGTTCTTTCGGCCCGGTCTGGCTGCTGGCGGCTTGGTGCGAGCGAGCGGGTGACTTCCGGTATTTCCAGCTCGATCGGGTCGGTTTCACAATGCCGATCAACGCAACTTTTCACGATGAGAATGGGCAATGACTTCCTGATCTTAAGCGAATCAAGGCTGAGGAAGCGCCCCTAGCGGAGTTCGATGACGGTATCCTAGCCGGACGAATGTGACACCGCCAACACCTATTCGGGACCGCGACACGTCGGCGGGTCGACCATGCGGTACGTCGCCGTTCGTCACGGCGGCGGGCGGCCCGCGCGGTTCCGACCGGCCATCGCCCCAGCTAACGCTGCATCTGCTTCATCATCTCCATGGGCATCATGTTGTGGTTCAGGTGCGACATGATCCAGATCGACCCCACCAGCACCAGCCCGACGATCAGCACGCCGAACGCCAGCGCCAGCACGTTGTTGGCGTTGTCCGGCCCCGTCGTGATGTGGAGGAAGAACACAAGATGCACCCCCATCTGCCCGATCGCCAACGCGATCAGGAAGACGGGGACGCCGGGGACGTAGATGACGCTCGTCTGCACCGCCCAAAAGGAGGCGAGCGTGAGCCCGGCGGCGGCGATCAGCCCAACCACGTAGCCGCGGATGCCGCCCGCGACGTCGAACCCGTCGGCCAGGCTTTCGTCGCCGGGCGCGTTGTCGGCGTCGCTGTGCTTGGCCATGTCGCGCTCGCTCCCCATTTTTGCCTTGGTCTCGGCTCTTGCCTCGGTCACTGGATCACTCCGAACAGATAGACGACGGTGAACACGGCCACCCAGATGATGTCGAGCGCGTGCCAGAACAGCGCCCAGCACATGATCCGTCGCTCCACGTCCTCCCTGAACCCCTTGGCCAGGACCTGCGCCATCATGGTCAGGAGCCAGAGCAGCCCGGCGAGCACGTGGACGCCGTGAAGCCCGACCAGCGCGAAGAAGCCCGACAGGAACGCGCTGCGGTCGGGGCCGGCATTCTCGCCGATCAGGTGATTGAACTCCCACAGCTCCATGCCGAGGAAGCTCGCTCCCAGCACGCCGGTCGCGGCTATCGTCAGCTGGAACCAGAGCACGTCGCGCTTGGCCACCGCGATCGTCGCCATGCCGCAGGTGAAGGACGATACGAGGAGGATGAAGGTCTCGCGCAGCACGAACGGCAGGTCGAACAGCTCGCGCCCATGCGGCCCCCCCGCGAGTTCGCCCACCAACACCGCGTACGCCGCGAAGAAGGCGGCGAACATGATGAAGTCCGACAGCAGGAAGATCCAGAAGCCGTAGCCGGTGATGATCCGCTTGGGCGCGGGGCCGCGCTCGCCGATCGGGCGCTCGTCGCCGTGACCCAGCCGGTGCGGATCGCCCCGTGCCGCGCGCTCGCCGCCGTGCGCCGCGGTTTGGGCCGTCGCCGCCGCGCTCACGCCGTCACCCCGTTGGATACGCCCAGCAGCTTGGCCTTGGCCGCGCGGCGCTCGTCGTCCAACCGCTCGACCTCGTCGGCGGGCACCTCGAACTCGTGATGGTCGCGCCAGGCGAAGATCGTGAAGGTCGCCCAGGCGCCCAGCACGCCCACGATCACCAGCCACCAGATGTGCCACACCGCCGCGAAGCCGAGCAGCGTGGTGAAGAAGGCGGTGATGAAGCCCGTCGGCGAATTGCGCGGCATTTCGATCGGCTCGTACCGCTTGGGCCGCGCGCTCAGGCGCTTCTCCTCGATCGCCTTGCCCTTCAAGGACCAATAGGCCTCCTCGTCCGACACGTCGGGCAAGACCGCGAAATTATACAGCGGCGGGGGCGAGGTGGTCATCCATTCGAGCGTGCGGCCGTCCCACGGATCGCCCGTCTCGTCGCGGCGCTGGTCGCGCGTCTTGATCGATACGTAAAGCTGGATGATCTGGAACAGGATGCCGAGCGCGATGATCGCGGAACCCGCCGAGGCGATGAGGAGCCAGGGCGTCCACGCCTCCACGTAATGCGCGCTCATCCGCCGCTGCATTCCCATCAGACCGAGCACGTACAGCGGCATGAAGGCGACGTAGAAGCCGACGATCCAGCACCAAAAGGCGCGCTTGCCCCACACCTCGTCCAGGGTGAAGCCGAACGCCTTGGGGAACCAATAGGTATAGCCCGCGAACAGCCCAAACAGCACCGCCGGGATGACGATGTTGTGAAAGTGGGCGACTAGGAACAACGAGTTGTGGAGCACGAAATCGACCGGCGGGATGGCGAGCAGCACCCCCGACGCGCCGCCGATGACGAAGGTGACGATGAACCCGATCGCATAGAGCATGGGTACGGTGAAGCGGATGCGCCCGCGGAACATCGTGAACAGCCAGTTGAAGACCTTCACCCCCGTCGGCACGGCGATGATCATCGTCGTGACCCCGAAGAAGCCGTTGACGTCCGCTCCCGCCCCCATCGTGAAGAAATGGTGGAGCCATACGGTGAAGCTCAGCACGCAGATCACCATGGTCGCGATGATCATCGACCGGTAACCGAACAGCGGCTTGGACGAGAATGTCGACACCACTTCCGAGAACACGCCGAACACCGGCAGCACCAGGATGTAGACCTCCGGATGTCCCCAGGCCCAGACCAGGTTGACGAACATCATGGCGTTCCCGCCGCCGTCGTTGGTGAAGAAATGGAATCCCAGATACCGGTCCAGGAGCAGCATCCCCATCGTCGCCGTCAGGATCGGGAACGCCGCGACGATCAGCAGGTTCGCCGCCAGCGACGTCCAGCAGAACATCGGCATCCGAGCCAGCCCCATGCCGGGGCACCGCATCTTGAGGATGGTGGTGACGAGGTTCACCCCCGACAGCAACGTCCCGACGCCGGCTATCTGGAGCGCCCACAGGTAGTAGTCGACACCCACCCCGGGCGAGAAGCGCAGTTCCGACAGGGGCGGATAGACGACCCACCCCGTCTTCGCGAACTCGCCCACGACCAGCGATATGTTGACGAGCAGCGCGCCGCTCGCGGTCAGCCAGAAACTGACGTTGTTGAGCGTGGGGAACGCCACGTCGCGCACGCCCAGCTGAAGCGGCAACGCGAAGTTCATGAGGCCCGTCAGGAACGGCATCGCCACGAAGAAGATCATGATCACGCCATGCGCCGTGAAGACCTGGTCGTAATGCTCGGGCGGCAGGTAGCCGCCGTTATTGTACATCAGGTCCTGATGCGTCCGCATCAGGATCGCGTCGGAGAAGCCGCGCAGCAGCATCACCATCGCGAAGATGCAGTACATGATGCCGATGCGCTTATGGTCGACCGAGGTGATCCACTCGCGCCACAGATACGGGAACCAGCCCTGGCGCCAGACATAGACCAGCGTCGCGACCACGATCCCGCCGACCGCCGCGCCCGCGATCAGCGGGATCGGCTCCTCCCAAGGGATGGAGTTCAGACCGAGCAGGCCGGTGGCCGGGTTCCACTCGTTGGGGGCCTTGCTCACTCGGTATCCTCCCGGCCGCCGCTTGATCTCTCGCTCGCCTTGACGCCCGACTGGCGGAGCGCGGCGTCGTACAGCCCGGGCGCCACCGCGCGAAAGGTGTAGGCCCTGGACGTGCTCTGCTGCTTGATCATCCGCAGATAGGTGGGCGCGTCGAGCATCGGCCCCGCCGCCCGCGTCCGCGCCGCCCACGCCGCGAATTGGGCGGGCGACACCGCGTCGGCGTAGAACATCATCTGCGAGAACCCTTCACCGCTGTAATGCGCCGACAAGCCGCGATAGCGCCCGGGCTCGTCCGCCTGGAGGTTCAACTTTCCGTCCATGCCGGCCATCGCGTACATCTGACTTCCCAACCGGGGCACGATCAGGCTGTTCATGACGGTTGCCGATGTGATGCGGAACGCCACGGGCGTCCCCGCCGGGATGACGAGGTGGTTGACGCTCGCCACCCCCTGTTCGGGATAGATGAACAGCCATTTCCAATCGAGCGAGATGACCTGCACCGGGATCGCGCGGACATTCGACCGGAGCGGCCGCGACGGGTCGAGCTCATGGCTGCCGATCCACGCGATCCCGCCCAGGAAGATGATGACCAGCGCCGGGATCGACCAGACGAGCAGCTCGAGCCGCCCGGAATACGACCATTCGGGCGTGTACCTGCCGCGCGGGGCCTTGGCGCTGTAGCGCCAGGCGAAATACAGCGTCAGCACGATGATCGGCACGATGATCGCCGCCATGATGACGACCGCGTTGAAGAACATCGCCCGTTCGCCCTCGGCGACCGGTCCCTTGGGATCGAGCAGTCCCATCTCGCCGCAGCCCACCAGCAGGAAGGGCACGCTCGCGGCGACCATCCACTTACCGACAAACGATCGGACCAGTCCGGGCATTCGGCACCTCCTCGCGGCGCGAACCCCATACGAGCACGTCGGCGGCGATCAAAGCCCCTCCCGCCCGATATTGAACGAAGCATATAAAATATTGCCGGCATTATCTTAAATGGACGATCCATGTTGACCGCAAAGAAAAGACAACTAATTGAGCACGGTATCTGCCACTAGGAGTATTTCATGCCCGAAGACGCCGTCGACACCAGCGCGCTCGAACTCGCAACCGAATTGACGATAGCCTGGCTCGGCAATCCCAATACCCGCATCTCGTCGGACGAGGTACCCTCGTTCCTGCGACGGATGCACGAAACGGTGTCCGAACTCACCACCGGTCCCGCCGAAGCGCCCGAGCCCGAGCCGAAAACCGAATACACGCCCGCCGTGACGGCCCGCAAGTCGCTCGCGTCTCGCGACCACATCATCTCGATGATCGACGGCAAGTCCTACAAGACCCTGCGCCGCCATCTCGCGACCAACGGCCTGACGCCCGACCAGTATCGGGAGCGGTTCGGCCTCAAGCCCGACTATCCGATGGTCGCCGAAGCCTATTCGGAATCGCGCCGCGCCATGGCGAAGCAGATCGGTCTCGGCCGCAAGTCGACGCGCACCCCCACCGAGGAGCCGGCGACCGAGCCGACGTCCGCCCCTGCCCCGCGCGGCCGGCGCAAGGCGTCCGCCACCGCCGAGTGACGAAGCCGAGGCGTCGCCCGTCCGGGCGACGCCTCAGCTCCCGAACCCGCCCTTGCGGTACAGCAGCGTGATCGCGACGCGGCGGTTGCGCGCATCGCCGGGCGTCTCGCGGATGATCGGCTCGCGGTCGGCCACGCCCTCGATCCGCTCGAACCGCGCCTCCGGGATGCCGCCCAGCGCCAGCCGGCGGCGCGTCGCCTCCGCCCGGCCCGACGACAGGGTCCAGTTGTTCATCTGGCGCGGGTCGCCGAACGGCACGCTGTCGGTGTGGCCGCGGATCATCACGGGATTGCCCGTGCCGCGGATCGCCGAGGCGATGGTGCCGATCAGCTCGGACGCCCGGCCCTCCAGCGCGGTCGTGCCGAGGTCGAACATCGAATAATCGGCGTCGTCGATCAGGTCGATCCGCATCCCCTGCTGCGTCATCACGAAGCGGATGTTCTTGGCGAGCTTCGCCATCGTCCCGCTCTCGCGCATCCGTCCCTCGACTTGTTCGCGCATCGCGTCGAAATTACGCCTGTCTTCCGCTTCCGCCTTGGGATTGCGCAGCGAGCCTTTGTCGCCGCTGCCCTGCTTGTCCCCGTCGCCGCCGTCGCTGACCGGCATCATCATCGCTTGCATGAACGACTGGCCCGCCTTGGGGCCCAGCGTATTCTGGCTGACCAGCGACTCGCCGCCCGCCGGCCCCGACCCGCCCATTCCCTCCGACTTGGACGTGACTAGCGTCGGCGCGAAATAGTCGGCGATCCCCTTGCGTGCTTTCTCATCAGTCGCGCCGAGCAGCCACATAAGCAGGAAAAACGCCATCATCGCCGTCACGAAATCGGCGTACGCCACCTTCCACGCGCCGCCGTGATGGCCGCCGTGACCCTCGATATAGACCTTCTTATAGATGATCTTGGGCGGCTGGTTCGAGCCGTGCGGCGCTCTTGCTGCCACCTCAGCGCCCCCGCAGCCCGTCGAACACCTCGGCGAAGCCCGGCTGGTTCTTGTGCTTGATGCCCGACCGCGCCGCCTCGATCACCAGCGGCTGGGGATGACCGTGGAGCGAGGCGATGATGATCTGCTTCACGACGCCGTAGATCGCGGCGTCGGCGTCGATCACCTGCTTCAACCGCGAGGCCAGCGGCGACACGATGCCGTAGGCGAGCAGCACGCCCAGGAAAGTCCCCACCAGCGCCGATCCGATCATCCCGCCGAGCACGGCGGGCGGCTGGTCGATCGACCCCATCGTCTTCACGACGCCGAGCACGGCGGCGACGATGCCGAGCGCGGGCAGCGCGTCGGCGAGGCTCGACAGCGTGGTGTGCGGGCTCTCCACCTCGTGGTGGTGGGTCTTGATCGCGTTGTCCATCACGTCCTCGACCGCATGGACGTCGAGCGTGCCCGATGACACGACCACCAGCCGGAGCGTATCGGCGATGAGGTTGACCAGCGTGTGATCGGCCTGCAGGCGTGGGTATTCCGCGAACACCGCCGACGATTTGGGATCCTCGACATGAGGCTCGAGCGCGATCGGCCCCTCGGTGCGCAGCATCTTCATGAGCTTGGACACCAGGAAGATGACGTCCAGGAAATCCTGCTTCTTCCAGCGCGGCCCCTTGAACACCTTGCCCAGGCCGCCGCCCATCGCCTTGAGCTCGGCGCCCGAATTGCCGATGATGAGCGCCCCCGCGGCTGCCCCGCCGATGATGAGCATCTCGTGCGGCAGCGCATGCAGCACGGGACCGAGCGCGCCGCCGGTGATCGCGAATCCGCCGAACACCATGGCGATGAGGACAACGAGGCCGATTGCCGGAAACATGGTGCGAAATTCCCCGTGGATTGGGGTACATCGTTAACGTCGATTGATGGCCAAGTTCTTACCAGGTACGGGTTTTTAGTGCGAACCCTCTCCCGCTTTCGCGGGAAAGAACTTTCGATCACCTCAGATAGCTGAACAGCGACAGGCTCGACAGCTTGGCGAAGCTTGCCTGCGTCGCCTGAAGCACCGTCATCGTCTTCTGCAGTTCGGTGATCGCCGCGGTCACGTCCACATCTTCCAGCGACGAGCGGAGCTCCTCGCGGTCGGCGTTGGTCTGGGTCAGCATCGCCTCGCTCAGATCGATCCGCGCGCCGCGCGCACCCACCGAGGAACGCACCAGCGCGACCTGATCGTTCGCGGCGGTCAGCGCATCGAGCGCTGACGACGACTCGCTGGTACCGGCCGTGCCCGCCTCGAGCCTGGCGGCGAGCGTCGACAGGACGGTGAAGATGTCGTCGCCCGTCGAGGCGAAGACACGCGCCGCGGTCTCGGTCGCCTGGATGGTCTGGCCGTCGGCGATCGGGATCGGCGACACGGTGGTCGATGCGAAGGAGAAGCTGCCGTCGGCGGCCCGTTGCACCGCCTTGACGCCGTCGGCGCTGCCGAACAGCGGCTGCCCCCGCAGGTCCCTAGTGTTGCCCAGATCGACGAGCTGGCTCACGATCGCGGACAGCTCGGTCCCGATGACGCGGCGGTTGTCGACCGACAGCGTGCCGTTGCTGGCGAGCGACGTCAGCTCGATCGCGCGCTGCAACTGCGTGGCGATATCCGACAAGGTCGAGTCCGCTTGGCTCAGAAGCGCCCCCGCGACCTTCATGTTGTCGCCATACACCTTCGCGTCGGCATCGCGCTGGCGGAACTCGGACAGCTGCTGCGACGCGACCGCGTCGTCGGACGGGGCCGCCAGCTTCTTGCCCGTCGCGATCTGCGCCTGGAGCACGCCCGCGCGCGCGTTCAATCCGCTCATCCGCCGGGACGAGTTGTCGTAGAATAGCGAGGTCGGGACTTGCATGGGCCTGTTACCTGATCTCGAGGATCGACTGGAACGTCTCGCGCGCGACCTGGATCACGCGGCTCGACGCCTGATAGGCCTGCTGGAAACGGAGCAGGTCGACCGCCTCGTTGTCCAGGTCGACGCCCGCCTTGCTCGCGCGCGCGGTCACCGCACCGTCGCGGATCGCGCCCTGCGCTTCCGCGATCGCCTGGCGCTGACGCAGCGTCGCGGCATTGTCGGTGACGAGCGCGATCGCGGAGCCCTCCGCCCCCGATGCGCCCCTGAGCGCCTCGAACCCGTCCAGGTTGCTGCCGTCGCGCGGGCCGCCGCCCCTGGCCGACGCGGCGACGCCCGCCGGATCGGTGATCGCGACGGTCAGATCGGTCGGCGACGTTCCGGCCGAGAACAGCGGCTTGCCCGCCGCGCCGTTCAGATCGTCGCCGTTCGCCTGCACCCGGTTGACGGCGGTCGCGAAGCGCGTCGCGACGGCGTTCAACTGCCCGCGCGTGTCGTTCAGCCGCGCCGCCGCGTCGGCGACGCCCGCCAGCGAGCCGCCCTGCGCGTTGAGCAAGCCACCCTCGCCCGCGAAGGACAGCGTCAGCGCGACCGCTCCCCCGGCGCGTGCGTAGGTGACCTGACCCGACCGCGCCGCGTCGACCAACACCGGGCCGTTCCGCCCGCCCAACCGCACCGTCGCGCGACCATCGGCGTCGAGCGTGGCGTTTAGGTCGATCAGCCCGCTCATCTGTTCGAGCACGCGGTCGCGCTGATCGGCCAGCTGCGCAGAGGCCGCGGTCTCCCGCTTCGTGCGTCCCAGCCCCAGATTGATCTTGGCGAGCGTCCCCGCGAGCTGCGTCAGGTCCTGCACCGACTGTTCGGCGTTCGCGTCGAGATCGGCCGCGACCTGGTCGAGCGCGCGGCCCGTCGCCCCGAACGCGACCGCGGTGCCCTCGGCGGCCCCCAGCATTCCTACCCGGAGCGCCGACGACGTCGGCTCCGCGCCGAGCGCCCGGCTCGACCCGAAGAAACCCGACAACCGCTCGGCCAGCTTGTCGCCGGTCAGCGCGCCCTCGATCCGTTCGAGCCACTTGACCCCGCCCGCGGTCCGCGACACGTCCGACGTCGACGATCGCACCGCCTCGTCGGCGTACACGTCGCCGGCGCGCGCGATACCCGCCGCGACGACGCCCATGCCGTTGGCGCGCGCGCCCGATGAAATCCCGCCGGTGACCTGCACCTCGCTCAAGCGCACTTGGCGACGCGAATAACCCTCGACGCCGGTATTGGCGATATTCTCCGACACGGTCGTCAGCGCGCTCTGATAGGCGCGGACGCCCGATGCGCCGATGGAGAGGAGGTCGCTCATTTCGCCGGTGTGGGCGGCGACTCGTTAAGATCGGGTTGCGACCGCCTCAGGAACTCCGTCATTGCGCGGCCGATGCCAATCGGCGCATGCGTCGCCATGCTCTCGGCGACGCGCTGGTCCTGCATGTCGCGGAAGGTGTCGAGCGCCTTCGATTCGAACAGCGTGTCGGCGAGCGAGGCCTTGCGCATCGCGCCCAGCATCATGCCGGTGAATACGGACTCGAACTTGTCCCCCGCTTTCTTCAGGTTGTCGGCGGAGGCGAGCCGGGTGGTGTCCGTCGAGACGCCCGCGACGCTCGGACCGGTGACCTCGCTCATAGCACGATCAACTCCGCCTTCAGCGCGCCCGCCTGCTTCAACGCTTCCAAGATCGCGACCAGGTCGGCCGGGCTCGCGCCGATCGCGTTCACCGCCTTCACCACATCGGCCAGCTTGGGACCGGGGTTCAGCAGGAACATCGGCTTGTTTTCCTCGACGACCTGGACGTTCGATCGTTCCTCGACCGCGGTCTCGCCGTTCGACAGCGCCTCGGGCTGGACGACCCGCTGCGCCTCGTCGATGCGGACCGTCAGCTTGCCGTGGCTGACCGCCGCCGGCCCGACGCGCACCGCCGAGTTGATCACCACCGTCCCCGTGCGCGCGTTGACGATCACCTTGGCCGAGGGTTCGGCCGCGACCACGTCGAGATTCTCGATCCGCGCCATCAGCGTCGACCGGCTCTCCGCCCCGCCGACCGCGCGCACCCTTACCGACACCGCGTCGATCGCCTGCGCCGCGCCCGCGCCGATCGCCCGGTTGATCGCGCCCGCGACGTTCTGCGCCGTCGTGAAGTCGGCGCGCTGGAGGTTGAAGGTCAGCCCCGCCGACTGGTCGAACCCGGTCGCCACCGCGCGCTCGACGGTCGCGCCTTCGGGGATGCGGCCGCTCGACGGTATGTTGACGACGATCTTCGACCCGTCCGCGCCCTCCGCGCCTAGCCCGCCGACCGCCAGGTTCCCCTGCGCCATCGCATAGATCTGGTTGTCCGCGCCCAGCAGCGGCGTCAGGATAAGGCTGCCGCCGCGCAGGGACTTGGCCTTGCCCATCGACGCGACCGTGATGTCCAACCGCTGCCCCGGCTTGGCGAAGGGCGGCAGCTCGGCGGTGATCAACACGACCGCCGCGTTCTTCATCCCCGGATTGACGCCCGGCGGCAGCTGCAACCCGAAACGCGACGCGACGGCTTTGAGCGACTGCACCGTATATTCGAGATTGTCGTCCCCCGTTCCCGGCAATCCGACCACGACGCCGTAGCCGGTGAGCTGGTTCGACCGAATGCCCTGGAACGCCCCCAGATCCTTGATCCGGTCGGCATGTGCGGGCGCGGCGATCGCGAGGGTCGCGAGCAGCGTGAGGAGAAAGCGGAACATGGCGGTCCTCAAAACGGGCTGACGACTTGGAAGAAGCGGCTGAGCCAGCCCTGGCGGCCCGCGCGCGCCACGTCGCCCTTGCCGGTATAGCTGATCCGCGCGTCGGCGACGCGGTTGGAGGCGACGCGGTTGTTCACGTCCACATCCGCCATCCGGACCACGCCCTTGATCCTGACGAACTCATCGCCGCGATTGAGCGTCACGCGCTTCTCGCCCCGGACCAGCATGGTGCCGTTTGGATGGACCTCCGCAACTACAACCGACACTTCGCCCGACAGCGAGTTCGCCTGGTTGGTCTCCCCCGCCCCCGTGAAGTTGCGGTTGCCGCCCGCGCGGATGTCGGTCGGCTCGAACAGCGACAGCGGCCCGGTGGTCGGCGGCCGGATGCCGAAGCCGCCATCCGAATCGAGCTTGGACCCCGCCGACTTGGTCGCCGCCGTCCGTTCTACCAGCACGATCGTCAGCGGATCGCCGACCCGGCGCGCGCGCCAGCCCTCATGCAGCGCGCCGTAGCCGTCGGCCGCCTGAAAGATCGATCCGCTCGCCGCGATCGTCGCCGGCTGGGCCGCGCGCGCGGCGCTCCAATCCTCCGGCGGGGCCTTGCGCCCGAAGACCTGCGCCTCCGCCCCGTCCGGCGCGAACGCGAACACCATCAGCGCCCCCGCCACGCTCGCGAGCGCGAGCTCGATCAACCGGCCGAGCGTGGTCGGCGTGCTTGTCCCGCCCGCCGTCACAGGTTCTGGTTCACGTATTTAAGCATGTCGTCGGTCGCCGAGATCATCTTGGAATTGACCTCGTAGGCGCGCTGGGTCTCGATCATGTCGACCAGCTCCTCGACGACGTTGACGTTCGACGATTCCAACATCCCCTGGCGGACGCGCCCGCGCCCCTCCAGCCCGGCCACGCCCAGGTTCGCCGCGCCGCTCGCCGCCGTCTCGGTCAGGAAGTTGTCGCCCGTCGGCTGCAACCCCGCCCCGTTCGCGAAGTTCGCGACCTGGATCTGCCCCAGTTCCGACGGCTCGGTCTGCCCGGCGACCGTCGCCGACACGGTGCCGTCGGTGCCGATCGTGATCGCCGTCGCGCCCTCGGGCACGGTGATCCCCGGCTGCAGCTGATACCCCTCGCTCGTGACCAGCAGGCCCTCGGGCGACCGCGAGAAGTTGCCCGCCCGCGTATAGCCGAGCTGGCCGCCAGGCAGCTGCACCTGGAAGTACCCGTCGCCGTCGAGCGCCAAATCGAGCGAGTTTCCCGTCGTCTGCATCGACCCCTGCGTATCGATCCGCGCGGTCCCCTGCACCCGGACGCCCGTGCCCAGGTTCAGGCCCGTGGCGTAGCGCGTCTCGCTCGTCGACGCCGCGCCGGGCGAGGTCACGACCTGATAGGCGAGCGTCTCGAACGCCGCCCGATCGCGCTTGAAGCCCGTGGTGTTCACGTTGGCGAGGTTGTTCGAGATCACCCGCATCCGGGTGTCCTGCGCGTCGAGCCCGGTCCGGGCGATATGCATGGCGGCGGAGGTCATATTCTAAATCCCTAGCTCGGCAGGCGCATCAGACTTGCGCCGCCCTCGTCCATGGTGCGGGCTTCCTTCAACAGGTTGGCCTGCACCTCGTAACTGCGCTGGTTCTCGATCATGTCGACCAGCGCCTGCGTCATGTTGACGTTCGATCCCTCCAGCGCGCCCGTCTGGACGGTGGCGTCCAGATCGTCGGGCAACGCCCCCCCGCCCCGCACGCGGAGCAGGTTGTCGAGCCCCTTGACCGTGTCCGACCCCTTCGTGCTCGCCAGCTTCAGCCGGTCGACCGCCTGCGGCGCGTTCGGGTCGCCGCCCTGCGGCACGATCGAGATCGTCCCGTCGGCGGCGATCATGATCTTGTCGGCCGGGGGCAGCGTGATCGGCCCGCCCCCGCCCATCACCGGAAAGCCGTCGCCCGTCTGGAGCACGCCCGACGCCGCGACGCTCAGGTCGCCGCGCCTGGTGTACGCCTCCGATCCGTCGCCCGCCTGCACCGCGAGCCACGCGTCGCCCGTCATCGCCACGTCGAGCGGCCGGTTCGTCTGCTGGATCGCGCCGGGCGAGCGGTCGGCGTCGGTCACCTCCTCCGACGTCGGCATCCGCGCCTCGAACGCCGATCCGCCGCCCTTCAGCTCGATCCGGTCGAACACGACGCGGTCGGCACGGAAGCCCGTGGTAGACACGTTCGCCATGTTGTTGGCGATCGATGCCTGCGCCGCCATGTGCGCGCGCAGCCCCGTCGCCGCGGTATAGACCAGCTTGTCCATCTATCGGCTCCGCCTGTTCCGCTTAGCCGCGGATGTTGAAGATGGTCTGCGAGATCTGCGACGCGGTATCGAGCGCCTTGGCGTTCGCCTGGAAGTTGCGCTGCGCCGCGATTAGCCCGACCAGCTCCTCGGTGATGTCGACGTTCGACCCCTCGATCGTCCCCGACATCAGCGCGCCCAGCCCGTCATTGCCCGCGCTCGACAGCAGCGCCTGGCCCGACACGCCCGACGAGGTCCAATAACTGCTGCCGTTCTGGCGCAGCCCCTCGGGCGTGGTGAAGGCCGCCATCGCGACCTTGCCCAGCGGCACGGTCGACCCGTCGTCGAAGGTCGCCGAGATCAGCCCCGACTTGTCGACCACCACGCTGGTGAACTCGCCCACCGTCGCGCCGTCCTGGCTGCGCGCCGCGACCGAAAAGGCGGCGGGGCTCTGCGTCGAGCCGGCATAGTTCAGCGACAGCGGTTGCGTCGTCGCCGACCCCTTGGGCGTGAACGGATCGAACGCGGTAGCGCCGGTGGGCGCGGTCAGCACGCCGCCCGCATCGAAGCGCATCTGCAGCGGCGCGGCCGATCCGCCGATCGTCAGCTGCTTGTCGCCCACGAAGCTGTGGACCGACCAGCTGCTCGTCCCGTCGGCGGGCACGGGCGCCGCGTTGCGGACGTAATAGTTGGTCAGCGTCATGGCGTTGCCGCCCGCGTCGTAGATCGTCGAGATGGTGGAGTTGTTGTAAGTCGCTGCATTGGCGCGGTTGAACGAAGTCGTTGGCACCGCCGCCGAATCGGACAGGTTCACGCCCAGCGTGACGTTGCTCGTCGCGATCGGCACGCCGTTCACTTCGGGAATACGAACCGCGGTCAGCCCGTCCGCGCCCGTCGCGGTGACGACGCCGTTCGCATCGACCGGATAGGCCTGCAGGAACGACCCCTGCGCATCGACAATGAACCGGCTGGTGTCGACGGAGAACGCGCCGTTGCGCGTGTAGGTCAGCGCGCCCGTCACCGACCCGGTCTTGACCGCGAAGAAGCCGTCGCCCGACACCGCGAGGTCGAGCGCCTTGGACGTCGAGGTCAGGTTGCCCTGGCTGAATTGCTGGCGGTTGGCCTTCACCACCACGCCCGACCCGATCATCTTGCGCGGATCGGTCGACAGGTTCGACGCGATCACGTCGGCGAAATCGGTGCGCGACTTCTTGAACCCGCTGGTCGCGACGTTGGCGAGGTTGTGCGAGATGGTCGACATCTCGGTCTGCGAGGCCTGAAGGCCGGAGAGCGACGTGTAGAAGGACATGGGGTTACTCCTGGTACAAAAAGGGTCAGCCGACCTTGCGGACGGCGGAGACGGGAATGGAGCCGAGCCCGGCCACGTCGAGGACGGGCGAACCTGCGTTCATGGAAACGGTGCGGACGGGCGCCCAGACGAGCGCGCGCGCGGCGACCGTGCCCTTCACGTCTGCGGCCTGCGCGGACACGGTGAACGGCCCCGGACCGGCATCCACGCCCGCCTCGGTCAGGCCGTTCCAGTCGAATGCCACCGTGCCGCCGGGCTGCTCGCTCAACGAAAGCGTCTTCAGCGTTTGGCCGTCGGCGCTCGAGATCGTGACGACGGCGCTCGTCGCCGCGCCGCCCAGCTCGACCGCGCCCTCGATGCCGCCGGTCGACCGGGCATAGGCGGTGGAACCCTCGGTCAGCACGCTGCGCCCGACATAGCCCAGCGCCTCCGCGCCCGCGCCGCCCAGCTTGTCGGCGATCGACTTCAGCGTGGTGCCCATCTCGCTGATCCCCGCCAGCGACGAGAATTGCGCCATCTGGGCGACCATCTGGGTGTTGTCGACGGGCTCGAACGGGTCCTGGTTCTTCAGCTGCGCGGTCAGGAGCTTCAGGAAGTCATTCTGCCCGAGCGTCTGGCTGCCCGCCGGTTTCACCACGGGCCCGGTCGTCGGCGTGCCGATGCCGAGTGCGCGGACGGTCGCGTCGAAGGAAGAGGCCATGCTCAGCGTCCCAGCTTGAGGGTGTCGATGATGAGCGACTTGGCGGTCTGCATCACCTCGACGTTGTTTTGGTAGGACCGCGCGGTCTCCATCATGTCGACCAGCTCGCGCGTCTCGTCGACCGCGGCGTCGAATACGTTGCCGTCCTTGTCGGCCAGCGGGTTGGACGGGTCGTACCGCTTGGTCGGGGCCTCGCCCGCCGTCGCGATCCGCTCGACATCGACCGTCGCCA
Source organism: uncultured Sphingomonas sp. (assembly GCF_964237155.1). Classification (GTDB taxonomy): domain Bacteria; phylum Pseudomonadota; class Alphaproteobacteria; order Sphingomonadales; family Sphingomonadaceae; genus Sphingomonas. Next base: position 4,807 of record NZ_CAXSHH010000045.1, on the reverse strand, counting down.
GCCCGGACGCCCCGCCCGCCTTGTCGAAACTGGTGCGGAACACCGGCTTCATCGTGCGATAGGCGGTCGCCTCGCTGCCCGCGACGCCCCCGGCGTTCGCCAGGTTGGACGCGGTGGTGTTCATCCGCACGAGCTGCGCCGACATGGCGCGCCCCGCGACTTGGAATATCGAAAACGGGCGGTCCATCGTCATTCTCCCCGCAGCGCGCGCGTGAGCGTCGAAATGCGCCCGTTCAGGAACGCCAGCGTCGTTTGGTACTGGACCGCGTTCTCGGCGAAGGCGGTCTGCTCGGCCGATAGCTCGACGGTGTTGCCGTCCATCGAAGGCTGGGTGGGCACGCGGTAGCGGACCGCGTCCGCCATGTCGGCGCGGCCCTCCATGCTGGACAGGGCGACCTGGAAATCGATGTCGCGCGCCTTGAAGTTCGGCGTCGACGCGTTGGCGATGTTCGACGCCAGCACGCCCATGCGCTGCGAACGCACCCTCAGCGCCGCGCCGTGCACCCCGAACAATCCATCGCCCGCCCCACTGCCCGCCATCGCCGGCCTCCTTGTGCGCCTCATTGCGCGACGGGGTTCTCGCAAAGGCCGTGCCAAATGGGGTCGCGGGGTGAGGCGGACGGTATGGCAGGGTGCGACCGGCAAAGGCTTGCCGATAGAGCGGCAGCTTGCCGGACAGCCGCGTCTCCAACCCTCTCCCGCCTTCGCGGGAGAGGGACAGGCGCGGGAGCGCCAGGGTGAGGGCCGGACCTCGCCCGGGCAGGCCCGTCCCTCACCCTCGCCGCGCTACGCGCGTCTTTCCCTCTCCCGCGAAGGCGGGAGAGGGCTGCCGTTTGGCCCACCCCTTGCATCTCTCCCGCCGATGCCCGCGCTCGTCCACCTTCTCGATCCCACCGCGCTCGCCCTCGTTCTAGGCGGCACCGCGCTCGCGACCGCGCTCCGCACGCCCTTCGCCACCCTCCGCCGTGCGCTCGCCGCACTCGCCACCCTCGCGCGCAAGCCCTTCACCGCCGATCCGCTCCTCGACCGCATCGCCGCGCAGGCCCGCATCGCGCGGCGCAACGGCGTTCACGCGCTCGACCGGTCGGTGATCGCCGACCCGGACGTCGCCGCCGCCCTGACCGCGATCGTCGACGGCGCGGACGCCGACGCCGTGGCTCGGCTCGTCGCCGACCGCCGCCGGGCCCGCATCGAGCGCCATCTCGCCGCCGCCGACTGCTGGGCCGGGGCCGCCGAGGCGGCGCCCGCCATGGGAATGGTCGGCACCCTGATCGGCTTGGCGAGAACCTTCCAGCAGATGGACGACCCCGCCGCGATCGGCGGCGCGATGGCGGTCGCGCTCCTCGCCACGCTCTATGGCGCGCTGTTGGCCAATCTCATCGCCGGCCCGATCGCCGCGCGCCTGCGCGCCGCCGCGCGGATCGAGGCGTTCGAGCGCGCCCGCCTCGACGCGCCCCTCGCCGCCCTGGCCGCGCAGGAAGCGCCGACGCGCACCCTGGCGAGCGTGGCGTGACCGACTTCCCCGACACTCCCGCGCCGCGCCCGCTCTGGCTGATGACGCTGGCCGACCTCGCCCTCCTGCTGCTCGGCTTCACGATCCTGATCCAGGCCACTGCCCAACCCGAGCGCCACGCGCTGGCGAGAGGGCTGCGCGAGGCGTTCGGCGCGGAGGCCGCTTCGCCCATCCCGCTCGCCGCGAGCGCCATCCGCTTCGCGCCCGGCTCGGCCGTCCCGGACGACCCGCGCGCGCTCGTCGCCTGGGCCGCCGATGCCGCCCGCGACCCGCGCATTTCCCTGACCGTCACCGGCGCGACGGACGGTGCCCCGGCCGACGTGGACGCGGCGACGGGCAACGCCACGCTGCTGGCCGCCGACCGCGCCCGCGCGATCGCGGCGCTGCTCGCCCCCCTGGTCGGCCCCGCCCGCCTCCGCATCGCCACCGATCCCCTGCCGCGCGGCCGCACCGCGACCGCCACCCTCGCCTTCATCGGCGAGCGACCCTGATGGAGTTCCCGATGTTTCGCGCAGTCCCGCTGCTCCTGCTCGCCGCGCCCGCGCTGGCGACCTCATTCCAGAACACCGCCGCGCTCGACCGCGCGGTCGCGGGCTTCACGGCCCACGCGACGGGCGAGGAGGGCGGCGCGCGCATGCCCGTCGACCCGCGCCTGAAGCTCGCCGGCTGCCCGACGGTCGCCCTCTCCTGGCGCACCCCCGCGCAGGATGCCGTGGTGGTCGCCTGCTCCGGCCCCGACTGGCGCATCTTCGTCCCCGTCAAGCGGTCCGCGCCGGTCACCGGAGCCGCCGTCCCGGCCGTCGGACGGCCCGTCGCCGCCGCCCGGGCGCAGCCCGTCATCCGCCGCAACGATCCCGTCGTGATCGAGGCCGGTTCCCCCGGCTTCTCCATCTCCCGCGAAGGCATCGCGATGGCCGACGCCGTCCCCGGCGCGCGCTTCCTTGTCCGCGTCGCCGACGCCAAAGCCCCCGTCCAGGCGATCGCCGTCGAGCCCGGCCGCGCCACCTTGCCGGGCTGGCGGAATTAAGCTGCTAAACTTTGCCGCCGCCCTGCCGTTTCCTCCTCCGTCAGCGTCGAACCAGAGGAGGCGGACATGGTGGACTCGGTGGGCGCCAAGCCCTTCACTGTCGGGGAACGGAGCATTGGTCGGGTCGACCGCGCGCCCGCGCCCCGCGCGATCGACACCGCCAAGCCTCCCGTGACCCAGGCCCCCGCGCCGTCCTTGCGCGGCATCGCCCGCGAGCTGGCGAGCGCCCCGCCGGTGGACAGCGACCGCGTGTCGCGCATTCGCCAGGCGATCGCCAACGACACCTTCCCGATCCTGCCGGCGACGATCGCCGACCGGCTGCTGGCGTTCAAGATGAACTGGAACGGCAATGACCAGGCGTGACGCCCTCCTCCAAGTCATCGACGCGCTCCATGACGAGATCGCGGCGTTGAAGGACAACGACGTCCACGGGCTCGAGCGCGCCACCGCGACCAAGCTGTCGTGCATCGAGGCGATCGCCGCGGCCGGCACCGCCCCCGCCGGCCCCGACCTGCGCGAGCTCGCGGATGAGGCGAACCGCCTTAACGAGACCTGCCGCATCTACGTCAACCTGATGGCGGCAAATATCCGCCGCCGCCTGCAAACGCTGACCGGCGAGAGTGGGGCCGGCTACCGTCCGGTGCTGAACGCCTACGCGTGATTAGAACCCTCTCCCGCTTTCGCGGGAGAGGGACAGGCGCGGTACGCGCCAGGGTGAGGGCCGGACCTTTCCAGGATAGGCCCGCCCCTCACCCTCGCCGCGCTACGCGCGTCTAGCCCTCTCCCGCAAAAGCGGGAGAGGGCTCCAGGGTTGGCACATTCCTTGCTGATGATCCGCACAGCATGACCGTCAACGCCATCACCGCCACCCGCATCCAGTCCGCCATCGCGCTCGCGAGCAGCCGGACGGGCATCGACTTCGATTACCTGCTCGGCCAGGCCAAGCTCGAATCGGGCCTCGACGCCACCGCCCGCGCGGGCACCTCGTCCGCGACCGGCCTCTACCAGTTCATCGAGCAGTCCTGGCTCGCCGTCGTCAAGAAGCACGGCGCGGAGCACGGCATGGGCTGGGCCGCCGACAGCATCGGGCGCGGCGCGAACGGCCGCCTGAGCGTTGCCGACCCCGGCACCCGCCAGGCGATCTTGAACCTCCGCAACGACCCCGCCGCCGCCTCGCTCATGGCCGCCGAGCACGCCGGCGACAACAAGGCCGCGCTTGAAGGCCGGTTGGGCCGCGAGGCCACCGGCACCGACCTTTATATGGCGCATTTCCTGGGGCTGGGCGGCGCGTCCAAGTTCCTGTCCCGGATGCAGGCCGAGCCCGACGCGACCGGCGCGGCGCTGTTCCCGGCGGCCGCGCGCGCCAATCGCAACGTCTTCTACGACCGCGGCGGCGCGCCGCGCTCGCTCACCCGGATCTACGAACGCTTCGCCGCCAAGCTCGAGGGCGGCGCGGCCGGCGCGAGCGGTTCGACCTCCCCCGTCGGCTACGCGTCGCAGGCGCTGGAGCTGGAGCTGGACGGCGGCACCGTCATCACCGGCGCGGAAAGCGCGACCGACGCGCTCGCCTGGGCCAACACCACGCTCGGCCGCTTCGGCAAGCCGCAAGCCGGCACCGCGACCGCCGCCAGCCTGATGCGCCCGACCCCCGACACCGCCCGCCTGGCTTATATGATGCTCGCGAGCATGGGGGCCTGATCGGTGCTCGCCCGCTTCCTCCCCGGCGCGCGCGGCGCGGTCCTGCCGCTCGCGATCCTGCTCCTCGTCGTCATCATGGTCGTGCCGATCCCGGCCGCGCTCCTCGACGTGTTCTTCGTCACCAACATCGCGATCAGCCTCGCGGTGCTGATGGTCGCCTTGAACGCCCGCAAGCCGCTCGACTTCTCGGCGTTCCCGACCGTGCTTCTGTTCACCACGCTGTTCCGCCTCGGCCTCAACGTCGCCTCCACCCGCATCGTGCTCGTCCACGGCCACGAGGGCGAGGCTGCGGCGGGCCATGTGATCGAGGCGTTCGGCAACTTCCTGATCGGCGGCGATTACGTCGTCGGCATCTTCGTCTTCGCGATCCTGATGATCATCAACCTGATCGTCGTCACCAAGGGCGCGGGCCGCGTGTCGGAAGTCTCGGCTCGCTTCACCCTCGATGCGTTGCCCGGCAAGCAGATGGCGATCGACGCCGATCTCAACGCCGGGCTGATGACCCCCGACGAGGCCAAGGCGCGCCGCGTCGAGGTCACGACCGAGGCCGATTTCTACGGCTCGATGGA
>NZ_CAXSHH010000044.1:0-21324 GCF_964237155.1 uncultured Sphingomonas sp. | reverse complement strand
GCTCCTCCCACACCGACTGGCTGGAGATCGTCTTGCCGAACGCGACGCGCGACAGCAGTCGCTTGGCCATCGCCTCGATCGCGGTCTCGGCGGTGCCGATCGTCCGCATGCAGTGGTGGATGCGCCCCGGTCCGAGCCGCCCCTGCGCGATCTCGAACCCGCGCCCCTCGCCCAGCAGGATGTTCTCGGCCGGCACGCGGACATTCTCCAGCACGACCTCGCCGTGGCCGTGCGGCGCATGGTCGTAGCCGTAGACCGACAGCATCCGCTCGATCCGGACGCCCGGCGTGTCGAGCGGCACCAGGATCTGGCTCTGCTGCGAATAGCGCGACGCCTCCGGGTTGGTCTTGCCCATCACGATCGCGATCTTGCAGCGCGGATCGCCGACGCCCGACGACCACCATTTGCGGCCGTTGATGATGTAATGGTCGCCGTCCCGCTCGATCCGCGTCTCGATGTTGGTCGCATCCGACGACGCCACCGCCGGCTCGGTCATCAGGAACGCCGACCGGATCTCGCCGTGCATCAACGGTCGCAGCCACCGCTCTTTCTGCTCCAGCGTGCCGTACCGGTGGAACACCTCCATGTTGCCCGTGTCGGGCGCGGAGCAGTTGAAGCATTCGGACGCCCAGCCGATCTTCCCCATCTCCTCGGCGCACAGCGCGTATTCGGCGTTGGTGAGCTGCGTGCCCTCGAACTCGAACGTGTCGTCGACATGCGTCTGCCCCGAATGCGGGGGCATGAAGAAGTTCCACAATCCCTGCGCCTTGGCGATCGCCTTGACCTCCTCGATCACGGGCAGGACCTTCCACCGTTCGCCGGTGTTCGCCTGCTCGTGATATTCATGGTCGCGCGGCGCGATATGCTGCGCGATGAAGGCGCGTACCCGATCCCGGAAATAAGTTTCCCGCTCGCTCAGCGTGAAGTCCATGATCGCGCGCTCCTCCGATATGTCCAGCCCATGCTTAAAGCGTACCGGGTATTCGGTAAAGCAGCGATCACGCGTTCGCCGCTACGTCGGATTGTGACTGGTTCTTCAAAACGAGCGTGTTAGGGTGGCGCTCATGCAGGCACCGGATACAGGCGCCGCTGGGGAGGAGGCCAGCACCAAGCGTTTCCGCGCGAAACGCGATGCCATTCTCGCGGCCGCGGCGCAGGCGATCAACGAACAGAGCGCGCGGGGGATGACCTTCGCCGACGTCGCGCGCCGCGTCGGCCTCAACACCACCAGCGTGACCTACTATTTCCGCCGCAAGGAGGATCTGGCCGCCGCCGCCTTCGAGCACACGCTCGACACGCTCGCCGCGATGCTGGACGAGGCGGCGCGCGAGCCCGATCCGCCGGCCCGCGTCGCCCGCTTCCTCCGCCTCAACATGGACCGGCTCCGCCGCATCCAGCTAGGGCAGGAGACCGCGTTCGCCGTCCTGTCCGACTTGCGCGCGACGGAGGATCCGGTGCGCGGTCGGCTCATGGCCGGCTGGCAGCGCGTGTTCCGCCGCACGCGCGGCTTATGGGGCGAGGCCCCCGGCCGCGCCGCCACCGACCTGAACGGCGCGCGCGCGCACGTCCTGCTCGAAAACGTGTTCTGGGTGCCCGCCTGGCTGAACCGCTACGAGCCCGACCAGTTCGACCGCGCCGAGGCGCGGTTGATGGACGTATTCCGCCACGGCCTCGCCGCCCCCGGCGAGCGTTGGGCGCCGGCGATCCTGGATCTGCCGCATGACGATCCCGTGCCCGGCCGCGAGGCGTTCCTGCTCGCCGCGACACGCCTCATCAACGAACTCGGCTATCGCGGCGCGTCGGTGCAGCGCATCGCGTCGGAGCTGAATGTCACCAAGGGCAGCTTCTACCACCATCTCGACGCCAAGGACGATCTGGTGACCGCCTGCTACAAGCGCAGCTTCGACACGATCGGCGCGGCCCAGGCGCTTGCCGAACATGGCGGCGGCAGCGAGTGGCGCCGCTTGTCGAGCGCGATCGCCACCTTGCTCGATGTCCAGTTCTCCAAGCAAGGTCCCCTGCTCCGCACCACCGCGCTGTCGGGCCTGCCGCCGCAGGTGCGCTCGGCGATGGTCGACCGCTCCAACCGCATCGCCAGGCGCTATGCGGGCACGATCATGGACGGAATCGTCGAGGGCTCGATCCGCCCCGGCGACGCGCTGATCGCCGCCCAGACGCTGATGGCGCTCCAGAACGCCGCCTTCGACATGCGCAAATGGGCGGGCACCATGCCCAGGGAACGCGCGATCCGGATGTACGCGTCGACCCTGCTGTTCGGGCTGTTCGACGACGGGGTGCTCGCGGCTTCAGAACCTTGATCCCCCTTTGGCCGGCGTTTTCATCGTAAGCCGGCCGCCGATGCAAGCGACCGGCCGATGTCTATCCCGCCCTCACCCGATCGTCACGCCGACCACCCGCCAGCCGCCGTCCTCGCGATCGAGCGTGACCGTCTCGACCGCTTCGGCCTTGTTGGCGAAGCGTGTCTGGAACTTCACGACCTCATAACCCGACGGCGGGGCGGGAAGATTCTCCTGACTGAGAAACGTGCGCGAGATCACCGCGCCAAGGGGCGTGCGCACCTTTTCGGAGACTGCGGCCCACACCTGATCGGTGTTCAGCTTGCGGAACGACGCACCTGTCGCCTGATAGCTCTCGCTCCATCGTCCTTGGTCCAGCAAGGCCAGCCATCGACGCGCCGAATCCACCACCGCCGCGTTCGGCGCTTCGCGCGAAGCGGTCGGTGTTTGCGGTGGGGGAGAGTCGACTTGAGGCGACCCGAGTAGCGCCAATAGGCTGATGGCAAGCGTCATGAGAAGAACTCCGGTGATGATCCAGGGAAGGCGGTGAACCCGGCCCACGCCGCCAATCGGCGCGATTTCCTGATTGACCCAGGGGCGATCCGCGTCTCCCCCGATTGCCGTGTCCGCAGAGATATGGGGGGTCGGCGGACCAGCCCCCTCGCCTTCGGCGTCCAGCAATAGGCGCGCCGCCTCGCGGCTGCTCGAAACCGCCAGCTTCCGCCGCGCATCCCGAAGCCGTTCGTTGATCGTGTGGACCGAAAGGTCGAGACTGCGCGCGATCGACTTGGCATCGTGACCGCGGACCATCAATCGAAGTGTCTGCTTCTCCTTTTCGGTCAGCGCCCACAGACCTTCCTTGACCCGCATATCCATACCCGATGGGACGTAGATCGGGCCCATCGGCCCAGCCACCCCGAAAAGTTTGTGTTTCGGCTGCGCTCAGCTACCCCGCTCGCTCCCGCCGCCGGAGCAGCACGCCCGCCCGCCAGTAATGGAACAGCGCCCACGGCGTCACCGCCGCGAAGCTCAGCATGGCGTAGCGGAGCGACTCCTCGCCGTATGTCGGCTTGAGCGCGTCGCTGATCACCCCGACCATCGTCGGTCCCAGTCCCAGCCCGATCAGGTTGATGACCAGCAGCGTGATCGCCGCCCACAGAGCGCGCATCCGCAAGGGCGCGAGCCCCTGGATCAGCGCGAAGGTCGGGCCGAGATAGCTGTTGATGAGCAGCAGCGAGCCGAAATAGGCGATGAGCGCCGTCGTGACGTCGCCCGCCAGGTAGAACAGGAACGACAGCGGCAACCCGATCGACTTCATGGCCAGCACGAGCCATGCCTGCGCATGGAGACCGTACCGCTTGGCCGCGAGGTTCGCGAGCCAGCCTCCGATCAGCGCCGAGGCGGTTCCCATCACCGCCCCGATCGGCGCGACCACGCGCGAGATGTCCGTCAGCTCCAACCCCAGCGAGCGGATCAGGAAACTCGGCCCGAACGCGTTCTGGCCGTATCCGATGAGCGATGTGAGGGTGACGCCCATCACCAGGTGAACCGCCGCCCGGTCGGCGAACAGCGCACGAAAGCCTTGCGCCAGCGACGGCGCGACCGTTTCGCGTTCGGCCTCGGTCCGGCGCGGCGCGTCGGACAGCCCGCGCCTGGGCTCGACCACGAACAGCTTGACGATCACCGCCAGGAGCACGCCCGGCAATCCCACGGCCATGATCGCGACCCGCCAACCGTAGCGCGCCGCCAGCTCGCCGCCGATGATCGAACCCCCCGCCGCGCCCAATACGACGCCTAGCGAATATATGCCCATCGCCCCGGCTCGCCGTTCGGGCGGGTAGAGGTCGGCGATGATCGAATGGCTCGGCGGGCTCGACCCCGCCTCGCCGACACCCACGCCGATGCGCGCGAGCAGCAGCTGGACGAAGTTCTGCGCCAGCCCGCAAACCGCCGTCATCACGCTCCAGATCGCGAGCGCGACCGCGATGATGTTTACCCGGTTGCTCCGGTCCGCCAGCCGCGCGACCGGGATGCCCAGCGTCGCGTAGAACAAGGCGAACGCGAACCCGGCGAGCAGCCCCAGTTGCGTGTCCGACAGCTTGAGGTCGGCGCGGATCAGCTCCTGCAGGATCGCCAGGATCTGCCGGTCGAGATAGCTGAAGAAATACGCCGTCGTCAGCAACGCGAGCGTCACGCCGCGGCGGCGCATGGCCCGCTCGTCCGCAGTCTCTGGTGCCGCGATCGGATGGCTGGACATATCTGGCCCCTCGTCGCCTCAAGAAAAAAGCCGCCGCCCGGTGTCTCTCCGGACGGCGGCCCGTCAACCGACGCTGGGCGTCCGTTTCACAATCAGAATTTGCCCCGGAGCGTGATGCCGTAGGTGCGTGGTTCCGCCAGATATTGCGAGAAGATCTGACGTCCTCCCGGATATTGCGGGTCCTGGAAGGCGGCGGTCGCCGCGCCCTCCTGGAACGGCGAGTTGAACGCGACCTGCGCGTATTGCTTGTTCAGGATGTTCTGGCCCCAGAATTCAAGCGACCAGGCCTCGTCCGGTCCACGGACGCCGACGCGGGCGTTCACGAGCGCGAAGCCGTCCTGCTCCTTTTGCGGAAAAAGATCGGACCCCGTATTGTAGTCGCTCGACAGCCGCGTATCGACATAGAACAGGCCGGACAATCCCGACCCGCCGATCGGCGGCGTCCAGGCGAACGATCCCGTGGCGACCAACTCCGGCGCGTTGGACAAATTGTCGCCCGGCAGCTTGCGCAATGCCTGGTTCAGCGGCGCGCCGGCGTTGTTGCCGACTAGGTTGTTGCGGTATTTGGTGTCGGCATAGGTCAGGCCGAGCCCGACGCGGATGTCGCGCGCCGGCACCAGCTGCGCCTCGATCTCGACGCCCTGCGACACGACGCCGTAGCTCACATCGTCCGACGCGCAGGCGCCCGTCGTCGTCGCCGCCGCGCTGAAGTTCGACGCGGCCGCGAATTTGCTTTGATCCCGGTCGCCGCCGCCCAGGCTCGACGTGCAGCCGTTGACGTTCTGGACGATGAACACGGTGCCGTCGAAGGTGTTGAGCTGGAAGCTTTCGAACTCCTGTCGGAATCCCGCTACCGTCAGCGTGAACGGCCCGGTCGAGTACTTCGCGCCGATCTCGTACGCGTTGACCGTCTCCGGCTCGAACTGGAGGTTGCCGACCAACGCCTGCGCGCCGCCCAGCGCGGCGAAGGTCGGGCTGATCGCGCCGGTCGTGGTATTCTGCTGCAATGGTGCCTTGAGCGCCGAGCGATCGAAGTTGAAGCCACCCGCCTTATAACCTCGCGAATAGCTGCCGTAGAGGAGCAGGTCGTCGATCGGCTTCCAGGACAGGACGGCGGTGCCGGTGAACTCGTCCTCGCTGCGCTTGTCGCGGATCGAGACCCCGTTCAGCTCCGCGGTCGAGTTGCCCTGGCAGCCAAGCCCGATCAGCGCGCCGGCCAGCGCGCGCGCGGTCGCGTTCGCGCTGGTCAGGTCGTCGGTCAGCGTGTTCTGCAGGCCGGTGCACACGGTGTTGTCGTTGCCGAACGACGCCGAGAAGCGCTTGCGCTCGTCGGTGTAGCGCAGGCCCAGCGTCAGGTCGACCGTGTCGGTCACATGGATGATGTTGTGCGTGAACGCCGCGAAGCTGCGCGCGCGCTGACGATAATCCTCGCGGGTCGACCCCCGATCGTTCAGCGTGTCGAGCAGCGCGAAGCCGTTGGCGACGTCGTTGCCCGAGATCGGGCCGGCCGCGCCGCGCAGCGTCGCGGGGCCGACGCCCGGCACCACGCAACCGGGGCTCCCCGGCGAGTAGAGCCCCGCCAAGGCCCCGCCCGAGATGATTCGGCAAGTCGCGAATCGTCCATACTGGCTGCCGAACCGCAGGTTCGACCGCCCGTCGAACTTCTCGTTGGCGTAGAAACCGCCGACCAGCCAGTCGAGCTTCTCGTCGAACAGCGTGCCCTGGAGCCGGACTTCCTGCGTGAAGGTCCGGAACGCGCGGCGGCTGTTGCCGTCGTTGGCCGTATACAGGATGTCCACCGTGCTGGAGTCGGCGTCGCCTCCCTGCTCGTTATAGTAATCGCGATAGGCGGTGATGGACGTCAGGTTGACCCCACCGAAATCCCAGTCGATCTGGCCGGAAAAGCCGTAATCCTGCGTTTCTCCCGCGAACCGGCGGCCCGGGGTCAGCGACAAACGGCGGCTATAGCCCTGATTGAACGCGCCCACATCCTGGCCCAGATCGCGTAGGACCGCGGTGATGTTGTTGTTGTCGGCGGCGTTGACGAGCCCGACGCCGTTCGGTCCACGCGGTGCGGGGTTGTTGAGGTTCCCGATCAACGGACTGACCGTCGGCCCGACATAGGTCGCCGCGCAGCACGCTTCCTTGCGCTTGCTGTAATCGCCGATCAGGCGGACGCTGATGTCGGAGTTGGGCTGGAACAGCAGCTGCCCGCGCACGAAATACCGGTCGCGGTCGTTGACCCGCGTGTCGTTGGCCGGGTCGCGGTAGAAGCCGTCGCGCTCTACATAGACGCCGTCGATCCGCGCCGCGATCGTCTCGGTCAGCGGCCCCGTGATCCCACCCGCGAAACGCAGGAAGTCGTAATTGCCGTAGGTCGCCTCCGCGGTGCCGCCGAATTCGAATTCGGGCCGCTTGGACACGATGGAGATCAGCCCCGCCGACGAGTTGCGCCCGCCGAGCGTCCCTTGCGGCCCGCGCAGCACCTCGATCCGCTCGATCTCGCCCAATTCGTTCAGGCCGATGCCCGAGCGCGAGCGATACACGCCGTCGATGAACACCACGACCGAGCTTTCCAGGCCGGGATTGTCCCCGACCGTCCCGATGCCGCGGATGCGGGGACTGCCGTTCGCCTCCGAGCCGGTGGAGGACACGAGCAGGGACGGCGCGAGCTGGTTCAATTGCCGGATGTCGTTGGCCCCGGACAGCGCCAGGCTTTCGGCGCTGACGGCCGAGATCGCGACGGGCACGTCGGCCAGCGCCTGCGCGCGACCCTGGGCGGTGACGACGATGTCGCCGCCGGTGCCGACCACGTCCTCGCCCGCGGGCTGGCCGTCCAGCGCGCCCGACGGCGAGTCGGTCGTCTGCTCCTGGCCGGCGGCCGTGGTCTGGCCCGGCGCGGGCGTCGACGTCGCGTCGCCCGGCCGGTCCTGCGCCGCGCCCGCGGCCCCCACCTGCCCGCCGGCGCTCTGCCCGTCGACGCTCTGGGCGACAGCGGGGGCGGCGAACGCCAGGGCCATCGCGGACAACGCGGACGCGGCCAGGAACTGCGGCTTGAGCATCATTCTCTCCTAAACGGCGGGCGTCTCCGCGCCCCGTACCTTAAATTCGAATTGGCCTGCCAAGGCCTACCGCGTCAAGCATGGTTTCAACTGGATGGACAAGGATATGCGCGCGCCTGTGACATATCTGCTACGTCTTCTAATCCGGCCTCGAATATCACGCGTATGGATGGCCGGACGCGATCGACCGGGCGCGATCAGTAACCGTTCAACCGCGCGAACCGCTCGCGGTGAAAGGCCGCGTTGCCCCACATCGCCTCGAGCACCGCCGAGCGCTTCATATAGAAGCCCGCATCATACTCGTCTGTCATCCCGACCCCGCCATGCAACTGCACCATCTCGCGGCTGACCAGCTTCAATGTCTCGCCCGCGCCCGCCTTGGCCAGGCTGACCGCCTGGTCGACGTCCGACCGCCCGGCGTCGATCGCCTCCAGCGCGGCCTCGACCGTCGAGCGCATCAGCTCCAGTTCGGTCAGCTGCTTGGCCATCCGGTGCTGGAGCGCCTGGAACGTCGACAGCTTTTGCCCGAACTGCACGCGCGTCTTGAGGTAATCGTTCGTCACGCCGAACGCCTGCTCGGCCATCCCCAGCATCTCCGCGCAGATCACCGCCGTCGCGCGGTCGACCACCGCCGCGGTCAGCTCGGGCCCGCCGAGCCGCGTCGCGGGCGCGTCCTCGAACCGGACCTCCGCGTGGCTGCGGTGGTCCGCCATCACGCGCGGCGCGCGCGTCACCGTACCCGAGCCGTCATCGGCGACGAGGTACAGCCCGTCCCTGGCCGCGACGACGAACAGCGCCGCCGAGTCCCCCTCGGCGACGAACGCCTTCACGCCGGTCAGCCGTCCGCCCTCGACATGCGTCCGGACGTTCCCGGGATCATGATGCGGCCCCTCGTCGATCGCCAGCGTCGCCACGACCTCGCCGCCGGCGATCCGCGGCAGCCATTCGGCCTTGACCGCGTCGTCCGCACCCATCGCGATCGCGGTCGCCGCCGGCCCGACGCTCGCCAGCGGCGTCGCGACCAGGTTGCGCCCCAACTGCTCGACCACCAGCCCGAGTGATAAATACCCGAACGCCGACCCGCCATGCTCCTCCGGCACGACGATCCCCGCCCAACCCATCTGGCCGATTGTTGCCCATGCCTCGCGGTCGTACCCCTCGGCCGGGGCGGCGGCGCGCAGTTTCCGGAACGCGGTCACCGGCTGCTCATTGTCGGCCCACTCGCGCGCCATATCGCGCAGCATCACCTGTTCGTCGTTCAGAACGGCCATCTTCTACTCCCTCTCCCGCTCGCGGGAGAGGGCCGGGGAGAGGGACTGTTCAAAACGCAGTCCTCTACTCGGCCCCTCTCCCCAACCCTCTCCCCGAGGGGAGAGGGAGCTCAGCTCACGCCGCCTCGGTCATCCCAAGTATCCGCTTGGCGATCACGTTGTTCTGGATCTCCGTCGACCCGCCATAGATCGACACCGCCTTGCCCCACAGCCATGTCCGCGTCTGCGTCAGCTCGGCTTCGGAAAAGCCTTCGCCCTCCCAGCCTAGCCCCTGCATCCCCATGATCTCGACGCCCAGCTCGGCGCGGTCCTGCGTCACGCGCGCGCCGACATTCTTCATGATCGACGTCGCCGCGCTCGGCCCCGAGTTCGACTTGGCCTCCAACGCCGCGCGCCGGAGCGTCAGCGCGAAGGCGCGCGCGTCCATCTCGTGCCGCACCAGCCGCATCCGGAGGTCGCCGTCATTCAGCCGGCCGTTCTCGTCGACGCCGCGGTACCGCTTGGCGATCGCGCTGATCGCGTCGCCCGCCATCATCCGGCCAGTCGAACCGCCCCCTGACAGGCTCGACCGCTCATGCTGAAGCAGCCGCGTCCCGATCGCCCAGCCCTGGCCCTCCTGCCCGACCAGATTGCCCTTGGGCACCTTCACGTCGGTGAAGAACGTTTCGCAGAATGGCGACGCGCCCGAGATCAGCCGGATCGGCTTCACCTCGACGCCCGGCGCATCCATGTCGATCAGCAGGAAGCTGATGCCCGCATGCTTGTGGCTCCGGTCGGTGCGGACCAACGCGAAGCACTTGTGCGCCCACTGTCCGCCCGACGTCCACGTCTTCTGTCCGTTGACGAGGTAATGGTCGCCCTTGTCTTCGGCCGACATCTGGAGCGACGCCAGGTCCGATCCCGCGCCCGGCTCCGAATAGCCCTGGCACCAACGCACCGTGCCCGTCGCGATGCCCGGGATATGCTCTTGCTTCTGCTCCTCCGACCCGTATTCCAGTAGCGTCGGCCCGAACATCATCACGCCCATGCCGCCGATCGGGTTCCACGCGCCGATCCGGTTCATCTCCTCCTGCAGCACGCGCGTCTCGGCCCGGTCCAGCCCGCCGCCGCCATAGGCCTTGGGCCAGGTCGGGACGCCCCAACCCTTTTCGCCCATCGCCTTTTGCCAGGCGGTCTGGTCGGCGGTCTGATCCCCTGGCCCGTCGATCGCGGACATGGCGTTGTCCTTGTGCGCGAGCGCGGGCGGGAAGTTCTCGGCCAGCCACGCGCGCGCCTCGTCGCGGAACGCCGCTTGCGGGTCGGGCGCGGTCTGGGGGGCGGTGGCCATCGGATCGGTTCCTTCGCTTCTTGGAAGATCGGGTATGCCGCCGCATATGCCACGAACCGCTTCCGCGCGAAAGGGCGGACCCCGCGTCGGAGCATCCCGGATGAACGCGAACGAAAAAAACGCTGTCCTACAAGCGCCATCCATGTTCGGACGATTCGATGAAGCGGTGGACTTACACGACACGCGCGCCGGGAGCAGCCGCACGCTCGCCCGGTGTTCGACCTCCGTGTCGACCGCGTCCACGCCTATACTTTCCTAAACTTGTTCAGGTTCGATGACCCGCTTCCCGCACCGCGCCGTCCCGATCGTGCTCGCGGCCGTCGTCATCGACGTGATCGGGTTCGGCGTGATCATGCCCGTGCTGCCCCGCCTGATCACCGATCTCGGCCGGGTGGACCTCGCGGAGGCCGCGCGGATCGCCGGCTGGATGCTTGCCGTCTTCGCCGCCGCGCAGTTCTTCGCCGGTCCCATCCTCGGGGGTTTGGGCGACCGGTTCGGCCGCCGCCCGGTGCTGATCGCCTCCATGCTCGCCTTTTCCGCCGATTATGCGCTGATGGCCGCCGCGCCGACGCTCGCCTGGCTGTTCGTCGGACGCGCGGTCGCGGGCGCGGCGGGCGCGGTGTTCGGTCCCGCCGGCGCGGTGCTGGCCGACGTCTCGCCCCCCGACCGGCGCGCCGAGATGTTCGGCCTGATGGGCGCGGCGTTCGGCGCCGGCTTCATCATCGGCCCCGCGATCGGCGGGCTCGTCTCCGACCCGGGCGCCCGCGCGCCCTTCATCGTCGCGGCCGCGCTCGCTGGCGTGAACGCGCTGGTGATGTTCCTTTTCCTGCCAGAGACGTTGAAGCCCGGGAACCGCCGTCCCTTCCGCTTGCGCGACGCCACCGTCGTCGGCGCGTTCCGCCCGCTATTCGCCGCCGGGAACGCAGCCCCGCTCCTTGTCGCCTGGTTCCTGTGGCAGCTCGGCACGCAGGTCTATCCGGCCACCTGGTCCTTCTGGGCCTCGATCCGCTTCGGCTGGGACGCCGCCGCGATCGGCTGGTCGCTCGCCTGGGTTGGCCTACTCAACATCCTGGTGCAGGTCTTCCTCACCCGCCGCGTCCTCGATCGCGTGGGCGAGCGTCGTGCCGCGTTGATCGGCCTGACCGCCAGTAGCGTTACCTTCGTTACCTTCGCGCTCGCCGCGCAAGGCTGGCAGGTCTACGCATTCTACCTGTTCGGCTGCATCGGCGCGCTCGCCTATCCGGCGCTCAACGGCCTCATGTCGCGCTCGGTCGACGCGACCCGCCAGGGCGCGCTCCAGGGCGGGATCGGCAGCATGAACTCGGTCGCGCAGATCGTCGGCCCACTCCTTGCAAGCCAGTCGCTGGCCGCGGGCGCCGCGCGCGGCTTGCCGGGATCGGCGTTCGTCGTCGCCGCCGCGCTCACCGCCGCCGCGCTGCTGGTCATCGCGATCCGCCTTCCCCATCTGCGCCCCACCCAAGCACCGGCGGGAGAAGCCCCATGATCGACCTGCATTACTGGCCCACGCCCAACGGCCACAAGATCACGCTCTTCCTCGAGGAGGCCGGGGTCGAATACCGCATCCACCCCGTGAACATCGGCCAAGGCGACCAGTTCAAACCCGACTTCCTGGCGATCGCGCCCAACAACCGCATGCCCGCGATCGTCGATCACGCCCCGACGGACGGCGGCGAACCGATCTCGGTCTTCGAGTCCGGCGCGATCCTGCTCTACCTCGCGCAGAAGATGAACCGCTTCGTCCCCGCCTCCTCGCGCGAGCGGATGCAGGTCATCGAATGGCTGATGTGGCAGATGGGCGGGTTCGGCCCGATGCTCGGCCAAAACCATCACTTCACCCGCTACGCGCCCGAGCAGATCCCCTATGCGATCGAACGCTATCAAAAGGAGGCGGCGCGCCTGTACGGCGTTCTCGACCGGCGATTGGAAGGCCGCGACTTCATCGCCGGGGACTATTCGATCGCCGACATGGCCTGCTATCCCTGGGCGGCCGCGCACGAATGGCACCATGTCGACCTGGCCGACTTCCCGAACGTGCGCCGCTGGTACGAGACGATCCGCGCCCGCCCCGCCACCGTCGCCGCCTATGCCGCGGGCAAGGCGGTGAACGACGCCCCGCCCGGCATGACGGACGAGCAGCGACAGGTGCTGTTCGGCCAGGGCGCGAAGCCGGCGTCCTAAAGCTCGCGCCCCGGCCGCCGGCTCAGTCCGACATCCAGGTGCGACCCGGCATCCAGCGTGATCACCTCCCCCGTGATCACCCGGCTGACGGGATCGAGCAGGTTGACGATCGGTCCGGCGATATCGTCCGGCCCGGTCGCGAACCTCATCGGCACCGCCCCCGCGATCCGGTCGTTCAGCTTGGCGAACCCGTCCGCCCCCAGCCGCTTCTCGAACCAGCCCGTGCCGACATAGCCCGGCGCGACCGCGTTCACCCGGATCGCCGGAGCCAGCACCCGGGCCAGGCTGAGCGTCATGGTGATCATCGCCCCCTTGCTCGCGGCGTACGCGACCGACGATCCCATGCCGTACACCCCCGCCACCGACGCGACATTGACCACCGACCCGATCCCGCCCTCCCGCATCGACGGAGCGCAGGCCCGGATCATCTGGAACGCCGCCACCGTGTTCAGCCGGTACAGGTCGACGAAGTCCTCCGCCGTCAGCGCGTCCAGATCCTCATGGTTGGCGAACTTGGTCCGCCCGGCGTTGTTGACCAGCAGATCGACCTGCCCCCACTTCGCCACCGCTGCTTGGGCGAGCGCCCGGCAAGCGACGTCGTCCGCCACGTCCGCCTTGACCGCGATCCCCTCGACCTCGCCCGCCAACGCCTCCGCCTCGTCCCGGCTCGACGCGTAATTGACGACGCACCGCACGCCTCGGCTCGCCAGCCGCCTGACCACGCTCGCGCCGATACCCGTGCCCCCGCCCGTCACGATCGCGACCGCCCCATCCATGCTCATCACCGGCTCTCCCGTTCGAAGATCGCGTATGGCATCGCGCCGCTTGCTCGCCTAGCATCACCGCCGATGACCGCCGCCGACCTGCTCGCCTCCGACTTCGCCACCCTCCCCGACCTCCTCCGCCTTCATGCGAGCGAGCGCGGGGACAAGACCGCCGTCGCCGACGACCGCCGCGCGATCGATTACGCCACCCTCGACCGCCTCACCGACCGTTTCGCCGCCGGGCTCCAGCGCGACGGCGTGCCCCAGGGCTCCGCGGTCGCGATCGTCAGCCACCCGTCGATCGAACAGGTGGTCGCCTTTCTCGGCGCCGTCCGCGCGGGTTGCCTCGCCACCCCGATCGCGCCATCGGCCACCCCCGACCAGATCGCCGCCATGATCCGCGACAGCGGCGCGCCCCTCACGTTCCTGGACCAGCCCAACGCCGCCGCGCTCGCCGGCCACGATCTCCCCGCCCAGCCCGTCATGCTGAGCGACCTCGACGCGTGGCTCCCGCCCGAGGACGCCCGCGCCGCCCCCGCGACGATCCGCCCGGGGGACGGCTTCAACATCATCTACTCGTCCGGCACCACCGGCACCCCCAAGGGCATCGTCCAGAGCCACGCGATGCGTTGGGCGCACATCTCGCGCAACACCGCCGCGGGCTTCGGCGACGCGGTGACCATGATCGCCACCCCGCTCTATTCGAACACCACGCTCGTCAGCTTCCTTCCCACGCTCGGCTGGGGCGGCACCGCCGTGGTGATGGGCAGGTTCGACGCCCACCGCTATCTCGAACTCGCCGAGACGCACCGCGCCACCCACACCATGCTCGTTCCCGTCCAGTACCAACGCATCATGGCGGTGTCCGATTTCGACACCTTCGACCTGTCGTCCTTTCGCTTCAAGACCTGCACCAGCGCGCCTTTCTCCGCCGCGCTCAAGGCCGACATCGTCGATCGCTGGCCCGGCCTGCTCGTGGAATATTACGGCATGACCGAGGGCGGCGCGAGCTGCGCGCTGAACTGCACCGTCTATCCGACCAAGCTCCATACGGTCGGCCCGCCCATGCCCGGCCACGAGATCCGCCTGATCGACGACGGCGGCCGCGAGGTCGCGCCGGGCATGATGGGCGAGGTCGTCGGCCGCTCCCCCACCATGATGACCGGCTATCACGGCCAGGGCGCGGCCACCCGCGACGCCGAATGGCATGACGCGCAGGGTGTCCGCTTCATCCGCCACGGCGACATAGGCCGCTTCGACGAGGACGGCTTCTTGATCCTCATGGACCGCAAGAAGGACCTGATCATCTCGGGCGGTTACAACATCTACCCCTCCGACCTGGAGGCGGTGCTGCTCCGACACCCCGCCGTCGCCGACGCCACCGTCATCGGCGTACCGTCCGATGCCTGGGGCGAGACGCCCGTCGGCTTCTACGTCGCGCGGGGCGGCGCGGCGGAGGACACCGACGCCATCCTCGCCTGGTTCAACGGCGAGGTCGGCAAGACCCAGCGCCTGTCCGCGCTGCATCGGACCGACGAGCTGCCCCGCAGCGCGATCGGCAAGGTCCTGAAGCGCGAACTTCGCGACCGATTGCTGGGTGTGGCCGCATGACGGGCCTCCCCGCGATCATCCAGGCCCTCGAGCCGATCGAGGGCGGCTGGCGAGGCCACATCCCCGACGATTGGCTCCAGGGCCGGACCGCCTATGGTGGCCTCTCGACCGCGATCGCGCTCCATGCCGCCAAGGCGTCGGACGGCGACCTGCCCCCGCTCCGCTCAGCGCAGGTGTCGTTCATCGGCCCGCTCGCCGGCGAGGTGATGATCCGCGCGAGTCGCCTGCGTCGCGGCCGCAACGCAGCCTTCATCCAGGCCGATGTCGAGAGCGAAGCGGGCCTTGGCCTGCGCGCCGTCTTCGTCTTCATGCGCGACCAACAATCGAGGATCGATCATGTCGCCGGACAAGCCCCCGACTTCGCGCGCCCCGGTCCGGGCGACCGCGTCTATAGCGGCACCGACCGATCGCCCGGCTTCATCCGCAATTTCGAGTTCGTCGACCGCCGCGACCCCGGCGCGGACCCGGCCGAGTGGCTCCGCTGGGTCCGCGTTAAGGATCGCGCCGGCCTCGACCCCGAGGTCGAGCTCGCGCTGATCGGCGACTGTTTGCCGCCCGCTGCGATGCGGCTGGCGCGCGAGTTCCTGCCGCTCAGCTCGCTGACCTGGCTCCTGAACCTTCTCGGCCCCGTCCCAGTGACGGCGGACGGCTGGTGGCTGCTGCGCGCGCGGACCGCCTATGCGCGGGCGGGTTCCTCGAGCCAGGATATGGGGATATGGTCGGCGGACGGCACGCCGGTCGCCGAACAGATGCAGAGCGTCGCCATCTTCGGATGAACGAGCCGAAACGGGGGAGAGTCGAGATGAGAAGGATGCTGATCGCCGCGCTGCTGGGCGCGGGCCTGACCGCCTGCGGCGGTACGCCCGCCGCGACCGAGCAGGCGGAGGCGACCGATCTGGCGGGGACGTCCACACGCGAGCCGCGCCGCAAGGGCGGTTTCCTGCGCGCCGATGCGGACGGCGACGGCGTGGTCACCCGCGCCGAACTGGGCGAGGAGGCGGATGGCCGCTTCGCCCGCATCGACGATGATGCCGACGGCACCGCATCGACCACCGAACTTGCCAGCCGCCGCAGCCGTGGCGAGCGGCGCGGGGAGCAGGACAGCGGCTCGCGCCCGGTCGCCGCGATCACGAAGGCCGATTATCGCGACCGCGCCCTCGCCCGCTTCGACCGCCGCGACGCGGACAAGGACGGTCGCTTGGCGGGTGAGGAACTCTCGCCGCGGCGCTGAAGCGTGTCCGGCTTTCCCTTGTTCGTCACCCCGGGCTTGAACCGGGGTCCCGCTTTCCCGGAGCCGGGGTCAAGGTGGCGGGACCCCGGCTCGAGCCCGGGGTGACAAGGGACCGGTATGACCCCGGCACGGCTCAGTCCTCGACGATCCGGCTATGCCGCCGGGTGTCGGGCATCCGGAGATACGCGACCAGCGACACCGCGATCATCAAGGTGACATACCCGTAGAACCACCGTTCGACGCCCCGATCTTTCAGCCACAGCGCCAGATACTCCGCTGTCCCACCAAAGATCGTGTTGGCGATCGCATAGGGCAGCGCGACGCCCAGCGTCCGGATGTGCGCCGGAAACATCTCCGCCTTCAGCACCCCGCTAATGGCCGTATAGCCGCTGAGCGCCACCAGCGCCGCCGCGATCAACGCGAACGCGAGCACCGGGCTAGTCACCCGCTCCAGCGTCAGGAACAAGGGCGCGGTGCCGATCACCCCGAGCACCCCGAACCCGACCAGCAGCGGCTTCCTGCCCACCCGGTCCGACAACGCCCCCGCGACCGGCTGCACCGCCGCATAGAGCAACAGCGCCGCCGTCATGATCGCGGTCGCGGTCGGCCGGCTGAACCCGCTCGTCCCCACCAGGAACTTTTGCATGTACGTGGTGTACGCATAGAAGGCGAGCGTACCCCCGGCCGTCAGCGCCATCACCGTCCACGCCTCGCGCGGATGCTCGCGGAACAGGGCGACGCCGCCCGACCGACGCCCGCCCTTCACCGCCCCATTCTTCACCGCCTCGAACGACTCCGTCTCCAGCAACCCCCGCCGGATGCGGAATACCGCGACCGCCAGCAGCCCGCCGATCGCGAACGGCACCCGCCATCCCCACGCCTCCAGCGCCGCCTCGCTCATCGTCGCCTGGAGCAGCAACAGCACGCCGAGCGCGGTGAGCTGCCCGCCGATCAATGTCACATACTGGAAGCTGGCATAGTACCCCCGCCGCTCCCGCCCCGCCATCTCCGACAGGTAGGTCGCGCTCGCGCCGTATTCGCCGCCGACGCTCAACCCCTGCAACATGCGCGCGAACACCAGCATCGCCGGCGCGACCGCCCCCGCCGCCGCGTAGGTCGGCGTGACCGCGATCATCAACGATCCGAAGCACATCAGCGTCACCGACAATGTCAGCCCCGCCTTGCGCCCGTGCCGATCGGAATAGACCCCCATCACCCATGCCCCGATCGGCCGCATCAGGAACCCGACCGCGAAGATCGCCGCCGCGTTCAGCAACTGCGCGGTCGCGCTCGCTTGCGGAAAGATCACCGGCGCGAAATACAGCGCGAAGGCCGAATAGACGTACCAATCGTACCACTCGACCAGGTTTCCCGCCGACCCGCCCACGATCGAGCGGAGGCGGCCGGGATGCCGCGCCATCTAGTTCGCCGCCGTCGCGCCCGCCGTTCCCGTCGGGAACCCCCGCTTTCTCAGGAGCGCGTTCACGTCCGGGTCGCGTCCCCGGAACGCGCGGTACGCCTCCGCCCGGTCGGTCTCGTTCCCCGTCGACAGCAGCACGCGGGCGAAGCGGTCGGCGGTGGGCTTGTCCCAGTCGCCGCCCGCCTCCTGAAACGCGGCGATCGTGTCGGCGTCCATCATCTCCGACCATAGATAGCTATAATACCCCGCCGAATAGGCGTCCGACGAGAACAGGTGACCGAACTGCGGCAACCGGTGCCGCATGACCAGCTCGCGCGGCATGCCCATCGCGGTCAGCGTCTCGCGCTCGAACTCGTCGGGGTCGACCGTGCCGTCGGCCACCAGATGCAGTTTCATGTCGACGATCGCCGACGACAGGTAGCTCACCGTCGCATATCCCTGGTTGAACGTCTCCGACGCCTCGATCTTGTCGAGCAGCGCCTGCGGCATCGGCGCCTTGGTCTTGTAATGCCGCGCGTATTTGTCGAGCACGTCGCGCGTCAGCAACCAATGCTCGTTCACCTGGCTGGGATACTCCACGAAATCGCGCGGCGTCCCCGCCAGCCCCGGATAGCGCACGTCCTGCAACAGCGCGTGGATCGCATGCCCGAACTCGTGGAACAGCGTCCGCGCGTCGTCGAGGCTGATCAGCACCGGCTCGCCCGGCGCGCCCTTCGCGAAATTGTTGTTATTGGACGACAGCACGGTCTGCGCGGGCGCGAGCCCGCGCTGCGATCGGTATGCGTTCGCCCACGCCCCCGACCGCTTACCCGTCCGCGCGAAATCGTCGCGGTAGAACAGCCCCAGTTCCTTGCCGCCCCGCGACACGCGCCACACGCGCATGTTCGGCTCGAACACCGGCACCGTGCCCGTGATCTCCGCGAACTCCAGCCCGTACAGCCGGTTCGCGGCGTAATACGAACCCTGGATGATGTTGTTCAGCTCGAAATACGGTTTCAGCTCCGCCTGATCGAGGTCGTACCGGCTTTTGCGGACCTTCTCTTGGTAGAAGCTATAGTCCCACGGCTCGATCGTCAGCTTCGCGCCCGACCCTTTCTTCACCTCGGCATCGGCGATCGCCTGCATGTCGCGTACTTCCTCACGGACGCGCGCCACCGCCGCGGGCCAGACACGCCCCATCAACGCCTCGGCCGCCGCCGGCGTCTTGGCCATCGTGTCCTGCATCCGCCAGTGCGCGTGGCTGGGGAAGCCGAGCAGCTTCGCCCGCTCGCTCCTGAGCTTCACGATCCGCGCGATGACCGCGTTGGTGTCGGTCGCGCCACCGTTGTCGCCCCGTCCCGAAAACGCGCGCCACACCCGCTCGCGCAAGGCCCGGTCGCTCGCGAAGGTCAGCACCGGATCGACCGCCGACCGCGTGTTGACGATCGCCCATCCCGCTTGCCCACGCTCGGCCGCCGCCGCCCGCGCGGTCGCCTTGACGCTGTCCGGCACCCCCGCCAGCTCGGCCTCGCTCGTCACGGCGATCGCGGTGCCCTCGTCGGCGAGCAGCCGCCGTGAGAACTCGCTGAACTCCGTCGCCAGCTCGCCGTTGATCGCGCCCAGCCGCGCCTTGTCGGCCGTGCCGAGCTTCGCGCCCTGCCGCACGTAACCGTCGCGCATCCGCGTCACGAGCCGACGCTGCTCCGCGTCCAGCCCCGATGTCGCCAGCCCGGCGTGAACCGCCTCGATCCGCGCGAACAGTCTGGGATCGAACGTGATCTCGTCCTGCGCCGCTGACAGCTTGGGGCTCCATTCACGGTCGAGCGCCTGATAGGCCGGATTGTTCATGTTTCCCGTCATGACGCCGAACAACGTCAGCACGCGGCCCAGCCCGCGCCCCGACAGCTGCAACGGCTCGACCGTGTTGGCGAAGGTCGGCGCGGTGGTCTGGCCGGCGATCCGCGCGATCTCCGTCCTACGCTCGGCGAGCGCCGCCTCGATCGCCGGCGGGAACAGCTCGGGCCGTATCTTGTCCCAGGGCGGCACCCCGCCATGCGGTCCGGTCCATTCGGCCAGCAACGGATTGGAAACCGGGGTCCGCGCGGCGGTGGCGGATGGGACGACCATCGCGGCCAAACCCGCGGCGAGAAGGAAACGACGCACGCAATGCTCCGAATGATCGACGACCAAGGGCACCATACCTCGTGAACCCGCTACTCCCAAGCGGACGGAACGCTATGGCCGCACTATCCGGAGATCACCCGCGCGTCGGAGGCTGCATCCGACCACGCCGCGATCTGGGTCAACCTCGCGATCTAGGTATCCGGTGGTGCGGGCGGCCGGGGTCGAACCGGCACTCCTTGCGGAACCGGATTTTGAGCGGCCGAAAGCGTGTTACGACCGACCTAGCTCGAGTACGATGGAGCAGGATAAGACAAGGTAGAACAACATCTTACTTCCCGTCTATCCTACGCCCGGACTTGATCTAAACCGACCCGGTTCTCCCTACCGCCGCTCCTATGTGGCTCCTGGAAACCGGGTCCAGCTAGGAGCCGGACATGCCTTCCATGAAGCTCACCAAGACCGCGGTCGAAACCGCCAGACCCGAATCCCGCGACTACGAACTGCGCGACACCGTCCTGCCGGGCTTCCTGTGTAAGATAACGCCGGCCGGACGCAAGGTGTTCATGCTCCAGTACCGCACACCGATGGGCGAGCGGCGCAAGCCCAGCCTCGGCACCTTCGGCCCGCTCACCGTCGATCAGGCCCGCAAGCTCGCACAGGATCAGCTCGCCGCCGTGCGCGGCGGCGCCGACCCGAGCCAGGAACGCCAGGTCGCGCGGGGCGCACCGACCGTGAAGGAGCTCAGCGAGCGCTTCATGACGGAGTATTCGGAAGCGCGGAATAAGCCCTCTTCCGTCCGGACGAACCGCCTCAACCTGCGCGTCCATGTGCTCCCGGCGCTCGGGCGCACGAAGGTCGCCGAGGTCAAGCGCTCCGAGGTCGCCGATCTGATCGGGCGCATGCGGGCCACGCCTGCCGCCGCCAACCACACGCTGTCGCTGATCCGCAAGATGTTCAACATGGCCGAGCTGTGGGGTCTGCGGCCCGACGGCACCAATCCGTGCCGCCACGTCCAGAAATACACTGGCCAAAAGCGGACGCGGCTGATCACCGATCAGGAGCTGGTCCGGCTCTACGCCTATCTCGATCGCGCCGACGCCGAGGGGCTCGAGCATCCTGTCCTCACCCTGGCGATCCGGCTGCAGTTCGAGTTCGCCGCGCGCATGTCGGAGGTGCTCGAACTGCGCTGGGAGTGAATCGATCTCGGCAACCGGAGAGTGGTCTGGCCGGACAGCAAGACCGGCGGCATGTCGAAGCCGCTGAGCGCCGAGGCTCTCCGGCTCATCGAGTCCGTGCCGCGCTATCTGGACTCCGACTTCGCCATTCCGTCGCTGTTCGACGGCTCGAAGCCGATGTCCAAGCACACCTACTCGGCCGGTTGGCGGCGTATCCTAGAGCGCGCCGGTCTACCCCACTGTGGCACCCACGCGGTCCGGCACCGCGCGGCTACCGACATCGCCAACTCAGGCGTGCCGGTGAAGGTCGGAATGGCGCTCACCGCACACAAGACGGTGACGATGTTCATGCGCTACGTGCATACCGAGGATGACCCGATCCGGGCGGCGGCCGAGACGGTCGCCAATCGTCGCCGGAGTGTTGTTGGAGGCACGCCTCTGCCCGCGCCACCTGCCGCCCAGATCCCCGCAGCCGCTACGGTCGCGCCGGTTCTACGCTCAGAGCAGGCGCCTGCGCCGACCCGGCTACTCGGGCTTGAAGATGTCGCCTGCATGCAGCGCGACAATCAGGATGCGAGCGCAGCGACAATCAAGATGAGAATCGCGA
>NZ_CAXSHH010000043.1:0-21507 GCF_964237155.1 uncultured Sphingomonas sp. | reverse complement strand
GCGTCGACGAGCAGGTCGGGGCCGAGCGCGGAGCCGCCGATCCCGACATGCAGGATATGGCGCACGGGGCCGAACGCCTCGGTGGCGATCGCGTCGATCACCGCGCGCATGCGGGTGTGGTAGGCTGCGGCGCGCGCCACGCTTTCGGGCTTGCCCTCGCCGCGCTCGGCGGTGTGCTCGACCGGGCGGTTCTCGGTGACGTTGACGGGCTCGCCCCGGAACATCGCCTCGCGCTTGCCGCCAAAGTCGCACGCGTGCGCCAGCTTCTCGAACGCGGCGACGGCGTCGGCGGTCAGGTGCGTCTTGGACCAGTCGAAATGGATGCCCGCCACGTCCAGCGACAGCCGCGCGAGCCGGTCGGGGTCGTCCACGAACAGCTCGCGGAGATCGGGCGAGGGTAGGGCTTCGATCGCGGTCCAGTCTGCGGCCATGGTTCGGTCCTCCGGTAAGGCTTTAGGCGGTAACGCCGGTCGGCCCCGCGCGCCACCCGTGAAAGCCGTTCGGCCTTGACGCCCCTCGTCGCCTCGCGCACTTGGTCCGGCGATGGCCACCATTCCAACGCGGTCCCCGGCGCGCTCGGAAGGCGCGGAGACCGGGCGCTTCCTGCTCAAGCTCGCGCTGTTCGTGCTGCTGTTCCGGTCGTTCGTGGTCGCGCCGTTCGTGATCCCGTCGGAATCGATGCTGCCGCGCCTGCTGATCGGCGACTATCTGCTCGTGAGCAAGTGGAACTACGGCTATTCGCGCTGGTCGTTGCCCTGGGGGGTGCCGCTCATCCCCGGCCGCCTGCTCGCGCGCCAGCCGGTGCGCGGCGACGTGGCGGTGTTCCGCGCCAATCCGATGAACGACCACGACGTCATCAAGCGCGTGATCGGCCTGCCGGGCGACACGGTGCAGATGCGTGGAGGGCGGTTGTTCCTTGGAGGCCGCGCGATCCCCAAGCTGCGGGTGGCGGACTTCACGGTGCCGATCACGCCCAACTACACCTGCCCGTCGCAGTTCCAGGATGTCGGCACCGAGGGCCCGATCTGTCGCTATCGCCGCTACCGCGAGACGCTGCCCGGCGGGCGAAGCTACGACGTGCTCGACCAGGCCGATATTCCGCAGGCCGACGATACGGAGGTGTTCACGGTTCCCGCGGGCCACGTCTTCATGATGGGCGATAACCGCGACAATAGCGGCGACAGCCGCTTCGCGCCGCCCGTCGGTTTCCACTTCGTGCCGCAGGCCAACCTGGAGGGGCGCGCGCTCGTCACCTTCTTCTCGACCGACGGCACGGCGGAATGGCTGAAGCCGTGGACTTGGGCGTCGGCGGCCCGCGCGGAACGGATCGGCGAGACCTTCTGAGCGAGCTGGCCGCCTGGGTCCGCGCGACCTTCGGTCACGAACCGGGGGATCTCGCCTTGTTCAGGCGCGCGGTGACGCACTCCAGCCTCGAGAACGAAGGCTCCTACGAGCGGCTGGAGTTCCTCGGCGACCGGGTGCTGGGGCTGATCATGGCCGAGTGGCTGCTAGAGCTGTTTCCCAACGAGGCCGAGGGCAAGCTGAGCCGTCGCATCAACATCCTGGTGTCGGGATCGGTCTGCGCCGAGATTGCGCGGGAGATCGGCGCGGCGGAGCAGCTGCGCCTCAACAAGCAGGCTTACGACGACGGCGCGAAGAACAGTGACTACGTGCTCGGCGACATCGTCGAGTCGCTGCTGGGTGCGCTGTATCTCGAAGCGGGACCGGAGGCGGCGCGCGCCTGGGTGCGAAGCGCGTGGGCTGACCGCGTCCATCGTCAGGATACCGCGCGCAAGCACCCGAAGGCGGAATTACAGGACTGGGCGCTCGCGAAACAGCGGGGCACGCCCGTATACGAGACCACGGACGAGACCGGCCCGGACCACGCCAAGCGGCACACGGTCGCCGCGCGGCTCGGCCAGGCCCAGCGGACCGCGGTCGGTTCGACCAAACGCGAGGCCGAGACCGAAGCCGCGAGGCTGCTGCTGGCGGCCCTGCTCGAGGAGGAGCCGACCGCACCGCGTAAAAGGCGATCCGCGCCGCGCCGCGTGGTCCTCGCCAGGCCCGCGACGCCATGACCGACGATCGACGGAGATGCGGCCTGGTCGCCGTCGTCGGCGCGCCCAACGCCGGCAAGTCCACGCTGGTGAACGCGCTCGTCGGCCAGAAAGTCGCGATCGTCTCCCCCAAGGCGCAGACGACGCGCACCAAGCTGCTCGGCGTCGCGATCGAGGGCGACGCGCAGCTGCTGCTCGTCGACACGCCCGGCATCTTCGAGCCGAAACGTCGCTTCGACCGCGCGATGGTCGCCGCCGCCTGGGACGGAGCGGCGGGCGCGGACATCGTCGCGCTGGTGGTGGACGGGAAGGGCGGGCTCGGCCCCAAGGTCACCGGGATCGTCGAACGCATCGCCGCGCGGCCCGAACCCAAGCACCTGGTGCTCAACAAGGTCGACCTGGCGGACAAGGCCAAGCTGCTGGGCCACGCCGAGAAGCTGAACGCGCTCGTCGCGTTCGACGAGATCTGGTTCGTCAGCGCGCAGACGGGCGACGGGGTGCCCGAGCTGAAATCGGCGCTGGCGCGGCTGATGCCGGCCGGGCCGTGGCATTATCCGGCGGATCAGGTGTCCGACGCGACGGAGCGCGCGCTCGCCACCGAGATCACGCGCGAGCAGCTGTTCCTGCAGCTCCACGCCGAGCTCCCCTACGCCAGCGCGGTCGAGACCGAGCGGTACGAGGAACGCCCCGACGGATCGGTCGAGATCCACCAGCAGATCCTGGTCGAACGCCCGACCCAGCGCGCGATCGTGCTGGGCAAGGGAGGCGAGCGGATCAAGCAGATCGGGGCGCGCGCGCGGGTGCAGCTGGCGACGCTCATGGAGCGGCCGGTGCACCTGTACCTCCACGTCAAGGTGAAGGAAGGCTGGGCCGAGGACCGCGAGGTTTACCGCGACATGGGGCTGGACTGGGTGGAGTAGCTCAGGCCGCGAGCAGATCATCGACCCAGGCGGGCACCAGGTCGCCCGCCGGGCCGAGCCGGGTCTCGTCGAACCAGCCGCTACCGGCGGATCGCTCCAGATTGAGTTCCAGCGTCCGCGCGCCGTGATAGGCGGCCGTCTGGACGAACCCCGCCGCCGGATACACCGCGCCCGAGGTGCCGATCGACACGAACAGCCCCGCCCCGGCGATCGCGCGTTCGATGCGATCCATCCCGTACGGCATCTCGCCGAAGAACACGATGTCGGGACGGAACGCGGGCGCGGCGCAGGCCGGGCAGGGGGTGCCGGGCGGGAGCGATCCCGTCCACGCCCGACGCTCGCCGCACTCGGCGCAGAGCGCCGCGCTCAGCTCGCCGTGCATGTGGATCAGCCGGGTCGATCCGGCACGCTCGTGCAGGTCGTCGACATTCTGCGTGACGATCAGCAACTCGCCCGGCCACTCCGCCTCCAGCCGCGCGAGCGCCCGATGCGCGGCGTTGGGCTCGACCCGATCCAGCGCGGCGCGGCGCTCGTCATAGAAGCGGTGGACGAGCTCGGGATCGCGGCGGAGCGCTTCCGGGGTGCAAACGTCCTCGACGCGGTGCCCCTCCCACAAGCCTCCCGGGCCCCGGAACGTGGCGAGCCCGCTCTCGGCGGACACGCCCGCGCCGGTGAGGATGACGATGTCTTGAGGCATTTGCCCTTCCTAGCCCCTCTCCCGCCTTCGCGGGAGAGGGGCTAGGAAGGGCATCAGCGCTCCACCACGTCCCGCTTCATCGGCGCCAGCTTCGCGAGCAGTCGGTTCTGCGCGGGGAACGGCACGCCCTCCGCCCGCATCGCCCATTGCAGGTTCTCGACCAGCGCGCCCACGTCGGCGTCTTGGAGCCCCATGTTCCGGTGCGCGTCCTTCATCGATCGCCCGGTATAGGCGCAGCCGCCGCCGAGCAGGTAGCAGAAATGCTCGTTCAGCACGCGGCGGAGGCGGACGAGGTCCTGCCCCTTGAAGATGTCCCCGATCCGTGGGTCGGCCTGATTACGCGCGAGGAATGCGTCGACCATCCGCCCGACACCCGCGCCCCCGTGAAAGGCCCGCCACATCCCGTCGCCCGCGAAGGGCGCGGCTCCGGCGTTGGCGGGGCTTTGGACATAGGGAGCGACCGGCTCCTCGACGGCGGCGACCTGAAGCAGAAAGGCGAGCAGGATCATATAATCTCTCTAGAATCCGGTCTGGAGCTGGACGAATAGCCCGCGCTGGTCCTTCATCGTCGCGATGTCGCCCAGATCGGCATAGGCGGCGGTCAGCGTCAGGTTGCGATGGACAGCCCAGGCCGCGAACAGGTCGTAGGCGTCGTCCTCCCGCGCGAAGCCGAGCCGGTCGGGCTTGGTCCGGACCTCCGCCCCCACCGCGAGCCGGGGGGACAGCATCACCGCCGCCGATCCCTCGAACTGAGCGCCGTGCCCGGTGCCCTTGTCCCCGCCATGGCCGAGCAGCCCCCATTGATTGGCCTCCGTCAGCCGCAGCGTCGCGTCGACGATCAGGCCGCGCGCGAGCAGCACCTTGGTGGCGGACACGTAATAATCGGTGCCGTTCGTCCTGGTCGCGCCCACCGCGCGGAGCACGGGCGCGCGGTCCGCGTGCTTGTGCTGCACCCCGATCGACACCTGCGGCAGGACCGTGTCCTGAGCCCACACCGCATCGCCGAACAGCCGAACCTTGGCCCCGAAGATAGCCTGTCCGAAGGTGAACCCGCGTCCGAGGCCGAGCGCGGCCCCATCCGACCGCGGATCGAAGCGCTGCCGAGTGTAGGACAGCTCGACCCGGTCGCGGATGCCGATCGCGACGCCGTACGCCTCCAGGTTGAAATCGGGAAGGAACACGCCCGTCGCATGGGCGGTCGCACCGATCCCGGCGTCGGTTTCGTTGCCCGCGATCGTCGCCCAGGCCGCGATCCCGCCGCCCGCCGATCCGTCGACGCCGGTTATCCCGTCCGTCAGCACCAGCTTGCCATCCTTCCGCCAATCGGCGGCATGGGCAGACACACTGATCGACAACAATAACATGATGGAATAAAAGGATTTCATGCCCAGCCGCTCCGGTGCTCGTCTAGCCCGGAGTTGGTGAACGCCCCGTAAAGACGGCCTTTACCGGACGTCAAAGCGACCGGGGCTAAGCGCCGCGATCATGTCGCACCGCCTTGCCCTCATCGCGCTCGCGTCCGTCGCGACGCCCGCCGCCGCCACGCCCGTCGCGATCACCGTTCAGGGGCCGACCGGCGCGCCGCTGGCGGGCGCGGTGGTGACGATCGAGGTGTCCGGCCGGGCCTCGCCCGCCCCACGTGGGCCGTATGCGATCGAGCAACGCGACATCCAATTCCAGCCGCGCGTGTTGATCGTGCCCGTGGGAGCGACCGTGAGCTTTCCCAACCGCGACAAGGTCCGCCACCACGTTTACTCCTTCTCCAAACCAAAGAAGTTCGACCTGCGGCTGTACGGCCGCGAGGACGCTCGCTCGGTCGCGTTCGACAAGCCGGGAGTCGTGTCGCTCGGATGCAACATCCATGATCTCATGAGCGGGTTCGTGTTCGTCAGCGCCACGCCCTTCGCGGCGCAGGCGGGCGCGACGGGCCGGGTCGTCTGGACCGACATCCCCGCCGGCCAGGCGGTCATGCGCGTCTGGCATCCCTCGATCCGCGCGCCGGGCAACAGCCTGTCGCGGTCGATCGCGGTCGGCGCGTCCGGATACATGACGACGGTGACGATCGGCCGGTGAGGCGCGCCGGTCTTCTTCGACTCCGCTCGATCCGCTTTCGTACGCTTCGCAGCAGGCTGAGCATCCTTTATGCGGGATTGTTCGCGCTGGCGCTGCTTGCGATCGCGGGCGTGACCCAGGTCGCGTTGGAGCGGAGCGCGCGGGCGATGACCGAGGCGGAGCTGGCGACCACCGGCGAAATACACGATAGACTGTGGGCGGAGCGCGAGCGGTCGCTGACCGACGCGGCCGATATATTGGCGCGTGATTTCGGCTTTCGCTCGGCGGTGGCGAGCGGCGACCGACCGACGATCGCCTCGGCGCTCGTCTCCCTCAGGACGCGCGCGCGGGTCTCGGGGGCCATGATGGTCGATCTGGACGGCGCGGTCGTGGGCGGAACGGGGCCGCTCGCACGGGCCGCCGCCGAACTGCCCTTCGCCCTTTCGCGTGGTCGCCGCGATGCGGTCGCGATCGTCGGCGAACGCCCGTACCGGCTGGTGATGTCGCCCATCCTAGCACCGACCGAGATCGGCTGGGTCGTGTTCGCGCTCCGCCTCGACGGTGCCGAGATGCGCGCGCTCGAAAGCCTGTCGGCCATCCCCCTCACCGCCACCGTGCTGCGCCGCGACGGCGGGCGCTGGATCGCCACGGAAAGCGACCTTCCACCCAGCGCCGCGCTCGATGCGCTGGTCGCCAGCCCCGACGCCGGCCACACGCCCACCAGCCTGTCGCTCCCGCATGGGCGATCGCTGGCGCTCGTGAAGCCGCTCGCCGGGCCGGGCGGTGACCCGCAGGCGGCGCTGCTGATCCGCTACCCGCTCGCGCTGGCGCTCGCACCCTATCAGCCGCTCCAGATCGCCATCGCGCTGACCGGTCTCACCGGCATGATCTTCGTGCTGCTTGGCAGCGGCTGGCTCGCCAGCGGGATCACGCGGCCGCTGGCGCTCCTCGACCGCGCCGCACGCGCGCTGGAGGACGGCACCCGGACCGAACTGCACATTGACGGCGCGGACGAGATCGGCCGCTTGGCGGAAAGCTTCAACCGCATGTCGGCGGGGATCGTCGAGCGCGAGACGCGGATCACGCACATGGCGTTCCACGACTCGCTGACCGGCCTGCCGAACCGCGCGGCGCTCCGCCATGCGCTGGAGCAGGCGGTCGCGCGCACCACGCGGGCCGGCGGGACATTGGCGGTGCTGTGCCTCGATCTCGATGGGTTCAAGATGGTCAACGACACGCTCGGCCACCCGGCGGGCGACCAGCTCTTGAAACTGATCGGCGCGGCCCTGGTCGAACTGGCCCCCGATGGCATGGTGGCGCGGCTGGGCGGCGACGAATTCGCGATCGTGCTGGCGGGAACGCCGGGCCCCGATCGCGCCCGCGTCTTGGCTCAGGCGGTGCTCGACCGCGTGCGCGAGCCGGTGCGGATCGACGGCCAGCTCGTCGCCACCGGGGTCAGCATCGGCATCGCGGTCGGGCCGGCGGACGGTCGCGACGCCGACCAGCTACTCAAGAACGCCGATCTCGCGCTCTATCGCGCCAAGGGCGACGGTCGCGGCGTGTTCTCCTTCTTCGAACCGTCATTGGACGCGGCGGCGCGAGCGCGGCGCGAGCTGGAGCTTGACCTGCGCTGCGCGATCGCGACCGGGCAGTTCGTGCTCCACTATCAGCCGATCGTCGATCTCGGCACCGACCGGATCGGCGGCTTCGAGGCGCTGCTACGCTGGAACCACCCGACGCGCGGGCTCGTCCCGCCCGTCGAGTTCATCCCCGTCGCCGAGGACACGGGCCTGATCATCGCGATCGGCGAATGGGTGATGCACGAGGCCTGCCGCTTCGCCGCCGACTGGCCCGATCATGTGCGGATCGCGGTCAACGTGTCACCGCTGCAATTCCGCCACGCGGGTTTCGCGAGCGTGATCGCCCAGGCCCTCACGCGCAGCGGGCTCGCCCCGGGGCGGTTGGAGGTGGAGATCACCGAGTCGGTGTTCCTGGAGGGCGAGGGGCCTGTCGTCACGCTGCTTCACTCGCTGCGCGCGCTCGGCATCCGCGTTGCGCTCGACGATTTCGGGACGGGCTATTCGTCGCTCAGCTACCTGCGATCGTTCCCGTTCGACAAGATCAAGATCGACCGAAGCTTCGTCATCAACGTCGCCAGCGACCCGAGCGCGGCGGCGATCGTCCGTGCGATCGTCGACCTCGCGGGCGCGCTCCATATGGACACGACGGCGGAGGGGGTGGAGGACATCAACCAGCTCGCTCGATTGCGCCAGCAGGGGTGCGGGAGCATCCAGGGCTACCTGTTCAGCCGCCCGGTCCAGGGCGACCTGGTGGCGGGGCTGCTCGGGCGCGAGTTGGCGCGGGCGGCCTAATCCTTCTTGGCGCGGGCGGCCTGATCCTTCGCCCGCCGGGGGTTAGGCGACCAGCCGTTCCGCCTCGGCCAGCGCGGTGGGGTCGTCCACGTCGATCCAGTCCAGGTCGCCGCAATCCACCACCCGAGCGCGACCCGTGGCCGCCAGGGCGCGCACGCCGTCGGTCAGCGATGGCGCGGGCATCCGGCCCAGTACGTCGAACAAGGAAGGGCCGACCGCGAACACCCCGGTGTCGTAGCAGTCGTGCGGCTCCAACCCCTTGCCGATCGCGACGATACGGTCGCCCATGGTCCGGACGCAGGTGACGTCGAGCGGGTCGACGAACGGGTGCCCCAGCCGACGATCGATGCCCAGGCGCAGGCCTTCGCCCGCTCCCGCCTCGGCCATGCGGCGATAGAGCGCGGGCGCGACGAGATGGTCGCACATCGCCAGCAATGCCTGACCTTCGATCACCGGCGCGGCGGCCCGGACCGACACGCCGTTGGGCAGCCGCCAGTCGCCCGAGCGCACGGTCTCCACGATCACCGGCCAATGCCGCGCGCGCAGGTACTCCTCGACCGCGTCCGCGCCGTAACCGGTCACCACGACCACCCGCGCGATCCCCGCCGCGCCGAGCCCGGTCAACGCATGGTCGATCAGCGTCCGGCCCGCCACCGGGCACAGCGGCTTGAGCGGGGTCGCGCCGCGCAGCCGGCTGCCCTCGCCCGCGGCGAGCAGGATCGCGGTATCGATCACCTCAGGCGGCTTCGATGAACCGCTCGACCTCGAGTTGCGCGACGTCGTCGGTCATCTGCGTGCGCGGGTGCTTGCAGAAATAGGCGGACGCGGCGTCGATCGGCCCCTTCAACCCGCGGTCGGTGGCGAGCTTGGCGCAGCGGATCATATCGATCGCGACCCCCGCCGAATTGGGACTGTCCTCGACCGACAGCCTGAGTTCCAGGTTCATCGGCACGCCGCCGAACAGCTGCCCCTCCATGCGGAGGAAGCAGACCTTGTTGTCGTTCTGCCACGGCACGTAGTCGGAAGGCCCGATATGGACGTTGTCGTCCGACAAGCGCTCGGCAGCGACCGACTGAACCGCCTCGGTCTTGCTGATCTTCTTCGATTCCAACCGGCGGTGGTTCGACATGTTGAGGAAGTCGGTGTTGCCGCCGGTATTGAGCTGGTACGTCCGGTCGAGCTTCACCCCGCGCTTGGCGAACAGGTCCGTCAGCACGCGGTGGACGATCGTCGCGCCCAGCTGCGCCTTGATGTCGTCGCCGATGATCGGCACGCCCGCTTCCTCGAACCGCCTGGCCCATTCGGGGTTTGACGCGATGAAGACGGGGATGTTGTTCACGAACGCGACCCCCGCCTCCAGCGCGCATTCGGCGTAGAACTCGGTCGCCTCCTGGCTGCCGACGGGCAGGTAGTTCATCAGCACGTCCGCGCGGGTGCGGCGCAGTTCCGCGACCACTTCGTCCTTGTTCGGCTCGGCCAGGTCGGCCAGCAGGAAGGTGCGGTCGTCCTTGAAGCCCGCCATGTGCTCGGCGAACCCGTCCAGCACGCGGCCCATCCTGACCACCGCGCCCGTCGCCTCGACCGTCGGGCAGAAGACGGCGGTGCAGTTGGGTTTGGCGAAGATGGCGTCGGCCACGTCCAGCCCGACCTTGCGGCGGTCGATGTCCCAGGCCGCCACCACCTCGATGTCCGACGGGCGGTATCCGCCCATGTCGTAATGCATGAGCCCGGTCTGGTCGTTCGCGCCCTCGCGGTAATGCGCCAGTCCCTGCACGAGCGAGCTCGCGCAGTTACCGATGCCGACCACGGCCACCTTTATGCTTGTCATCAGCCTATCTGATCCTTCGAGAGAAGCGCCGCGCCCACCTTGCGGGGCGGTGAAAAGGGATGCGCGCGCGCGAGCAGCCTAGACTCAACGCGCCGGTGCCACACGATGCCGATGATCGCGACCGGCGTCATGACGACGATTTCGGCCCACCAGAATAGCGTGGGCCGCCCAAGCACGCACGCGCCGAACAACGCCATCACGCGCATGTTGGCAGTCAGGAGCGCCAGCAGCCGCATGGGCGGCACCGCGTCGTCGGCGTAGCCGGCCCGCAACCGGGACCCTTCGGGACCCTCCAACGCGGCGTCGAACCGCGCCGTGACGCGATCCATGCCGAACGCCACGGCGTCATACAGCCGGACGAGCGGGTTGCCGTCCGCGGTCGCGATCGCCGGCTTCGGCCCGCCCTTGATCCTGCGATGATAGCGCGCCCGCTCACCCTCATACAGGCTCGACTGGACCGCATGCGCCGCGCCCGCGACGATCGCCAGCGCCCAGACCTGGGCGGTGCCGATCGACAGCGCCACCGCCACGTACATCAGGAGGAAGACGCCGTGATCGCACAGGCCATCGAGCATGCGCCCGAGCGGGCTGGAGGTTCCCGTCGCGCGCGCGATCATGCCGTCGAGCCCATCGAGGACGAGCCAGGCCGCCGCGAGCAGCAGGCCGGCGATGCTCCAGCGCCAATCCGACAGGTTCCCGAACGCCCAGGCGGCACCCGCCCCGACGCCCAGTCCGACGATCGAGGCCGCATTCGCCGACATGCCGAGCCGCAGCGCTGGCCCCAGCATACGCCGGGCGAGCGGGTGGATTAGGTGGAGATTGGTGGGATCCTCGATCCGGCGGTCGCGTGATCCATCCGGGGAAGGAGGTGTCATGATCCGGCAACATTGCCCGTAAAACCACGACCCGACAAGGGCCTATGCCGACCGGCCGCACCCGCGGCCACCCGCCCCGGCGAAGCCGCGACGGGCGTTTTCCGATACAGGCGAGGGCTTCCGGGAATTGCGCCGCGATGTCGATGGGTCGGTATGCATCCATGATGGACGTTTGCACGTTACTGGTCTGGTATTCCGTGTGTAACTTTGCGACGAAGCGTTGATGCGACGGGTTCGTCGTGCGATCGTCGCCGACGGGATGGATGCTTATGACGGTTCGCGCCCGCGCGTCGTCCAAGGGAGAGGATCGTTATGCGCCGCAGCGCCCTGACCGGCCGCCTCGAGCGGTATCTGTCATTGACCGAGGAGGAGCGCGACGCGCTCGATTGGGCCGAACGCCGCGAGGTGCGCGTGCCGTCGGGTATGGTGTTGATGGAGCAGGGCGGCACGGTCGACCAGCTCTTCGTCGTCCAGCAGGGCTGGCTGCATTCGTCGATCGAACTCAAGTCGGGCGGTCGCCAGATCCTGCGCTTCCATTATCCCGGCGACCTGATCGGCACGTCGAGCATCGCCTGGGCTCAAGCCGCCAACACCATCACCGCCGTGTCCGACTGTGTCGTGTCGGAACTGTCGAAGGTCAATCTCGGCCGCATCTTCAAGGCGCAGCCGCGGCTCGCGGGCATGTTGTACGCGATGGCCGCGGCCGAGAACGTGGCCATGAGCGACCGGCTCGCCTCCATCGGCCGCACCGACGCGATCGAGCGGTTGGCGACCTTGCTACTCGATATCCTGGCGCGCCTGCGCGTCACGGCGGGGGGCGTGATCGAGTCGTTCGACCTGCCGCTCACGCAAAAGGACATCGGCGACGCGGTCGGCCTGACCAAGGTCCACGTCAACCGCACGCTCGGCGAGATGGAACGACGGGGCATGATCGAGCGTAACGGCCGCCGCGTCCGGATCATCAACGAGGTCGAACTGGTTCGCTTCACGGGCTTCGTCGACCGGTATGCCACCGTGCAGACCGATTGGCTGCCGGCACCTACCGCACTGGCGGCCTGACAGGGCCGCCATTTGGTAACTTGAGGCAACGATCCCCGATTCCGTCGTTCCGCCTGGCGGCGTACGGCGGCATCGGGCGGCGCGGACGGCGTACGCTACGCGCCGATGGAACAGGGACGGACAGCATGTCGGAGCGTTTGGGTGTCGCGGTGATCGGCATGGGGGGCGCGGTCGCGACCACCGCGGCGGCGGGGATCGAGATGATCCGCAGCGGGTCGAACGACCTGTCCGGCCTTCCGCTCGCCGATCGGCAGGCGACGGGGTTGGCGGCGTACCGCGACATCCATTTCGACGGGTGGGACCTCAGCGCCGACGATCTGGGCACGGCGGCGATGCGCCACGGCGTGATCGGTGAAAAGGAACTGGCGAACGGGGCCGCCGCCTTGCGCGACATGCGCCCCTGGCCGGCGGTCGGCTCCACCGATTTTTGCGCCAACATCGACGGCGCGAATAAGATCGCGTCGCCCGGCCACCGCGCGGCCGTCGAGCGCATCAGGGACGATCTGTCGCGCTTCAAACGGGAAAAAGGGCTCGACCGCGTCGTCATGCTGAACCTGGCCTCCACCGAGCGCAAGATCGACGCCGACTCCGACGCCTGGAGCTCGGTCGGCGCGTTCGAGCGCGCGCTCGACCGGGACGACCCGGCGATCAGCCCGGCGATGCTATATGCGTATGCCGCGATCGAGTCGGGGACGCCCTACGCCAACTTCACGCCGTCGACGGCGGCTGACGTCCAGCCGCTCGCCGACCTCGCGGCGACGCGGAACGTGCCCGTCGCGGGCAAGGACGGCAAGACCGGCCAGACGCTGATGAAGACGGTGATCGCCCCGGCGCTGCGCGACCGCGCGCTCCATGTCGACGGCTGGTTCTCGACCAACATCCTGGGCAATTCGGATGGGCTCGCGCTCGACGATCCCAAGTCGCTGGCGTCGAAGGTCGACACCAAGAAGAGCGTGCTCGACCAGATCCTGGGCTACCCGGTCGAGGATCACATCATCATGATCCATTATTACCGCCCGCGCGGCGACGACAAGGAGGCGTGGGACAATATCGACCTGACGGGCTTCCTGGGCCAGAAGATGCAGCTCAAGCTCAACTTCCTGTGCAAGGACTCGGTGCTGGCGGCCCCGCTCGCGATCGAGATCGCGCGCTGCCTCGGCCTCGCCCAATCGCGCGGCGAGGGCGGGGTGCAGGAGCAGCTGGGCGTCTTCTTCAAATCGCCCCAGACCGCGGGCGGTCGCGAGCCGATCCACGCCTTTGGCGAACAGCAGCTGATCCTGGATAACTGGATCGCGGGCGGGAAGTGACCGGGATGCAGGACGGGCGGGCCAGGCTGGGTCCCGGCCTGTTGCCGTTGTTCCAGGAACTCGGCGATCTGAAGCGCATTCGCTCCGCCGATCGTCCGGGCACGATCGCGGACCGGCTGTTCGCGGACGGCTGGGCGGCGCTTGCGGCCGGCGTGCCCGCGGCGGACGTCATGGCGCGCGTCGTCGCGGCGGCGCTGGCGGCGGCGCGGCTGGGCGACCTCGATCTCCCCAAGCTGCGCGCGCTGGGGTTGGGCGGCGAGGCGATCCCGGTGCTCGAACGCGCGTTCGACGAGGTGGCGGTCGACATCGACCCCGCGCTCGCCGCGCGGCTGCGTCCCGCGCTCGGGCACGGCGCACCGGAACCGAGGCCCGTACCCGATTTCGTGGGGCTCCTCACCCGCCAGCCTCGTGCGGGCGTGACCTGCCCCGGCAGGCCGCGCATCATGCTCCAACCGCCCGAGAACCACGCCGAACACTGCCTGATGGTCGCGGTCTATGTCGTGATCGTCGCGCCGTTATACGACGCCGATCCGGTCGCCGCCTTCGTCGCCTCGATGGCGCACCATCTCCACAATGCGGCGATGCCCGACTCCGGTTTCAGCGGAGAGGTGCTGCTGGGCGACGCGCTGGGCGCGGTGATCGAGCGCGCGCGCGACATGGCGATGGCCGAACTCGCGCCCGCGGTCGCCGGGGAGGTTCGCGCCGCGCTCGCGCCCATCGGCGGCGACGAGACGCCCGAGGCGCGCGCGTTCCATGTCGGCGACGTGCTCGACCGCGTGCTCGAGATCGAACAGCATCTCCGCGCCGCGACCGTCACGATGATCGACGTGCTGGACACTTACGGCCTGGTCCATGACGGCCCCGTGAAGGGCTTTCACGACCGCGTCCTGACCGAGGCTGGGCTGGCGTGATCCCGCTGCTCTCGCCCACCAGCGGGCAGCCGCTCGAGCACGACACCCCCCACTCGCTCGCCGACGGCTGGGGCGGACGTTGGCCGGTGGTCGACGACATCCCCTATCTGCGTGTCGAAAGCGAAGGACTGGTCGCGCTTGCGCTGGGTCACCTCGATGGCGGCAGGCCCGACGAGGCGCTGGTCGCGCTCCTCACCGATCAGGATGCCTGGTGGACCGGCCCCGCGACCGACCTGTCCAACCTCCGCCGCCTCGTCGCCGAGCGGGACACGCTGTCATTGCGCGACGCGATGGCGCTGCTCCGCTTCGGCCCGGTCGCCGACTATTTCGCCTATCGCTGGAGCGACCCGACCTACCTCGCCGGCCTCGCGCTGCTCCAGGCGCACTGGACCGCTCCGAAGAACGCGTTCGAACTCGCCTGCGGCATCGGTCACTATCTCCGCGAGCTCACCCGACGCGGCGTTGCCGCCCTGGGCGCGGACGTGGTATTCGCCAAATGCTGGCTCGCCAAGCACTGGGTCGCGCCGGAAGCCGAGTACATCGTGTTCGACGCGGGCGCGACCTGGCCGATCGGCCCCGAGCGGTTCGACCTCGTCCAGTGCCACGACGCCTTCTACTTCATGCCGCGTCAGGATTTCGTCGCGGACCATCTCCGGGCCGCGGTCGCACCCAGTGGGGTGCTGGCGATAACTCACGTCCATAACAGCGCCGTCGCGGGCGGCGCGAAGGGTCCGGCCAAGCGGGGGGAAGAATGGGCGACGCTGTTCCCGGACGCGACCGTCTATGACGAACGCGCGTTGCTGGGCGCGCTCATCGAGGCGCATGCCCCCGAGCCGACCGGATGGATCGACGATCCGATCGTAGAAGCTTGGTCGCTGGTGGAGGGCGGGACCACCGTTCGCCCGGTCGATGGTGGCCTCGCGCTGCCACCGACCGACGCGGCGCTTCGTCCCAATCCGCTGCTCGCCCAAGATGGCGTACGTTGGCCGTCCGATCGCTACCGCGACGAGTATGCCGACGGGTGCTCGTGGACGAGCGATGACGGTGACGACGTACGCACCCGTCGCCTGGTTGACCTTCCGGAGCGGTGGTGATGGTCTCGACCACCCCACTCCCGTTCGGCCTGAGCTCGTCGAAGGCTCGTCC
Organism: uncultured Sphingomonas sp.; assembly: GCF_964237155.1. GTDB lineage: Bacteria > Pseudomonadota > Alphaproteobacteria > Sphingomonadales > Sphingomonadaceae > Sphingomonas. The sequence goes on along the minus strand of NZ_CAXSHH010000043.1, from coordinate 6,283 downwards.
TTCTCCCTCCGCCGAACTTCGACAAGCTCAGGGCGAACGGAAAGGATGAGCCCCCCCCGCTGGGGCATCGCCGGCTTCGGCTGGGTCGCGTGCGACTATATGGCGCCCGCGATCGAGGCCGCCGGGGGCATCGTGGCCGCGATCGCCGACCCGTCCCCGGTCGCGCAGGCCAGCGCCGAGTCGGCGGGCATCCTGTCCTTCGACGACACGGCGGCGATGCTGTCGAGCGGCGAGGTCGACCTGCTCTACGTGGCGACCCCCAACAACGCGCATCTCGGCCCCGTCCGCGCCGCCGCCGAGGCCGGCGTGCCCGTGCTGTGCGAGAAACCGCTCGCGCACTCGCTGGACGACGCGGAGGCGATCGGCCGCGCCGTCGCCGACACCGGCGTTCTCTATGGCACCGCCTTCGACCAGCGCCACCACCCCGCCCACCGCAGGATGGCCAAGCTGATCGCGGACAGCGCAATCGGCCGCCCCGTCGCGGTCAGGATCGTCTATTGCTGCTGGGTCGATCCGCTCTGGTCCGCCGATGGGCTGGGCTCGCCCAACTGGCGCGCCGACCCGCTGGCCGCCGGGGGCGGGGCGGTCATCGACCTCGCGCTTCATGGCCTCGACCTCGCGCGGCTGCTGGTCGGCGAGCCGCTCGACCGCCTCCACATCGACCTGCAACGCCGCATCCACGATTATCCGGTCGACGACGGCGGCGTCCTGTCCGGCCGCACCGCGTCGGGCGTGCTCCTGACAAGCCACGTGGCCTATAACTGCCCGGAAATCCTGCCCCGCCGCCGCCTGGAGGTGCAGGGCGAGACCGGCCTTTTGACCGCCATCGATACGATGGGCCAGACGCCAGGTGGGACAGTGACCCTGACCAATGATCAGGGCGTCGTTGGCGTGAACTTTGATGAACTTTCGCCCTTCACCGCCCAGGTCGCCGCCTTTCAGGCCGCGGCGAAGGGCGAGCCGCACGACTTCTCGATCACCCGCGACCTCGATCTCATGCGCCTGTTCGACCGCGCCTACACCCGGGCGCGGGCATGCCTCTGACCTATTGGGCCTGCGCCAATTGCGGTTTCTGGCAGCGCCATTTCGCGCCGCCAGACTGCCCCGTATGCACCGATGTCCGCAACGAGCTCCCCGCCGACGGCTGGCGCTTCCTCCCCGAAACCGAGGTCCGCGCCACGCACGAAGGGCAGGGCAGGGAGGTCGCGCCCGGCCTGTGGGCATTCACCACCACCCCGAACCTCGGCCTCGCCGGCACCGGCTGGCTGATCGTCCGTCCCGAGGGCAACATCGCCTTCGAGGCCGCGCCGTATTATTCCGCCGCGATGCTCGCGCAGGTCGAGCGGCTCGGCGGCGTCGCGATCCTCGCCGCCTCGCACGCCCACGGCTACGGGGCGCTCTGGCAGCTCCAGAACGCCTTCAGCCCGCCCGTCCTCGCGACTCACCGCGACGACCTACGCATGACCAAGGCGTTCCAGGTCACTTGCCCCTACGACGACGTGCTCGAACTCGCCCCCGGCTACGTGCTCCGGCACGTCGGCGGCCATTACGAAGGCCAGGCGGCGCTTCACGACGCGCCCGGCCGCCGCCTGTTCTGCGGCGACATGTTCAAGATCGACCAGGACGCCGCCGGCCGCAGCCAGGCAATCAGCAGCCACAAGGCGTTCCACCTCGACATCCCGCTCACCCACGCCGAGCTCCGCCGCTACCGCGACGTCATCGCGCCGCTCGATTTCGACACGGTGCTCACCCCCTTCGAATACGCACCCGAGATCGGCCGCGCGCAGGCGCTCGCCGCGCTCGACGAGGCGCTGAGCCGACCGCCCGGCGTCCGCCGCCTTCCCCTGGAGTCCTTGCGTTGATCCACTGCGCCGAACCCGTCCCCGACATCGCCCGCGCCTATGTCGACGCGATGCCCGCGGGCGAGTGGTACCTATTCGACATGAGTCCGCTCGACCGCACGGGCGTCCCCGCCTGGAAGGCCGCGCTTTTTCCCAATGATCCCGTCGCCGCCGGATGCGAGATGCAGCAGGGCACCGGCTATGGAGAAACCCATGCCCGCGCCATCATCGCCGCCGTCGCCGAATGCCACGAGGAGGTCCATGCCCGCCTCGGCTTCGCGCGGATGGAGCAGGTCGAGGGCAGCTACGACCGCCTCGTCGCCGAGCGGGGGAGGGGCGCGGTCGCCGACCCGCTCGAACTCTGCCTCCCCGCCGGCTCGCCCATCGGCCGGGACACCCCGCTCCGATGGGTGGAGGCGCGCCGTTGGTTCTCGGGCGACCCCGTGCTCGTCCCCGTCGACCTCGCCGCGCTCTCGACCGACGCGCTGCCGGGCGGCTACCGCCCTTTCACCACGCTCATCACCAACGGGTTGGGCGCCGGCCCGACGCGCGAATGGGCGCGCGCGCACGGTCTGTTCGAACTCCTCCAGCGCGACGGCAACGGCCTGTTCTTCCGGGCGCTCGACCCCGGCGTCCGCCTAACCTTCGACGATCCGCTCCCGCCCGAGCTCCAGGCCGTCATCGACCGCGTCGCGGGCGCGGGGATCGACCTGCTCCCCAAGTTCGCCACCGACGAGTTCGGCCTCGTCAATCTCTATGTCGTCGGCGGTGACCGCGTGTCCGAAGCGCTCCCCGTCCCGATCGCGATGACCGGGGGCGGGGAGGCGTCCGACCTCGACCGCCATTCCGCGCTCCGCAAGGCGGTGCTCGAATACGCCCACGCCCGCGCGCGCAAGGCCTTCACCTTCGGCCCGCTCGAGCTGATCCGCGCCGTCATGCCACCGGGCTATTGGGAGCGCGTCGAGCCCCGCACCCGCCGCGCCGCCCGCGACACCGAACCGCGCCAGGTCGACGCTTTCCGCCGTTGGCTGTCGCTGGACGGCCCCGCGCTCCGCGACCTGCTGACCGATCCCGTCTTCACCGTGCGCAGCGAGCGCCCCTTCGCCTCGCTCGCCACCAGCGACATCGTCGCGCCGGAGGCCAAGGGCGACGAAGCCGCGCGCCGACTGGTCGCCGCCGACTTCGACCCGCTCGTCCTCGACTGGACCGCCGATGGCGCGCCGATGCACGCCGCGCGCGTGATCGTCCCACGGCTCGAGGTCGAGACGATGAGCTACGCCCGCATCGGCGAGCGCGGCGTCGCCAAGCTCGTCGCGGCCGACAGCCCGCTGATCCGCTGGGGCGAGCCGAGCGAGACTCGCCGCCCCGTCCGTCTGACGCGCGAGGCGCAGGACCGGCTCGGCGGCCAACCCCTGTTCGACACCGCCGAAGCGGAGCGGATCGTCGGCGGGCTCTATCCGCTCTACCGCGAGCCCGGCAGCCACGAGATGATGTTCCACACGGCCACGGAGCCCGCATGAGCCTGCGCTACGCCTACAACACCAACGGCGCGGCCTCGCACCGGCTGGATGACGCGATCCGGCTGATTGCCGACAGCGGCTATGACGGCGTCGCGCTCACGCTCGACCACCATCATCTCGATCCCTTCGCGGACGGCTGGCGCGTCGAGGCTGAACGGGTCGCTGCGCTGCTCGCGTCGCTGGACCTCGGCAGCGTGATCGAGACCGGCGCGCGCTACCTGCTCGACCCGCGCGACAAGCACGAACCCACGCTCGTCACCACCTCGCCCGAGGGCCGCGCGCGCCGCGTCGCGTTCCTCCAACGCTCGGTCGACATCGCCGCGATCCTCGGCTCCGAAACCGTCAGCTTCTGGGCGGGCGTCCCCAAGCCGGAGGTCGACCGGACCGACGCGTTCGACTGGCTCGACCGCGGCCTCGCGCAAATCTGCGAGTATGCCGACCGCGCGGGCGTCGCCGTGAGCCTGGAACCCGAGCCGGGCATGCTGATCGAGACGGTCGGCGACTACCAACGCCTCCACGACTTCCATCCGAGCCTGTGCCTCGCGCTCGACACCGGCCATTGCCTCGTGACCGGCGACATCGATCCGGAGGAGGCGGTGCGCCTCTACGCCTCGCGCCTGGGCACCGTCGCGATCGAGGACATGCGCCGCGGCGACCACACGCACCTGCCCTTCGGCCAAGGCGACATGGACGTCCCCGCCATCCTGTCGGCGCTCGCCGCGATCGATTTCACCAAGCTCGTCTGCGTCGAACTCTCTCGCGAGTCCCCGCGCGCCCACGCCGCCATCCCGGAAGCGATCGCCTATCTGAAAGACGCCGAGCGGTGAGGGTCTGCTTCGTCTCGCGCCGGTTCTTTCCCGCCATATCCGGCATGTCGATCTATGCGATCAACCTGCTGCGCGAAATCGTCGCGGCGGGGCACGACGTGACGATGGTCAGCCAATATTACGGCGATCCCGCCCGCCGCGCGGTCTATGGCGGCGGTCCGCCCCCGCCGGTCGCCGGCGTCCGCGTGATCGGGCTGGAAGCGGTGGGCGAACAGGACGGCGGCGATTTCGAGCGGGATGTCGACGCCATGGTCGCGGCGATCGCGCGCGAGCACGCCGCCGCGCCGTTCGACGTCCTCCACGCGCAATACGGCTACCCGACCGGCTGGGCGACGCTTCTCGCCGCCAAGCGCCTGGGCGTGCCGTGCGTCGTCTCGATCCAGGGCGGCGACGGCCACTGGGTCGGTTCGTGCTGCGAGACGCACCGAGAGGCGATGATCCGCGTGCTCGATTACGCCGGCGCGCTGCTGATCGGTGGTGCGAGCTTCGCGGAGGAAGTCCGCGACCGGCTCGGCACCCCGGTGGATCGCTTCACGATCGTCCCCGGCGCGGTCGACACCGACCGGTTCACGCCGGGCGAGGAGAGCACCGGCCCCGTCCGCCTGCTCTATCATGGTCGCGTCGACCGCCGCAAAGGCGTGCTCGACTTCCTCCAGGCGCTCCCCGCCGTCCCCGGCGACTGGACCGCCACGATCTCGGGCATCGGTCCCGATGTCGAGCCCGCCCGGACGCTGGCGGCCGACCTCGCGCTCGGCGACCGCGTCGTCTTCACCGGCTACGCCGATTACGCCGACGTGCCCGACCTCTACCGCCGCCACGACGTGTTCGTCTCGCCGACCTACGCGGAAGGGTTCTCGAACACGATCCTGGAGGCGATGGCGAGCGGCCACGCCGTCTTGTCCTGCCGCGCCGTCGGCGTCGTCGACTGCCTGCGCGACGACGAGAACGGCCTGATGACCGACCCCGGCGACGTGCCCGCGCTCGCCGCCGCGCTGACCCGTCTCGCCCGGGATCGCCCCTTACGCGAACGCCTCGCCGCCGCCGCGCTGGAGGAATGCCGCCGCGTCTACGGCTGGAGCGCGGTCGGCTGGCGGATCGTCGGCGTCTACGACCGGCTGATCGGGACTACGCCCGCCACCGACTTTTCGGAGGAGCTGCCGATGACCCCGTGCCGCTTCCGCGCCGAGCCGCATCTGTTGTGACCGGCAACTTGGTCGCCGTGTCGCCCCATCTCGACGACGCCGCCTTCTCGGCGGGCGGTACGCTCGCGGCGTATGTCCGGGACGGCGGCCGTGTGACGATCGTCACCTGCTTCACGGGCAACGTCGCCGATCCGCAGGGCTTCGCGCTCGCCTGCCAGATCGACAAGGGCCTGTCCGCCGACCTCGATTACATGGCGCTCCGCCGTGCCGAGGACGAGCGCGCCTGCGCGGCGATCGGCGCGACGCCCGTCCACCTGCCGTTCCTCGAAGCCCCGCATCGCGGCTACGAGTCCGCCCCAGCCTTGTTCGGCGACCTCTTGCCGGCCGACGACATGGCCGACCGCCTTGCCCCCGAACTCGCCAGTGCGACCGAGGGCGCGACGCTGATCCTCGGCCCGTTCGGCATCGGCGACCATGTCGACCACCACATCGTCCGCGAGGCGCTGACCCGCGTCGTGGGTCCCGAACGACTCCTTCTATGGGAGGACTGGCCCTATCTCGACCGCGCCGACCGCCTGCCTGTCGATCCGGCCCGGACCGTCGATCTCGATGCCGAGCTCATCGAACGCCGTATCGCCATGTGCGCCGCCTACGAGAGCCAACTTGGTTTCCAGTTCGGCGGACGCCTCGCCATGATCGAGCGTCTCGGTGCGATTGGGCGCGAACGTTTCCACAAGGCGCTCTGATTGTTGAATTCCGTTCGCCCTGAGCTTGTCGAAGGGTCGTTCTTCCTTCTACGGCGTAGAAGAGCGAGGCTTCGGCAAGTTCAACCCGAACGGAGAGTGACATGAAGACCCGCGCCGCCGTCGCGTTCGAGGCCAAGCGGCCGCTGGAGATCGTCGAGCTCGACCTGGAGGGTCCGGCTGCTGGCGAGGTTCTGGTCGAGATCATGG
>NZ_CAXSHH010000042.1:0-22310 GCF_964237155.1 uncultured Sphingomonas sp. | reverse complement strand
TCGGCGCGTTCCTCGAACACGTCTCGCTCGTCATGGACAACGACGCCGCCAAGGAAGCGCCCAAGGTCACCATCATGACCATCCACGCCGCCAAGGGCTTGGAGTTCGACACCGTCTTTCTGGCGGGATGGGAGGAAGGTCTGTTCCCCTCGCAACGCGCCATGGACGAGGGCGGCACCGCTAGTCTCGAGGAGGAACGCCGCCTCGCCTACGTCGCCATCACCCGCGCGAGGCGGCGCGCGACCATCCTCCATGCCGCCAACCGCCGCATCTACGGCCAATGGACCAGCAGCCTGCCCAGCCGCTTCGTCGCCGAGCTCCCCCCCGCCCACATCGACACCGAGACCAGCATGACCGGCGGCGAGTCGCTATGGCGCGCCAACTGGTCCGAACAATCCGACCCCTTCGCCGACATCGCCCGCGCCTCGGGCAGGGGCCCCGGCTGGGCCCGCGCGGCGGGCCTGGGCTCGACCTTCACCACCACCCCCACCCGCATCGTCGAGTCCCGAGGCCCCGCCGTCGGCCTGGGCCAAAAAGGCCGCGACGATCTGGGAGTCGGCCAACGCGTCTTCCACCAGAAGTTCGGCTACGGCGCGATCGCCCAGATCGAGGGCAACAAGCTGGAGATCGACTTCGAGCATGCCGGGCGGAAGCGGGTGATGGACAGCTTTGTGAGTGTGGGATGATGGCTGAACGACTGCTCGGCTACGGACCTCAGGGCTTAGCACTAGAGGTCAATCCTTGGCAGACCAAGTCGTCCATTGAAGCTGCTCATATGTTTCGTGGAGCGATTGTGGGCGCGTGGGCAAGCGTGGAAACATACATAATCGAAATCGCGATACGCAGCTCGATTCATCCCGCTTACATCGGAATACGTGCAGCTTATCCGTCAAAGCTTAAAGGGCGAGTTGCATACCTGCGTACGATAGTTGAGCTTGACGGACCTCTTGTTAACTACCGAAAGCTGGTCGAAACAGTACTGCGTAGATATGAGGAGAGCGCACCCGCTCGCAATCGAATGGCACATTCCCGTATGATTGTGCAACCTGACTGGGGAGTGACCTTCTACGGCTTCCTCCCTAAAAGTGATAAAGTAATCACATACGATATGCGACGGTTCACTCCCGTCGACTTGGAAACAGAAGCACAACGAGCGACGCGCTTCGCCAGATCCGTTGCCTATTTGGTAGCTCGGCTAAATCAGCTAGAATTATTACCTGCGCTCAATGAGCTTAGCGGTGATCATTAAGCGGGCATCCGCTCGACCTTGATCTCGCCCTACCGCGCCCGCGCCTGCGCCAGGTCATGCGCCGCCTGCATCCGCATCAGCGTATCCGCGCGCAATCCGAACGCCTTCTCGAACCGAATCGCCATTCCCGTCGACAGACCCGCGCGACCGCCAAGCAGATTGCTCATCGCCTGCCGCGTGACATGAAGCTTGGCGGCCGCCCCGGTCACGGTCAGCCCGTGCGGCTCGACCAGCTCGGCGCGCAGCCACGCGCCCGGGTGCACGGCGAAGCTGGGGTGAAGCTTGATGGCCATGAGCAGCGGATAATGAATGGAACCGCTAAATTGTAGCGCGATCGATTATCGGCTAAATGGCGGTCGCAGGAGTCCAGTGATGCAAGTCTCTCTCGTCGAAGCCGCAACCCACCTATCCGAACTCGCCGCTCACGCCGATGCGGGGGAGGAAGTCGTGTTGACGCGCGGCAATCACCCACCGCTCCTCCTCGTTGCGCAACACCGCCGTCCGACGCGCGAGGAGAAGCTGGCCGCGTTGGATGACCTGGAGAACGCGGGAGCGCGCGCCACGCCCGGACCCGACGCGGCGCATTGCGCGGACTTCCTGTACGACGACTACGGCCTGCCGGCCTGACGCACCGCCATGATCGTCATCGACACGTCCGCCCTGATGGCGATCACCGTCAAGGAAGCGGAGGGACCTGCCTGCAAGGCGGCGATCGCCGGGGCCGATTACTCGCTCATCGCGGCACCGACCATGACCGAGGCGTTGATCGTCGCGCACGGTCGCGGAGTACTAGAGGCGATGCGTACCGCAATCAATCGAATCGGGGCCGAAGTCGTGCCGTTGACCGAAGCGCGCGCGATCCGGGCCGCCGACGCCTACCGGCGATATGGTAAAGGCTGGCACGCAGCCTCGCTCAATTACGGCGACAACTTCGCCTACGCGCTTGCGATGGAGTACGCCTGCCCTCTCCTTTTTGTAGGCCGCGATTTCGGCTTGACGAACGTGCGATCCGCGCTTGATCCACGCGACTAATATCTCGTCACCCCGGCCTTGAGCCGGGGTCCCGCTTACCACCGTGCAAAAAATCGCTGTCCTACAAGCGCCCACCCCCGCCATACCCTGGTCGATGCCTGATTCGCCCTCCTTCACCCCCGTCCCCACCGCCTCCAACCGCCACGACGGCTGGACCCCCGACAAGCAGCGCGCCTTCATCGACCAGCTCGCCCGCTGCGGCGTCGTCGCGGCGGCCGCCAAGGCCGCGGGCATGAGCCCCAAATCCGCCTACGCGCTCCGCCTCCGGCCGGGCGCCGCCTCCTTCGCCGCCGCCTGGGACGAGACGGCCCGCCGCGGCCTGGACACGGCGGGCGCTCTGGCGATCGAGCGCGCGATCGACGGGGTGGTCGAGCCCGTCTTCCGCCGCGGCCGCCAGGTCGGCGAGCAGCGCCGCTATAACGACCGCCTGCTCATGGCCGCGCTGCGCCGCATGGGCCCGCCGCCCTCTCCAGCCGATGCGACCGCCGCGTTCGAGGCGGCGCTCGCCGCGCTTGGTCCCGTCCCGGACCACGTCGAAACGGCGGACTAGCGTCACCTTCGTTACCTTCGGACCCCTCGACCCCGCCCGATCCGTCCGGACCGCCCCGCCTCACCGGCTCGGACCATTAGGAACCGCATCGGCCTCAAGATGTTCTTGCCCCAGCTGCCCGCGTCCTCGGGCCGGAGTGTATGTCCATGAAGCTGACCCTAGCTCTCGCCGCCGCCGCCCTGCTGGCCGCTCCCGCGATCGCCCAATCGTCCGCCGACGACGCCCGCATGCGCCAGGCGCAGGACCGCTTCGACCGCGAGTATCAGACCTTTCGTCAAGAACTCGATCGCTACCACTCCACCCGCACCGGCAACCGCGCCCCCACCGGCTACCGCGCGTCCGGCGGCGGCTACCGCGTCGCGCCGCAGGACGACCGCTCGACCTACGGCGACGATCGCGACGAGGGTGATTATGACGCCGCCCGCTATTATCGCTCCGGCCCCAACTACCGCGACCGCGTCCTCACGAACGACGAGCGCGTCTATGCCGGTCAGGACGGCCGCTATTACTGCCGCCGCACCGACGGCACCACTGGCCTGATCGTTGGCGCGGGCGCGGGCGGCATCCTGGGCAACATCATCGACGGCGGCCGCTCGCGCACCGTGGGCACGTTGTTGGGCGGCGCGGCCGGAGCGCTGGCGGGTCGCGCGGTCGAACAGAACTCGGTACGTTGCCGCTAGCCCACGACCATCAGCGTCTCGCCCTTATACCGGGGTTCGAACGGAGCGAACAACGCGCTCCGCTCGAACCGTCGCGCCGTCACCCTCAGCGGCGTGAGCCCCGCCAACTTGAACGTCCCCATTTTCAACTCCTTGGGCGCCCGTCCCTCGCGCTCCAGGGTCACCGCGTCGACATACAGCTCGCCGTGCCGCGTATAAAGGATGTGCGGGGCCAGCGTCACCGCTTGCCGGTTGTACGTCGTCGCCAGGCACAGCTGCTTGACGATCGCCTCCAGCACCACGGGCGTGGCGCCCGGGTCCACCGGCGCGGGACTCCGCTCGTCGCTGTCGGTCATCGGTTTCACCCCTAGCTCTCGTCGGCCCCGGAACGCATCGCATCACCGGCGGTTCACTCCCAATGAGCGAAACCGCCGAGAAAGCCGACCCCGCCCTCTGGGAGAAGGTCAAGCACGAGGTAACGGCCGGGGCCAAGGGCGGCAAGGCCGGCCAATGGTCCGCGCGCAAGGCGCAGATGGCGGTGCAGGAATACAAGCACCGGGGCGGTGAATATGTCGGGAACAAGGACGACGCCCACAACTCGCTTCACCAATGGACCGAGGAGGATTGGGGCACCAAATCGGGCGGCAAGAGCGGCGAGACCGGCGAGCGGTACCTCCCCAAGCACGCGATCGAGGAGCTCTCCGACGAGGAGTACGACCGCACCACCGCCGCCAAGCGCAAGGCCTCCAGTGAGGGCAAGCAGTTCTCCGCCCAACCCGGCGATGTCGCGCGCAAGTCGGCCAAGCACCGCGACCACCGCACCCGCGCCGAGCTTTATGAGGTGGCGAAGAAGCGCGACATTCCCGGCCGCTCCAGGATGACCAAGGACCAGTTGCTGGATGCGCTGGCGTCCTGACGCCAACTAGGCTCTAACCACCGCATCCCTCTCCTTGCCGGAGTACTCGATGCGCGCTTTCCTCCTCGCCACTTCCTTACTCGCCGCACCCGCGGCCGCACAGGCGCCCATGACCCAGGACGACCCTTATATCTGGCTCGAGGACAAGGATGGAGCGAAGCCGCTTGCCTGGGTCGAGGTGGAGAACAAGCGAACCCTCGCCCGCCTCCAGGCCGATCCGCGCTACGCCACCTTCTACAGCGAAGCCCTCGCCATCGCGTCCGCCAAGGACCGCATCCCGATGCCCGACCAGCGCGGCGGCCGCATCCTGAATTTCTGGCGCGACGCCGACCACCCCCAGGGCTATTGGCGCGCCGCGACCGAGGCCAGCTACGCGACCGCCGCGCCCGAATGGACGACCCTTCTCGACCTCGACCAACTCAGTGCCGCCGAGGGCAAGAAGTGGGTGTGGAAAGGCGCGACCTGCCTCCAGCCCGAGGAACGCTACTGCCTCGTCTCCCTCTCCGAGGGCGGGGAGGACGCGATCGAGTATCGCGAGTTCGACCTTCAGTTAGGCAAGTTCGTCGAGGGCGGATTCCGCCTGCCCAAATCGAAGCAGGGCGCGGCCTGGGTCGACCGCGACACCCTCCTGGTCTCGCGCGACTGGGGGGCGGGCACGATGACCACCTCCTCCTATCCCTTCGTCGTCAAGGAGGTGAAGCGCGGAGCCCCGCTCGATCGCGCGCGCGAGGTCGCGCGGGGCGACGTGTCCGACCAGCTCGGCACCTACGCCGCCAGCTACCACGACGCCGACGGCCACCGCGCCGTCATCATCCAGCGCCGCCAGACTTTCTTCGGCGGCGACAAGCACCTGCTTAACCGGACGGGCAAGCTCGTGAAGCTCGACATCCCCGCCCGCGCCTCGCCGACCGGCCTGGTCAAGGGCCGGCTGGTCTTCACCACGCAGGAGCCATGGGGAGCCCTCCCCGCCGGCGCGATCGTCGCCGCCCCGTTGGCCCAAGTCGAGACCGGCCGCTTCACCCCGACCGTCGTCTTCGCCCCGACCGCGCGCCAGTCGGTCGACGGCGCGACCGTCACCCGCTCGGGCGTCCTCGCGAACATCTACGACAACGTCCGCGGCCGCGCGCTGGCGTTCAAGCCCGGCCCGTCCGGCTGGACCCAGACGCGCCTGGCCCTTCCCGACAACCTCGCGGTCGACCTGGCGAGCGCGACCGAGGCGAACGACACCGCCTTCGTCACCGTCACCGGCTTCCTCGACCCGACCACGCTCTGGCGCGTCGACGCGTCCGGCAAGGCCGCCCCGGCCTCCATCAAGTCGCTCCCGCCCAAGTTCGACGCCTCCACCCACGTCGTCGAACAGTTCGAGGCTGCCTCCTCCGACGGCGTGAAGGTCCCGTATTTCGTCGTCCACCGCCGCGACGTGAAGCTCGACGGCTCCACCCCGACGATCATGACCGCTTACGGCGGCTTCAACATCTCGAACACCCCCGCCTATTCGGGCAGCACCGGCAAGCTCTGGCTCGAGCGCGGCGGCAGCTACGTCCTCGCCAACATCCGCGGCGGCGGCGAGTTCGGTCCCGCCTGGCACGACGCCGGCCGCAAGACCAAGCGCCAGATCATCTATGACGACTTCGCCGCGATCGGCCGCAACCTGATCGCGCGCAAGCTCACCAGCCCCGCCAGGCTCGGCATCTATGGCGGCTCGAACGGCGGGCTGCTGATGGGCGTCCAGTTCAACCAGCATCCCGAACTCTGGCGCGCGGTCACGATCCAGGTCCCGCTCCTCGACATGCTCCGCATCGAGAAGATCGCCGCCGGCGCGAGCTGGAAGGACGAATATGGCAGCTACGACGTTCCGGAGGAGCGCGCTTTTCTTGGCAAGATCAGCCCGTATCACAACATCAAACGCGGCGGCGCCTACCCCGAGCCGTATATCTGGACCACCACCAAGGACGACCGCGTCGGCCCCCAGCACGCCCGCAAATTCGCCGCGCGCCTGAAGGAATACGGTCTTCCCTACCTGTTCTACGAGGACACGGCGGGCGGCCACTCCGGCGACGCCGACATCGAACAGGGCGCTCGGCTGCAGGCGTTGCAAATGACCTATTTCGCCCAGAAATTGATGGGCGGCGCAGGCCGGCAGTCGGCCGCGTCCGACTGACTCGGCCAAGCCTGGCCGGCGTAGCGCAGCTTCGACCGACGACGCGGCTTCGCCGCGGCGCTGCCCCCGATGGTTCGGCGATTGGGAACGCCCGTCCCCCGCCGTCGTTACCCGCCCGACATCCACCTCGGAGCGCGACCCCATGCCCTACATCAAGACTCGCGACGGCACCGACCTTTTCGTCAAGGACTGGGGCCAGGGCCGCCCGGTGATCCTGACCCACGGCTGGCCGCTCAACGCCGACAGCTGGGACGCGCAGGCGATGGCGCTCGCCGAGGCGGGCTTCCGCGCGATCGCCTATGACCGCCGCGGCTTCGGCCGTTCGGGCCAGCCCTGGACCGGTTACGATTACGACACGCTCGCCGACGACCTCGCCGACGTCGTCGCGGCGACGGGCGCGACCAGCGACGCGACGATCGTCGGCTTCTCGATGGGCGGCGGCGAGGTCGCGCGTTACATGAGCCGCCATGGGGGCAAGGGCGTGATCGCCGCCGGCCTGATCGCCTCGGTCGTGCCGTACATGCTGAAGGCCAAGGACAATAAGGACGGCGCGCCCGAGGCCACCTTCCAGGGCATCGTCGAGGGTATCAAGAAGGATCGCCCCGCCTTCTTCCGCCAGACCTTCATGCCCGCATTCTACGGCCAGGGTTACATCAAGCAGGCCGTCAGCGACGACGTCCTAGACTGGTCGACCTCGATGGCGTTGATGGCCGGCCTGAAATCCACCATCGATTGCGTCAAGGCGTTCGGCCACACCGACTTCCGCCCCGACCTTCCCGCGATTACCGTCCCGACGCTGATCGTCCACGGCACCAGCGACCAGACCGTGCCCATCGATACCAGCGCCCGCCCCGCCGCTGCCGGGATCAAGCAGGCCCAGCTCGTGGAATATGACGGCGCGCCCCACGGTCTGAACGTCACCCACGGCGACCGCCTGACCAAGGACTTGCTCACCTTCCTGGGCGGGTAACCTCGACTTCCCCGTCACCCCGGCCTTGAGCCGGGGTCCCGCTTCCGCCGCGGGATGCCGGATCAACTCCGGCATAACGGCGGTTTCGGACGTCCTACTTCAACGGCACGATCATCTCGTCCGGATGCGCGACGTTCAGTTCTTTGCGAACCATCTCGTCCACCATGTCCGGGTTCGCATGGCGCGGGTCGAGCAACGCCACCCGGTTGCGCAGCACCGCCCGCTTCCGGTCGAGCTCGGCGTAATCCGCCGCGCGCGCGACCAGCTGGCCTTGATATTCGCCATAGGCCATGGCCCCGTTCCGCCCGAACACGGCATAGCCGCCGAAGAAACTGATGATGGTCAACGCCATCGCCGGCAGGGCGGCGCGGCGCAGCGTCTTCAGGATGGGCGGAGCGGGGGCGGGTCGGGGCGTCACGACCCGATACTCCCGCGTCCGGGGTCGCGCATCAAGCCCTTATCGCCGCAGCACGTCGCGCCCCGCGAACCGCGCGGCGCTGCCCAGCTCCTCCTCGATCCGGATCAGCTGGTTGTACTTGGCCGTCCGATCCGACCTGGCGAGCGAACCCGTCTTGATCTGCCCGCAATTGGTCGCGACCGCCAGGTCGGCGATCGTCGCGTCCTCGGTCTCCCCCGACCTGTGCGACATGACGGCGGTGTACCCCGCCCGCTGCGCCGCCGACACGGCGTCGAGCGTCTCGGTCAGCGTCCCGATCTGGTTGACCTTGACCAGGATCGAATTCGCCAGCCCGTCCGCGATCCCCTGCCGCAGACGCTTGGTGTTCGTCACGAACAGGTCGTCCCCGACCAGCTGCACCTTGCCGCCCAGCGCGTCGGTCAGCATCCGCCAGCCCTCGAAATCGTCCTCCGCCATCCCGTCCTCGATCGAGAAGATCGGATAGCGCGCCGCGAGGTCCGCCAGGTACGCCGACATTTCGCCGTTCGACAGCGACAGACCCTCGCCCGAGATCTCGTACTTGCCGTCCCGGTGGAACTCGGTCGCCGCGCAATCAAGCGCCAGCATCACGTCGTCGCCCGGCCGGTACCCCGCCACCTCGACCGACCGCATGATGAAATCGAGCGCCTCCGTCGTGCTCGCCAGGTTGGGCGCGAACCCGCCCTCGTCGCCCACCGCCGTCGCGAGCCCGCGCTCATGCAGCCCCTTTTTCAGCGTATGGAATATCTCGGCCCCGCAGCGCACCGCTTCCGCGACGTTCTCCGCGCCGACCGGCACGATCATGAACTCCTGGAAGTCGATCGGGTTGTCCGCATGCTCGCCGCCGTTGATGATGTTCATCATCGGCACGGGCAGCAGGTGCGCCGACACGCCGCCCACATATTTGTACAGCGGTAGCCCGCGCGCGTCCGCCGCCGCCTTGGCCACCGCCAGGCTGACGCCCAGGATCGCGTTCGCCCCCAGCCGGCCCTTGTTCTCCGTCCCGTCCAAATCGATCATCGCGCGATCGACATCGACCTGGTCCTCGGCGTCCATCCCGACCACCGCCTCGGCGATGTCGTCGTTGACCGCGTCGACCGCGCCCTCGACCCCCTTGCCCAGCCAGCGCGACGCGTCGCCGTCACGGCGCTCGACAGCCTCGTGCTTCCCCGTCGACGCCCCCGACGGCACCGCCGCGCGCCCGAACGACCCGTCCTCCAGCAGCACGTCGACCTCCACCGTCGGATTGCCACGGCTGTCGAGGATCTGGCGGCCGTGGATGTCGATGATGGCTGTCACGTGTGTCGCTCCCTGTATTCGATCGCGGTCGCCTGTATCGCGCGGGCGGCCCCCGATCAAATACGCGAGCGTAATGGAACCACGTCCCCGCGCGCATGGTTGTGCGACAAACCAATGAAAGGGACCATGATGTCCGACACCGGAACCAAGTACGCCAACGACGCCACGCCCCCCACGGGCACCGGGTTCGAGCCCGCGGGCGGCGGTCGCGTCGATGACGCCAAGCAGGCGGTGCGCGACAACGCCTCCAAGCTGACCGCCCAGGCCGGCGACAAGGCGCGCGAATACGCTGAACAGGGCAAGGCGAAGGCGTACGAGATGCTCGGACAGCTCTCGCGCACGATCGAGGACGCGGCGCAGCAGGTCGAGGAGAAGCTCGGGCCCCAATACGGCCAGTATGTCCGCTCGGCCGCCGGGCAGGTCATGACGCTCGCCGATCGTATCAACGGCACGGACGTCGACCAACTCGCCGACGACGTGCGCGGTTTCGTCCGGCGGAGCCCCGGCGTGGCGGTCGGCGCCGCCGCCACGGTCGGCTTCGTCCTCGCCCGGCTGGTCCAGGCCGGAATCGACGGAAAGCCCGACTGATGGCGACCCTCGCTCCCGAACGGGCGACCCCCGTCATGACCACCCCCGCCGCGGGCCGCCCGATCGCCGTCAAGCTGTCCGACGAGGGCGTGCCCGAACTCGTCGGCCGCCTGGTCGAGGACACGCGCGGTGTCGTCTCCGCCGAGGTCGAGCTCTACAAGTCCAAGATCGCCGAGCGCGTCACCGCCTACAAGGCGGCGGCGGTGCTGTTCGCGATCGCGGGCGTACTCGGGCTCGTCGGGCTGATCGCGTTGCTGATCGGCTTGATCATGACGCTGGCGACGCTGATCGGCCCTGGCCTGGCGACGCTCGTCGTGGTCGGCGTGATCTTTGCCGCCGCAGCCGCGCTCGGCCTGATGGGTCGCGCGAAGCTCGCCTCGCCCAACACGGGATCCCCGCGATGACCGACTCCGCCAGGAATATCGTCGTCAAGGACGCCGCTGACAGGAACGGCGACGTTAAAGACCAACATGCGGCCACGCCTCCGGTCGTTCGCCTCGCCGCCGCCGAAGTCGACGCGGTCGCCGCTCGCGATCGGCTTAACGACACGGTCGCTCGCCTCCAGTCCAAGCTCGATCCCAAGCTCCTGGCCAAGGAAGCGGTCGGGGAGGCCAAGCTCCGTGGCAGGCAGGCCATGGGCGAAGCCAAGGCGGCAAGCGACAAGGGTGTGCTTTATGCCCAGGATAATCCCCGCATCATCGGCGGCGCGGCTTTCGGGGTGCTCCTGTTCCTGCTTCGCCGCCCGCTTCTCGGGCTGTTCAAGCGACGCAAGGGCCCCAAGCCGCAGAAAGCGGCCAAGCCCATGACGCGAACCGCGGCCAAAGATCGCCTCGCGCGCTCCCCGCACCCGGCGCAAGCACCCGATCGGACTCCGATCCGCCCGCTTGCGGCGCCACACCCGACCACGCCCACCCCCAAGAACCCGGCCCCGTCCGCTCCCGTCACCGCGAGCAGCGAGGGCGTCCCGCTCGAAGGACTTAATCCATGACCACGACAAAGACAGACTCCGCCGATCAGTCGACGCTGGACGTCGCCACCGCACGCGCCACCGAGACGGTGGACACCAACCCGCTCGGCGTCCTCGCGGGTGGTCTGGCGCTTGGCGCGATCGCCGGCGCTTTGCTGCCACGCACCGACCGCGAGAAGGAACTGCTTCGCCCGGTCGGCGCGAAGATCGGTGCGACCGCGGTCGCCGCGATCGCCGCCGCCAAGGAGGCTGGCCGCACCGAGATGGAGGCGCGCGGGCTGACCAAGGATTCCGCGCGCGATCAGGCGAAGTCGCTCTTCGAGAACGTCGTGAAGGCAGCGAGCGGTGTGGCGACCGCTGGCGCGAAGACCGTCAAGCAAGAGGCGACCGGCAAGGTGGATACGCCGGACTCCACCGGCGGCACCGGCGACGGCGTTCCGCCGGCCGACCCGCACACGCAAGTCATGGCGGCCGATACCGACCTGGGCAGCATCCGGTCGGCTGTCTGACTTAGGGAGTGAGGCGGGTTTTTGGACCCGCCTCGCACTTTACCCGGTTCCGGCCCAGGGCTTTTCGCTTTAGGGCGATGCGTATGAGCAAACTCCATCTCGTCTTTGGCGGTCGTGTCCGCGACCCTCGCGGCCTTGACTTCGTTTCCCCTGAGCAGGTCGAGATCGTCGGTGTCTTCCCCGACTACATCGGCGCCGAAAAGGCTTGGCGCGCCGCCGCCCAGCGCACCGTCGACGACGCCGAGATGAAGTTCGTCGTCGTTCACCTTCACCGCTTGCTCGAACCCGATCTGGAGTCCGACGGGGCGTGATCGGCGGTCAGGCTCCTCGGTGCCGCCATGACAGCAGCGGCCTCGCCAGCGTCAGCCCCGCCAGGAACCCGCCTATGTGCGCGCCCACCGCGATCGACGCCCCCCCGATCCCGACCGCGCCGACCAGCAGCTGAATGCCGATCCAGGCCGCCGCCAGCCAGGCGACATGAACTAGGCTCCCCGGCACCGGCCCGATCCGCCGCGCTCGGTTCTGCCCATAGAATAGCGTATAAGCCGCCACGATCGCCGATATCGCGCCGCTCGCCCCTATCATCGGCCCGCCCCCGCCGATCAGCCATTGCCCCGCCGCCGCCGCGTACGCTCCCGCGACATATAGCACGACCAGTCCCGCCGACCCGATCGCCCGTTCGGTGGCCAATCCGCAAAAGCCTAGCATCAGCAGGTTGAGCAAAAGGTGGGCCACCCCGCCATGGATCAACGTCGCGCTGAGCGGCGTCAGCACCGCTGGCACGGCCGTCCCAAGCTCCTCCGGCATCGCCAGCCCGGCGAACCGTTCTGGAATGAAGCCGCCCATCACCGCCGCATAAGGAAGCCAGCCCGACAACAGCACCGACACCGATGCCATTATCGTCGCCGCGGCTATCGCCACCGTGGCGGGCGCACCGCCGATCCTGCTCAAGACGCCAAGCTCAGACGAACGCGATCTTGGACACCACGTAGTACCGGTCGCCCGAGGGCACCGTCACCTCCACCTCCTCGTCGACCTTCCGTCCGATCAGCGCGCGGCCCAGCGGTGAATTGTAGCTGATCCGCCCGGTCTTCGCATCCGCCTCCGTCTGCCCGACGATTTGGTACACGACCGGCTTGTCGTCCTCGTCCAGCAGCGTGACGGTCGCGCCGAACACGATCTTGTCGCCCGACAGCTCCTTGGGATCGATGACCTGCGCGCGGCTGAGCTTGTCCTCGATGTCGGACAATGACGCCTCGACCTGACCCTGCCGTTCCTTGGCGGCGTGATACTCCGCATTCTCGGACAGGTCGCCATGCGCGCGCGCCTCCTCGATCGCGTCGACGATCGTCGGCCGCTCCGCCTTCAGGCGCTTGAGATCAACGGAAAGCTTGTCGTAGCCTTCCTGGAGCATGGGAAACTTCTCGACGGTCGCCATGGCTTCGCGGTTCCTGAATGGTTCGCCCCCGGGCCGAGCCTGATCGGCCCGCCCGCACCACAGCTGGAGCTCATGGAAAGGGTCGTTCGTTACGGCGCGGATGATAAGCTTGTAGTGGCAGCACTTCAAGCCGCCCGTCCCCGTCTCCCGCCCGCGCCGCGATAGCCTTGGCCGCTTCCACGCTGGCGGGCGCCGTCGTGAAGTACGGCACCCGCGCGCCCAACGCCGCCTGCCGGATCGGCTTGGAATCCTTGAGCGATTGCCATCCCTCCGTCGTGTTGAAGATCAAGGTGATCACCCCGTCCTTGATTCGATCGACGATATGCGGCCGCCCCTGCGCGACCTTGTTGATGCGCTCGACCGGCACGCCCTCGCCCTCCAGGAACGCCGCCGTCCCCTGCGTCGCGACGACCGCGAACCCCGCCTCCGCCAGCATCCGCATCGCCGGTGCGATCGCCACCTTGTCACCGTCCTTCACCGACACGAACACCGCGCCGCCGCTCGGCAGCACCGTCCCCGCGCCCAGCTGTGCCTTGGCGAAGGCGGTGGTGAAATCGCGGGCGATCCCCATCACTTCGCCCGTGCTCTTCATTTCCGGCGACAGCACCGGGTCGACGCCCGCGAACCGCGCGAAGGGGAACACCGACTCCTTGACCGCATAGAAGTCGATCGCCCGGTCGATCGGCGGCAGGTCGCGGAGCATCTCGCCCGCCATCACCCGCGCCGCGATCTTGGCGACCGGGCAACCGATCGCCTTGGCCACGAACGGCACCGTCCGCGACGCGCGCGGATTGACCTCGATCAGATAGACCCGGCCCTCCTTCACCGCGAACTGGATGTTCATCAGTCCGCGCACCTTGAGCGCGCGCGCGAGCACATCCGTCTGCCACTCGATCTCCGCCACGATCTCGGGCGAAAGGCTGTAGGGCGGGATCGAGCAGGCGCTGTCCCCCGAATGCACCCCCGCCTCCTCGATATGCTGGAGCACTCCCGCGACCACCACATCGACGCCGTCCGCGACCGCATCGACATCGACCTCGATCGCATCGCGCAGATATTGATCGACCAGAACCGGCGCTTCGCCAGACACTTGCACCGCGAACTGAATGTAATCATCCAACTGCGCGGGCCCGTCGACAATCTCCATCGCCCGCCCCCCGAGCACGTAGCTCGGCCGCATCAGCACCGGATAGCCGATCCTCTCCGCCACCGCGATTGCCTCGTCCCGGCTCCGCGCGATGCCGTTCGCCGGTTGCAGCAGCCCCAGCTTGGCGACCAGCGCCGCGAACCGCTCCCGGTCCTCCGCCAGGTCGATCGCGTCGGGGCTCGTTCCCAGGATCGGCACCCCCGCCGCCTCCAGGGCCCGCGCCAGGTTGAGCGGCGTCTGCCCGCCCAGCTGGACAATCACCCCATGCAGCGTTCCGCGCGCCATCTCGACATGCAGCACCTCCAGCACGTCCTCGGCGGTCAGCGGCTCGAAATACAGCCGGTCGGACGTATCGTAATCGGTCGACACCGTTTCCGGATTGCAGTTGACCATGATCGTCTCGTACCCCGCTTCCGCCAGCGCGAACGAGGCATGGCAGCAGCAATAATCGAACTCGATCCCCTGCCCGATCCGGTTCGGCCCCCCGCCCAGAATGACCACCTTGCGCCGGTCGGACACGTCGCTCTCGTCCTCCGGCGCGCCGAAGCTCGGGGCCTCATAGGTCGAATACATATACGGCGTCGGCGCATCGAACTCGGCCGCGCAGCTGTCGATCCGCTTGAACACCGGCCTGACGCCCAGCCGGTGTCGCAGCGCGCGCACCTCCTCCTCGGTCACGCCCCCCGTCATCGCCACCACCGCCTCGTGGATCAGCCCCGACCCCCGCGCGATCCCGCGCGACATGCCCCGCAGGTGCGCCGACTGCAGCGCCAACCAGGCGAGCCGCTTGTCGCTGAACCCCATGCCCTTAAGCCGCCGCATCCCCGCCGCCTCGATCGGCAGCCCATCCGCCATGACCTGAGCCTCGGCCTGAACGATCTCCGCTATCCGCTCGAGAAACCACGGATCGTACTTCGCGATCGCATGCACCTCCGCGACCGTGAAGCCCTCTCGCAAAGCCTGCGCCGCCACCAGCAACCGGTCGGGCGTCGCGACCGCCAGCGCCGCCTCGATCTCCGCGCGCGGCGCTCCGACTAGCGCGTCGACCTGGTTGAACCCGCTCAACCCCGTCTCCAGCCCCCGCAGCGCTTTCTGCAACGATTCGTGGATGTTACGCCCGATCGCCATCACCTCGCCGACGGACTTCATCGCGGTCGACAGCACCGGCTCCGCGCCCTTGAACTTCTCAAACGCGAAACGCGGGATCTTGGTCACGATGTAATCCAGGGTCGGCTCGAACGACGCCGGCGTCGCGCCGGTGATGTCGTTGGTGATCTCGTCGAGCGTGTACCCCACCGCCAGCAGCGCCGCGACCTTGGCGATCGGGAACCCCGTCGCCTTCGACGCCAGCGCGGATGATCGCGACACGCGCGGGTTCATCTCGATCACGATCAGCCGCCCGTCCTTGGGATTCACCGCAAATTGGACGTTCGAACCCCCTGTTTCCACACCGATTTCGCGCAAACAAGCGATGCTCGCATTGCGCATGATCTGATATTCCTTGTCGGTCAGCGTCAGCGAGGGCGCGACGGTGATCGAGTCCCCAGTATGCACTCCCATCGGGTCGATATTCTCGATCGAGCAAACGATGATGGCGTTGTCCGCGCGGTCGCGGACCACCTCCATCTCATACTCCTTCCACCCGAGCAGCGACTCCTCGATCAGCACTTCGGTCGTCGGCGACGCGTCGAGCCCCGACCGCACGATCGCCAGGAACTCCTCGCGGTTATACGCCACCCCCCCGCCCGTCCCGCCCAGCGTGAAGCTCGGCCGGATGATCGCGGGCAACCCCACCTTCTCAAGCCCTTGCAGCGCTTCCTTCTCGTCATGCGCGATCGCAGAGCGCGCCGACTCCAGCCCGATCCGCCCCATCGCCTCCTTGAACTTCAGCCGGTCCTCCGCCTTATCGATCGCCTCCGCGTCCGCCCCGATCATCTCGACGCCATGCCGAGCCAGCGTGCCGTCGGCGGACAAGGCCAGCGCGATGTTGAGCGCGGTCTGCCCGCCCATCGTCGGCAGCACCGCCATCCGCTCGTTCGGATGCAGCCCCCGCTCGCGCTCGATGATCCGCGCCACCACCGCGGGCGTCATCGGCTCGATATACGTCGCGCCCGACAATTCGGGATCGGTCATGATCGTCGCCGGGTTCGAATTGACCAGCACGATCCGATACCCCTCGGCGCGCAGGGCCTTCGCCGCCTGCGTCCCCGAATAGTCGAACTCGGCCGCCTGCCCGATCACGATCGGCCCCGCGCCGAGGAGCAGGATGGATTGGATGTCGGTGCGTTTAGGCATCGTCGATCGCCTGTGTGATTGTCATGCGAATGCGGCGCTTGGTCAGCTCACGACTGACACAGGCAAAGTCTTGGCTGTGACCGTCAGTCCCGTAGTCAATTGCGATCAGCCGTCCGCTCTGATCTTTGAGCTCTCGCGCGAAGTAGAGAAAGCTCTCGTCCACACCGCATTTCTGGGCAGTCTCGTACAGCGCGCGCTCACCGGCAGAAGGCAAGAAAGCCCAAATGCCTACAGCGACAACCAATAAACCGACACCGGTAGCAGTAGCCACCCTGCGAAACCTCAACGAAGTGAACCCACAAACCGTTCGAACAGATGCAAACTATCCTGCGGACCCGGACTCGCCTCCGGATGATACTGCACGCTGAACGCCGGCCGGTCGGTCAGCTCCAGCCCCGCATTCGAACCGTCGAACAGCGACACATGCGTCTCGCGCACATTCGCGGGCAGGCTGTCGCGCTCGACCGCGAAGCCGTGGTTCATGCTGGTGATCTCCACCGCGTCGTCCGACACGCGCCGGACCGGATGGTTCGCCCCCCGGTGCCCCTGGAACATCTTGGTCGTCCGCGCCCCCATCGCCAGCCCGAGCAGCTGATGCCCCAGGCATATGCCGAACAGCGGCAGCCCCGTCTCCAGCAGCTCGCGGATCACCGGCGCGGCATACTCGGCGGTCGCCGCCGGATCGCCCGGTCCGTTGGACAGGAACACCCCGTCGGGTTTCAGCGCCATTACCTGCTCGGCGGTCACGGTCGCAGGCACCACCGACACCTGAGCTCCCGCACGAACAAGGTTGCGGAAGATGTTGCGTTTGCTGCCATAATCGATCGCGACGACGTGGGGCCTTCTTGGCTCCCCTCCCGCCTGCGGGAGGGGCTGGAGGAGGGCCTGTCCTGGGATGGGGTCGCGCGTGCCGATAGGCCCTCCCCCGACCCCTCCCGCAAGCGGGAGGGGAGAAGCATGGCCGGCTCCTCCCGCTTGCAGGAGCGGAGCAGGGTCGTATCCGAACCCAAGCCGCCAGACCCCGCCGTCCCAGCCGTAGTGCGTCGCCGTCGACACGTCACGCGCCAGGTCCATCCCCTCCAGCCCCGGCCATTCCCGAGCACGCGCCAGCAGCGCCTCCACATCGAACCGCCCGTCCGCCCGGTGCGCGATCACCGCATTCGGCGCGCCCCCGCCCCGAATGCGCCGCGTCAGCGCGCGCGTGTCCACCCCCGCCAGCCCGATCCGCGCATGCCGCCGCATCCAGTCATCCAGCCGCTCCACGCTCCGGAAGTTCGACGGCGCGGTCACGTCCTCGCGCACGATCACCCCCAGCGCATGCGGGTCGTCCGCTTCCAGATCGTCGGGGTTCGCCCCGACATTGCCGATATGCGGGAAGGTGAAAGTGATGATCTGCCCGGCGAAGCTCGGGTCTGTCATGACCTCCTGATAGCCCGTCATCGCGGTGTGGAAGCACACCTCGCCGACCGCGTCCCCCTCCGCCCCGAACCCGCGCCCCCACAGCACGTCCCCCGATGCGAGGACCAGACAACCCGTCGCTCCGGCAGGCATGGCTAGAGGCTTGGCGTCGGCCATGAAGGCGGGCACTCCTTGGGGTCGGACGGCGATGTCGCTAAGCCGCGCTCGCTAAAGACGCCCCCACGCCCCGTCAATCTGTTAAGGCCGTGTCCCATGATTCGAGACGACATCAAAGCCGCGCAACTCGTGGCCATGAAGGCCGGCGACAAACCCGCCCGGAACGCCATCTCGCTGATGCAGGCCGCCATCAAGAACCGCGACATCGAGGCCCGCACCGGCCAGGCCCCTACTGATGACGACGCATTAGTCGTCGAGGTCCTCCAGAAGATGGTCAAGCAACGCCGCGAGTCGATCACGATGTTCGAACAAGGCAATCGCCCCGAGCTCGCCGAGGCCGAAGCCGCCGAGGTCGCCGTCATCGAACGCTTCCTGCCGACCCAGATGGATGAAGCGACCACCCGCGCCGCGATCGACCGCATCAAGTCCGAGTTGGGCGCGACGGGCATGAAGGACATGGGCCGCGTCATGGCCGAACTGAAAGCCCGCCACGCGACCGAACTCGATATGTCGAAGGCGAGCGGGCTGGTGAAGACGGCGCTGGGGTGAGCGTGTCAAATGAGCCGATCCCGCCTTCTGCTCCCCTCCCGCTTGCGGGAGGGGCTGGGGGAGGGCCTGTCCGCACCCCCTCCACCCTCCCGACGATGCGCGCCCGCGAACTTCGCGCCAATGCCACGCCCGCCGAGCGCATCCTCTGGCGTAGGCTCAGCGCCCGCAAGGTCATCGGCGCGCGGTTCAATCGCCAGGTGACGATCGGGCCGTTCACCGCCGACCTCGTATGCCGCGCGGTCAAGCTAGTGGTGGAGGTCGACGGCGGGCACCATGCCAAGCAGATGCAAGCGGATGCGGCGCGGACAAGATACCTCGAGGAATGCGGATACCGCGTTATCCGCTTCTGGAACAACGACGTGATCGAGAATGTCGAAGGCGTCGTAGCCGCCATCGAACAGGCGCTCAGGACACTCCCCTCCCCCAGCACCTCCCGCAAGCGGGAGGGGAGCACGCCGCCCTCCCCCCGCGAGCGGGCGGGTAACAGGCCGTCGTATCTCCCCTCCCGTTTACGGGAGGGGTCGGGGGAGGGCCTGGCCGCAGTCGACGCCGTTCCCTCGCCGGACCTAGCCCCATCACAAGACCCAGGCCCACAGCCCGGCGACCATCGATGACCCTAACCCCCGCCTTCCTCGACGAGCTCCGCGCGCGCACCTCGCTCTCCGCCCTGATCCAGAAGACGGTGAAGCTGCAACGCGCCGGCCGTGAGATGCGAGGCTGCTGCCCGTTCCACAACGAGAAGACGCCCTCCTTCTACGTCAATGACGACAAGGGCTTCTATCACTGCTTCGGCTGCTCCGCCCACGGCGACGCGATCAAGTGGATGACCGATCAGCGCGGCCTGCCCTTCATCGACGCGGTCAAGGAACTTAGCCAAGCTGCCGGCCTCGACATGCCCGAACAGGACCACCGCTCGGCGGAGAAGGCGGAGCGCGCCAAGGGGCTGCACGACGTCACGGCGGCCGCGAACGACTGGTTCGAGGCTCAGCTCTCCGGCCTGGACGGCGCGGTCGCCCAGGCGCTGCTCAGGAAGCGCGGCGTCACCGAGGCGACCGCGCGTGCCTTCGCCCTCGGCTACGCCCCCGACAGTCGCGCCAAACTCCGTACCGCGCTCAAGGACCTCGGCGACGGCCCGCTCGTCGAGACCGGGCTCCTTATTCAGGTCGAGGGCAAGGAGCCCTACGACCGCTTCCGCGGCCGCCTGACCATTCCCATCCGCGATCCGCGCGGCCGCGTGATCGCCTGGGGCGCCCGCGTCATCGGCGAGGGCGAGCCCAAATACCTCAACTCCCCCGACACCCCGCTCTTCGACAAGGGCGGCACCCTCTACAACCTTGACCGCGCCGCCCCCGCCGCCCGCAAGGCCAACCGCGTCCTCGTCGTCGAGGGGTACATGGACGTGATCGCGCTTGCCCAGGCCGGCATCGCCGAGGTCGTCGCCCCGCTCGGCACCGCCCTGACCGAGCACCAGCTCGAACGGCTATGGCGCATCGCCCCCGTCCCGACCCTCTGCTTCGACGGCGACAGCGCCGGGCAAAAGGCGAGCCTGCGCGCCGCCCACCGCGCCGTGCCGATGCTCAGCCCAGGCCGCTCGCTCCGCTTCGTCACCTTGCCCGAGGGTCAGGATCCGGACGACGTCGTCCGCGCACGAGGAGTCGCCGCTCTCGAAGCGCTGCTGGCGGAGGCCGAGCCGCTCGTCGACCGCATTTGGAAGGCCGAACTCGCCGCCGAGCCGCTCGACACCCCCGAACAACGCGCGGGCCTGAAGCGCCGCCTCGCCGACCTCGCCGCCGGCATCGCGGACGGGGGGGTCCGCAGCGAATACCAGTCCGAGTTCCGCCGCCGCTTCGATGCCCACTTCGTCCCCGCCCCGCGCAAGCCTTTCACCCGCTCCTTCGACCGTCGCGCCGGGCCCTGGAAAGCCCCCATCCTCCCCGTCTCCGCCGACGCCAAAGCGGTGCGCGCCGCCGGCATCGACCGCGTGCTCGCCAAGGCGGTGCTCGCCGGGCTGATCCGCCACCCGGCCGAGATCGCACATCATTACGAGATACTCCGCTCGCTACGCATGGCGGACGGCGCGCTCGGCCGCTTGTTCGAGGCTGTGGTGGACCTGGCCGTCGAGGACCAAACGCTTGATAGCGCACGGCTCGTCTCCATATTGGCGAGGTCCGGTTTCGAGGCGGTCGCCACCGACCTGCTGAGGGCCGACACGATGCCCTATTCGTTCACGCGGACCGACGGGGACGCGGCGCGCGCCCATGCCGACCTCGACGAGGCGATCGCGATCCTGGTCGCGCGGCCCGAAGTGGACGGCGCGCTCGCCGACGCGACCGCCGCGATGCAGGCTCGCTTCACCGACGAGGCGTTCGAACGGCAGGTGGCGCTCGTGAAGGAAAAAGCGGCGTTGGAACGGAGGCTTGCAAATCTATGTCAAGCCAACGAAGACGCGCGGCACTTTGGTACTGAGGGCGATTGATGGCGAAGGCGAACATGGCGGACGCGCCCGATACGGTCGAGGGCGGCGACGCGCCGCTGATCGATCTGAACGACGCGGGCATCAAGAAGGTGATCGCGCGCGCCAAGAAGCGCGGTTACATCACCTACGACCAGCTCAACGAGGCGCTGCCGCAGGGCGAGATGTCCTCCGACCAGATCGAGGATATGACCTCGGCCTTGTCAGAAATGGGCATCAATATCGTCGAGAACGAGGAAGCCGGCGAGGAAGGCGAGCCCGAGGCGCGCGCCGACGACGATGACGACGCGCCCGAGCCCGCCGACGCGGAAGGCGACGGCACCGCCCCGGTCGCGGAAGCCAAGAAGAAGGAGGTCGTCGACCGCACCGACGACCCCGTCCGCATGTACCTGCGCGAGATGGGGGC
Source organism: uncultured Sphingomonas sp. (assembly GCF_964237155.1). Taxonomy (GTDB): domain Bacteria; phylum Pseudomonadota; class Alphaproteobacteria; order Sphingomonadales; family Sphingomonadaceae; genus Sphingomonas. Next base: position 1,091 of record NZ_CAXSHH010000042.1, on the reverse strand, counting down.
GGTCGAGCTCCTGTCGCGCGAGGGCGAGATCGCGATCGCCAAGCGGATCGAGGCCGGCCGCGACACGATGATCATGGGGCTCGGCGAAAGCCCGATCACCTTCAACGCGATCATCGATTGGTCCACCGCGCTCAACGAGGGCACGATGCAGCTTCGCGAGATCATCGATCTCGACGCGATGCTCAAGGACCCCGGCCCCGACGCGTTGGTCGAGGAAGGCGAGGACGGCGAGATTACCGCCAAGACCGCGGGGCCCGCCTTCAAGGAGGAGGCGGAGGTCGAGGAAGCTCCCGTCGCCGACGACGAGGACGACCTCACCGAACGCCGCGCGCCGCGCCCGTCCGACGACGAGGAGGAGGACAACACCCTTAGCCTCGCGCAGATGGAGGAGACGCTCAAGCCCCAGGCGCTCGAGAAATTCGCGCAGATCACCGCGCTCTACAAGAAGTTCGGCAAGCTCCAGGCGACCCGCCTCGGCGCGATGGGCGGCGGCGCGGGCCTGACGCCCGCTGATGAGCGCAAGTACCAGAAGCTTCGCGAGGAGCTGACCGCCGAGGTCGAGAGCGTCCAGTTCCACAACGCCAAGATCGAGTACCTCGTCGACCAGCTTTACGCCTACAACCGTCGTCTGACCGCGCTCGGCGGCCAGATGCTGCGCCTGGCCGAGCGCCACAAGGTGCCGCGTAAGGACTTCCTCGATCGCTATGTCGGCCACGAGCTCGACGAGCAGTGGATCGCGGGGATGGGCAAGCTCGACAAGAAATGGACCGCCTTCGCCACCAACGAGAGCGAGGCGGTCGGCCGCATCCGGGGCGAGATCGCCGACATCGCGCAACAGACCGGCATGTCGCTGGGCGAGTTCCGTAGAATCACGAACATGGTGCAAAAAGGCGAGCGCGAGGCGCGGATCGCCAAGAAGGAGATGGTCGAGGCCAACCTGCGCCTCGTCATCTCGATCGCCAAGAAATACACCAACCGCGGGCTGCAGTTCCTGGACCTGATCCAGGAAGGCAACATCGGTCTCATGAAAGCCGTGGATAAGTTCGAGTACCGCCGCGGCTACAAGTTCTCGACCTACGCGACCTGGTGGA
>NZ_CAXSHH010000041.1:0-22980 GCF_964237155.1 uncultured Sphingomonas sp. | reverse complement strand
GCTCGTCCAGATCGCCGGCTTCGACGAGAACTACCTCCACCGCCGCATGCGTCAGCCGAACTGGGCGACGCCGGATGCCATGGTCGGCGATTCCGGCGCCATGATCGAAAGGGCTCGTTCGTAAACGGCCGCGAAGTCGGAATGTATTTTCGCGACTTCCGGACTGGCGGCCCGCGCGGCCAGCTCGCGCGACGTGATGATGCGCTTCGAGTAATATTCGCGGTCGTCGAGCAGGCACATGATGCGATCCCGTCAGGAAAGGGCGTTCTTGGGATGTCCAAGAACAAAACAAGCGCCGAGGTACGGGACCATCGATCCGGCCACTGGATCGATGGTCATTAGGATCAATAACTTAGGGCGGCGGGAAAGTTATTGATCAAGATTTCCATTTGCGGTCGTCCACAAGAATATTCACAGTGCCGCGCAACCATCCTCGCTTAGGAACGTGCCGCCCAGTAGCGAGCGAGGGTCCGGCGCGATCCCGTCGCGCTCCGCCCTTCCCCCGCTCCCCGCCGCTTGCTAAGGCCCAGGTCGTAAACGATTTGACGTGTCCGCGGTCCACGCCCGCGCGGGAGAAGCCGCTCCCGCCTCCCCGGGCGCACGGCCCCCGCCGATACTCCTTGAGGATCCCCAATGACCGCCATCGGCCAGGACAGCCTGAACGCCCGCCGCACCCTCGATGTCGGCGGCAAGACCTACGGCTATTACGCGCTCGCCGCCGCCGCCGATCGTTTCGGCGACGTGTCGCGCCTGCCCTTCTCGATGAAGGTGCTGCTCGAGAACATGCTCCGGTTCGAGGATGGGACCACCGTCACGCTCGACGACATCCAGGCGATCGTCGACTGGCAGCGCGACGCGCGTTCCGACCGCGAGATCCAGTACCGTCCCGCGCGCGTGCTGATGCAGGACTTCACCGGCGTCCCCTGCGTCGTCGACCTGGCCGCGATGCGCGACGCGATCACGAAACTCGGCGGCGACCCCGCCAAGATCAACCCGCAGGTCCCCGTTCACCTCGTCATCGACCACTCGGTCACCGTCGACGAGTTCGGCTCCCCGCGCGCCATGAACGACAACATGGAACTCGAATACAGCCGCAACATCGAACGCTACGAGTTCCTGAAATGGGGCGGCAAGGCGCTCGACAATTTCCAGGTCGTGCCGCCCGGCACCGGCATCTGCCATCAGGTCAACCTCGAATACATCGCCCAGGCCGTCTGGTCGTCGGAAGTTTCCGGTGAGAATGGGGACGGCACCACCATCGCCTATCCCGACACGCTCGTCGGCACCGACAGCCACACGACAATGGTCAACGGCCTGGGCGTGCTCGGCTGGGGCGTGGGCGGGATCGAGGCGGAGGCGGCGATGCTAGGCCAGCCTGTCTCGATGCTCATCCCCGAGGTCGTCGGCTTCAAGCTCACGGGCGCGCTCGGCGAAGGCATCACCGCCACCGACCTCGTCCTCACCGTCACCCAGATGCTCCGCGCCAAGGGCGTGGTCGGCCGCTTCGTCGAGTTCTACGGCCCCGGCCTCGACCACATGACGCTCGCCGACCGCGCGACGATCGCCAACATGGCCCCCGAATACGGCGCGACCTGCGGCTTCTTCCCCGTCGACGACAAGACGATCGACTATCTCCGCCTGACCGCCCGTCCGGCCGAGACGATCGCGCTGGTCGAGGCATATTCGAAGGCCAACGGCTTCTGGCGCGACGCGGGCACCCCCGATCCGATCTTCACCGACACGCTGGGTCTCGACATGGCCGAGGTCGTGGCCTCCCTCGCCGGGCCCAAGCGCCCGCAGGACCGCGTCTCGCTCAACAAGGTCGACGAGGTCTTCAACGGCGACCTCCACAAGGTCTATCAGAAGGACCGCGCCGCCCGCGTCGCCGTCAACGACCGCGACCACGATATCGGCGACGGCGACGTGGTGATCGCCGCGATCACCTCCTGCACCAACACCTCGAACCCCAGTGTCCTCGTCGCCGCCGGCCTCGTCGCCCGCAAGGCGCGCGCGCTGGGCCTGACGCCGAAGCCCTGGGTCAAGACCTCGCTCGCCCCCGGTTCGCAGGTCGTCACCGACTATTTGACCAAGGCCGGGCTCACGGCCGACCTCGACGCGATGGGCTTCAACCTCGTCGGTTACGGCTGCACCACCTGCATCGGCAATAGCGGCCCGCTCGCCGCACCTATCAGCCAGGCGATCAACGAGCACGACCTCGTCGCTGCCTCCGTCCTGTCGGGCAACCGCAATTTCGAGGGCCGCGTCTCCCCCGACGTGCGCGCCAACTTCCTGGCCAGCCCCCCGCTCGTCGTCGCCTACGCGCTCAAGGGCACCGTGACCGAGGACATGGTCACGACCCCCATCGGCCAGGGGACCGACGGCGCGGACGTGTACCTCAAGGACATCTGGCCCTCGAACGAGGAGGTCCGCACCGTCATGGACGCCAACATCGACGCGGGCATGTTCGGCGCGCGCTATGGCGACGTCTATCGCGGCGACGAGAAATGGCAGGGCGTCGACGTCACCGTCTCCGATACGTTCGGGTGGCGCGCGGGCAGCACCTATGTCGCCAATCCGCCATATTTCGACGGCATGACCATGACCCCCGCCCCCGTCGGCGACATCCGCGACGCCAAGCCGCTCGCGATTCTGGGCGACTCCATCACCACCGACCACATCAGCCCGGCCGGGAGCATCAAGGCGGACAGTCCCGCCGGGAATTACCTGCAAGAACATCAGGTTAGCCGCGCCGACTTCAACAGCTACGGCGCCCGCCGCGGCAATCACGACGTGATGATGCGCGGCACCTTCGCCAACATCCGCATCCGGAACGAAATGGTCCCCGGCGTCGAGGGCGGCATGTCCAGCTACAACGGCGAGCTCATGCCCATCTACGACGCCGCCATGCGCCACAAGGCCGACGGCACGCCGCTGGTCGTGATCGCCGGCAAGGAATACGGCACCGGCTCGTCCCGCGACTGGGCCGCCAAGGGGACGAACCTGCTCGGCGTCCGCGCCGTCATCGCCGAGTCGTTCGAGCGCATCCACCGCTCGAACCTCGTCGGCATGGGCGTCCTCCCCCTCCAGTTTGCCGCCGGCGTCGACCGCAAGACGCTGCGGCTCGACGGCACGGAGACCTTCACGATCGAGAACGTCACCGCCATCCGCCCCCGCCAGGACGTCACCATCCACCTGACCCGCGCCGACGACTCGGTGGAGCGGATCGAGACCCGCTGCCGCATCGACACCGTCAACGAGCTCGAATATTTCCTGAGCGGCGGCATCCTCCAATACGTCCTGCGAAAGCTGGCGGCGTAGGGACCCACTCCTACCTCTTCGCCACCCCGGACTTGATCCGGGGTCCCGCTTCGGTAGCCGAGGAGAAGCGGGATGCCGGGTCAAGCCCGGCATGACGGATAGGGGTGGTCTCTAGTTAGCGCTCACCATCAGCCGTTTCCCGAAAACGACCACAAGCTGCGGCTCATAACCCAACCGCTCATATAACCCTTGTACGGCTTGGTTCTCCGAACGGACCATAAGCTGGACCTTGGGCAATCCTTTTGCCGCCAGCCAACGCTCGGCCGCCTCGACGAGCGTGCGACCGATGCCTTGGCTCCGGTGCGCCGGATCGACCGAGAGATAATACAGCCATCCGCGATGGCCATCGAAGCCGATCATGACGCTTCCGACCAGCGCGCCGTCAGTCGGCGTGATCAGCACCGTTGAACCTGCTCCCCGAAGCGCGAGCCTGAAATCCGCATCCGGATCATTCCAAGGCCGGGTCAACCCGCATACTCGCCAAAGGGAGACCACCGCCGCGCTGTCGGCTTCTTGAGCCGTTCGTATCATCCCCGCCCCGCGACCGCGCGTGGCCGGGCGTAGAGGAAGTAGAAGGCCAGCCCGAGCAGGTTCCACAGCAGGAAATACAGCTGCGTCGAACTCGGCAAGCTCCAGAACAGATACAGGCACCCCCCGATCGCGAACGGCGCGACCGCCCAGGCCATCGGTGTCCGGAACGCTCGCGCCCCCGCCGGATCGCGCCGCCGCATCACCAGCACGCACGCCGCCACCGCGACGAACGCCGCCAGCGTCCCCGCATTGGCCAGCGCCGCGATCTCGCCCAGCGGCAGCAGCCCGGCGATCACCGCCACCACCGCCGCCGTCGCCAGCGTGATCCGGACGGGCGTCCCCCGCCGCGACACGGTCGCCAGCGATGGCGGGAGCAATCCGTCCCTCGCCATCGTGAAGAAGATGCGGCTCTGCCCGAACAGGAAGGCGAGGAGCACCGTCGGCAGCGCGATCACCGCCGATACCGCCAGGAACCGCGCCACCCCCGGCCGCCCGATCTCGCGCAGGATCAGCGCCAGCGGTTCGGCCGACCCGGCGAAGCGCGCGTAGGACAGCGCGCCGACGGCGGTCACCGCCACGAGCATGTAGATGGCGACGCAAGCGACCATCGACCCGACGATCCCGATCGCCAGGTCGCGCCCGGGATCCTTCGTCTCCTCTGCCGCAGTCGAGATCGCGTCGAAGCCGTAGAAGGCGAAGAAGATGATCGCCGCCGCCGCCATCACCCCGCGCTCGGCCCCGTCCGCGCCGACGCTCTTGGGGAACCCGTACGGCATGAAAGGTTTGAGGTTCGCGCCGTCGAAATAGGGCAGCGCCACGGCCACGAACACCGCGAGCGCGACGATCTTGATCCCCACCAATGCCGCGTTCAGCGTGGCCGACTCCTTGGTGCCCAGGCACAGTAGCCCCGCCACCACCGCGATGATCACGACCGCGGGCAGGTTGACGATGCCCCCCGCCCCCGGTCCGTTCGCCAGTGCCTCCGGAAAGCCGAACGCGGCGGCGAGCAGCGGCGAGGCGTATCCCGACCATCCCACCGCCACCGTCGACACAACGAGCGAATATTCGAGGATCAACGACCAGCCGATCACCCACGCGATCACCTCGCCCAGCACCACGTAGCTGTAGGTATAGACCGACCCCGAGGCCGGGATCATCGTCGCCATCTCGGCATAGCACAGCGCCGCGCACGCGCAGATCGCCCCCGCGATCGCGAAGGACAGGATCACCCCCGGCCCGGCCAGCCCCGCCCCAACCCCGATCAAGGTCAGGATGCCCGTCCCTACGATCGCCCCCACGCCCAGCGCGACCAAATGCGGCCACGACAACGTCCGCGCCAACCGCTCACCCTCCGGCCGGGCATCCAGATCGACGATCTTGCGACGAAACAGGGAGGACATGCGGTCGCGCGCTCCGGATGGTGGGTGGGAAGACGCCATCCTGCCAAGCCGAACGGCCCGGCGCTACCCCGCCCGCGCCACCGCCGCGACGCGCAGCCGCGGGATCTCGATCGCCGGGCAGCGGTCCATCACCACCTTCAGCCCCGCCCCCTCCGCCCGCGCGGCGGCGGCCTCGTCGATCACGTCCAGCTGCATCCACACCGCCTTGGCCCCGATCGCGATCGCTTGGTCCACCACCTCGCCCGCCGCGTCCGACCGACGGAAGATGTCGACGATGTCGATCGGATCGCCCAGTTGCGCCAGCTCGCGGAAGATGAATTCGCCGTGGATATGTTCGCCCGTGATCTGCGGATTGATCGGGATCACGCGGTAGCCATGCTCCTGAAGCGTCTTCATGACGCGGTAGCTCGGCCGGTCGGGCCGTTCCGACGCGCCAACCATCGCGATCGTCTTTGCGCCCTCTAGCAGCGCCTTGATGTCCTCGTCCCGAGTCAACGGCATGGTCGTCCTCCTGTCGGTAATGGAGAACGCCGCCGACGCCCCCCGGTTCAGTGCGCCCGCAACCACTCGGCCACCAACTGCGCGATCGGGCGGAACACGGTGTCCCCCTCCAGCGCGGCGGGCGGCTCCCCCGCGTCCGACGCTTCGCGGATCGAGATCGCCAGCGGCACCCGCCCGAGGAACGGGATCCCCAACCGCGCCGCCTCCGCCTCCGCTCCCCCGCGCCCGAACGGATCGGAAACCTCCCCGCACGCGGGGCATACGTATCCTGCCATGTTCTCTACCAGCCCGATGATCGGCACCCCCGCCGTCCGAAACAGGTCGATCGCGCGCGCCGCGTCGATCAGCGCCAGGTCCTGCGGCGTCGATACGATCACCGCGCCCGCAGGCTTGTGCTTCTGCACCATCGTCAGCTGTACGTCTCCCGTCCCCGGCGGCAGGTCGAGCAGAAGCAGGTCCGCCGCGCCCCAATCCGCATCGACTAGCTGCCCCAGCGCCCCCGCCGCCATCGGCCCGCGCCACGCCAGCGCGCGCCCGGGCTCGACAAGTTGCCCCATGGACAGCATCGGCACGCCGTAGGGCGTTGTCACCGGCAGCAACTGCTTGTCTCGCGCCTCCGGCCGCATGCCCTCTGCGCGCATCAGCCTGGGCTGCGAGGGGCCGTATATGTCCGCGTCGACCAGCCCGACACGCCGGCCGCTTCTCGCCAGCGCGATCGCCAGGTTGGCCGCTAGCGTTGACTTGCCGACGCCGCCCTTGCCGCTCGCCACCGCCAACAGCCGCCGCGTCGTGCGCTCGGCCGTGACCGCCACCCGCACCTCCGCGACGCCGGGCCCCGCCGCCGCCGCGCGCACCCGCGCCTCCAGCGCGTCGCGCTCGTCCGCCTCCAGACCGGTCGCGTCGATCACAACGCCGACCCGCGCGCCGTCGATCCGAACGCTCGCCCGGTCACCTGCGGCGGCCGCCACCGCCGCCCGAATTGCTACGGTGTCAATCATGGCCGACGACTTAGGACCGAAGCGGGCACGCGCCACTGTTTTTCGATCCCAAGCATCCTTATAAAGCTACCATGACGAGCATCCGGGGCTGGTTCGGCCGCCCGACCATATTGAATGCGAATCCTTGGGGCGGCGATGGCGGCTCGGGAGGCGGCGGCGGTACCCCCACGCCTCCCCGTAATCCTTGGGCGGTGCCTCCCGGCGGCCGAAAGGGCCCGCAAAAGCCGACCGCGCTCGACGACTTCCTGCGCAAGGCGCGCGGACAGGGCGGCGGCGGGGGCGGAGGTGGTCTGCCCGCAGGCTTTCCCAGCCCACCGCCGCGCACCGTATGGCTGATCGGCGGCGGCGTGATTCTGCTCTTATGGGTGCTGTTCACTTCCGTCCACAACATCGCACCGCAGCAGCGCGCGGTGGTGACCACCTTCGGTCAATATAGCGGCACGCTCGAGCCCGGCATACGCCTGACTGCGCCCGCGCCCTTCGCCAGCGTCGAGAAGGTAGACGTGACCGCTTTCCGCGAGGAGAACTTCCCCGATGGTGGCGGCGAGAATCTCGTCCTGACCGGCGACCAAAATCTGATCGACCTCGCCTATTCGATCCGCTGGAACATCGGCGATCCTGAAAGCTATATCTTCCAGCTCGCCGACCCGACCGCGACCGTCCGCGCCACCGCGGAGAGCGCGGTGCGGGAGGCGGTGGCAAATGTAACGCTAGATCAGGCGATCGGCCCTGGCCGCACGCTCGTCGAGCAGCAGGTCCGCGACCGGATGCAGCGCGTCCTCGACGAGTATAAGTCCGGCATCCGCATCCAGGGCGTCGCGGTCAAGCAGGCCGACCCGCCCGAGCGCGTCAACGAGGCGTTCAAGGACGTGACCGCCGCGCAGCAGGACGCCTCCACCGTCCTCAACCAGGCGCAGGCCTACGCCCAGCAGAAGCTCGCGCTCGCCCAGGGCGAGGCCGCGTCGTTCAACGCCTATTACGCGCAATACATCCTCGCGCCCGAAGTCACCCGCCGCCGTATGTATTACGAGACCATGGAGGCCGTGCTGGCCAAGACGGACAAGACGATCGTCGAGACTCCCGGCGGCGTCACGCCCTACCTCCCCCTCGATCGCGGCCGCCGCACCGCCGAGCCGCCCGTCGCCGCGCGTGAGGTGCTCAACGCTCCCACGGGCGCGACGCAGCCGGGAGCAGGCCAGTGAACCCCGCCCTGCTCCGCAACCCTGTCGTGCTCGGCGTCCTTGCGCTGCTCGCGGTCATCCTGGCGGCGGCGACCTTCGCCGTCGTGCCCGAGACCAAGCAGGCGGTCGTCCTCCGCCTCCAGGAGCCCGTCCGTACGATCAACGAATACCGGCCGGGCGAGCAGTTCGGTCGAACGGGCGCGGGGCTTATCGCGCGCATACCGTTCTTCGACCGGCTCGTTTGGGTCGACAAGCGTGTGCTGAATGTCGAGCAGGACGATCAGCAGGTTCTCTCATCCGACCAGCTCCGGCTACAGGTCGATGCGTTCGCGCGCTTCCGCGTCGTCGACCCGCTGCTGATGGTCAACACCGCGCGTTCCGAGTCCGGCGTCACCGACGCGCTCCGCCCGCTGCTGGGCAATGCCATCCGCAACGAGCTCGGCCGCCGGCCCTTCGCCGTCCTGCTCGGCGACGAGCGCGAGGGGGTGATGAACAACATCCAGCGCGAGCTCGACCGCGTCGCGCGTCAATATGGCGTCCAGATCGTCGATGTGCGCATCAAGCATGCCGACCTGCCGAGCGGGTCTCCGCTCGAATCGACGCTCCAGCGCATGCGCACCGCGCGCCAGCAACAAGCCGCGACCATCCGCGCGCAGGGGCAAAAGCAGGCGCAGATCGTCCGCGCCGAGGCCGACGCCAACGCCGCTCGCATCTATGCCGAGGCGTTCAACAAGGATGCGGGCGCCTACGACTTCTACCGGGCGATGCAGAGCTATCGTCGCACCTTCGGCGCGGATGGCGGGCCCGAGCCGGGCGGGTCGACCTCGGTGATCCTGTCCCCCAACAACGATTACCTCCGCAATTTTCAAGGCCGACGTTGAACGGCTACCGCCACTTGAAAGCGTGGACCCGCAGCCTGACATCTTCATTCACATTCAAACGGCGTTCAGCATCCATTCGCCAGTCCGGTAGTGCCCTGCTGGTTGTTTGATCGAGAGGATCGTTTCCACCGTGCGTTTTGCTTATGCCATCACCGGTGCCCTGCTCCTTGGCGGTGCCACCGCGACCATCGCGCTCAACCCTTCCTCGGCTCAGAACTATGCCGGGCAGACTGCGCAGAACGAGCCGGGGATGATCCAGTCGGCCGCGCCGCGCGGCGGCGCGCCGATGAGCTTCGCCGATATGGTCGCGCGGCTTCAGCCCGCGGTCGTCAACATCTCCACCAAACAGTCAATTCAAGTTACGCAGGCGGCCAACCCGTTCCAGGGTACGCCGTTCGCCGAGTTGTTCGGCCAGTTCGGCGGCCAAGGTCAGGGTGGCCAGCAAGGTGGCCCGCCCCAGCGTCGCCAGGGCGCGTCGCTCGGTTCGGGCTTTATCATCTCCGCCGACGGCTATGTCGTCACCAACAACCACGTGATCGCAGCCGGCGCACGGGGCGCCACCGTCGACTCGATCACCGTGACGCTCCCCGACCGCAAGGAATATACCGCGCGCGTCGTCGGCCGCGATCCCGATTCCGACTTGGCGCTGCTCAAGATCAACGCCACCGGCCTGCCTTTCGTGCGCTTCGGCGACTCGGCGCGCACGCGTGTCGGCGACTGGGTCGTCGCGATCGGCAATCCTTTCGGCCTCGGCGGCACCGTGACGGCGGGCATCGTCTCGGCGGTCCAGCGCGTCACGGAGGGCGGTGGGCGCGAGCGGTTCATTCAGACCGACGCCGCGATCAACCAGGGCAATTCGGGCGGCCCGATGTTCGACCTGAACGGCAACGTGATCGGCATCAATAGCCAGATCTTCTCGCAGTCGGGCGGCAACATCGGCATCGGCTTCGCCATCCCCGCCGAGGAGGCCAAGCCGATCATCGATACGCTGATGAAGGGTGCGTCGGTCCGCCGTGGCTATCTGGGTGTCGGCATCCAGACGATCGACGACGATCTCGCCTCTGCGCTCGGCCTGCCCAAGGATCACGGCGAGTTGATCAGCCGCATCGAGCCGGGCGAGGCCGCGCAGCGCGCGGGGCTCCGTGCGGGCGACGTCGTAACCCGCGTCAACGGGCGCGATGTCTCCCCCGACCAGACACTCAGCTACCTCGTCGCCGCCGCTCCTCCGGGCGCGGCCGTCCGCCTCGACGTGATCCGTGACGGCCGTCCGTTGACGATCAACGCCACCGCGGGCACCCGCCCGTCGGCTGAACAGATCGCCGCGCTTAATGGCGGTCCGGGTGCGGACGGCCTGCCCGAGGATACGGGCCCCGCCCAGCGTGTTCCCACAGCCAATCCGCTTGGCCTCAACGTCGTCCCACTCACGCCGCAGATTGCACGCTCGATCGGCATCGAACCCACGGTGACGGGCGTCGCGGTTGCGGGCGTCGATCCGTCGAGCGACGCCGCGCAAAAAGTACGGCGCGGCGACGTGATCGTATCGGTCAACCGCCAGCCGGTCCGCACCGCCGCCGAACTCAATGCCGCTGTTGCAGCCGCCCGCTCTGGTGGCCGTGAGCAGGTGCTGTTGTATATACAGCGTCAACGCGCCGGACAATTCACCGCCGTCCGCCTTCGCGGCTAACGCGGGCTCATCGGACAATGATTAGGCCGCCGCTCGCATCCCGGGTGGCGGCCTTTTTGGTGTTGGTAATATGCGGAGACGCTCCATGGTCCTGACCCTTCTCCTCCTCACGCAACAACCCCCGCCCGACCGCTTTTCGATTCTCGTCCCCACGCCGCCGCAGGATTGTCGCAAGCGCGATGCCGCCGGTGATGACGTCGTCGTTTGCGCGCCCTCCACCCAGCTCAGCCAGCGTCTACCTCTCCCGGATGAGGTAGTCCCGTCCGGCCCCGTCGCGTCCAACCCCCATCTCAGCGCCCGCACCGCTCTCGCCGCCGAGGTCGCGCCCTGCCCGGCGCGGCTGGGCGGCTGCCAGGTCGGCTTCGGCGCGCCGATCGCGTCGGCGATCGTCGGCGGGCTGGTCGGCTTGATCAAGGACGCGACCAGGACCAGACCCGACAAATCCAAACGCGTGCCGATCCCGCTCGACTGACCCGCTCAGTCCAGGATGTGCATCAGCATCGGCCGTCCGGCCACGCTCTGCGATCCGCGTAGCCGCTCCAGCGCCGCCGTTACGCACCGCTCCGGGCCTTCGTGGGTGACGATCGCGACCAACACGCTTCCGTCCGCCTGCACGCCGCGCTGGATCAGGCTTTCGATCGACACGCCCGCATCGCGCATCGCCGCCGCGATTTCGGCGAGCACGCCGACCCGGTCGGCGACCGTGAAGCGCAGATACGCCCGCCCGCGCCGGTCGCCGGGCTCGGCCCGGACGGCGGGCGTCAGCAGGTCCGACGGCATCGACAGCGGCGGGCCGACATTGCCGCGCGCGATGTCGATCAGGTCGGCCACCACCGCGCTCGCGGTCGGCCCCGCCCCGGCCCCCGCGCCCTGGAACAGCAATCGCCCGACGAAATCGCCCTCCGCCACCACCGCATTGGCCGCGCCCGTCACATGCGCCAGCGGGTGCGACACCGGCACCAGGCAGGGATGGACACGTTGGAACAGTCTCGCGGAGCTCGCCTCCGCCATCCCCAACAACCGCACCCGGTACCCCAGCGCCGCCGCCTCGGCGATATCGGCCCTCAGCACGTGCCGGATACCCTCCAGCGCCACGTCGTCGAACGCCGGCTCGGTCCCGAACGCCAGCGACGCCAGAATGGCCAGCTTGTGCCCCGCATCCACCCCGTCGATGTCGAAGCTGGGATCGGCCTCGGCGAACCCCATCGCCTGCGCCTCGGCCAACACCTCGTCGAAATCGCGCGCCTCGCTCTCCATCCGCGACAGGATGAAGTTGCAGGTACCGTTGAGCACGCCGTAGACCTGCGCGATCCGGTTCGCCGCCGCGCCCTCGCGCAAGCCCTTCACGACCGGCACCCCGCCCGCCACCGCAGCTTCGAACCGGAGCGGAACGCGCGCCGCTTCCGCCGCGCGCGCCAGCTCCAGCCCATGATGCGCCAGCATCGCCTTGTTCGCGGTCACCAGCCCCTTGCCGGCCGCGAACGCCCCGCGCGCCAGGGCGAGCGCCGGGCCGTCCGACCCGCCGATTAGCTCGACCACGACATCCACGTCGCCCCGCTCGCCAAGCGCGCGCGTATCGTCCTCCCAGGCGAAGCGCGCCAGATCGACCCCACGATCCTTATGCCGGTCGCGCGCAGACACCGCGCTCACGACGATCGCCCGTCCCGCCCGCCGCGCGATCAACTCGGCATTCGCATCGAGTAGGCGGATCACGCCGGCACCCACGGTCCCGAGCCCGGCCAGGGCGATGCGGAGCGGTTCGGTCAAAGGTTATCCCCCTTTCGTCATGCCGGACTTGGTCCAGCATCCATCGTTGTGCGTTTTCGGCAAACGGAGGGGATGCACAACGATGGACCCCGGAACAAGTCCGGGGTGACGTAGGCTAAGCGAGCGCCCGATCCACCCGGTAATGGATCGGCTTGAACGTCCCCCCGTTCGAGTCCGGCGCCGAACACGCGGTCAGCCCGACGATCAGGTCGCGCGCCGCCCGGAACACGATCCGGTCCCCTGCCTTCGAGATCGGCGGCAGCACCCGCAGGCGACCCGTCTCGCCGTCCACAGGCACGTTCATGAAACAGTTGAACGCGCTCGGGATCGCGTCCGGCTCGATCCCGTACGGCTGTAGCACCGCGACGAGGTTGCCGAAGCAGCCCCGATGTCGCGGCAGCTTGGGATAGAAATGGTCGAAGGTCGCGAACGAGCACGGCGTCAGCAAAAAGTCGTGCCGCCCGACCGTATCCTCCACGATCTCCAGCAACACGTTCGACCGGTTCGAATATAGCTTGTCGCCCGTCGTCAGATAGATGCGTTCGGCATAGTCGAACGTCCGTCCCGCCGAGATCGCCTCGCGTATGTCCGTCGCATCGAACGCCAGCAGGTCGGCGACCTGCTCGCCCCGAGGATCGATCACCATTAAAAGGTCCCCCGTCCGAAGCGTGAACGCCGTCCCGCTTCGTTCGGGTATCTCGACCGTTTCGCTCAATCGCCCATACCGGCGTCCGCGCCGGCATAACGGAACGGGCAGGCCCAATCGGACCCGACCGCGCGTCCGCTATATTGCCGCGCCTCGCTCGCCTCGCCGTGACGCTGGAGCATCGGGTTACGCGACCCGGCCAGCGCCTCGTCGCGCACCATGATCTTCTCGCGCATGCCCTCATATCGCCCTTGCGCGCGTAGGATCTCGAATTGGTCGTGCAGGTTGAACACCATGCATGGCCGCCCAAAACGCCGCGCCGGCCGACTGGCGTTCGGATGCAGGCCGACGATGAAGAACGCCTCGCCCCCAAAGCTCAAGGAGAAATGCGGGTTGGTCGGGTCCGGGCTGACGGTCCCGTCATAGGACTGGCCGCGCCACACGTCCTTGTCCGACAATGATTGGGCACGCCTCCACAAGGCCCGCTCGAACTCGGTCTCGCACAGGTCGTCCGGCCCCTCGAACACGACCGCGAAGCTGCGGAACAACGCCCGGTCGCGCCGATACGCGTCGGCGAGGCGCATCAAACCGTCATGAATGCGCAGATCGTCCCACGCGGAGTCGATCGAGTTGCACGCCAGCACCTCGAGCGTGCCCTTGGCGAGCGCCGCCTTGGCACCGACGCACGGGAACGCGGCCTCCGCCACATGTGTGTGGAGCAGCCGCTCCAGATCGTCCTGCGCCTCGTGGGCCCAGGGAAACATCGGTGTGACGGGATTCAGCATGGCCCAAGGAAACGGGTGTCCGGGAGAGGCGTTCCCTCGGTTCGCCTGAATCCCGAATGGATACAACACAGATCACAGCAGCGATTGACAGACCGCAAGACGCGCGCGACACCCGTCTTACCGCTGCCATCACATCGCCGCGAGCAGGTCCTTGATCGGCACGAACGCGAACCCGACCGACGAATCGGCGATGCCGTAGGGCATGAACAACGTCCCCCCCTGCCGGATCGCGCCGCACGAATAGACGACGTTGGGGACGTACCCCTCCCGGTCTTGGTCCTTCGCCGCAAGCAGCGGCTCCCGTGTCCGCCCGATCACCTTGGACGGATCGTTCTTGTCGAGCAAAGCCGCCCCGATCGAGTATTTGCGCATCGCGCCGACGCCGTGCGTCAGCAGCAGCCATCCCTCGTCCAGCTCGATCGGCGGTCCGCAATTGCCGATCTGGACGAGCTCCCACCCGAATTCGGGACGAAGGATCATCTCCCCGTCCTCCCAATGCGTCAGGTCGTCCGACTGGAGCAGGAACAGGTTCTCGCCGTCCGATCGGCCGATCATCATGTACTTGCCCGCGACCTTGCGCGGGAACAACGCCATGCCCTTGTTGCGCGCCGCCCCGCCCGTCATCGGCACCAAGTCGAACGCGCGGAAGTCGCGCGTCCGCATCAGTTCCGACTGGATCACCGATCCGTTATAGGCGGTGTAGGTGCCGATCCATTCAAGCTCGCCGTCGTCATGCGTGAACTGGACGATCCGCAGATCCTCCAGTCCCTTGGTCTGCGCCTGCGTGATCGGGAAGATGACGGTGCCCGACAGCGTCGAATCGCGGTGGCGATGCACAGTCACCGGCCCGCTAGGCAGCTCCTCGGCGTCGTGCGGGCCGTCCGTGTCGGTCGCGGTCGCGAAGGGCGGCTCGGGGGCGAGCAGCAGCTCGTTCTCGTCGGTGATGATCGCCTCGCGGAACGCCACCGACGAGATATGCCCCTCGCCGACCGCGCGGAGCGACATCAGGATGCGCATCGACCCGGCTTGCATTCCCGACTGGTCGAAATGCGGCACCGCGCTGGGGTTCATCAAAGCGGCGGCGGCGTAAGAGTATTCGTGGCAGAAATACGCCCCGATCAGCTGGCGCTTCCCGTCGCTGATCGCCGCGCCGTCGAGGTTCATCAAATCCTCGATCTCGTCGTACCGCGCCATGAACACGCGCCGGGTCTGCCAATGCCGCGCTTCAAAGTCTTTCAGCACGATCTCCAGCAGCTCGAGCGCTTGCGCCTCCGTCATGCCGAGCACCTCGCCCACCAGCCGTTCGGTGCGGCTCGGACCGTCGCTCACCTTCTTGGACGCGATGTGGAACGGACGGACCACGACCCGCGACGGGTCGGCATGCAGCCTCAGCCGGTGGTTGAACAACTCCATCGCTTGAACGCGCCCCTCCCGAAACCGTGCGATCGCTCAGGCGGCGGCGCGAGGCGCCTTTGCCACGTCTCCAAGGCCCATGGAAAGCGTCGAAATCGCGCAGTTGGCCAGTTGCAGCGCCAGGATCGATTCCGCGCCCTGGTTGCGGTTCAGGCCGGTCGGCATCAATCCGTCGAAACACCCGCCGTCGCCCGTCGAGGCGAGCGGCAGGTCGAGGTCGTTGACGCCCAGGAACCACCGATAGGCGCGCTCCGCCTCCGCCACCCAACGCCGGTCGCCCGTCGCGGCGAAGGCGGCGCGGCAGGCGTCGATCGTCGCCTGCGCCTCCAGGGGCTGCTGGTCGAACGGAAGCGGCTCGGCGTATATGCGCCCGAAACTCTCCGATCCTACCGCGCGGAACCGGCCTTCGGGGCTCGTCTGCTTGCCGATGATCCAATCGAGCGTGTCGGTCCCGCACGCGATCAGGTCGTCCCTCCCCAGGGCCATGCCGGCCCGGATCAGCGCCTGCGGCAGCCGGGCGTTGTCATAGGCCAGCACGATCTCGAACCAGCGCCATTCGGGCCGCCGCGCCTCTCCCAGCAGCGCCAGATGCGCGTCCGGGAAGCGCTGCAGGATCTCGAGCGCCAATCGGTGACCGGGGCACGCCTCCAGCATCGCCGCCGCGCCCAGCATCGCGAACGCCTGCGCGCGCGGGGAGCCGAGCTCGAATGACAGGCTGGCGGTCGTGTCGAACATCCACACCGCCCAGTCGCGGTGCTTGCCGAACCGCGCGTCGCGCGCGGTGACGCCGAGCGCCCATAGCGTACGACCGTTCGAGTCCTCCGACCCAACATCCTCGCACCAGCTGCGGTCGTACCGCATGAAGTTGCGGAAGCGCCGGACGTCCGGGTTCCAGGCGTACTGCACGAACGACGCGTAGATCGTCGTCCATTTGTCGCGCGCCGGATCGTCCAGCTCGGGCATCTGCGTCGTCAGGATCAGCGCGCGGGCGTTGTCGTCGATGCAATAACCGTGGCGGCGATCCGGAATCGAATAGATCGCGTGCTGGAGCATGCCCGTCGAATCGCTCATTCGCTCGACGGCCGAAAAGTCGGGGAGCAGCGGGCGCATCGACTTGGGTGCGGCGATCCGGCTCGGCCGCGCCGCGACCGCGTGCTCGACCTCGCGCATCGTCGCCTCGGCCAGCGCCGGCCAGATCATCGTCCGCCCGCGCGCATAAACGCGCGCCGACAACGCGTTCCGCTCGCGGTCATCGGTAAGCAGCCGGTCGATCTCGCACGCGAAACCGTCCGCGTCCTTGAAATCCACGAGGACGCCGTGCCCGTCCGCCAGGATCTCCGTGGCGTGGACATACGGGGTGGACACCACCGGCTTGCCAACGCCGACCGCGTAGGCGAGGGTTCCCGACGTGATCTGGGCGGGATTCAGATACGGCGTCACATAGACGTCGGCCGCCTGCAGCCGGTCCAGCAGCGTCTCATTGTCGACGAACCCGTCGACCAGGTCCAGATTGCGCTCGACGCCCAGCCTCGCCGCCTGTCCCTGCAGCCGCTCCCGATACGCCTCTCCCTCATGCGCGACGAGGTTGGGGTGCGTCGACCCGAGCACGACATAGAGCATGTCCGGGTGGCGCTCGACCAGCCGCGGCAACGCCTCGATCACCGTCTCGATGCCCTTGCCCGGCGACAGAAGGCCGAAGGTCAACACCACCTCGCGCCCCGCCCAACCGAAACGGCCCTTCAACGTCTCGGGATCGACCAGAGGGCGGTCGGGAACCCCGTGCGGGATCACCACCACCTGGCGCGCCGACGCGCTGTATACCCGCTCCAATATCTCGCGCCCGCGCTCGGCCATCACGATCACGCGCGCCGAGCGTCGGAGCAACGCCTCCATCACGCGTCGCTGATCATGGTCGGGCGTCTCGAGCACCGTGTGCAGCGTCACCACCACGGGCAGCGTGGTCCGATCGAGCAACCCCAGCAGGTACTCGCCCGCCGACCCGCCGTAGATGCCGAACTCGTGCTGGACCAGGATCGCTGAGGCGCCCGACGCCTCGATCGCGCGCGCCGCCTCGGCATAGGCGAGCGGGTCGTTTTCCGAGATCGATGCGGTGACGGCGGCGGGATAGTCGTAGCGGCCGGGATGGTCGTCCATCGCATACACGTCGATCGCGAGATCAGGGTAGCGTTCTTTCAACGCGACATGGACATCGGTGGTGAAGGTGGCGAGCCCGCACTTGCGCGGCAGGTAATTGCCAATCAACGCGACCCGTTCGACCTTTGCGACATCCGTCGACTTACCCATGCCCCTACCTCTATGATGCATGTCGCGCATATAGCTCGACCGTGCCGTTCACTATAACATGGATCGCGTCGAAAAGTTTCACGATCTCGCCGCGACGCAGCATGAATTCACGGCAACCTCAGCCGCGCCCTCGGTAGGCCGCGACACCCTGATCGGGCAGCCATAGATCGACAGGCGGCGCGCCTGATTGCCAGAACACGTCGATCGGGATCCCGCCGCGCGGATACCAGTAACCGCCTATTCGCAGCCACCCGGGCTTCATCTCGGTCCACAGCCGCTCGCCGATCCCGACGGTGCAGTCCTCGTGAAAAGCGGCGTGATCGCGGAAGGAGCCCAGGAACAGCTTGAGCGACTTCGACTCGACGATCGTCTCGCCGGGAGCATAGTCGATCACCAGATGCGCGAAATCGGGTTGCCCCGTCACCGGGCACAGCGATGTGAACTCGGGCACGGCGAACCGCACCAGATAGGTGCGGCCCGGCCGCGGGTTGGGCACGTAATCGAGCACCGCCTCCGCCGGGGAACGGGGCAGCGAACTGGTCTGGCCGAGGTGCAACGGGGTCATCACCGTCCTATATAGCTTTCGATGCCGACCCCGCCAGCTTGCGACGTTTTGGTTCCCGTCCTGGGCGACCAGCTCTCGCCCGACCTCTCCTCGCTTCACGGCCGCGATCGGGCCACGACGGTCATCCTGATGATGGAGGTCGTCGACGAGACGACCTATGTCCGCCACCACCGCCGTAAGATCGCTTTCATCCTGTCGGCGATGCGTCATCATGCCGAGGCCCTGCGCGCCGATGGGTGGATCGTCGACTATGTCGAGCTGGACGACCCCGACAGTACCGGCTCCTTCACCGGCGAGGTCGCGCGCTCCGTCGCCCGCCACGCCCCCGCGCGCATCGCCGTGACCGAGCCCGGCGAGTGGCGCGTCCGGGGGATGATGGACGCATGGGAGACCATGTTCGGCATCCCCGTCGCGATCCATACCGACGACCGCTTCATCGCCAGCCATGCCGATTTCGATGCCTGGGCGGAGGGGCGCAAGCAGCTCGTGATGGAGTTCTTCTACCGCGACATGCGCCGCCGCACCGGCCTGCTGATGAACGGCCGCGAGCCCGAGGGCGACCGCTGGAACTTCGACAAGGAGAACCGCAAGCCCGCCACCGCCGACCTGTTCATGCCACGCCCGTTATCGTTCGCGCCCGACGCGATCACGCAAGGCGTGCTCGATCTCGTCGCCGCCCGCTTCCCGGATCATCCCGGCGGCCTCGACGGTTTCGACTACGCCGTCACCGCCGACCAGGCGCGCGCGCAGGCCGACACCTTCTTCGCGAACGCCATGCCCAAGTTCGGCGATTACGAGGACGCGATGCTGACCGGCCAGCGCCACCTCTGGCATTCTATCCTGTCGCCCTACCTGAACGCCGGCCTGCTCAACCCGCTCGACCTGTGCCGCCGCGCCGAGGCCGAATACCGCGCCGGCCGCGCCCCTCTCAACTCGGTCGAGGGTTACATCCGCCAGATCATCGGCTGGCGCGAATACATGCGCGGCATCTACTGGCGTGAAGGGCCCGACTACGTCCACCGCAACTTCTTCGAGAATACGCGCAAGCTCCCCGCCTTCTACTGGACGGGGGAGACCGACATGCATTGCATGAAGGAGGCGCTGGACCAGACGCTCGAGACCGCGCACGCCCATCACATCCAGCGGCTGATGGTGACGGGCAATTACGCGCTGCTGATCGGCGCGGACCCGTTCGATGTCCATCTATGGTACCTCGAGATCT
The DNA here is from genome assembly GCF_964237155.1 of uncultured Sphingomonas sp. Classification (GTDB taxonomy): domain Bacteria; phylum Pseudomonadota; class Alphaproteobacteria; order Sphingomonadales; family Sphingomonadaceae; genus Sphingomonas. Next base: position 3,784 of record NZ_CAXSHH010000041.1, on the reverse strand, counting down.
ATATCGACGCGTACGAATGGGTGTCGCTCCCCAACACGCTGGGCATGAGCCAGTTCGGCGACGGCGGCCTGCTCGGCTCCAAGCCCTACGCCGGGTCCGGCAAGTATATCGACCGCATGTCCGATTATTGCGGCCGCTGCCGCTACGACGTGTTCAGGCGCACCGGCGAGGGCGCGTGCCCGTTCAATTCGCTTTATTGGGACTTCCTGGCCAGGAACGAGGACAAGCTGCGCGGCAACCGCCGCCTGTCGATGCAATACCGCACCTGGGACAAGATGGCCCCCGCCGAACGCGCCGCGACCCGCGCGCAAGCCGCAAGCCACCTCGCCTCCCTCGACGAAGCGGGCGCGCCCGTTTACTGACCACCGCCACCGAACAAGGGAGCATGACATGGACGCGTTGGTTTCGACCGAATGGCTGGCCGGCGAGCTGGGGGCGAGCGACCTGCGCGTCGTCGATGCCAGCTACTTCCTCCCCGAACACAGCCGCCGGCCCGCGGCCGAATACGAGGCCGCGCACATCCCCGGTGCGGTGTTCATGGATCTGGCCGAACTCGCCGACACCTCGAGCGACCTGCCGATGATGCTCCCGCGCGCCGAAAAGTTCGCCAGCCGCATGCAGTCGCTGGGCCTGGGCGACGGCAGCCGCATCGTCCTGTACGACGACTCGCCCCTCCACACCTCGGCGCGGGCGTGGTTCATGCTCCGCACCTTCGGCGCGCATGATGTGGCGATCCTCGATGGCGGTCTGGCGAAATGGCGCGCCGAGGGCCGCGAGACGGCCAGCGGCAAGGAGCACCTCCGCCATCGTCACTTCACCGTCTGGGCCGACGACAAGGGCGTCCGCACCCTCGACCAGATGAAGGCCAACGTCGACAGCGGGACCGAGCAGGTCCTCGACGCCCGCTCCGCCGCGCGCTTCACCGGCGAGGAGCCCGACCCGCGCCCCGCCACCAGCGCCGGCCACATCCCCGGCTCCCGCAACCTCCCCGTCGGCGAGCTGTTCGAGGCCGACGGCACGTGGAAGCGGGGCGACGCGCTCCGCTCCGCGTTCGAGGGCGCGGGCATCGACCTCGCCAAGCCGCTCGTCACCAGCTGCGGCTCGGGCATCACCGCCTCGGTCCTGGCGTTCGGCGCGCATCTGCTCGGCAACGAGGCGGCGGTCTATGACGGCTCCTGGTCCGAATGGGGAGCCGATCGGAGCACGCCCAAGGCCATGGGCGCGGCGTGAAGCGTTAGGCACCTGCCTCGCGCGCTCCCTTCCGTTCGTCCTGAGCTTGTCGAAGGATCGTTTTTTCTTTGGCCGTCAGCAGCGAGAAGAACGACCCTTCGACAAGCTCAGGGCGAACGGTAGAGGGAGGCGATGTCCGATCATTCAGACGACGACCCCCCACCCGGCCGTCCGATCGCCGACGCCACCCGCGTCGTCACCGCCGGGCGGCGGCCCGAATGGACGGGCGGGATCGTCAACCCGCCCGTCTGGCGCGCTTCCACGATCCTTTATGACACGGTCGCCGACCTCCGTGCCGGGCTCGCGGGCGACAGCCACCACCGCCTGTTCTACGGCCGTCGCGGCACGCCGACGCAATGGTCGCTCGCCGACGCGCTGACCGAGCTGGAGCCGGGCGCGGCCGGCACCTTCCTCTACCCATCGGGCGTCGCCGCCGTCGCAGCCGCGCTGCTTGCCGTCCTTTCGCCCGGCGACGAGTTGCTCCTCGTCGACTCCGCCTACGACCCTACCCGCGCGATGGCCGACGGGCTGCTCAAGCGGATGGGTATCGCCACCCGCTATTACGACCCGCTGATCGGCGGCGGGATTGCCGAGCTGATCGGCGAGCGCACCCGCGCGGTGTTCCTCGAGTCGCCCGGCTCCCTCACCCTCGAGATCCAGGACGTCCCCGCCATCACTGCCGCCGCCCGCGTGCGCGGCTGCGTCACGCTGCTCGACAATACCTGGGCCACGCCCCTCAACTTTCGCGCGATCGAGCACGGCGTCGACCTAGCGATCCTGGCCTGCACCAAATACGTCGTCGGCCATTCGGACGCGATGCTCGGCAGCGTCACCGCCACCCCCGAACTCTGGCCCTGCTTGCTGAGCACCAGCCGCCAGCTCGGCCAGGTGGCGAGCCCCGACGATTGCTGGCTCGCCAGCCGAGGGCTGCGGACGATGGCGATCCGGTTGAAACAGCACGAGACCTCCGCGCTCCGCATCGCGCGGTGGCTCGCCGCCCGGCCCCAGGTCGCCGAGGTGCTCCACCCCGCGCTCCCGGACCACCCCGGCCACGATCTATGGCGTCGCGACTTCACCGGCGCGTCCGGCCTATTCTCGTTCACGCTGAACGGCGGCACCGACGCGGCCCGAACCGCGCTCATCGACGACCTCCGGCTGTTCGGCATCGGTTACAGCTGGGGCGGCTTCGAAAGCCTCGCCCTCCCCGTCGACCCCCACCGCCACCGCATCGTCGCCAAGCGCCCCCAGGCCGGCCCGATGGTCCGCCTCCAGATCGGGCTGGAGGACCCGGACGACCTCATCGCCGACCTCGACGCCGGCCTCGCACGATTTGCCGCCACGACCTGACCCGGCGCACGAACGGGGTTGTGCACCGCGACTACCCCTGTCACATCTCCCCCGTCGCACGATCCGGCGCGCGGGGGTCCACACTCCACAGACGCGCCTACCGAGCACAACGCAGGCGGGGACCTCGCTTCCTTTTCGAAAGGGCTACGATGCGTCTCGTCACCACCGCCGCCGGCCTCGCGCTGGCCTTCCTGTCCGTACCCGTCGCCGCGCAGGACGCCGCCGTGCCGCCCGGGGCCACTCCCTCGCCGCCCGCCGACACCGACCCGCCCGCCGCGCTCACCGTGACGGGGTCGGTCGCGCTCGTCTCCGACTACCGGTTTCGCGGCGTATCGCAGTCGGACGAGCAGCTCGCCGTTCAGGGCGGCGTCACGCTCAACCACCAGAGCGGCCTGTATGGCGGCTTCTGGGCATCGAACCTGGCCGGCTGGGGCACCTTCGGCGGCGCCAACATGGAACTCGACCTCCTCGCCGGATACAAGTTCAAGCCGACCGAGGCCGCGACGGTCGATGTGGGCGTGACCTGGTACATGTATCCGGGCGGCTTCGACAACACCGACTTCCTCGAACCGTACGCCAAGCTGTCGGGCACCGCCGGCCCGCTCTCGTTGACAGCGGGCGTCGCCTACGCCCCCAAGCAGCAGGCGTTGGGCAACTATTACTTCAACGGCACGTCCGCCGCGAACGGCGTCTATGACGACGAGGGCGACACGAACGACAACCTGTATCTCTGGGGCGACGCAGCCGTCGGCGCGCCGGGCCTGCCGCTCACCTTGAAGGGGCATATCGGCTATTCGGACGGCAACCGGGGCCTGGGGCCGTTCGCCACCAGCGTCGCGCCGACCGGCAAATATTGGGACTGGCTGGTGGGCGCGGATTTCGTGATCCCCGGCACGCCGCTGACGCTCGGCGCCGCGTATGTCGACACCGACATTTCCTGGCGGCAGGCCGCCTACCTCCAGCCCAGCTTCTCGAAAGGCCAGGACGGCACCGGCCAGATCGCCGACGCCACCGTGGTGTTCAGTCTCACGGCCGCGTTCTGAACTTCCCGGTCCTCCCCGAACGGGTTCGGGGAGGATCGAAGAAGGTCATCTGGGCGAAGGAGTTGCCGCCGGAGCCGGCGTCCCGCCCGCCGCCGCGCGCGCGTCCTGCCCGTCGCCCTCGGGCGCGGCCACGATGTCGCGCGTCGTCGATCCCTTGTCGACCA
>NZ_CAXSHH010000040.1:0-23044 GCF_964237155.1 uncultured Sphingomonas sp. | reverse complement strand
TCCGCTGCATCTATTTCACGCCGCATTTTATCGCCATAGCCGGGCGAACCCGGCGACCGGGATATAGGCCAGCCCCGCTCCCCGCGCAATCGCCGCCTTTTCCCTGCCATGTTGGAGGGGTAGACGGGCTCCCATGTTGACCCAGCGTTCCCGCTACGCCCTTCGCGCCATGCTGTTCCTCGCCGAACAGCCCGTCGGTTGCGCGCCCGTGGCGATGACGCGGATCGCGATCGGCGCGACCGTCCCGCGCAAGTTCCTGGAGCTGATCCTCGCCGACCTGCGCGGGGCGGGTTTCCTGCTGAGCACGCGCGGCAAGATGGGCGGCTACCGCCTCGCCAAGCCGTCGCACCTCATCTCGATGGGCGAGGTCATCCGCGTGATCGAGGGCCCGCTCGCGCTCGTCCCCTGCGTCAGCCGCACCGCGTACCGCCGCTGCCTCGACTGCAAGTCGGAGGCCGACTGCGCGATCCGGGTCGCCATGATGCGCGTCCGCGACGAGACCGCGCGCATCCTCGACGGCACCAGTCTCGCCGACGCCACCGCGAGCGACCTGGTCGCGGCATAGCGGTCGCCGCCTGACCCGGTTGCGTCGACCCCGTCCGACATGGAACAAGCCCTCCCGTAACAGAACGGAGAGCTTACCCATGGACCGTCGCACCTTCGTCCTGGCCGGAACCGCCGCCGCGATCGGCGGCGCGCTCGCCCCCGCCGACCTCCTCGCGCAGGGAAGCCCCGACGCCCGCTTGAACGCGCTGTTCGACCGCATCTTCGACGACACCGTCGACCAAAGCCCCGAATTCGCGACCGGCCTGGGCCTCGACAAGGGCGCGCGCGCGGGGCTCAAGAGCCGCCTCGACGACGCGTCGCTTGCCGAGCGGGCCTCCGACCTCGCCCGCACCCGCCGCTGGCTCGGCGAGCTCGACCGCTTCCCCACCGCCGGCCTGACCCCGGCCGCGGCGCTCAACCGCGAGATCGTCCTCTACTCGCTCCGCAACGGCACCACCGCCACCGGCGAGTTCGGCCTGGACTCGGTGATCCGCCCCTACCGCATCTTCCAGCAGGGCGGCGCGTATTTCAGCACCCCCGACTTCCTCAACGACACGCACGTCGTCGAGACCGCCGCCGACGCGGAGGCCTACCTGTCGCGCCTCGACCAGTTCGCGCGCGTCCTCGATCAGGACGCCGAGGTGCAGCGCGCTGACGCCGCGCGCGGCTATGTCGCCCCCGCCTGGTCGCTTGACCTGACGCTCGGCCAGCTCGCCAAGCTGCGCGGCGCTCCCGCCCGCGACAGCAACATGGTCGCCTCGCTCGCCCGTCGCGCGACCGCGAAGAACATCCCCGGCGACTGGACCGGCCGGGCGACGCGCATCGTCGAGACCCGGATCCACCCCGCGCTCGACCGCCAGATCGGGCTCGTCCGTGAATTAAAGGCCAAGACGCAAGGAGGCGATGGCGTCTGGCGCGTCCCCCGCGGCGACGCGATCTACGCCGCCGCGCTCCGCCAGGCGACCACCACCGATTTCACCCCCGACCAGGTCCACCGGATGGGCCTCGAACAAGTCGCCCAGATCAGCGCCGAGCTTGACACGATCCTACGCGCCGAGGGCTTGACCCAGGGCACCGTCGGCGAGCGCCTTGCCCAACTCAACAAGCGCCCCGACCAGCTGTACCCCAACACCGCCGAGGGCCGCGCCGCGCTCATCGCCTCGCTGAACGCGGGCGTGCGCGACATGGGCACCCGCCTACCCCGCGCCTTTTCCGAACTCCCGAACCAACCGCTCGAGATCCGCGCGGTACCCGTCGAAATCCAGGACGGTGCCTCCAACGGCTATTATCGCCGCGCCGCGCTCGACGGTTCGCGCCCCGCCATCTACTATATCAACCTCAAGGACACGGGCGACTGGCCCAAATATAGCCTCCCCGCGCTCACCTATCACGAGGGCGATCCGGGCCATCACCTCCAGATCTCGACCTCGCAGCTGTCCAAGGACATCCCGACGCTCCGCAAGGTCGGCTTCTTCGGCGCCTACACCGAGGGGTGGGCGCTGTATGCCGAGGAGGTCGCGGACGAACTGGGCGCGTACAAGACGCCGCTCGAGCGCGCCGGCTATCTCCAGAGCTTCCTGTTCCGCGCCGCGCGGCTCGTCGTCGATACCGGCATCCACACCAAGCGCTGGAGCCGCGAACAGGCGACGGCGTACATGGTCGCCACCACCGGTTTCGCCCAACCCCGCTCGCAGCGCGAGGTCGAACGCTATTGCACCCAGCCCGGCCAGGCCTGTTCCTACAAGGTCGGCCACATGGCCTGGACCCGCGCCCGCAAGAACGCGGAACGCGCGATGGGCGCGCGCTTCGACGAGAAACGCTTCCACGCCCTCATCAAGGAAGGCGCGATGCCCCTCTCGATCCTGGAGCGGCTCGCGGCCGAACGGATGGTGTGACCCCTTCTCCCTCTCCCTCCTGGGGAGAGGGTGCCGAGCGAAGCGAAGGCGGGAGAGGGGCTGTACAGGGCACGGCCGGTCGCGCCCGGTACAGCCCCTCTCCCCAACCCTCTCCCCGCAAGCGGGGAGAGGGAGCAGTCACCCCCGCATCCGCTCGTGATGCCGGATCACCTCCTCGATGATGAACCGGAGGAACGCCTCCGAGAACGCCGGGTCCAGTTCCGCCTCCTCCGCCAGCCGCCGGAGCCGCGCGATCTGCGCCTCTTCCCGCCCCGGATCGGCGGGCGCCAGCCCCGCCTCGTGCTTGTGCCGCCCCACCGCCTGCGTCACCTTGAACCGCTCGGCGAGCAGGTGGACCAGCGCCGCGTCGATATTGTCGATGCTCCGGCGATAACCGCGCAACACCTCGTCGCTCATCCCACGTCCTCCCGTACACATGCGTTTAGAGCCCGCACGGATGCGCCGCGCAAGGGTTGCGTTCCCTCCGCCTCCCCGCCACATCGCGGGCACGCCATGACCGCCGCCGTACACCGCCTCCGCGCAGGCCAACCCTCGCTCGATCCGCTGATGTCGCTCGTCCAGGGCGACATGAACGCGGTCAACACCGTCATCCTCGGCCGCATGCAGTCGGAGATCCCGTTGATCCCCGAACTCGCCGGCCACCTGATCGCGGGCGGCGGCAAGCGGATGCGCCCCATGCTGACGCTCAGCTCGGCGCGCCTGATCGGCTATACCGGCACCCGCCACCACCGCCTGGCTGCGGCGGTCGAGTTCATCCACACCGCCACGCTCCTCCATGACGACGTCGTCGACGGATCGGACCTGCGCCGGGGCAAGCGCACCGCCAACATCATCTGGGGCAATCCCGCCAGCGTGCTCGTCGGCGACTTCCTCTTCTCCCGCTCGTTCGAGCTGATGGTGGAGGACGGCAGCCTGACCGTCCTCAAGATCCTGTCCAACGCGTCGGCCGTGATCGCGGAGGGCGAGGTCAACCAGCTCACCGCCGCGAGGCGCATCGACATCGGCGAGGACCGCTATCTCGACATCATCGGCGCCAAGACCGCCGCGCTCTTCGCCGCCGCCTGCCGCATCGCCGCCGTCGTCGCCGAGCGCCCGGAGGCGGAGGAACGCGCGCTCGACGCTTACGGCCGCAATCTCGGCATCGCGTTTCAGCTCGTCGACGACGCGATCGACTACATCTCCGACGCCGGCACGATGGGGAAGGACGCGGGCGACGATTTCCGCGAGGGCAAGATGACCCTCCCCGTCATCCTCGCCCACGCGCGCGGGAATGCCGACGAACGTCGCTTCTGGAAGGACGCCGTCGAAGGCCGCCGCGCGTCGGACGACGACTTCGCCCATGCGATCGTCCTGGTCCGCCGCTCCCGCGCCGTCGACGATACCGTCGCCCGCGCCCGCCATTACGGCCAGCGCGCGATCGACGCGATTGGAGGGTTCGGCGGGGGACGCGCGAAGGACGCGATGGTCGAAGCGGTGGAATTCGCGGTCAGCCGGGCTTACTGAGCCCGATAGTACCGTCATCCTGACGACGGGCTCGTATCACCATCGCTGCGGCCTGTTCGGCCGTTGCCAGATTCCACCGATCATCCAGCTAGGCGAGCCATATCGATAGGATGGTCGGCATACAGCCGATCAACGATCTCTTCGGGCCTGATTGTATGACAGATCGGCTTGGGCGTCCTCTTGACGCGCGCACACCGGACGGGATCACCGGACTAGCTCGCCATTTCGACCTCCTCGACCGGCATGTGACCCCCTTCTACTCCGCCGGAAGCCGAGCCGCATCCCTTCTGACCTTATATGCCTGGACCTTGCGATGTTCATAGAGCGCGAGAAGCCAAGCGAGCAGGGCGACGGTGAACGCGATCACCGTGCCGAGTGCCCCACCCGTGGTCATTTCAGCTCTCCGATTCGAGAAGGGCCAGCACTTTTCATCCGGCCAAGATAAGCGCGCACGATCCCAGGAACCAGCCCCCGGTCTCCAACGACAGCGCCCCATCGTTGTATGTTTCCACGACGGCCGCCGATAGTAGAACGGCTCCGAGCTGAAAGCAGGTGCGTGAAAGCGACTTCCACCGCTCATTGGCGGTCATGATTACCGGATCAGCCATTCCGTCGACCTAGCAGCGGGGTATCCGGTCTGGATAGCTTCTCTCGCTCGTCAGCATCGTTCGTCCCCGCACACGCCTGCTTCCACCTGCCCCACCTCGACCTGCAACGTCGCATGGCCGATCCCGAACCGGTCGTGCAGCATCCGCCGCGCCTCCACCAGGAAGCGGTCGCCCGGCCACCCGCCCGGCATCACCAGATGCGCGGTCAGCACCGGCTCGGTCGTCGACATCGGCCAGATATGCAGGTCGTGCACGTGGCTGACCCCCGTCATCGTCCCCAGCGCCGTCCGCACCGCCTCCGGATCGATCCCGCGCGGCACCGCCTGCAACGCCATCTCGGTCGTCTCGCGCAGCAATCCCCAGGTCCGCCACACGATCAGGGCGGCGATGACCATGCTCGACAGCGGGTCGATCCACACCGCCCCCGTCCGCCAGATGACCAGCCCCGCGACCACCACCCCCGCCGACACCGCCGCGTCGGCCGCCATATGCAGGAACGCGCCCCGGATGTTGACATCGCCATGCCGTCCGCGCGCGAACAGCATCGCGGTCGCGCCGTTTACCAGGATGCCGACCGCCGCCACGCCCGCCACCACCCCGCCCATCACCGGCGCGGGCGCCGCCAGCCGCCGCGCCGCCTCCAGCATCACCGCCCCCAGCGCCACGAGCAGCAGGATCGAATTGGCGAGCGCCGCCAGGATCGTCGCCCCCTTCCAACCATAGGTGTAGCGCCCGGTCGCGGGCCGCCGCGCCAGCGCCGCGCCGCCCCAGGCGACCGCCAGCCCCAGCACGTCCGACAGGTTGTGTCCCGCATCCGCCAGCAGCGCGACCGATCCCGTCCACAGCCCCGCCCCCACCTCGGCCACGACATAGGCGATATTGAGCCCGATCCCGACCGCGAAGGCCCGGTCGTAATTCGCCGGCCCTTGACCGTGCCCATGATGATCGTGATGCGCGCCCAATCGAATACTCCCGGCCGTCTGGATGCCGGAGAGGCTGTCCCACAAGCCCCGACTCTGACAAGGGCCTAAGATGCCCGCGAACGATCCCGCTATTGCTATTCACTCGCAAATAGTTGGGACGTCGTTGGGATGAACTTAGTGAACTTACGCCGCCCATGATCCCGCCCCTGCCGATCGAACGGGTCCTACCCGACCTCCTCGCCGTCCTCCGCGAGCGCCCCAACGCCGTCGTCGTCGCCCCGCCTGGCGCGGGCAAGACCACCGCCATCGCCCCCGCGCTCCTCGCCGAACCCTGGTGTACCGGCGAGGTCCTCCTCCTTTCCCCCCGCCGCCTCGCCGCCCGCGCCGCCGCCGAGCGCATGGCGGCGCTCGCGGGTGAGCCCGTCGGTCGCACCTTCGGCTACGCCACCCGCCTCGACTCCAAACGCTCGGCCGCGACCCGCGTCACCGTCCTGACCGAGGGCGTGTTCGTGGGCCGCATCCAGGCCGATCCCGAACTCGCGGGCGTGTCGGCCGTGCTGTTCGACGAGGTCCACGAACGCGGCCTCGACGGCGATTTCGGCCTCGCGCTCGCGCTCGACGCGCAAGGCGGCTTCCGCCCCGACCTGCGTCTCGTCGCCATGTCCGCCACCCTCGACGGCGCGCGCTTCTCCGCGCTGATGGGGCCAGACTCGAACGGCGCACCCGTGGTCGAGAGCGAGGGCCGCAGCTACCAGCTCGACCTCCGCCATATCGGCCGCGCGGCCGAGCTCCGCATCGAGGACTCGGTCGCGAGCGCGATCCGCCGCGCCTTGTCCGAGACCGAGGGCGGCATCCTCGCCTTCCTCCCCGGCGTCGCCGAGATCGAGCGCGTGGCCGAGCGCCTGTCCGGCCTTCCCGACCGCATCGCCCTCCACCGCCTCCACGGCCAGCTCGACCCCGCCGCCCAGCGCGCCGCGATCGCGCCCGAGCCTGAAGGTCGTCGCAAGCTCGTCCTCGCCACCTCGATCGCGGAGACCAGCCTGACGCTCGACGGCATCCGCGTCGTGGTCGATTCCGGCCTCGCCCGCCGCCCGCGCTACGACCGCGCCGCCGGCATGACCCGCCTCGTCACCGAGCGCGCCAGCCAGGCCGCCGCCGTCCAGCGCGCCGGCCGCGCCGCGCGCCAGGGTCCCGGCGTCGCCTACCGCCTGTGGGAAGAGGCCGCGACCGCCGGCTTGCCCCGCTTCGATCCTCCGGAGGTCCTCGAGGCCGACCTGTCCGCCCTCACCCTCGCCGCCGCGATCTGGGGCGTCGCCGACCCGCGCGACCTCCGCTGGCTCGATCCGCCCCCCGCCGCCGCCGTCGCGGAGGCCCGCGCGCGCCTCGCCACGCTCGGGGCGCTAGGCGAGGACGCCCGCCCCACTCCGCACGGCCGCGCCATCACCGCCCTCCCCATGCCGCCGCGCCTCGCCCACATGCTCCTGCGCGCCGCCGAACTGGGCCTTGCCGACATCGCCGCCCAGACCGCCGTCCTGCTCGCCGAACGCGGTCTCGGCGGCCCCGACCCCGACCTCGAGGTTCGCCTGCGTCGCTGGCGCGCCGACCGCGCGCCCAAGGCCCAAGCCGCGCGCAAGCTCGCCGAGCGATGGACGCACCTTCTCCCTCTCCCCTCCGGGGAGAGGGCCGGGGAGAGGGGCTGTACAAAGCGCGGTCTCCTCGATCTCGGCACCTGCATCGCCCTTGCCTATCCCGACCGCGTCGCCCGCCGCCGCGACGCCGTCGGCGAGCATTGGGCCTCGGTCGGCGGCCGCGGCTTCCGTCTCGACCCGACCTCCCCGCTCGCACGCGCCGACTGGCTCGCCGTCGCCGACACGGCGGGCTCGGCCGCCGGCGCGCGCATCCTATCGGCCGCGATGATCGAACAAACCACCGTCGAGGCGCTCTTCGGCGACAACATCGAGACCCATCGGACGGTCCGGTTCGACCCCGCGACCGGGGCCGTGCAAGCCACCCGCCAATGTCGGCTCGGTTCGTTACGACTGCGCAACGAACCCGACTCCGCCGCCGATCCGAAGGCGGTCACGGCCGCCCTGCTCGACGGCGTGCGCATCCAAGGAATACGCCTCCTCCCCTGGCCCGCGGCCGCCACCGAACTGCGCACCCGCGGCACCTTCGCCAACATCGGGCTCGACAACGCCGCCCTCCTCGCCCGCCTCGACGAATGGCTGGCGCCGTTGCTGACCGGGCACCGGTGCCTCGACCAGATCCCCCCGGCCGCCCTCACCGACGCGCTCCGCATGCTCATCGGCTGGGACGGCCAGCGCCGCCTCGACGCGCTCGCCCCGCCCGACTTCGTCAGCCCCGCCGGCTCGCGCCACCCGATCGACTGGCTCGCCGAGGGCGGTCCGCGCGTCGAACTCCGCCCCCAGACGCTGTTCGGCCTGAACGTCCACCCGGTCGTCGGCACCGACCGCATCCCGCTGGTCCTCAGCCTGTTGTCACCCGGCGGTCGCCCCATCCAGACCACGCGCAACCTGCCCGGTTTCTGGGCGGGCAGCTGGATCGCGGTCGCCCGAGAGATGCGCGGCCGGTACCCCCGGCATCCCTGGCCCGACGATCCCGCCGCCGCGCCCGCGACGCTCCGCACGAAGAATGCGGATGCACGCGCCGGTCGACCGCGATAAGGCGGGTCCATGTCGCTCGCCCTCATCTCCAAACGCCCCCAGCTCGGCGCCGAACACGGCACCGGCCGCGTCAAGTCGTGGCAGCTGATCTTCGACCGCCAGACCCCCTTGCGCGCCGACCCGCTCACCGGCTGGGCGGGCGGCACGGGCGACACGCGTCCCGACCAGGTCCGCCTATTGTTCGACTCGCCCGAGGCCGCGGTCGCCTATTGCGAGCGTCAGGGCCTCGCCTACGAGGTCCAGCCCGACCCGCCCCGCCCGCTCCAGCTGCAGAGCTACGCCGACAACTTCAAGTAACGCCGGGGCCCAACAGCGCGGCCGCCAGCACGACCAGCAGCTTGGCGTCGACCGCCAATCCCTCGCGCCGCTTGCCCTCCACGAACGCCGGCAGTCCGGCGAGCGGAACGCGATGGACGGTGATGCTCTCGCTTTCCACACCGCCGCCCGCGCCGACCCTGGTCAACCCCGTCGCCCGCACCAAGGTGAAGGCTTCCGATGTCATCCCCGGCGAGGAGTGGAACAGGCCCAGCGACTGAGCCCGCTCGGCGCGATAGCCGCATTCCTCTTCCATCTCGCGGATTGCCGCAATCTCGACCGCCTCGCCCGCCTCCTCGTCGCCGATCAGGCCTGCGGGCAGCTCGATGCAGCGCCGGCCGACTGGCACGCGGTACTGCTCGACCAGCAATATATGCCCATCATCGATCGCGACGATAACAGCCGCCTCGATCCCGCGCGCGCGGATCGCATACTCCCACGTCCCGTCGACCTCGACCGCTAGATACCTGCCCTCCCAGACGCGCTCGCTCACAGCTCGACCAGCCGATCGGATAGCTCGTTCAAATCATCTTCCGTTCGGGGAAAATGCTTAGCCAGCACCGCGCCGATCCGCTCCACGGCCGCCGCCATGCCCGCGCCCGGCCGCCCGTCGCGCGTGGCCATCAGAAGCGCCGTCATCGCCTCGCCCCAGACCTCGGGGGCGACGCGGGAGTGGATGGCCTCGTCCGCAACGATCTCCGCCCGACGCTCGGCAAGCGACAAATAGAGCAGCACACCCGTCCTCGCTTTGGTGCGCCGCTCCGCCGCGACGCGGAACAGCTCGACCGCGCGCCGTCGAACCCGCCGCGCCTCGGTGCTCCCCGGCGTCAGTGCGAGCCGAAGCGGCATCCATGCCAGCAACAGCCGCGCGAGCAGGAACGTCGCGGTGACCAGCACCAGCGCGACCGCGAGCAGCCCGCCTGTGGGCGACCGCGTCGCCCACGGATCTACCAACGCCCAGCCTCGCTCGGCGACCTGCGGGAACGCCGCCAAGGACGCGAGCATTCCCAGTATCGCGAGCACCGCCCAGTGGAGCGCCACGTCGTGATACGCGTCCGATCGGGGCGCGACGACGGTCACGATCTCGCCGTTGGTCCGCGCTTCTGCGGCCGCGACCGCCGCGCTCACGGTTGCCTGATCGGCCTGGCCCAAGCGCATCACCAACTCCCCGACGCTCCGCCGCCACCGAAAGAACCCCCGCCGCCGCCAGAGAAGCCGCCACCGCCCCAGCCCCCGCCGGACTCGCCGCCGCCGAACCCGCCACCCCCGCCGCGCCCCATCTGACTGCTCAGCGCCCACAGCGCGATTGGCAGATCGCTTCCGCCGCCTCGGTAGCGTCGCCCTCCGCCGCGCCGCCCGCGCAGTACCGGGAGGACGACGAACGCTAGGATCACGCCCCAGAAGATCAACGATCCCGGTACGCCTCCTCCACCGTCTCGTTGCGCTCGGCGAGCATGCGTCCGGTCGAACTCGGCGACCGCGGCATCGGTACGCGCCTTGGCCTCGTCTGGCGCGGCGCGGAGCTGGGCGATGATCGCATCAGCGCCGGCTGTCATCGCGCCGGGCACGTCGCCACCCTTCAGCCTCGGCATCATCCGTTCGTTGATGATCACACTGCTCAGTGCGTCCGTCAGGGTGGGCTCCAGGCCATACCCAACCTCGATCCGCGGTCCCCGCTGCCCAGACGGCTCGTTGGGCGCGATCAGCAGGATCGCGCCGTTGTTCACGTCAGCGAGCCCGACGCCCCAGGCCCTGCCCAGCCGATAGCCGTAATCGGCGATTGGATAGCCCTGCATATTCGCGATCGTCGTCACCACCAACTGACGCTTGGTGTCTCGCTGCAACGCCTCGAGCTTGGCGGTCAGGTCCGCCTCTACCACGGGCGGCAGGACGTTCGCCGCATCGACGACCGGCCCCGTGAACTTGGGGAAAGTCTGCGCTCGCGCCGCCCCGGCGAGGACCGCCAGGAGCAGCGCGAGGATCAAGCGCGGACGGGGCACGTCAGCCGAAATTCACCTGCGGGGCGCGCTCGGCGCCTGGTGTGGTCGCCTGGAACGGCGTGAGCGGCTTGGCGCCGTGGATCACCCTGGCGCCGATCGCGTCGGGAAAGGTCCGGATACGCGTATTATACTCCTGCACCGCGCCGTTATAGTCGCGCACCGCGATCGCGACGCGGTTCTCCGAGCTTTCGAGCTGACTCATCAGCGTGCTGAAATTGGCTTGGCTGCGCAGCTCGGGATAGGCTTCCTGAAGCGGCCGCACCGCCAGGCTGAGCGCCCCTTGCGCGGCGGCGAACTGCTGCATCTTGGCGGGGTTTGAAAGGTCATCGCCGGTCAGCTGCACCGAGTTGGCGCGGGCGCGGGCGTTGATTACGTTGGTCAGCGTCTCGTTCTCCGCCTTGGCCGCGCCGCGCACGGTGGCGACCAGATTGGGAATCAGGTCGGCGCGGCGCTGATACGCGGCCTGCACGTCGGCCCAGCGCGCCTTGGCGTTCTCCTCAGACGTGGGGACGCTATTCAGCCCGCATCCGGCGAGCAGGACGGAGGCGGCGATGGGGGCGAGAGCACGAAGCATGCGGTCCTCCGTATAATGACGCGAGCGATATAGATTGCCCAAACGGCTTGGCGAAAGGACAATCGTATCTTAGCGATCTCACAACGACAGGGGGTGATCGATGCTTAAGGAATTCCAGGCGTTCATCGCGCGCGGAAACGTGCTCGATCTGGCGGTGGCGGTGATCGTCGGCGCGGCGTTCGGGCGAATCGTGACGTCGTTGACGGAGGACGTGATCATGCCGCTCATCGGGCGGGTGTTGGGCGGGCTTGATTTCTCCTCCTATTTCGTCGCGCTCGGCCCCATGCCGGCGGAGCTCGCCGGGTCGACCGATTATCTCGCGCTCAAGAAAGCCGGGGTGCCGCTGCTCGGTTACGGCGCGTTCCTGACGCAGGCGGTCAATTTCCTGATCGTGGCCTTCATCATCTTCATGCTGGTGCGCACCGTGAACCGGATGGTCGGCGTGTTCGAACGCGAAAAGGCCAAGGCTGCCGACCTCGCCACCGCCGAACCGACCGACATCGCACTGCTCCGAGAGATCAGGGACGACCTGCGGGCGCGGCCTTCCGCTTGAGCCTGGGCTTCGGCTTGTCGCGGCGGGCCCAGGCGAGCGCGGCACCCGCCGCGACCAACACCGCGCCGCTGACGGTCGTGCCCCGGCCGAGCCGCGACAGGCCGAAGGCGGTGAGCAGGGTCGGGACGAGCCCGGCCTTGCGGCCCGTGACGAGGGTGGCGGTGCGCAGCGCGAAAGCGGTCGACGCCACGCCCGGCCCGCTGCGGGCCCGATCATCGGACCCGGAGGTCGTCGACAACCGGATCGGCTCCCCATCCTCACCGGCCACCGTATCCGCCGCCGCCGCGCCGCGCGTGCCCATTGGGCGGTCCGCGCCGGTGGTGGTGTCCCTGGCCGTCTGACGTTCCAATTCCGAATTGAGCTCCGCGCCGAACAGATAGACATAGGCCGTCAGCCACAGCCAAGTCAGCAGCACGATTACCGAGCCGAGCGCGCCGTAGGTCGCGCCGTAGCTGCCGAAATTCGCGACATAGAAGCCGAACAGCGCCGTACCCATGAGCCAGAGCACCGTCGCGATCGTCGATCCTGGCGTCAGCCATGCCCACTTGGCGTTCGCCCGGTTCGGGCCATAGCGATAAAGCCCCGCCCCCGCCGACACCGCGAGCGCGGCGATGACCGCATAGCTCGCGAGCCGGATCAGCACGAGAACGGGTTCCGGCGCGTTCGGGAGCAGGCCGCCCAGGAATGCGAGCACGCCTGTCGCCGCGATCGCGCCGAAGATGAGCAGCACCGCGCCCACCACGATGGCGAGGTTGAGGAGCGTGAGCTTGATGAAGCCACGCGTCTCCTTCTCTTCATAGGCGATGTTGAGCGCGGTCACGATCGCACCCGCCGCTTTGGTCCCGCCATAGAGCGCCAGCGCAAGTGCGATGAGGAGCCCGATGCCCTTCTTGTCGCCCTCCGATCTGACCACGGTGAGCAGCTGGTCGCTGATTAACCGGGCGGCGTCCTGGGGCAGCGATCCGAACAATCCCTTGATGTTCCGGACCACCGTTTCCTGGTCGGCGAACAGGCCGTAGCTCAGCACCACCGCCGCCAGCACGGGGACGATCGACGCGAAGGCGTAAAAGGCGGTGCCGGCCGCAATCAGCCCGACATTGTCGTCGTTCATCTCCGCGCGCGTACGCTTCAGCGCCGCCCACCAACCGCCGGCGGGCATGGTGAACGGACTGGTCGCGCCATGGCCTTGGCGGTCGGTCATGCGGTCAACCCTTCCTGCGACGGCAATTCGCCCGCGATCCGCGCGGCGGCGTCGACCGCCGCGCGCAGCGAGCCGACATACAGATTGGCGCCGAGTGTATGCTGGATTTGACTATCGGTCAGCGCGGCCTCGCCTTCCGGCCACAGCCCGACCATGATTTGCGCCGCTCCGGCCGAGCGGCGCAAGCGACGAACAAGATAGCGCAGGTGGCTGGGGGTGCCGCCGAGCTCGAGATACGACAGGCACACCAGCCGCGTCTCGGTAAGGTCGAGCACGCCGATGCGGTCGCGCGTGACTTCAGCGTGGGTGATCCGCCGTATGCCAAAACCGCGGTGGCGAAGCAGCTGTTCGATCATCGCGGTCACCGCGTCGTCGAGCACGCCGCGCCCGGCGATACAGGTGACCGCGCCGCGCCTGCGCCATTCGGGCGAAAGCTCCCCACCTTCCGCCGCGTGGTCGTCGAGCTCGTAGATCACCGCCAGCATCGAATCGACGATCCGTGTCGCGCGTTCCCGGTCGACGACCCCGCGCCGGGCGTCGAAGGCGGCGAGCCTCAGCCCCGCGAGCGCGACCTCGTCGTAATAGTCGACGAGCGTCCGGCCGACGAGCTGAACCTCGGCCTGATCAAGCGCCTCCTCGGGATCGTGCGCCAGCATCCGCTGATAGAAGCTCTCGACGGGGGTAAGCGCTGGACGATCGCCGAGCAGCACCTCCATGAACTCGAGCGAGGGGACGTGACGGCCGAGCACGACGAGGCAAAGCGTCAGCGGCATCGAGAGGACTAGCCCGACCGGCCCCCAGATCCAGGTCCAGAACACCGCCGCCAGGATCACGGACAGGGGCGAGAGTCCGGTGGAGTGGCCATATAGAAGGGGCTCGATGACGTAACCGACCAGCGGCTCGACCACGACGAACAGCGTGATCACCAGCAGCGGCATCGTCCAGCCGGGATCGACCCCGGCCGCCACGATCAGCGGCAGCACGGCGCCGAGCGCCGCGCCGATGTACGGCACGAAGCGCAATACCCCGGCCAGGATGCCCCAAACGGCAGGAACGGGTACGCCGATCAGCCAGAGCCCGATGCCGACGACGACGCCAAAGGCGGTGTTCACCGCCAACTGCGACAGGAAATATCGGCCTAACCGATCGGCCGCGTCGTCCATCGCAGCCGTCGTGCGGTGGAGGTCGGACGATCCGAACAGCCGGATCATCCGGTCGCGCAGGTCGTCCTTCTGCAGGAGGATGAATATCGCGACGACGAGGACGATGATGAAAGTCTCGAATGGTCCCAGTATCGGTGACAGCACGTCGCCCGCGATCTTGAGCGGGTTGGGCTCCTCGTCGACGACGCGCACCGGGATCGGTTCGCGCGCCCGCGAGGCGATGGCGTCGCTGACCGGAGTAGGCGCGGTCGCGGCGGCGGGCGCGCGGTCGCGGCGGGTGAAGATCGCGGCGCGCTCCAGCGCATAAGCGCGGGCCCGGGCGATCTTGCTCTCGATGGTGCGGGCGTAGGCGGGCGCGTCGTCCGCCAGGCTGGCGGCCTGCGTGCCGACCATCGTCCCGATGCCGCCGAGCACCCCGAGCGCGAACAGGACCGATACCAGCACCGCAGGCGCGCGCGGAACCCGTAACCGACGAAGCATCGCGACCACCGGCGACAGCACGAACGACAGCAGAATGGCGAGCGTGATGGGGATCAGCACCTCGCGCCCGAAATATAGTCCGGCGATAACGACCACTCCGACCGCAAGGCCGAGCAATCCCGTCAGGCCCGGCACATTCGCCATCGGCACTTCGGTCACGCCGTGCGCGGTCGGCGATCCGGGCCGGATCGGCTGGTGGTCTGCGTTCAACCGGAACTCCCCTATTCACCCCGGCCGCCATGGCCGATGATGCAGGATAACGCGACGCCCCGAGTTTCGTGCCGACCAATAGCCGGGCTCGAAATTCACGAAGTTCACGCCCGTTAGGCAATTCCGTGTCGTGGGGCTATTATATTGTTGCGCGCGCGTGGATGCGCGAAAGAAAGAATAGCAGCTGCCGGATCAGCGATGAGAAAGATCGACGTACGCCCTAATAGGGTAAGGTTCTTGTAGGACAGCGTTTTCTCGCCGCTCTCGAACAGATTAGTCCGTTGTCCGGCGCCGCTCAACGCCGAGACTTGTGGAAGTGCCGAAATGCGGAGTGTATCGCCGGATGCGATCGCCAGGTGGGCGATCGTCGCCCGGAAGTCGTCGCTGGTCCGTCTTGAGCAGCTCGAAGAGCGCATTCGGGTCGATCGAGCTCCCGGCTTCCGGACCGTGCACGGTCAATCACCCCTCGCCGTCGCACGTTCAAATGGTCGCGCCCGAAAGCGTGCCCGACGTGGCGGACACCGAGGTGCTTCGTGAAACGGGCAATAGGCGGGAAAGCCGCCGCGTTAAGGAAGCAGGAAGACGCCTTCGATCACCGTTACGCACCGCCCGCCAAGCACCACGCGGTCACCATCAAAGCGGCAGGTCAGCCATCCCCCGCGTGCGCTCGCCTGGCGTGCGGTGAAGCTGTCGCGGCCGAGCCGTTCGGCCCAGTAAGGCGTAAGCACGCAGTGCGCCGAACCGGTGACCGGGTCCTCGTCGATCCCCGCCCCGCAGGCGAACACGCGGGAGACCACGTCGGTGTCCGACCCGGGCGCGGTCACGATGGTGAGCACGTCGCCCTCCCGGGCCAGTGCGCTGAAGTCGGGACGGAGAGCGCGGACGGCGGCCTCGTCGTCCAACACCACGAGCGCGTAGGCGCTCGGATGCCATCGCGTCGCGACCGCCCGATCCAGCCCCAGCGCGGCGAGGATCGCGGGAAGCGGCTTGGGCTCGGCGGGGTAGGCGGGCAGCGCCATGACATAGCCCAGCCCGTCGCGCGCGACCTCCAACATTCCCGCCTCGCGCGTGGCGAAGGTGACGCGTTCACGCCCCGGCTCCGACTGGAGCACGACGTGGCCGCTCGCCAGCGTGGCGTGGCCGCACAAGTCCACTTCGGTCGTGGGGGTGAACCAGCGGAGTTCGAAGTCAGCCTCCCCGCCGTCGGCCGGGATCAGGAACGCCGTCTCCGACAGATTGTTCTCGGCCGCGATCGCCTGGAGCATGGCATCCGGGAGCCACGCCGCCAGTGGCATCACCGCCGCCGGGTTGCCGCCGAACGCCGCATCCGCGAACGCGTCCACCTGGGTGAAGGGAATTCGCACGCGTCCCTAGACCCGCTTGCCGAACCAGTGTGGGGTTACGTCGGTCTCGACGAGCGGATCGTCGGTATCGACATGACCCTCGGGATCGAGGTGGATCAGCACCTCCACCTTGGGAAAGGCACGTTTCAGGTTCGCCTCCACGCCCTCGACCAAGTCGTGTGCGGCGGCGACGGAGATGCGGGGATCGACCTCCATGTGGAACTGCGCGAAATCATGCGTGCCCGAGCGACGGGTGCGGAAATCGTGGATGCCGCGCAGCCCCGGCTCGCGCGCGGCGACGTCGAGGAAGGCGGCGCGCTGCGCGTCTGGCCATTCCTTGTCCATCAGCTGGTCGATCGCGTTCGACGACGCCTTGAACGCCCCCCAGGCGAGCCACAGCGCGATGGCGATGCCGAACACGGGATCGGCTCCGCGCACGCCGGCATATTGCTCGATCACCAGCGCGGCGATGACGGCGCAATTAAGCAGCACGTCCGACTGGTAATGAACGTTGTCGGCGTAGATGGCCACCGACCCCGTCCGCCGGACGATCGAGCGCTGGTAGGACAGCAACCCGAAGGTCACCGCGATCGCGACGAGCGAGACGAGGATGCCGAAGCCCGCGTCGGCGGCGGTCACGGGTCGCGAAAAGCGCTCGATCGCGCGCCAGGCGATCAGGGCCGAGGACAACGAGATGAGCGCGACCTGGAACAAGGCCGCCAGCGCTTCCGCCTTGCCGTGGCCGAAGCGATGATCGTCGTCGGCGGGCGTCGCGGCGAGGCGAACGCCGTAGAGCGTGACGAGCGAGGCGAGCAGGTCGAGCCCGGTGTCGGCGAGCGATCCGAGCATCGCGACCGATCCGGTCGACCAAGAGGCATAGGCCTTCAGCAGCAGCAGGAAGCCTGCCACGCCGACGCTGGCGAGCGCGGCGCGGGTCGCGAGCGGCAGGACGCGGCGGCGTTCGTCGAGCGTCATGGAAACAGCAGTCCTTCCCGCCAGCCGCCCGCACCGTCGGGCGTGAACAGGCGTCGTTCATGCAGGCGGTGCTCGCGGTCGCGCCAGAACTCCAACCGCTCGGGCGCGACGCGGTAGCCGCCCCAATGCGGCGGGCGCGGCACGTCCCCGCCCTCGAACCGCCGCGCGACCTCGTCGAAGCGCGTCTCGAACATCTCCCGGCTGTCGAGGTCGCGGGACTGGTCGGACGCCCAAGCTCCCAGCCGGGAATCGCGGCCGCGGGTCGCGAAATACGCGTCCGACTCGGCGTCGGCCACGCGCGAAACCGTGCCTTCGATGCGGACCTGCCGGCGGAGCGTCTTCCAGTGGAACAGCAGGCTCGCCCGGCCGCGCGCGTCGAGCTCGCGCCCTTTGCGGCTTTCCTGGTTGGTGTAGATCACGAAGCCGCGTTCGTCGTGACCCTTCAGCAGCACCATTCGCACCGAGGGACGGCCGTCCGCGTCGGCGGTGGCGAGCGCGACCGCGTCGGGATCGTTGGGTTCGGTCGTCTTGGCCTCGGCGAACCAGGTTTCGAACAAGGCATGGGGGTCTTCGGTCACACGCACGTCATAGCGGAACGGGGCGGCGGAATTAAGTCCCTTGCGGCCGATCTTGCCCCCTTCCCGTCACCCCGGCGTAGGCTAGGGTCGCCCTCCGACAGGGTGCCATCCTCGAACCACGAGTTTCCAGCCTTCGTTGGAATGACGGAATTCGGACCGAACGACGTCAATCCTGCTTGGTCACCGCGTTCACATTGCCCACGTCCGCGTCCTCGTCAGTGCCGCCCTGACCCGTGCCGTGATAGGCGATCTTCGTCTGCCCGCCATGTCCCATGAACCCGCCGCCTTCGGGCTTCTTGCCCGTCTGTGGGTTGGGATAGCCGCCGCCGCCGCTTTCGCCGGCCGCGTCCTTTCCGCTGGGCGCGGTGCTGACGCCGTCGGGAGCACCCTTCTTGTCGTCGTTGCTGGGCATCGCCTGGTTGGGTTGCTTATCGCTCATGATCAGAGTTCCTCTTCGACCGGCTAACGCGCGGAGGGACGGTGACGTTCATTTCCGATTGCGCTAGGCCCGGTGGCGCGATGTGGGAGACGACCTACATAGGCGGGTAATACACCCCTGGGGGAACGATGGCCGATCCATATGCGACGCTCGGCGTGGCGCGCGGCGCCGACGAGGCGGAGATCAAGAAGGCGTACCGCAAGCTCGCCAAGGAGCTTCACCCCGACCGCAACAAGGACAATCCCAAGGCGTCCGAACGGTTCAGCCAGGTGACGTCCGCCTATGACCTTCTGACCGACAAGGACAAGCGGGCGCGCTTCGACCGGGGCGAGATCGACGGCGACGGCAACCCCGCCTCGCCGTTCGGCATGGGCTCGGGAGGGTCGCGTCCGGGCGGCGGCGGGTTCCGCTCCCAGGGATTCGAGTTCGGCGGCGACACCGCCGAGATGGGCGACGTCTTCGAGGGGCTGTTCGGCGGCGCGCGCTCCGGCGGCGGGGGCGGCTTCGCGAGCGGCTTCGGCGGCGGACGACGGACCGCGGCCAAAGGCGCGAACGTCGCCTACAAGCTCGCCGTGCCCTTCGTCGATGCCGCCGCGCTCGCCGTCCAGCGGGTGACGCTTTCGGGCGGGAAATCGCTCGACCTGAAGCTGCCGGCCGGCGTCGAGACGGGCACCCAGATGCGCCTGGCCGGGCGCGGCGACGAGGGACCGGGCGGTGCCGGCGACGCGATCGTGACGATCGAGGTCCAGCCGCACCGCTTCTTCATGCGCGACGGCGACGACGTGCGGCTCGACCTGCCGGTGACGCTGGCGGAGGCGGTGCTGGGCGGTCAGGTGCGCGCGCCCACCGTCGATAAGCCGGTGATGCTGACGGTTCCCAAGGGCGCGAGTTCGGGACGGGTGCTCCGGCTGAAGGGCAAGGGTTTCCACAAGAAGGGTGGCGGGCGCGGCGACCAGTTGGTCACGTTGATGGTCGACCTGCCCGCTGGCGACGCCGAACTGGAGGGCTTCGTCGCGAATTGGGCGGGCGCCATGGGCGGGAACCCGCGCGCCGCGATGGACGTCTGACGCCTGGCATGGACGACACCGCGGCCCTGACCCCCGAAGCGCGCGACCACGCGCGTCGCCACGGGCGCACCCGGGCGTATCTCAAACGCATGAAGCCGAGCGCGCGCGCGTGGGAGGTGCTCAAGCGTTCGCTGCTCGGCGTGTACAATGTCGGCTTCATCCATGCGGGCAACCTCGCCTATCTGGCGCTGACCGCGATCTTTCCCTTCTTCATCGTCGCCGCCGCGATCCTCGCGCTGTTCGGTCAGGACGACGAGACTCAGCGCACCGTCATGTCGTTCCTGCGCACGCTGCCGCCCGACACGGCCGAGCTGCTCCGCAAGCCGCTGGCCGACGTGATCGCGGCGCGCACGGGGTCGCTCTTGTGGTTGGGCGCGCTCGTGGGGCTGTGGACGGTGGGCAGCTTCATCGAGACCATCCGCGAGATCGTGCGCCAGGCTTATGGTTACGTCAGCACCGCGCCGTTCTGGAAGACGCGGCTCAGTTCCTCGCTGGTGATCGTCGGCTCGGTGATCCTGGCGCTCCTGTCGTTCCTGATCCAGGGGCTGATGACCGCGGCCGAGCAGATCATCTACCGCCTGTTCCCCTTTGCTCAGGACGTGGCGGGGTGGGTCGGGCTGTCGCGGCTGGTGCCCGCGCTCGTCATGTTCGGGGCATTGTTCGCACTGTTCTACTCGGTGACGCCGGGCAAGTACCGCAGCTGCCCCGTCTGGCCCGGCGCGGCCTTCACCGCCGCCTGGTGGGTGGGGATGACGGTTGGGCTGCCTCTCGCGCTGGCGCAGCTGGGGGGATACGACCTGACATACGGCAGCCTGGCGGGCGTGGTAGTGCTGCTGACCTTCTTCTATCTGATCGGGTTGGGGCTGGTGTTCGGCGCGCATCTGAACGCGGCGCTGGCGGAACCGCCCGAACCGGCGCTAGGGAACGGGTCGGCGGAGGACGAGGCCGCGGCGGCGTGAAGGAGCTAAGGCTTGGTGACGGGATTGATGGCGGGCAAGCGCGGGCTGATCATGGGGCTCGCCAACGACCGGTCGCTGGCGTGGGGCATCGCGAAGAAGCTGTCGGAGGCGGGCGCGGAACTCGCCTTTTCATATCAGGGCGAGGCCTTGGAAAAGCGGGTGCGCCCCTTGGCGGAAAGCCTGGGCACAGCGCGGCTGGTCGATTGCGACGTGTCGGTCATGGCGGCGCTCGACCGGGCGTTCGCCACCCTCGGCGAAGAGTGGCCGACGCTCGACTTTGTAGTTCATGCGATCGGCTTTTCCGACAAGAACGAGCTGCGCGGCAAGTTCGTCGATACAAGCCTCGACAACTTCCTCCAGACGATGAACGTGTCGGCCTACAGCTTCGTCGCGGTCGCCAGGCGCGCTCGGGCGATGATGCCGGAGGGCGGGGCGCTCCTGACGCTGACCTATTACGGGGCGGAGAAGGTGGTGCCGCATTATAACGTGATGGGTGTCGCCAAGGCGGCGCTCGAGGCGAGCGTCAAGTACCTCGCCATGGATCTGGGGCCGGAGAAGATCCGGGTGAACGCGATCTCGGCCGGGCCGATCAAGACGCTGGCGGCGAGCGGGATCGGCGATTTCCGCTACATCCTGAAATGGAACGAGTTGAACTCGCCCATGCGCCGCAACGTCACGATCGAGGATGTGGGCGGCGCGGCCCTGTATCTGCTGTCCGACCTGGCGAGCGGGGTGACGGGCGAGGTCCACCATGTCGACGCGGGCTACAACGTCATCGGCATGAAGGCGGAGGACGCCCCGGACATCGCGCTTGCCTGACCTTTCCTCGTCGGCGGAGAACGGCTGATGTCCTGGAACGGCTTCGGGCGCGTATTCCGCTTCACGACCTGGGGCGAGAGCCACGGGCCCGCGATCGGGGCGGTGGTGGACGGGTGTCCGCCGGGGATCGCCCTGGTCGAGAGCGACATCCAACCCTGGCTCGACAAAAGGCGGCCGGGATCGTCGCGCTTCACGACGCAGCGGCGCGAGCCCGACCTGGTGCGCATCCTGTCGGGGGTGTTCGAGGGGCGGACGACGGGAACGCCGATCAGCCTGCTGATCGAGAATGTCGATCAGCGATCGAAGGACTATTCGGAGGTGGCGCTCGCCTATCGGCCTGGGCACGCCGACTATTCCTACGACGCGAAGTACGGGTTTCGCGATCACCGGGGCGGCGGGCGGTCGTCGGCGCGCGAGACGGCGACGCGGGTCGCGGCGGGGGCGGTGGCGCGGTTGGTGATCCCGGGCGTGCGCGTGCGGGCCTGGGTGGAGGCGATCGGCGGCGATGCGATCGACGGGCAAGCGTTCGACGACGGCGAGATCGACCGCAACCCGTTCTTCTGCCCCGACGCCGGGGCCGCCGCGCGGTGGGAGGGGCTGGTCGACGAGGCGCGCAGGCGGGGCTCCTCGCTGGGCGCCGTGGTGGCTTGCGAAGCGACGGGCGTGCCTGCGGGCTGGGGGGCGCCGATTTACGCCAAGCTCGACGCCGACTTGGCGGCGGCGTGCATGGGAGTGAACGCGGTGAAGGGCGTGGAGATCGGCGACGGCTTCGCGGCGGCCGCCGCCACGGGCGAGGCGAACGCCGATCCGATGCGCGGCGGGGCGGACGGGCCGGCGTTCCTCGCCAACCATGCGGGCGGGATCGCGGGCGGGATCGCGACCGGGCAGCCGATCCGGTTGCGCGCCGCGTTCAAGCCGACCAGTTCGATCCTGACCCCGGTCGACACGATCACGCGGGAAGGCGTGGACACGGTGATCGCCACCAAAGGCCGCCACGATCCGTGTGTCGGCATTCGGGGGGTGCCCGTGATCGAGGCGATGGTCGCGCTGGTGCTGGCTGACCAAATGATGCTCCACAGGGCGCAATGTGGCGGAAACGGGGCGAGCTGACGGAACGGGTGCGGAGACAAGCTGTTGGAACTTAACGAACTTCAGCTTGGAGCAATGATCATGAAACTAATTCTGACACTCGCGGCCTCGACCCTGTTGGCGACCGGCGCCATCGCGCAGACCGGCGGGTCCAGTGGCTCGACGAGCAGCGGTTCGATGGGCGGAACGACCAGTGGGTCGGCCTCCTCCGGCGGCCAGACGGGCATGGGCGCGCAGACCGGCACGGGTGCGTCGACCACGAGCGGCAACACGACGCGCAGCCGGAGCCGCTCGCGCGGCGCGCGACGCGGCTCCACCGGAAGCACGGGTTCGAGCTCGGGCACCAGCGGCGGCGACATGACCGGATCGGGATCGGGCAGCGGCATGTCCGGCAGCGGCACGATGGGAGGCTCCTCGGACGGCATGGGCACGATGGGGACCGGTTCCGGCACGACGACCGGGACGGCCGGTTCGGTCCCGGGATCGACGATGGGCGGTAGCTCGACCGGCTCGACCACGGGCACGACCTCGCCGATGGGCTCGACGCCTAACTGACGGCATCGGACCGGTTCGGCGGTGCCGGACCGGTCCATTCAGTCCGCGAAGGGATCGCGGACGAGGATGGTGTCCGCGCGCTCGGGGCTGGTCGAGACCAGCGCGACCGGGCAGCGGATCAGTTCCTCGACGCGGCGGATGTATTTGATCGCCTGAGCGGGAAGCTCCGCCCAGCTGCGCGCGCCGGCGGTCGTCTCGCGCCAGCCCTCCATCATCTCATAGACGGGTTCGACCGCGGCCTGGTCGGCGGCGTGGGCGGGAAGGTGGTCGAGCTCGGCCCCCCGCAGCGTATAACCCGTGCAGATGCGGACCTCGTCGAAGCCGTCGAGCACGTCCAATTTCGTCAGCGCGATGCCGGTGATGCCCGATACCGCCGCCGACTGGCGCACCAGCACCGCGTCGAACCAGCCGCAGCGGCGCTTCCTGCCCGTCACCGTCCCGAACTCGCGGCCGGTGACGCCCAGCCGCTCGCCCGTTGCATCGGCAAGCTCGGTCGGGAACGGGCCGGAGCCGACGCGCGTGGTATAGGCCTTGGCGATGCCGA
>NZ_CAXSHH010000039.1:0-24152 GCF_964237155.1 uncultured Sphingomonas sp. | reverse complement strand
TGGGCTGCGCCACCTGCGCCGTCACCGTCTGCGTCGCCAGCTTCAGCCAGTATCCCCGCCCCGGCAACATCGGCGTGTCGTCCATCCACACGATGGTCGCCTCGAACTGATCAGCAACCTCCGACGGATCGCCCGCCGCCGCCAGCACGTCCCCGCGCGAGCAGTCGACCTCGTCCGCCAGCGTCAGCGTCACCGCCCGCCCCTCCTCCGCTTCTTCCAGGTCGCCATCGAACGTCACCACCCGCGCGACGGTCGTGGTCCGCCCCGACGGCAGTACCCTGACCGCGTCGCCCGGCTTGACCGACCCGCCCGCCACCGTCCCCGCGAAGCCTCGAAAGTCGAGGTCGGGCCGGTTCACCCATTGTACCGGCATCCGGAACGGCCGCGCAGCTTCCGCGTCGACCTCGACCGTCTCCAGATACCCGAGCAACGCGGGACCGTCATACCACGGCATGTTCGCCGAGGGGCCGATCACGTTGTCTCCCCGAAAGCCCGAGATCGGGATCGCGGTCGCCGGAGCCGCGCCGATCCCCTCCGCGAACGCCGCATAGTCCACGACGATCGCCTCGAACCGCGCCCGGTCCCACCCGACCAGGTCCATCTTGTTGACCGCCAGCACGATCTGGCGCACCCCCAGCAGATTGACCAAGTACCCGTGCCGCCGCGTCTGGGTCAGCACGCCCTTGCGCGCATCGACCAGGATCACCGCCAGGTCGGCGGTCGACGCGCCTGTCACCATGTTACGCGTATACTGCTCGTGCCCCGGCGTGTCCGCGACGATGAACTTGCGCCGCGCTGTCGCGAAATACCGATAGGCGACGTCGATCGTGATCCCCTGTTCGCGCTCCGCCGCCAGCCCGTCCACCAGCAGCGCGAAGTCGATCTCCGCCCCTTGGGTCCCGACCCGCGCCGAGTCCGCCTCCAGCGCCGCCATCTGATCGTCGAACACCGCCCGCGTATCGTGCAGCAACCGCCCGATCAGCGTCGATTTGCCGTCATCGACCGACCCGCAGGTGATGAACCGCAACAGCGACTTGTCCTCATGCGCCCGCAGGAACGCGTCGATGTCGGGAATGGTCACCTTCTCCCTCACCTTCATCAGAAATACCCGTCCTGCTTCTTGCGCTCCATGCTCGCCGCGCCTTCGCCATCGATCGCCCGCCCCATCCGCTCGGATGTGGTCGTCGCCAGCATCTCCGCGATCACCGCATCCAGCGTCGCCGCCGCGCTCTCCACCGCCCCCGTCAGCGGATAGCAGCCGAGCGTCCGGAACCGGATCGACCGCGCCACCGGCAGCTCCCCGGCCCGCAACCGGAACCGCTCGTCGTCCACCATCAGCAGCATCCCGTCCCGCTCCACGGTCGGCCGCATCGCCGCGAGATAGAGCGGCACGATCTCCAGCCCCTCGCGCCGGATATACTGCCACACATCCAGCTCGGTCCAATTCGACAGCGGAAACACCCGCATCGACTCCCCCGCCGTCACCCGCGCGTTGTACAGGCGCCATAATTCCGGCCGTTGCCGCTTGGGATCCCAACGGTGGCTCGCCGTCCGGAACGAGAACACCCGCTCCTTGGCCCGGCTCTTCTCCTCGTCCCGCCGCGCGCCCCCGAATGCCGCGTCGAAACGCCCGGCATCCAGCGCCTGCTTCAACCCCTCCGTCTTCCACAGGTCGGTATGGAGGCTTCCATGGTCGAACGGGTTGATCCCGCGGGCCAGCGCGTCCGGATTGCGGTGGACGATCAACCGCATCCCCGCCTTCGCCGCCGCGCGCTCGCGCACGGCGTACATCTCCCGGAACTTCCAAGTCGTATCGACATGCAGCAGCGGGAACGGCGGCGCGGCGGGGAAGAACGCCTTCCTCGCCAGATGCAGCATCACCGCCGAATCCTTCCCCATCGAATAAAGCATCACCGGCCGCGCCGCCTCCGCGACGACCTCGCGCAGGATGTGGATGCTCTCGGCCTCCAGCCGATCGAGATGCGTCAGCGTCATGCGGCCGGGATAGCGCCCCCGCCCGCCCCCGCCATCCCGCGATTGCTAACCGCCCACCAAGCCCAGCTTCGCCCCAATTCCTCCCCGGAACGGAGAGGGGGACCGCCCGCCCCCCTGGGCGAGTGGTGGAGGGGCACGCCGCTTGCCACCGACCCGACCCCGCCCCATGCTTCCGACCGAATGCAGGGAGGTCCGGAGTGGAACGAACACAGGTCGAGAACGGCGATATCGCGCTTAACGTTCTTCTGGACGGTCCAGCCGACGGCCCGCACCCGCCGATCCTGTGCGTCCATGGCTGGCCCGAACTCGCTCATAGCTGGCGGCACCAGATCACGCATTTCGCGGGGCTGGGCCATCGCATCGCCGCGCTCGACGTCCGCGGCTACGGCGACAGCTCCAAGCCGCACGCCATCGCCGCCTACGCCATGGCCGAGCTCTGCGCCGACGTCGCCGCCGTCATCGACCATTTGGGCGGTCGCGCGATCCTGTTCGGCCACGACTGGGGCGCCCCCATCGTCTGGCAGACGGCGGTCCGCCATCCCGAACGCGTCGTCGCGGTCGCGGGGCTAAGTGTTCCGTACAACCCAATGGACGACCGCTTCTTCCTCGACCTCATGGATAAGGTCTATGTCGACAGGTTCTTTTACCAGCTTTATTTCCAGGCGGAGGGCGTCGCCGAGGCCGAGTTCGCCGCCGACCCCGACGCGCTGCTCAAGATCTACTGGGGCATCTCGGGCGAGGGAGTCGCCCACGCCTTCCGGCGGCACAAGACACGCGCCGACAAGTTCCTGACCGGCATGCCCTTGCCCGAGCACCTTCCCGCATGGCTCAGCGCGCAGGACCTAGCCCTGTATAACGACGCGTTCGCCAGGGGCGGCTGGCGCGGTCCCCTCAACCGCTATCGCGCGCAACGCCTCGATTGGGAGGCCCGCGCGCCGGTCGAGGGCCTCCGCATCGCCCAGCCCGCCTGCTTCGTCGCCGGGACGCTCGACCCCGTCCGCCGCTTCATTCCCGGCCACGACACCTACGCGAACGCCACCGCGCATCTCGACGACCCGCGCGGTGTCACCCTGATCGAGGGGGCCGGCCACTGGGTCCAGCAGGAACGCCCCGCCGAGGTCAACGCCGCGCTGGAGGCGTTCGTCCGCGGCTTGTGACGGGACCGCTCAGGCGCGCGCCGGCCGTGTCTCCGGCAAGGTGAGCAGGACGGGCAACGCGCAGGCCGCCACGGCCGCGATCATCGCGCCCGGCACCGGCGGCCACCCGGTATGCTCGATCAGAAGCTGCGCGATAAGAGGCGTCAGCCCGCCGAAGATCGCGGTCGCCGTCGTCGCGCCTAACGCCAGCCCCGTCATGCGCCCCTCGCCCGGCAGCAGCTCGGCCGTGGCGACCGCGCCCACCGCGCTCACGCCGCCGCCCATGCCCGCCAGCACGACCGCGCCCAGGATCGCGGCCGATGGATCACCGCCCGCCATCAGCGCGAACATCGCCGCCGGCAGGACGATCGCGCTCGCGCACAGGGCGAGCAGGACCGGCTTCCGCCCCCACCGGTCGGACAGCATCCCCGTCGCGGGCGTCACCAAGATCACGACCGCCGCCGCGACCGTGGACAGCCACAGCGATCGCCCCTCGCCTGATCCGCCCACCGAGGTCAGAAAGGCGGGAATATAGGTGATCCCGACATAGTAGGTGATCGACCCCAGCGCCGAGATCGCGAAGCCGCGCGCGATCGCGGGACGCTGCGCCCCGAGCGCATGGCGCACCGGGTCTTTCGGCACGGTTCCACGCGCGCGTTGCCGGTCGAACTCGGGCGACTCCTCCATCCACGACCGCAAGACCCACACGCCCGCCGCCAGCGCCGCGCCGACGAGGAATGGGATACGCCACCCCCACGCGTCCAACGCCGCCGTTTCGAGCGACCCGACCGTCAGTGCGGCCGTGGCTGCCGCCAGCAGCGCGCCGATCTCGCTCGCCGCCGCCGCGCCCGAGGTGACGAGCCCGCGCCGGTCGCGCCGCGCCCCCTCCAGCAGATACGCGACCACGCCCGTATATTCGCCGCCCACTGAAAAGGACATCACGCACCTGAGCGCCAGCAGCGCCCCCGCCGCGCCCGGCCCGACCTGCGCGCGGGTGGGAAGCAGCGCGGTCGCCAGCATCGCCGCGGTCATCAGCGCCATCGACAGGAGCATCGCCGCGCGCCGGCCGTACCGGTCGCCGATCGACCCGAACGCCAGCGCACCCAGCGGCCGCAGCAGGTACGACACCGCGAACGCGGCCAACGTGACGGCGAGCGACCCCGCGACCCCGCCGAAGAACACGCGCGACAGGATCGTCGCCATATAAAGGTACAGGGTGAAATCGTACCACTCCACCATCGTGGAGAAGGCGGCGAGCGCCAGCGACCGTCGCGACACGCCGGAGACTCCGGGATCGCGGATAGCCGTCATCGCGGCGGCTTGCGCCGTCCAGCGGCCAGGCCGCGACCATGCCCCGCATGGTCGCGGGCCCCGGTCATTCCCACTCGATGGTTCCGGGCGGTTTCGACGTGTAGTCGTACACCACCCGGCTCACCCCGCGCACCTCGTTGATGATCCGCGTCGTCACCCGCGCCAGGAAGCCGCCCGGGAACTCGAACGCCTCTGCTGTCATCCCGTCGGTCGACGTCACCGCGCGCAGGCCCAGCACCCAATCGTACGTTCGCGCATCGCCCATCACGCCCACCGTGCGCACGGGCAGCAGCACCGCGAAGGCCTGCCAGATCGCGTCATACAGCCCCGCCGCCCTGATCTCCTCCAGATAGATCGCGTCCGCACGGCGTAGGATGTCGCACCGCTCGCGCGTCACCTCGCCCGGGATGCGGATCGCGAGGCCCGGGCCGGGGAAGGGATGCCGCCCCACGAACGTGTCGGGAAGTCCCAGCTCGCGCCCCAGCACGCGCACCTCGTCCTTGAACAGTTCGCGCAATGGCTCGACCAGCTTCATGTCCATGCGCTCGGGCAGGCCGCCGACATTATGGTGGCTCTTGATCGTAACCGACGGCCCACCGGTGAAGGACACGCTCTCGATCACGTCCGGATAGAGCGTTCCCTGCGCCAGAAACCCGGCCCCGCCGACCTTCCTCGCCTCGTCCTCGAACACGTCGATGAACGTCTTGCCGATGAATTTGCGCTTGGCTTCCGGGTCGGCGATTCCCGCCAGCCCGTTCATGAACAACGTCACCGCGTCCACATGGACCAGCGGGATGTTGTAATGCCCGCGGAACAGCGACACCACCTGCTCCGCCTCGCCCGCGCGGAGCAGGCCGTGGTCGACGAACACGCAGGTCAGCTGCTCGCCGATCGCCTCATGGATCAGCACCGCCGCCACCGCGGAGTCCACGCCTCCCGACAAGCCGCAGATGACGCGTCCCCCGCCGACTTGCGCGCGAATGTCGGCGGTCTTGGCCGCCCTGAACTCCGCCATCGTCCAGTCGCCTGCCAGCCCGCACACATGCCGCGCGAAATTGGCGATCAGCTTCGCGCCGTCGGGCGTATGCGCCACCTCCGGATGGAACTGCATCGCGTAGATGCGCCTGGCATCGTCGGCGATGACCGCGTACGGCGCGCCCGCGCTCGCCGCGACCGAGCGAAAGCCGGGGGCGAGCGCGGCGACATGGTCGCCGTGACTCATCCACACCCGGTGCCGCTCGCCCTCGCTCCAAACCCCGTCGAACAACGCGCACCCGTCCGCGACGTCGACGAAGGCCGAGCCGAACTCGCCGCTCATCCCCCGCTCCACCGACCCGCCCAGTTGCGCCGTCAGCGCCTGCTGCCCGTAACAGACGCCAAGCATCGGCAGCCCGCTATGCAGTATCGTGTCGGGTATCCGGGGCGACTCCGTATGTGCCACCGATGCCGGCCCGCCCGACAGGATCACCCCCGCTGGCCGGATTCTCGCGAACGCCTCGGCGGCGATGTTGAAAGGCACGATCTCGGAATAGACCCCCGCCTCGCGCACCCGTCGCGCGATCAGCTGCGTGACCTGGCTGCCAAAATCGACGATCAGGATGGTGTCGGGATGGTTCATGACGCGGCTCTAGTCAGCACGTCGCCCGGACGGAAGAGCCCCATTCTTCTCCCTTCCCGTTCGCGGGATGGGCTGCGGGAGGGTCGTCCACGAGCACGGTCCCCACCCAGGCCCTTCTCCGACCCCTCCCGTAAACGGGAGGGGAGAGTATCACGCCGCTTCGCTGTAATCCTCGTCCGTCATCACCGGACCCGAGTCCTGCCCCTTCGCCGACACATCACGGTCGACGAATTCGATGATCGCGATCGGCGACGCGTCCGAGAGGCGAATGCCCGCCTTGATGACGCGCGTATAGCCGCCGTTCCGGTCGGCGTAACGCGGCCCGATCACGTCGAACAACTTCACCAGCTGAGCATCGTCAAGCAGCCGCGCGTGCGCCAACCGCCGGTTCGACAAACCACCGCGCTTGGCCAGCGTCACCAGCTTCTCGACATATGGCCGAAGCTCCTTGGCCTTGGCGACCGTCGTGGTGATCTGCTCATGCTTGATCAGCGCCGCCGCCATGTTCCGGAACAGGGCGAGGCGATGGGCGGAGGTACGCTGCAGCTTACGGCCGCCGACGCGATGGCGCATGTTATGGTCCTTCGGTTCGTTCGACGCCCGTGCAAGGTAGCGTCGGCCGGGCGGAGGAACCGCCCAGAAGCTTGCGTCTACACCTGATGCGGGCTCGAAAGTCAAGCGAGCCTACCCCGGCCTTCCCGCCTCCGGCATCCGCCCCGACCCCTACTCTCCCATGCTGACCCGCACCCGCCTGCCGGTGGGCACCCCTTCCACCCCGTCCAGCTCAGCCAGCAGATCGGCGAATGCATGGTCGTCCGTCACCGGGAATTGTCGCAGGAAACCCGTTCCCAACACCTCGAGATCGCGCCTCGTCAGAAATCCGACGGCAACGATCCGGTTGTTCGCCCGGTGGTCCGCCCGGTCGTCCGTCATGCCCGTTCTCCCGTTCCATCGGGCAGGAAACCAGCGAACGGTAAAAATGGTGGCAATCATTATGCCTGCGGCACGAACAAACGCATCGGCCACCGTGGTCAATGATATGCGCTTGGTAACAGGTCCGTTAATGCTTAGGCCGTACCGTCTCAGCTTGCCCCTCCAAACAACTAAAGCCATGAAACAGGACGAACACGACCCGGCGACGCCTGCTCCCGCTCCGGACGATCTTACGGCGCGCAGCCCGCGCCAACAGGTCTTGCTCGGCGCGGAGATCGGCGGCTTCGGCGGCGGCACGCCGACCAAGCACCGGATCAAGGACCTGTCGACGACCGGCGCGCGCGTCGATCGCGCGGGATCGCTTAGGCCGGGGTCGACCGTGCTGGTCTCGGTCGGCGTGCTCGCGGCGATTGGCGCGACCGTGGTCTGGGTCAAGGACGACGCGGCGGGCCTGCGGTTCGCCGAGCCCATCGATCCGGATGCCGCGCGGTCCAAGACCTTCGTCGCGCCAAAGACCACGTCCGGCGCGGGCCCAGCCCCGGGATCGACCGCCCGGGCACCGGGTCCCGTTGCGACCGCCGGCTGGGTCGGGACGATGGCGAACCCGTATCGTCGCCGGCATTGACGTCCGCGTCACGCGCGTGATTACGCGGCAAGCGTGGGCACCCGGGCGCGGCGGCGCATCGCCATGCCGATCATCCCGAACCCGGCGATCACCATCGCCCATGTCCCACACCGGCATCGTCTATAAGCGCCGCGGCTTTCGCTACGGGGCTTTTCTCGACCAGGCCGATGTCGCGGTCGCACCCGCTCCCCGCCGGCCAGGCTTGCGCGGTCTTCGGGTCAGCTATGCTGATCCGGTGCGGCTCAGCCCATGATCTCCTGCTCGAGCTTCTTGGCCATCTCCTCGATGTTCTCCGGCGGCCAGCCCGGGATCTCCATCCCCAGCCGTAGGCCCATCGACGACAGCACCTCCTTGATCTCGTTCAGCGATTTGCGACCGAAATTCGGCGTCCGCAGCATCTCCGCCTCGGTCTTGCCCACCAGGTCACCGATATAGATGATGTTGTCGTTCTTCAGGCAGTTCGCCGACCGCACCGACAGCTCCAGCTCATCAACCTTCTTCAGAAGATAGCGATTGATCTGTTGCGTGTCGCCGACCGGCTCGACCGCACCGCCCATCGCCGACGGCATCGCGTGACCGATCGGGGCCGCGCGATGGACCACCTGACCCTCCTCGAACTGCACGAAGAGGGCTAGCTGGTCCTGCAGGATACGGCCGGCGTAACCGACCGCGTCCTCGGGGCTGACCGTCCCGTTGGTCTCGACCGTCAGCGTCAGCTTGTCGTAATCCAGATCCTGGCCGACGCGCGTCGGATCGACCTTGTAGCTGACCTGGCGTACCGGCGAATACAGCGCATCCACCGGGATCAGCCCGATCGGCGCATCCGCCGGCCGGTTCGCGATCGCGGGGACGTAGCCCTTACCCGTGTCGGCGGTCAGCTCCATGTTCAGGGTCGCGCCCTCGTCCAAGTGGCACAGCACCAGATCCTTGTTCATGATCTCAATGTCGCCCGACACCGCGATGTCGCCGGCCTTGACCTCGCCCGGCCCAGTCGCCGCCAGCTGAAGTCGCTTGGGGCCTTCGCCCTGCATGCGGATCGCCAGCTGCTTCACGTTCAGGACGATGTCGGTCACGTCCTCGCGCACGCCCGCGAGCGAGGAGAATTCGTGCAACACGTTCTCGATCTTGATCGACGTCACTGCCGCGCCCTGGAGCGAGGACAAGAGCACGCGGCGCAGCGCGTTACCCAGAGTCAGCCCGAAGCCGCGCTCCAGCGGCTCGGCCACGAACGTCGCCTTGCGCTTTCCGTCGCCTCCGCGCTTTTCGAGACCGCTGGGCTTCTTGAGCTCCTGCCAGTTCTTTGCGTTGACAGCCATTTGCTTCCCCTGATTTGGGAGCCGGACGAACGGACGCCGCCGGCCATGAGAACGGCCCGCGGCGTTTGTTAAGCGACGCTGCGGGCAGGAAAGTTCAGACGCGACGCCGCTTGGACGGGCGCACGCCGTTATGCGGGATCGAGGTCACGTCGCGGATCGATGTGATCTGAAACCCGACGGCCTGGAGCGCGCGAAGCGCCGACTCGCGGCCGGAACCCGGACCCTTGACCTCGACCTCGATCGTACGGACGCCGTGTTCGGCGGCCTTCTTGCCCGCGTCCTCGGCGGCGACCTGTGCGGCGTAGGGCGTCGACTTGCGGCTGCCCTTGAAGCCCATCGTGCCGGCGGACGACCACGAGATCGTGTTGCCCTGCGCGTCGGTGATGGTGATCATGGTGTTGTTGAACGACGCGTTCACATGCGCGACGCCCGACGTGATGTTCTTGCGTTCACGACGCTTGATGCGCTGCGGGGCCTGAGCCATTTCGTAATCCTAACCTTGAAAGCCGTATCTGAAGAATGGGGGAGCAGGCCGCGCGCAAACGCGGCTGCGGCTCACTTCTTCTTGCCGGCGATCGGCTTGGCCTTGCCCTTGCGGGTGCGGGCGTTGGTGTGCGTACGCTGGCCGCGTACGGGCAGGCCCCGGCGGTGACGCAGGCCGCGATAGCAGGCCAGGTCCATCAAGCGCTTGATGTTCATCGCGGTGGTGCGGCGCAGGTCGCCTTCGACCTGGTGATCGGCGTCGATCGCCTCGCGGATCTGCAGCACTTCCTGATCGGTCAGGTCCTGCACGCGCCGCTCGGGCACGATGCCGAGCTTGGTCGTGATCTGTTCGGCCTTGGAAGGCCCGATCCCGTGAATATACGTCAGCGCGATCACGACGCGCTTGTTCGATGGAATGTTGATACCGGCGATACGTGCCATGAAATGCTTCTCCTAGCTCCACGGGGTCGGCATGGCCGCACGCACCCCATATCGTCGCAATTACTCCGAACGCACGATCGCGGCGGACGCGTACGAGCGCCGCCGTTCACCAGCCTGTCGGAGTAGGGCGCATCTAAGTCCCGCGACGAGGCGTGTCAACCGCGCGCCGGAACCGAAACGCTGCCCGGACGTGCTCGATCGGTCCGCTCGGCCAGGATCGCCCCGATCGCGCTACCGACCATCTCCATGTCCGCCATGCCGTCCACTCGCCGGACCAGCCCGCGCGCTTCGTAGATCGGCAGGATCGGCGCCGTCTTCGCTCGGTACTCGGCCATGCGGGTGCCGACGGTCTCGGCGTTGTCGTCCGGCCGCCGTTTGAATGCATGCGCGCCGCAGGCGTCGCACGTCCCGACGACGACGGGCGACTTGAAGCGATCATGATAGCCCGCGCCGCAATTCGCGCAGGTATACCGCCCGACCACCCGCTCGATCAGCGCCGCCTCGTCCACCTCCAGCTCGATCACCCAGTCCAGCGCGCGTCCGCGTTCCAACAGCAGCAAGTCGAGCGCGTCCGCCTGCGCGGCTGTTCGAGGATAACCGTCGAAGATTACCCCTTCCGCCGTATCCGCCTTATCGAGCCGCTCGCCGATCAGCGCGGAGACGATGGCATCCGATACGAGCTCGCCCGCCTCCATCACCGCCTTGGCCTGGAGCCCGACGGGCGTTCCCGCCTTGACGGCCGCACGCAGCATATCGCCAGTCGACAGCTGCGCCATGCCGCGCTCTGCGACCAGGCGCGCCGCCTGCGTACCCTTGCCCGCCCCCGGCGGCCCCAACAGGATGATGTTCACGCGGACGGTTCCCCCCACTTCGTAATCAGGCGCTGACCGCCGACTTAGCGCAGGCGACCGCCCTTGAGCTTCGCCTTTTTGATCAGGTCGCCATATTGGTGCGCCAGCAGGTGCGACTGGATCTGCGTCACCGTGTCCATCGTCACGTTGACGACGATCAGCAGGCTGGTCCCGGCCAGCAGGAACGGGATGCCCAGCGCCGCGGTGATGTACTCGGGCAATAGGCAGATCGTCGTCAGGTACGCCGCCCCGATCACGGTGATTCGCGTCAGCACGTAATCGAAATACGTCTCGGTGTTCTTGCCCGGCCGGATGCCGGGCACGAACCCGCCATACCGCTTCAGGTTCTCCGCCGTCTCCTCCGGGTTGAACACCACGGCCGTGTAGAAGAATGAAAAGAAGATGATCCCCGCGCCATACAGCAGCATGTACAGCGGCTGCCCGTGCTGGAGATACTGGTTCAGCCCGATAATGAAATCGCCCCACGCGCTCTCGCCCGCGATCCGCTGGCCGGCGAACTGGCTGACCGTCAGCGGCATCAGCAACAACGAGGAGGCGAAGATGGGCGGTATCACGCCCGCCGTGTTGATCTTGAGCGGCAGGTGGCTGCGGTCCGCCTGCATCCCGCGCTGCGTCTGGCGCTTGGGATACTGGATCAGGATGCGGCGCTGCGCCCGCTCCATGAAGCAGATGAACAGCACGAGCGCGATCACGAGCAGGACGATGCCGATGATCCGGATCGGGTCGAGCGATCCCGAACGCCCGCCCTCCAACAACTGCACCAACGTCGTCGGCAGGCTCGCCACGATCCCCGCCATGATGATCAGCGATACGCCGTTGCCGATGCCCCGGCTGGTGATCTGCTCGCCCAGCCACATCAGGAACATGGTGCCGCCGACGAGCGAGATGACGGCGGCGACACGGAACGTGATCCCCGGCTCGATCACCGCCTGCACGCCCTGCGTCGCGCCCAACGCCTCCAGCCCGACCGCGATGAAGTAACCCTGGATCGCGGTCAGCCCGACCGTGCCGTAACGGGTATATTGGTTCAACCGCTTGCGCCCGCTCTCCCCCTCCTTCTTGATCGCCCCCAACGTCGGCGACAAGCTGGTCGCCAACTGCACCACGATCGACGCGGTGATGTATGGCATGATGCCGAGCGCGATCAGCGACATCCGGCTGAGCGCGCCGCCCGAGAAGGTGTTGAAGAAGTCGAGCACCCCGCCCTGCGTCTGCTGGTTCAACAGCCCCAGCGCGGTCGGATCGATCCCCGGCAGCGGTACGTAGGACAACAGCCGGAACACGATCAGCGCGCCGATCGTGAACCACAACCGCTTTTTGAGGTCGGTCGCCTTGGCGAACTTGGCGAGGTTCAGGCCTTGCGCCATCCGGTCGGCTGAGGTCGCCATGCGTAGGTGGTATCCTGGAAACGAAGACGGCGGGATGGGTCGCGACCCATCCCGCCGTCATATAAGCGCACCCGGGCGCTTGTCTAATCCGCTCCGTCTCCGGAGCGGACGGCGGATCGGATCAGGCCGTGCGCGACGCGATGCGGGCCGCGCGGACCTTGCCCTTCTTGGCCGCGGCCTTCTCGGCCGCCGGGATCAGCGTCGGCACCTCGACCGAACCGCCCGCCGCCTCGACGGCGGCACGCGCACCGGCCGACACGCCCTGGACCAGGAAGTTCAGCTTGGTCGTGATCGCGCCCTTGCCGAGCAAGCGGACACCGTCCTTGCCGCCGCGAGCCAGCCCCGCCGCTTTCAGCATGGCGTGATCGATCGTCGCATCCGCACCGAGCTTGCCCGCGTCGAACGCCTTCTGGATCGCGCCCAGATTGACCTCGGCGTAATCGGTCGCGAAGATGTTGTTGAAGCCGCGCTTTGGCAGCCGCATGTGGAGCGGCATCTGACCGCCCTCGAAGCCGGCGATGGACACGCCCTCGCGGCTTTTCTGGCCCTTCTGGCCACGTCCGCCGGTCTTGCCCTTGCCCGAGCCGATACCGCGTCCGACGCGCATCTTGCTCTTACGCGCGCCCTCATTGTCGCGCAGGTCGTTCAAGTTCATGTCGTGCACTCGCTTTCGCTTTTGTCGCGCTGTTCTCCCTCTCCCCCACGGGGAGAGGGCCGGGGAGAGGGGCAGGCGCAGGTGCTTGAAACAGCCCCTCTCCCCAACCCTCTCCCATGAAGTGGAGGAGGGAGCTAGCCCTCCACCACCTCGACCATGTGCTGCACCTTGCGGATCATGCCCCGGATCTCGGGGCTGTCCTCGAGCTCGCTGACCCGGTGCATCTTGTTAAGCCGCAGCCCGACCAGCGTCGCGCGCTGGTCGGAAGTACGGCGAATGGGCGAACCCGTCTGCTTGATCTTGATGGTCGCCATCATGCTTACTCCGTCACCATCACGGCTTCCGCCTCGGCGGTCGCCGCGCCGCCCGGCCCGCGGCCGAGCAGGTCGGCGATCTTCTTGCCGCGACGCTGCGCCACCGCCTTCGGGCTGGTCTGGTCGCCCAGCGCCTGGAAGGTCGCGCGGATCATGTTGTAGGGGTTGGACGTGCCCACCGACTTGGTCACCACGTCGGCGACGCCCAGTGACTCGAAGATCGCCCGCATCGGACCGCCGGCGATGATGCCCGTCCCCTGCGGCGCGGCGCGGACCGTGACGCGCCCTGCACCGAAATGCCCGTTCGCGTCATGATGCAACGTGCGCCCGTCACGGAGCGGCACGCGGACCATCGCCTTCTTAGCGGCGGCGGTCGCTTTCGAAATCGCCTCCGGCACTTCGCGCGCCTTGCCGTGACCAAAGCCGACCCGGCCCTTGCCGTCACCCACCACGACCAGAGCCGCGAAGCCGAAGCGCTTGCCGCCCTTCACCGTCTTGGACACGCGGTTGATGTGGACCAGTTTCTCGATCAGCTCCTCGCCGCCATCGTCCGACCCGGGGCCGCCACGGCCGCGATTGTCGCGCCCACGACCGCCGTCGCGACCGCCGCGGTTGCCGCCCGGGCCGCCGCCGCGCCCACGATTGCCGCCCGGGCCGCCGCCGGGACCACCACGGCCGCGACCACCGCCGCCTCCGCCCTGGTAACCGCCGCCACCGCCGCCTTGATACCCGCCGCCGGGACCGCCCGTGTTGCCGGCCGGAGCCGCACCGGCCGCATCCTGCGGCGCGTTTTCGGAACCGGTGGTCGGCTGGTTGTTGTCGTCAGCCATGTCTTAGAACTCCAATCCGGCTTCGCGCGCGGCTTCCGCCAGCGCCTTGACGCGTCCGTGGAACAGGAAGCCGCCACGGTCGAACACGACCTGCGTCACGCCCGCCGCTTTCGCCGCCTCCGCCACGCGCCGACCGACGCCGGCCGCCGCGTCCATGTTCGCGCCCGACACCGCCTTGGCATCGGTGGTCAGCGTCGACGCGGCCGCGACCGTGCGGCCCTCGGCGTCGTCGATGATCTGCGCGTAGATGTGCTTGCCCGAACGATGCACCGACAGCCGCGGCCGCACGCCCGTCCGCGAACGGAGCGCGGTACGGTTGCGGCGCCGCCGTTTCTCGAAGAGGGAAAGTCCCTTAGTCATCACTTCTTCTTCCCTTCCTTACGGAAGATGAACTCACCGGCATACTTGATACCCTTGCCCTTGTAGGGCTCGGGCTTGCGCCAGCGACGGATCTCGGCGGCCAATTGACCCACCTTCTGCTTGTCGGCGCCGCTAATCTCAATCGTCGTGTTGTCCGGCGTCTTGACCTCAAGGTCCGTCGGCACATCGATGTTGACGTCGTGGCTATAGCCCAGTTGCAGCTTCAGGTTGCGTCCCTGCGCCGCGGCACGGTAGCCGACGCCCGTGATCAGCAGTTTCTTGGTGAAACCGTCGGTCACGCCCGTCACCAGATTCTGAACCAGCGTCCGCTGCATGCCCCAGAATGCCCGAGCCTGCTTGCTGTCGTTCGCCGGCTGCACCGAGATGCCGCCATCGTCGAGCGTATAGCTGATCTCGTCCCGGAGGCTGAGGCTCAGCGTCCCCTTGGGACCCTTCACGCTCAGCTGCCCGTCGGCGATATTAGCGGTGACGCCGGCCGGAACCGTAACCGCCCTTTTACCGATGCGGCTCATCAGAACACCTCCGCCAAGACTTCGCCGCCGACATTCTGCTCGCGCGCCTCGGCGTCCGAGAGCACGCCGCGCGGCGTCGACACGATGGTGATGCCTAGGCCGTTCATCACACGGGGAAGCGCTTGGCTTCCCGAATAGACACGCCGGCCGGGCTTGGACACGCGGGCCACATGCTTGATCGCGGGCTGGCCCTCGAAATACTTCAGCTCGACGCGCAAGCCCGCCGCGGGGCCCATCTGCTCTTCGCTATAACCGCGAATGTAGCCCTCGCGCTGGAGCACGTCGAGCACGCGGACGCGCAGCTTGGACGCGGGCGTCAGGACGGAGTCCTTCTTCGCGCGCTGCCCGTTGCGGATGCGGGTGAGCAGGTCACCCAGGGGATCGGTCACTGCCATGAGTGTATCCTTACCAGCTCGACTTGGTGACGCCGGGGATCATGCCCTTATTGGCGAGATCGCGCAGCATGACGCGGGCGAGGCGGAACTTGCGGTAATAGGCGCGCGGACGTCCCGTGACCTCGCACCGGTTACGAATGCGCGTCGGGTTCGCATTTCGCGGCAACTCGGCCATCTTCAGCCGGGCGATCAACCGCTCGCCATCGTCTAGCGACTGGTCGTTGGCCTTCGCCTTCAGCGCCGCATACTTCGGCGCATATTGCTTCACCATCGCCTTGCGACGGTTGTTCTTATTGATCGAACTCAGTTTCGCCATGGACTTAAGCTCTCTTCTTCTTTCTCCCTCCCCCGCTTTGCGGGAAAGGGCCGGGGAGAGGGACTGTTCAGAGAACCCTCACGATGTGATTGAGAGAGGAACACACTGCCCTCTCCCCGACTCCCTCCCGCAAGCGGGAGAGAAAGC
Source organism: uncultured Sphingomonas sp. (assembly GCF_964237155.1). GTDB lineage: Bacteria > Pseudomonadota > Alphaproteobacteria > Sphingomonadales > Sphingomonadaceae > Sphingomonas. The sequence continues at coordinate 8,484 of NZ_CAXSHH010000039.1, read as the reverse complement.
TAACTACGCCGCCTTCTTCTCGGCGACTTCTTCCTCGATCGGGAACGGGAAGCCGAACAACCGGAGCAGCTCGCGCGCCTCGTCGTCCGTCTTCGCCGTGGTGGTCACGATCACGTCCATGCCGCGCACCTTGTCGACGCGGTCGTAGCTGATCTCGGGGAACACCAGCTGTTCCTTCAAGCCGCAGGCGTAATTGCCGCGACCGTCGAAGCTCTTGGGATTCAGCCCGCGAAAGTCACGGACCCGGGGAAGCGCGATCGTGATGAACCGATCCAAGAACTCGTACATGCGCTCGCGACGCAGCGTCACCTTGACGCCGATCGGCATGCCCTCACGCAGCTTGAATTGCGCGATCGACTTCTTGGCCTTGGTGATCACCGGCTTCTGGCCAGCGATCAGCTCCATCTCGGACGCGGCCTGATCAACGCGCTTCTTGTCTTGAGTCGCCTCGCCCACGCCCATATTAAGGACGATCTTATCAAGCCGCGGGATCTCGAGCTTGTTCTTATAACCGAACTTCTCGGTCATCGCGGCGACGATGCGATCGTTGTAGATCGCCTGCATGCGCGGGATATACACGTTCCCCGCCTGCTTGACATCGGTCTGCTCAACCATTGATCACGTCCCCCGTCTTCACGGCCACACGGACCTTCTTGCCGTCGCGCTCCTCGAAGCGGACGCGGGTCGCCTTGCCGTCGGCGGTCACATGCGAAACCTTCGACACGTGCAGCGCCGCCTCGACGCGCTCCAGGCCACCCTGCGGGTCGGCCTGGCTCGCCTTGCGATGCTTGGTGGCGATGTTGACGCCACCGACAATCACCTTGTCCAGCTTGGGCATGGACGCGGTCACCGTGCCGGTACGCCCCTTGTCCTTGCCCGACAGGACGATGACCTGATCGCCTTTCTTGATACGCGCGGATGCCATCACAGCACCTCCGGCGCGAGCGAGATGATCTTCATATGCTTCTTGCCGCGAAGTTCGCGTACGACCGGGCCGAAGATACGGGTGCCGATCGGCTCCTCGTTCTTGTTGACCAGCACCGCCGCGTTCGAGTCGAACCGGATGGTCGACCCGTCGGCGCGGTGAATGTCCTTGGCGGTGCGCACGATGACGGCGCGGTGGACGTCGCCTTTCTTCACGCGGCCGCGCGGCTGCGCTTCCTTGATCGATACGACGATAATGTCGCCGACACCCGCAACACGGCGCTTGGAACCCCCAAGCACCTTGATGCACTGGACCCGCTTCGCGCCGCTATTGTCCGCGACGTCGAGATTGGACTGCATCTGGATCACTGATCCGCTTCCTTCTCACTATGGGGTGGATACCGACCCAGCCCCGCCTTCAGAAACGACGCTTTTCAGGCGTCGACGTCGACCCGCTCGGGAGTCGCATGGGTGTTCACCCGATCAACGACCTTCCAGGTCTTCAGCTTGCTGATCGGCGCGGTCTCCTCGATCCGCACCGTCTCGCCCGCCTTGAACTCGTTCTGCTCGTCATGAGCATGGTACTTCTTCGAGCGACGAATGATCTTGCCATAGAGCGGGTGCTTGACCTTGCGCTCCACGTTCACAACCACCGTCTTCTCGCCCTTGTCGGACACGATCAGCCCGGTCAGCATGCGCTTCGGCATGTCCCTAAATCCTTACTTGGCCGACGCGGCGCTGGAGCGCTGCGCCTGCATGGTCTTGATCCGCGCGATGTCCCTTCGAACCTCGCGCACGCGGCTGGGCTTCTCCAGCTGGTTGGTCGCGGCCTGGAAGCGCAGGTTGAACTGCTCGCGCTTCAGTTCGCCAAGCTTCTCGCTCAACTGGTCCTCGGACTGGCCGACGAAATCCTTCTGCGCCATCACTCACCTCCCAGGTGGGACGTATCGCCCAGACGGGCAACTACCTTGACCTTGATTGGCAGCTTCATCGCCGCCCGCTCAAACGCCTCCGCGGCGATCTGGCCCTCGACCCCGTCCAACTCGAACAAGATACGACCCGGCTTGACCCGCGCCGCCCAGAACTCTGGCGAGCCCTTGCCCTTACCCATCCGGACCTCGGCGGGCTTGGACGATACCGGTACATCGGGGAAAATCCGGATCCACAACCGTCCCTGACGTTTGATGTGACGCGTGATCGCGCGACGGGCCGCCTCGATCTGCCGCGCGGTGATGCGGTCCGGCTCCATCGCCTTCAGCCCATACGAGCCGAAATTCAGCGCGGTGCCTCCCTTGGCGTCGCCGTGAATGCGTCCCTTGAACGCCTTCCGGAACTTGGTCTTCTTCGGTTGCAGCATGATTGGTGTCCCTGCCCCTTAACGGCGGTCGTCGCGCGCGGGGCGCACGCCGGAGGTCTGAGCTTCCATCATCAGACGGTCGGTCGACATCGGGTCGTGACCCAGGATCTCGCCCTTGAACACCCAGACCTTGACGCCGCACACTCCGTAAGACGTATGCGCCTCGGCCTCGGCGTAATCGATGTTCGCGCGGAGCGTATGCAACGGCACACGACCTTCACGATACGATTCCGACCGCGCGATCTCCGCGCCGCCGAGCCGACCGCCGCAAGCGACGCGGATGCCCTCGGCGCCAAGCCGCAAAGCGGACTGAACGGCGCGCTTCATCGCCCGGCGGAACGCGATACGGCGCTCCAGCTGATCGGCGATGCCCTGCGCGACCAGCCGCGCGTCGACCTCGGGCTTGCGGATCTCGACGATATTCAACGACACGTCCGACGCGGTCATCCCACCGATCGTCTTGCGCAGCCGCTCGATGTCCGAGCCTTTCTTGCCGATGATCACACCCGGGCGCGCGGCGAAGATCGAGATGCGGCACAGCTTGGCCGGACGCTCTATCACTACCTTTGATATCGCCGCCTGCGGCAACGACTTCATGATATACGACCGGATCTTCAGGTCCTCCTGAAGCAGCCGGCCATAATCCGCGCCCTCGGCGAACCAGCGGCTGTCCCAGGTGCGGTTGATCTGCAGGCGCAGGCCAATCGGGTTGCTCTTCTGACCCATTATGCTTCTTCCTGCTCGCGCACGATGATGCGCAGACGGCTGAACGGCTTGAGGATGCGGGTCGACTTACCGCGGCCGCGCGTGGCAAACCGCTTCATGGTGATCGACTTGCCCACGCTCGCCTCCGACACGACGAGCGCGTCGACGTCGAGATTATGGTTGTTCTCCGCATTAGCGATCGCCGAGGCGAGCACCTTACGCGCATCAACGGCCATGCCCTTGGTCGAGAATTGCAGGATGTTCATCGCATCGCCCGCCTTTTTGTTGCGGATGAGCGCCGCGACCAGGCCGAGCTTCTGCGCAGAGCCGCGAATCTGCGTGCCGACCGACAAGGCTTCCTTGTCGCCGACCTTGCGGGGGGATTTCGGCTTGGACATCAGCGCTTGCCCTTCTTATCGGCTGAGTGGCCGGGGAAGTAGCGCGTGGGCGCGAACTCGCCGAGCTTCATGCCAACCATGTCCTCATTGACCGACACCGGCACGAACTTGCGCCCGTTATAGACGGAGAATGTCAGGCCGACGAACTGCGGCAGGATCGTCGAGCGGCGCGACCAGGTCTTGATCGGCGCACGCGCGTTGGCATCCTGAGCGGTTTCCGCCTTCTTCAGGAGATGCAGGTCGACGAACGGACCCTTCCAGACTGAACGAGGCATTTAGCCCTTCCTTTTCGTCGAATGACGCGACCGGATGATCATCTTGTCGGTCGACTTATTATGACGTGTACGCGCGCCCTTAGTTGGCTTGCCCCACGGCGTGACCGGATGACGGCCGCCCGAAGTGCGGCCCTCGCCGCCGCCATGCGGATGGTCGACCGGGTTCTTGGCCACGCCGCGCGTCAGCGGGCGCTTGCCCATCCAGCGACTGCGGCCGGCCTTGCCGAAATTCTGGTTCTGGTTGTCAGGGTTCGATACCGCACCCACCGTCGCCATGCATTCACCGCGAATATAGCGCTGCTCCCCCGAAGTGAGCCGCACAATTACCATGCCGCGGTCACGCCCAACGACCTGGACGTAGGTCCCAGCCGAACGCGCAATCTGGCCACCTTTGGCGGGCTTCATCTCGACGTTGTGGACGATAGTGCCAACGGGCATTTGCCCCAGTTCCATCGCATTACCCGGCTTCACATCGGTCTTCTTGCCCGCGATCACTTTGTCACCAACACCTAACCGCTGCGGCGCCAGGATATAGGCAACCTCATCGTCTGGATAGCGGATCAACGCGATAAAGGCGGTACGGTTCGGATCGTACTCCAGCCGCTCGACCGTACCCTCCACGTCCCACTTGCGCCGGACAAAATCAACGTAGCGATAACGCTGCTTGTGACCGCCCGCGATGCCACGGCTGGTCACGTGACCCTTGTTGTTGCGGCCGCCCGACTTCCGCTTGCCTTCGGTCAACGCCTTGACGGGCGATCCCTTCCAGAGCGTCGAGCGGTCGATCAGGACCAGCGCACGCTGCGAAGGCGTGGTCGGATTATATTGCTTGAGCGCCATCGCCTCAGATCCCCGTGGTAACGTCGATTGATTGGCCTTGGCCCAGCGTCACGATCGCCTTCTTCATGTCGGAGCGCTGGTACGGCGCGCCCTTCCACTTCTTGGTCTTGCCCTTTTGTACGATCGTGTTGACACCGATCACGGTCACGCCGAACAGTGTCTCGACCGCAGCCTTGATCTGCGGCTTGGTCGAGTCCTGCGAAACGCGAAAAACGACCGCATTGTGCTCAGACACGAGCGTCGCCTTTTCGGTAATGTGGGGCGCGACGATCACATCGTAATGGCGCGGGTCCACCGCACCCTGCTGCTTAGCCATTGAAACGCGCCTCCAGCTTCTCGACAGCGGCGCGCGTCAGCACCAGCGTGTCAGCCTTGATGATGTCGTACACGTTCGCGCCGACCGCCAGGAGGATATTCACCTCATGCAGGTTGCCCGCCGCGAACGCGAAGCTAGTGTCGACCATGTCGCCGTCGATCACCAACGCGCGCTTGCCGAAGCCAAGCTTGGCTAAATCGCCCTTCAGCGTCTTCGTCTTGCCGCCTTCGACCGCGAGCGAGTCCATGATCACTAACGATCCCGCCTTGGCATGGCTCGACAACGCCATCTTCAATCCCAGCGCGCGAACCTTCTTGTTCAAGCTCGGGTCGAAGTCGCGGACACGGGCGCCATGTGCTTTGCCGCCGCCGACGAAAATCGGCGCGCGCCGATCGCCATGACGCGCGGTGCCGCCACCTTTCTGGCGACCCAGCTTTTTGCCGGTGCGCGCCACGTCGGCACGCTCGCGAGTGCCGCGCGCGGTCGCACGGCGCTTCTCGAGCTGCCAGGTGACGACGCGGTGCAGGATGTCCGCGCGCGGATCCAGGCCAAAGACATCATCATTCAACTCGATGTCAGCCGCATCGGTGCCGGCGAAGGACTGTACCTTGATTTGCATGATCAGCCCTCCTGGCCGTCGATCGTGGTCACATCGACCGTCTGCTCCATAGACGTATCCGCCGCATCATCGACAAGCGTGTTGGTATCTGCGGCCTTCAGGCCCGCCGGATACGGCGCGTCCGCATGGCGCGCTTCCTTGATCGCGTCCTTAACGAACAGCCAGCTGCCCTTCGATCCGGGAACTGAGCCTTTCACGAAGATCAACCCACGCTCAATGTCGGTGCCGACGATCTCAAGGTTCTGCTGGGTGCGATACTTGTCGCCCATATGCCCGGCCATCTTCTTATTCTTGAAGACTTTGCCTGGATCCTGGCGCTGACCGGTCGAACCGAGCGAGCGATGCGACACCGAGACGCCGTGCGTCGCGCGCAGGCCGCCAAAGTTCCAGCGCTTCATACCGCCGGCGAAGCCCTTGCCCTGCGTTCGGCCCTGGATATCGACATATTGCCCGGCGACGTAATGATTGGCCGACAGCTCGGCCCCGACATCGAGCAGTGCATCGCCGTCGACGCGGAACTCGGCGAGGATCGCCTTAGGCTCAACCTCCGCCTTGCCGAAATGGCCACGCTGCGGCTTGGAAAGGTTCTTGGCCTTGGCGCTTCCGGCGCCGAGCTGGACGGCGGTATAGCCATCACGAGTTTCTTCGCGAACGGAGACGACCTGCACGCCATCGAGTTGCAAGACCGTGACGGGCACATGCCGGCCGTCGTCCTGGAACAGGCGGGTCATCCCCAACTTCTTCGCGATCACGCCGGTGCGCATGATCCATACTCCTTACAGAGGCACGCCGGACCATTCCGACGTGCATGTAGCCCGGTATGCAAAAAACGGCCCCGTCCCGGGCTGGCTGCTTCCACAAGGAAGCATGACGGGAGACGCTGTCCCGACGGCGAACCGTCGGCGGTATCTCGATGTCGTAACTCTCGCGGAACCGATCGATCCTCTGCGAGAACGCTAGCCTTAGGCCAGCTTGATCTCGACGTCAACGCCCGCAGCGAGGTCCAGCTTCATCAGCGCATCGACCGTTTGTGGCGTCGGCTGCACGATGTCGAGCAGGCGCTTGTAGGTGCGAGTCTCAAACTGCTCGCGCGACTTTTTGTCGATGTGAGGCCCACGGTTGACCGTGAACTTGTCGATGTGCGTCGGCAGTGGGATCGGGCCACGGATCAGCGCGCCGGTGCGGCGCGCGGTGTCGGCTATGTCACCGGCGGCTTGGTCGAGCACGCGGTGATCGAACGCCTTCAAGCGAATGCGGATGTTGTTGTCCATTGAACCCTACCGATGCGAAAGAGCGGGCCGCTCAGCGGCTCTATCTGATTGAACGAAATCACTGGAGATCGGGGACGCGGAACGCCCGGGCCTCTTACTAAAAGTAAAAGCCGGCCTCGGTCGCCCAAGGCCGGCCCTAACTCAGATCGGCGCGGATACTACTTGGTGATGCCGCTGACAACCCCGGCACCGACGGTTCGGCCACCCTCGCGAATCGTGAAGCGCTGGCCGACGTCCATCGCGATCGGCGCGATCAGCTTGATGCCGAGCGCGACGTTGTCGCCGGGCATGACCATCTCGGTACCCTCGGGCAGCTCGACGGTGCCGGTCACGTCGGTGGTGCGGAAGTAGAATTGCGGGCGATAGTTGGCGAAGAACGGAGTGTGACGACCGCCCTCCTCCTTCGACAGCACATACACCTCCGACGAGAAGTCGGTGTGCGGCTTGATCGTGCCCGGTTTGCACAGCACCTGACCGCGCTCGACGTCCTCACGGCCCACGCCTCGGATCAGCGCGCCGACATTGTCGCCCGCCTGACCCTGGTCGAGCAGCTTACGGAACATCTCGACGCCCGTGACCGTGGTCTTGCGGGTGTCGTTGATGCCGACGATCTCGACTTCCTCGCCGACCTTGACGATGCCGGTCTCGACGCGGCCGGTGACGACCGTGCCGCGACCCGAGATCGAGAACACGTCCTCGATCGGCATCATGAACGGCTTGTCGAGCGGACGCTCGGGCTGCGGGATGTAGCTGTCGACCGCCTCCATCAGCTTCAGCACGGCGTCATGGCCGATCTCGGGCGTCTTGTCCTGGAGCGCGGCGACCGCCGAACCCTGGATGATTGGAATGTCGTCACCCGGGAACTCATAGGACGACAGCAGCTCGCGGATTTCGAGCTCGACGAGCTCGAGGATCTCGGCGTCGTCGACCAAGTCGACCTTGTTCATGAACACGACCATCGCGGGCACGCCGACCTGGCGCGCGAGCAGGATGTGCTCGCGGGTCTGCGGCATCGGGCCGTCGGTCGCCGACACCACCAGGATCGCGCCGTCCATCTGCGCGGCGCCCGTGATCATGTTCTTGACGTAGTCCGCGTGGCCCGGGCAATCGACGTGCGCGTAGTGCCGCGCCTCCGTCTCATACTCGACGTGGGCGGTCGAGATCGTGATGCCGCGCTCGCGCTCCTCGGGCGCCTTGTCGATGTTGTCGTACGACGTGTAGGTCGCGCCGCCGGTCTCGGCCAAAACCTTGGTGATCGCCGCCGTCAGCGACGTCTTGCCATGGTCCACGTGACCGATCGTGCCGATGTTGAGGTGCGGCTTGTTCCGCTCGAACTTCTTCTTCGCCATGTTTCCTACCTTCTGGGATCAGTATCGGGGAACCGCCGGGGACCCGCGCGAACGCGGCCCCATAGCGGGTGGATTTCATTAACGCCAGCGGGTTCCGGCTCCGGCTCCGCCGCCTGTCTCATCGCTCCGGATTTGATCCAAAATCCCGCTTCGAGGGGCCGGCGGACAGCGGAGTAAATCCGCTGTTTCGTCGAACGGGTCCACTACGTGGCCCGCCGACCAGCCTTGCGGCATCTCGAGGCCAAGTCGCCTTGACCCGGTGCGCCTTCAGGCCAGCTTAGCCTTGACCTCGTCCGCGACGTTGGCCGGGACCTCATCGTAATGCGAAAATTGCATCGAGTACTGAGCGCGCCCCTGCGTGAACGAACGCAGCTGGTTCACGTAGCCGAACATGTTCGCCAGCGGCACCATCGCCTCGACCGTCTGCGCG
>NZ_CAXSHH010000038.1:0-24765 GCF_964237155.1 uncultured Sphingomonas sp. | reverse complement strand
GCACGGCCGCCGCAAGCGATAGTTCTTCAACAGTCTCGAACGGTTGTGACGCCGGGCGCAAGCGTTAAGAGGGCGGCGGTAGGCCAAGCGGCAGGCACCCACCAGGGTAGGTGGGGTATAGGGCGGGACGACCATGCTGGACTATCACATTTCGACGTTGGCGACCGTGCTGGACGGCATCGCCGACGTGTTGGTTGACCACCCGTTTCCGAGAACAACGCTTGCCCGCGTGCTGGAAGACGTCTTGGCAAAGGCGCGAGACGACGTGGATAACCCGCTCATGCTCGGAATGGGCGAGGGGCTGCTATGCAAGGCGTGGGAGCAGGCCGAGGCCGAGCACTTCCGGTAGTATTGAGGTGAAGCATACCCAACGAGCTATATTCACACCCTGAATCGCGAGAACGACGGAATCTTTCTCGACGGGCAACACGACTTTGATCCCGAAGAAATTCGCCGGCCAGGTGCCGACCGAAACCGCAGCGGCGTGGCTAAACAGATTGGCAAGCCTGGATTTTCTGCATTGCATGAGGGAGCTTTGCAGTTACGATTGCCGACAACAAGGTCTGGCAAACGATCTGGACGGAGCTTTGGTATGTCTGAAATTAAGCCAAAGTCCGAAAAGCAGGAAGACGCCGAAGCGGCCGTCGACGATTTTCGGAAAGACCTTGGACCCTTCGTTGTCGCCGCCGAGACGACACGCATGGCAATGCTGTTCACCGACGCAAAGGCACCCGGCGACCCGATCGTCTATGCGAATGACAGCTTCCTCAAGCTGACCGGGTACGACCGGAACGAGGCATTGGGAGAGAGCTTCAACTCTCTCCTGGAGCAGCGCGTCGACCCCGAGGTCTTGGAAAAGATTAAGGCCGAATTTGAGAGTATCGGAAAGCACGACAACAACATCGATATCGACTACAACCGCAAGGACGGCAGCACGTTATTCGTTTCGGTCTTCATAAGCCCCGTCTGGGACGAGAGCGGCGAAATCGTGCAGCACTTCGTTTCATTCATGGATATCACGAAGCATAAGGAAGCACAGAACAAGTCGAGGATGTTCATCGACGAGCTCAATCATCGCGTGAAGAACACGTTGGCCACGGTGCAGTCGATAGTCTGGCAAGCGTTCAAAAGGTCATCCGATACCCAGGTCGTTCGAGAAGCTATCGACTCTCGCCTCTTCGCTTTGTCCCGATCGCATGACTTACTTACCCGTGAACAGTGGGACGGCTCGGGTCTGCGCGACTTGTTGAATGAGGTGCTGGAGCCGTTCGGGGTCGTAGGCGGGCGCGCGGAACGCTTTGTCATCGCGGGCCAGAATGTCCGCATTCCACCGAAGGCGGCGCTGGCGTTCGGTATCGCGTTCAACGAACTCGCGACCAACGCCCTGAAGTACGGTGCGCTATCCAACGAGGCCGGATGCGTCCTGATCGAGTGGGCGGTCGTACCGATGCCGGCGGGCAATAGGCTGATCATCCGCTGGCAGGAGAAGAACGGCCCGCCGGTCGCTCCGCCATCGCACAAAGGGTTCGGCTCGCAGGTGATCGAGCGTGGTTTGGGTCACGAGCTGGAAGGCACCGTCCGTCTCGACTACCCTGAAGAAGGCGCGGTTTGCACGATCGACATTCCAGCACCCGAAGGTGCCCATGCCGGATAAGCTACTCGCCGGTCAGCGCGTCTTGGTCGTCGAAGACGAAATGATGATCATGATGCTCATCGAGGACATGTTGGCCGATCTCGGATGCACGTCCATCATGTCGGCCGCGACCGTTAGCCAAGCCCTTGCCCTCATCGACGCGGAAGAGTTCGACGTCGCGACGTTGGACGTCAATCTAAACGGGACCAAAAGCTACCCCATCGCCGACGCGCTCGGCGCGCGTGGCGTGCCATATATGTTTGCAACCGGACAGGGCACGGAGGGAGTGCCAGAACGATATCATGAGCGGCCCATTTTGAGAAAGCCGTTCAACTACCAAGATGTGTCGGATCGATTTAAGCGCTTGTTAGCTTGCTGATCGAGTGTGTCACAACCGGTCGAGACTGTTGAGAAACTCCGCCTCACTCTGACGCAGCTCACTAGCGAGTAACAAGACAAGCTATTACCACGCAGTTATAGAACGTTTAATGCGCGTCGGCGGGGCTGGCTGCATGTATATTGCGTGCTCGAACGGCAGTCGAGCCCGCTTTCGACTTTTTCAACAGTCTCGGTCGGTTATGACACCGGCTAAGGTGGATTTGCAGCGTAACTGCCTTACCGCAAGACTTGTCTCAAGCTCGCTGCTAATTCGGTCTTGCGGAAAGGCTTTTGCAGACGCGATAGCGCAGGATCGATCTCTTCGGTTTTTGCGTAGCCTGAAACCACCAGTACCGGGGCTTCCGGCCTGAGAGAGCGAACCGCGGCAGCCAACTCGGTGCCGTTCATGCCCGGCATGAGATGGTCCGTCACCAACACGTCGAACTGCGTACCTTGCCCAATCAGACACATGGCTTCCTCACCAGAGGAAGCCTCGACGACTGCATAGCCCAGATCGATCAGCATCTCCGCAGTGCTCATACGAACCAGCGCCTCGTCGTCAACCACCAGAGCTGTCCCGCTTTTCACGAGCGCGACGTTCCTCTCAGAAGCTACTTCAGTCTCTGGAGCTAATTCGCTTTCCGGCAACCGTAGCTGGACGGTCGTGCCATGGTTTGGTCGACTCTGAATATCGAGAGCGCCGCCTAGCTGTGAGGCGAGACCATGAACCATCGAAAGCCCCAAGCCTGTCCCCTTCCCGACGCCCTTCGTGGAGTAGAACGGCTCAACCGCGCGGGTTAGCGTCGCCTCGTCCATGCCTACACCGGTATCTGCGACGGTCAGGCGTATGTACCTGGCCGGCTTCAGGCCGGAAGGGTGACCCGGACCGATGTCTTCAGCTCTTGCTGAAAAGGAAAGAACGCCCCCCTCCGGCATGGCGTCCCGGGCGTTGACGGCGAGATTGAGTATCGCCATTTCAAGTTGGTTGGGGTCGGCTCTGGCGCAGGGCAAATCTTCAGGTATCTGGACTACAACCTTTATCTTCGGCCCCGTCGTGCTGGACACGATGCCATTCATGCCGGTCACAAGCTCGCCCACATTGACGGCAACGGGTTGCAGGGGCTGCCGTCGCGCAAAGGCAAGCAAACGCTGTACGAGCGTTTTTGCACGGTCCGCGGATTGGATTGCAGCTCCAATTAGCCGCTGTTCTCGTTCACCACCGACGCCTTTACGCTGCAAAAGGTCGAGGCTGCCGACAATCGGCGTAAGTAGATTATTGAAGTCGTGCGCGACGCCCCCGGTAAGTTGCCCCATAGCCTCCATCTTTTGGCTGTGGCGAAGCGCTTCTTGCGCCTCCTCGCGTTCCTGGATCGCGGTAAGGATACGTGCCTCTAGCGTGAGGTTCAGCTCGCGCAGCGCTTCTTCCGCAAGCTTGCGCGCGGTTACGTTCACAGCCGTCCCAGTAATTCTTAGGCAGGTCCCCGACGCGTCGAATATGCCGCGTCCCTTAGCGGCGACCCACCGAACGACGCCGTCCTCCTTGCCTACGGCGCGATACTCGACCTCGTAGAGTGCGCGCTGGTCTGGATCAGCAGCTGCCGCATAGGCTGCTGCGGTCCGTTCGTGATCTTCCGGGTGCAAACCGTCGAAGAAGTCACGCATGGTGACTGGCACGTCGGCAGAGATCCCGAACATCGCCTTGGTGCAAGGCGACCAGATCAGTGCGTCATGAATGACATCGACGTCCCAAAAGCCCACTTCGGCGTTATCGACGGCAAGCCGGAGGCGTTCTTCGCTTTCGCGCAACCTGCTCTCCGCTCCGATCCTACGGACATGTGCCCAGCAACGTTCGACGACTTCCTTCACGAGCGTTATCTCGTGAGGCGTCCAATCACGTGCGTGGTCCTGATGGACCGCCATCATTGCTGCCAAGCGGCCGTCCTTGATCAGCGGGCAACAGATGATCGCATCGATAGCGATAGCCCGAAACATCTCGCGCCCCTCGCCCGGGGCCAACTCCCCGGTGACGTCCCGGACGACCAGCGTCTCTCCCGCGCGCAGATCGGTTGCCGCACGGTTGCCGAACAGATCGAGGCTGTATTCGCCGACAGAGCTTTCCAGGTCCTGTGCAGAATAGTCGTTCCGTATCCAAAAGCGGTCGCCGTCTTCGTCGACATCAGCGTAGGCACAGCGTGACGCTCCCAGCCTGCGTCCGAGCAATTCGGCTGTGGCGTTCATTGCGTGCCATGCGTCTTCGGATGCGAATAAGTGGTCGTTCAGCTCTCCTAGGAAACGCAGGCGCGCCTCCCGCTGCGCCGCGTTCTGGAAAAACCGTTCGAGGTGCACCGCGCCCAGAGCCAACAGCAGGATCAGCAGCGTTACCAAGCTGATTGCGGCAGCGAGATAGGTTTGCCCCAGACTGGCGAGACCTTCAGCCCGATCGACGGGAGCTGACCGGGTAAAAATCGCCGCATACATGCCGGAATAGTGCATGCCGGCAATCGCAGCCCCCATCACGATTGCTGCCGCAGCGCGGTGAGGCCGTTGATGATCCCGCGCGGCAAGCCATACGGCAGTCGTCGCGGCGACAAGCGCGATCACGATGGAGACAACGACCCAAGCGGGATCATAGCTGACGGTAGCTGGCATCCGCATGCCGGCCATCCCGAGATAGTGCATCGATGCGACGCCGATGCCGATCAGAAGCCCTGCGGCAAGGATCCTTCGCGCCGATGGCGTTCGCCAGTCCAATATCACAAAGCCTGCGCCGGTAAATCCTACCGCTAGCGCCAGCGATGCCAACGTGGGCGCAAGGTCGTAGCTCATCCCCATGCCGGGCATGCTGAAGGCGAGCATCGCTACGAAATGCATGGACCAGATGCCACCGCCTAACGCGGTTGCTGCGGCCGTTAGCCAGACGTGACGGGTGCGGTCGCTCGAAGCCCTGACGCGACCTGCCAGGCTAAGCGCTGTGAAGGACGCAACGACCGCGATTATGATCGACAAAGCGACCAGCATGGTATCGTGGACGCCGCTCACTGGCATGAAACACGGTCGGACTGCATTGCACTGAACACCTTTGAACTTAGGTCGATGACGTGACACCCGCCTTCATCAACCCCGACCGAACCGTGAGGTGTTGTTGCGCCAGTGCGTTGGTGGAGCAAGGTGCTGCGTGGCCTTCCTGAAAATGACGATCCTCAAAAGAGCTGATCAGAGACAGATTCAGGAAGCTGACGCAACAACATTTCTGCCGTGAGCCTGGTGTCAAAACCGGTCGAGACTGTTGAAAGACTCGGCCGTTCCACAGCCGCTATAATAATCGTGCTTCTTGTGACTAAAGAATGCACGATTATTCGTTTAAGTCAGGCTTCCTTGTTTGAACGCTCTAAGTAAGCGCAATTATCGAACACCGCCTGAGTTTTTCAACAGTCTCGGTCGGTTTTGACACCAGCACCCCACCCCAGCTTTTCCGCGGGTTGCGGAGTGTCAGAAACCCGTGTCAGAACACGAGCATGGAAATCGGCTATGCCCGTGTGTCCCGAGGCGACTCCCAGGACCTCGACCCGCAGCTCCGCGCACTGACCGACGCGGGGTGCGCGATGATCTACCAAGAGGAAGCATCAGGCGGCCAGGGCGACCGCCCCGAGCTGGCGCGCGCGATCGGCGTGTTGAAGCCCGGCGACGTGTTCGTGGTGTGGAAGCTTGACCGGCTATCGCGCTCGCTTCGCGACCTCTTGTTCACCTTGGAGGCGATCACCGCGGCCGGGGCCGGGTTCCGGTCAGTGACGGAGGCGATCGACACCACCACCGCACCCGGCCGGTTGATGACGCAGATGCTGGGCGCGTTCGCCGAGTTCGAGCGCGCCATGATCCGCGAGCGGACCATGAACGGGCTCACCCACGCGCGTAAGGCGGGACGGCTCCTTGGACGCCGGCCGAGCCTCACCGCCCCCCAGCGGGCCGAGATCATCGCCAAGGCCGAGTCCGGCCAAGGCTCCCCCGCCCAGCTCGCCAACCTGTTCCGCGTGTCGCGATCGACCGTGCAGCGCGTGCTGCGTGATTACAGGGCGCGGCAGGATGCGGTGAAGTGACGCCAGGGCTGGCGTTGGCGCTTAGATTTCCGGGTTCCCATCAAAATGTAATGATCCCTCCTGGGCAGAGTGCCAGGCCGGCGCGAACTTCATCCAAATGTCGGCATCGACCTTAAAGCCGGTCGCGTCATCCAAGCTGCCGACTTTTACGGCGACCAGGCCAGGGTTGGTATCCGGCTGCGAAAACATATGCACACCGCATCCGGCGCAGAAGAACGAGCCCCCGCTTTTCGAGGTCGCTTTGTAGATATGCGGTTTCCCAGCCGTGACCGCAAATCCCAAGCGGTTGAACACCCAGGTCAGGTTCGCGGCACCACCAGCAACATATTGACAGTCGCGACAGTGGCAGGCGATCCCGACGACAGGATCACCCTCGACCTGATACCGAACGCTTCCACAGCGACACCCGCCTACTCGCGTAGCCATCGGTTGCTCCCTTTCCGACTTTTGCGTTTAACCGCGCAGCGGCCCCCTTATGACTGAGCAGGGATTAGGTATGAAGAACGGTATGGGAACGCGGGGCAACCAGATAGATCATCCTAGCCGATCGGCTGCGGCATGACCTTTGCCTCGGCACTCCCGCTTCGATGCTAGGCGCGTTCGCCGAGTTCGAGCGGACCATGAACGGGCTCAGCCACGCGCGTAAGGCGGGACGGTACCTTGGGCGCAAGCCGAGCCTCACCGCTCCCCAGCGCGCCGAGATCATCGCCAAGGCAGAGTCCGGCCAGGGCTGCCCCGTCCAGCTCGCCAACCTGTTCCGCGTGTCGCGATCGACGGTGCAGCGGGTGTTGCGGGAGTACTGCGCGCGGCAGGAGGCTTCGCTTGCCAGCGTCGGCAGCGCAGCCCCAGGGAGCCGACATGACGCCTAACGAGCTTCCGCCCCCAAGGGTCACACCGAGGCTAGTGGGAGCACCGAAAATCCGGCAGCTCTACTGGTGTGATTTTCCCCAGGACGCGCAGCTTCCCGAGTTCTGGAAGCGCCGCCCCGTCATTATCATATCCTACCGCAATACGCTCTACGGGGCGGTGACGGTCATTCCTTGTTCGACCCAGGATCAGACGGGCAATAAGTGGGCCTTGCCGCTTGTGACCTCGATCGACGGACGGGCGAGCTGGGCGATTTGCGATAAGGTAATGACGGTGGCCGTCAGCCGTTTGAGCGTGGATAGAAGCGGGATTCGAGCGATGTCCGCAACCGAGTTCGACCAGGTGCTGACCCTCATGTTGGCATGGCTCCCGAAGCCCGCGCCGGTTGAGTAGCGTTCAGGTTTAAGTTGAAATTAAGCGCCAGGCCGCTATATCGGGCTCACTTGCGGTGCTCGTAAGAGTGTCCGTTTCCCGCGAGGGAGCTACAGGCCAAGGCCGTTCCGAAAGGGGCGGCCTTTGGTTTAACTGGCGAACAGATCGGCCATTGCGCGATGCCGGAAGGCGTTACGCCAGCGTCGACGGCGATGTTCGGCTGAGTCATGAACCATGTGGCACCGTTGGCAAAGCGCCGCCAGGTTGCGTGGCCGGTTGTCGCCGGGATCATGGTTCAGGTGCGCGCTGGCAAGGACCACGCGCGTTACCCTCACAGTCGCGGGCGGGTCGATGCCGGCGAGGCCCGGTTGCATACGCGGCAGCTCGGCCGGCGTCGGCAGGTAGCGGAGTCCCCTGCCCCGTCCATCGCGCCAGGTCGCATCGCCTTCATCCCACCACACGCCATCGCCCAGGTGCAGCACGTCGCGGCCATGCGGGCGACGGCAATGCTCACACCGGCCTTTGGCGCGGCGAAACCGGATCAGATTGGACAGCTCGCGCCAGTCGATCGGGTACACCTATCGCCGGGTCCCCGAGGACCAGGGGCTCGACCGCGCCGCGCTGACCGAGGTGACGGCGACCAAGCTGCGGCGCGCGACGATCAACCTGTCCAAGAAGAACGACCTGTTCAAGGCGGTGAAATGGTGGAGCGAGAAGCATCTCGAACTCCGCTTCGAGAGCTGCACCGTCACCCGCGCGCAGGCGATGGGCGACGGCGAGGCGTGCCTGGTCGCGCGCAACGACCCCATGCACGACAGCGTCGACTATCTGTTCAACGACCTGCCCGGCGAGACCGACATCCTCCACGAATATTTCGTGCCGCGCGACCGGATCGTGCCGTTCATCGACGCGATGCGCACGCTGTTCCGGTCGCACGACGCCAACCTGGTGAACGCGTCGATCCGCGCGGTCGGCGTCGAGGGCAACGCGCTCTCCTACGCGCCCGCGCCGTCCTTTTC
Source organism: uncultured Sphingomonas sp. (assembly GCF_964237155.1). Lineage (GTDB taxonomy): Bacteria > Pseudomonadota > Alphaproteobacteria > Sphingomonadales > Sphingomonadaceae > Sphingomonas. The sequence continues at coordinate 16,402 of NZ_CAXSHH010000038.1, read as the reverse complement.
GGTCGTGCTCTATCTAAACCAGGCGACCGACGCGGCGGGGACGGAGAAGATGCGGGCGTTGACCAGCGACCTGATCGATCTGTGCGCGGACCAGGGCGGGCGGTTCTTCCTGCCCTACCAGCTCCATTATTCGCCCGAGCAGCTTCGGCGCGCCTACCCGGACGTGCACGCCTTCTTCGCCGCCAAGCGCGCGTGGGACCCGGGCGAGCTGTTCAGCAACACCTGGTACGCGCGCTACGCGCCGCCGCAGCCCGTCGCCGCGCGCGCCACCACGACCGCGCGCGCGCCGTTGACGTAGAGCGCGCGGACGAAGCCCGGCCCGTCGCCGCGCGCCACCACGCCGCCGCGCCGGACCTCGACGATCCGGCCGCCCGCCGCCGCGACGATCCCGACCGCGCGGTGGCCGTCGCCCAGCACCGCCACTGGCCGATCGGGCGGGCCGAGGAAGGGCAGCGCGAGCATGACCCCGCTCCACGCGCCGAGCACGAGCGCGACGCGCGCTGTCGCCTTGGCCGCATGCGCATACCGGGGCCTAGTAGTCGTAGACATGCTCGACCGATCCGCCCGCCCTCACGGCGTGGCGCGTCACCGCCCCGAGCTCGGCGACCTTGATCGCGAGACCCAGCCGCCGTGTCCCGTCGCCCGCGGCGACCTCGAACAGAGGCGCGCGGTCGCCGAGAGCCGTCGAGCCGGGCAGAAGCACGGTCGCGAGCAGGTCGTCGTTCCCCGCGATCTCGACGAGCGGAATGCCCGCGTCGACCAGCTTGGCAATGAGGTCGGTGAATTGCTGGTATCGCGGTGCCTTGACCACGACCAGGCCGCCGGGCAGCGTCCGCACCGGCGCGAGGCGCGCGTCTACAGCGCGGATCGCCGCGGGCGTCGCGCGCGCCACGAATTGCAGGCTCGTCGCATCGGCACCGAGCGCCGCACCGGTCGCCGCGCCGATCAGCCCGGCGTAACCAGCCTTGACGCCGTATTCGGCGGTCGCGGCGAGTCGGCGCTCCCAATGCCGTGCCACGTAATCCGGCTCGGTTGTATGCCACGCGCCCGCCAGCGCGCGCCCGAACGGAAAGCGGTACCAGGGCGTCTCGTGCATGAACGCGCCGTAGCGCGCCTGGACACCGGCCGCGTACCGGTCGTCCGCGCTCCGCCAGCCGCTCGCCCAAAGCCATACCCAAGCCCGCACATCCTGGCTGTTCACGCATCCCGACCAAGAAACGTGCAAAGGCACGACATTTTCCGAGCTGGCACCGCTGTCCGATGGCCGCCTCACCTCGGCGCAGTGGGAGGCGGCGAGGGGCGATCCGGTCGCTCATTAGAACGAATGGATGCGACGAATTGTTAGGACTCCGCATGTAGCGTGACGGTTCTATGGAACAGGAACAATTCATCATCACGACCGACCCGGCGAAAAAGCTCGTGCATGTCGTGATGAAAGGATTTTGGATCTCGGAGACCGTTTTCGCCTATGATCGGGAGATCCGGGCGGCGGCGGATCGGATGGCCGCGGCCGGTCACCCGCGGCACGAGCTGCTGGCGCTGGTCGACGCGCGCGAGGCGGGTGTGCAAACCGGCGAACTGATATTCGCCTATCGCGAACGCTTCGGCGCACCGGCGCGCCAGCCGCGGCGCGTGGCGACGATCGTGTCCAGCGCACTGTTCAAACGGCAGGTCGAGCGCATCGCCATCCCCAACCAACGCATCTTCGACAACGAGGTGGACGCGATGCGGTGGCTGCTTTCCCCGGACGATCGGCAGGAGGACCTCGGACCGGGCGATCCGCCCTGCAATGGTGCGGTTCACGGCCCCGCCGACCGCTGATCCTTGCTTAAGGTGGTATATAGCGGCTCCTGTGACGGCGGCCTTATGCCGTTCTTGAACGACCAGCGCTGTTACGCCACACATCGCGAGCGAGCCACCTGCTCCAATACGGCGATGATTGGGATGGGGTCGCTGGAGCACAAAGTGCTTTTTGCGCATTGAGTCGCCGTGGCGGCACGGTAGCGAGCGGGTCGCCAATCGCAGCATATCCCGCTTCCCACCGCCGTGACGCAGGCCGTTTCTGGTTCTCGATACATCTTCATAATGAGAGTTTCTCAGTTTGAATGAGGGACGAGCCAAATGACCCTTGCGGACACGGGAAAAGTCCTGTTGATTACAAATCAATAAAGATTCGATGACAAGCGAAACTACGTTACGCTTGGGGGTGGTGACTCGCATTCCCATTGCGTTAGGGCGACGCCTCGTTGGACGCTGCGGAGATGATGCTTTTGATCGGTCGCCCCGTGAATGCGGGGTCCTAAGTGTCGGCAGGTTCGCCGGCGGACGATCGGGGGAGCGTTCCATGGTTACACGCAGGCGGTTTCTGGGGCGATTAGGGCTGGTCGGTGGATTGAGCGCGACCTTGGGGGCGATGCACGCGCTTGGACTGGCCGGCGAGGCGGCGGCGCAGGACCTGACCGGGCTGCCGGTCACGATGGGCCGGGGCAAGCACGTCGTGGTGCTGGGCGCCGGCATCGCCGGGCTCGCGGCGGCGCTGGAGCTCGAACGGATCGGCTTCTTGGTCACGTTGCTCGAGGCGCGGGGCCGGGTCGGGGGACGCGCCTGGACCGTGCGCGACGGCGAGAAGATCGAGATGATCGGCGAGGAAACGCAGACCGCGCGCTTCTCCGACGGCATCTATTTCAACGCGGGGCCCGCGCGCATTCCCAGTTTCCACCAGGGGCTGCTCGGCTACGCGCGCAAATACGGCGTGCCGATCGAGGTGGAGGTCAATTCCAGCCGCTCCGCCTACATCATGGCTGATGATGGATCGAAGCTCCGGATGCGGACCGCGATCAACGACACGCGCGGCCACATCGCCGAACTGCTCAGCAAGGCGATCGGCAAGGGTTCGCTCGATACGGAACTGACCGCTGCGGACCGCGAGAAGCTGCTGCCGTTCCTCAAGGCTTATGGCGACCTGGACGAGACCCAGACCTTCACGGGCACCGAGCGCTCGGGCTTCGGGAACGCGCCGGGCGCGGGCGTCACCTTCGCATCGCCGTCGAAAGGCATGCCGCTCAGCCGCCTGCTCGGCAACCAGCGGCTGCCGATGACGGTGTTCGAGGACAATCTCTACATGCAGGCGACGATGTTCGAGCCGGTGGGCGGCATGGACCGCATCCACAAGGCGATGGACGCGGCGCTGCGCCGGCCCGCGCTGCTGGGCGCCGAGGTCACCCGCATCCGCAACCGCGCGGAGGGCGTGGAGGTCGCCTATCGCGACGGGGCGAGCGGCGTCGTCGAGACGGTGCGCGCCGACTATCTCCTATGCACCATCCCGTTTCCCGTATTGGCGAAGATCGACACGAACTTCTCCCCCGCGCTCAAGCGCATCGTGGCGGGCGTGGTGTACGACCATTCCAACAAGGTCGCCTTCGAGAGCCCGCGTTTCTGGGAGCGCGAGCAGATCTATGGCGGGATCTCGTTCGTGGGCGGGCCCACGAACCTGGTCTGGTACCCCTCCGCCGGCCTGCACGGCGAGCGCGGGATGCTTCTCGCCTGCTACGCGTCCGGCCAGACCGCGGCCGAGTTCGCCAAGCGGCCGATCACCGAGCAGATCGCCTTCTCGCGCGGCGTGGTCGACCGACTGCATCCCGGGCACGGCGGCGACCTGATGAACGGCGTCGCCGTCAACTGGAGCAAGGTGCCCTACAGCCTCGGGCCGTGGCCCGACTGGCGGGCGGGCGGCGCGAACGGACGGCAGGAAGCCCGGATCGACACCGCCGAGTTCCGCGCGCTCCAGCGCGAGGAGGGCCGCGTCTACTTCGCGAGCGCCGCGCTCAGCCAGACGCCCGGCTGGCAGGAAGGCGGCATCCAGTCCGCGCACATGCAGGTCATGGCGCTCGCCAAGCGGGTGACGGCGGAGGCGCTGACCGCTCCGGCGGCACGTCGGGCGGCGTAGCGGAGGCGCTCTTCTCGGGGTCCAAGAAGTTCCGGACCGGCCGGGCGACGCCAAGATGAATAAAAGCTGTTGCGTTTCCGTAATATTTAATGTTCAAACACAGGACCGGGGTTAAGACTATATAAGAAGCCCTGATACAAGATGACACGCAGGATGAACGATCACGCAACTAGAACATAATAACAGAAGAGGATCCTGATCGCTCCATATAACAGGGGGATCATCCATGCGTATCTTTACCGAGACTTCAAGGGTCGCGATCACGACTGTGTTCATCGTCGCTTTTTCTTCGAACGCGGCGGCGCAGGTCGTCGAGCAGACACCGCCGCCCGCGCCGACGGAGACGACCGACATGGCCCAGGTGTCCGAGGACGTCATCGTCACCGGCACCCGCGCGTCGGGCATCACGGCGGCCGAAAGCGCCGCTCCCATCAAGGTGCTGAGCGAGGAGGCGTTGAGCCATGTCGGCCAGCCCAACCTGAACCAGGTGCTCACCCAGCTCGTCCCCTCCTTCACCGCGCAGGCGTTCGGCGGCGACACCGCCAACCTGACGCTCTCGGCCCGCCTGCGGGGCCTCAGCCCCAACCACACGCTGGTGCTCGTCAACGGCAAGCGCCGTCACGGCACCGCGAACCTGGCGGTGCTGAGCGGTGCGTACCAGGGCGCGGCGACCGCCGACCTGGACCTGATCTCGCCCTCCTCGATCAGCCGGATCGAGGTGCTCGAGGACGGCGCCGCCGCGCAATACGGGTCGGACGCGATCGCGGGCGTGATCAACATCATCCTCAAGAACGACTCGGAGGGCGGCGACGGCTACGTCACCGGCGGCGAATATTACAGCGTCGGCGGCGAGACGCTGGCGGGCACGCTCCACCTGGCGACCAAGGTCGGCGAGAACGGCTTCATCAACGTGACCGGTTTTCACCGGTACAACGATTTCACGATCGTCGGCGGGCTCGACCGCCGCGTGACCGACACGAACGGCGCGCTCCGGAGCAACCTGTCGGCGGCGCAGCGCGCATTGTACGCCAATATCCCCCGCTTTCCGTCGGTGAACCTGATCAACGGCAACGCCCGGCAGCGGCTGACCAATCTTCAATTCAACTCCGGCTACGATTTCGGCGACACCGAGGTCTATGCGTTCGGCACCTATTCGAAGCGCATCGCGAGCGCCTACGAGAATTTGCGCGTCCCCGACCGCGTGATCCGCTCGCCCGTGCTGGGCGTCCGGGGCACGCTGGCGACGCCGGGCGAGATCCTGTTCGACGCCGACGGGTTCTCGCCGCGCGAGAAGATCCGGCAGGACGACTATGCCTTCACCGGTGGCGTGCGCGGCATGGCGGGCGGGTTCAAATACGACCTGTCGACCACCTACGGCCAGGACAAGAACGAGATATTCACCGTCGACTCGGCCAACGCCAGCCTGTTCGTCGACACGGGCTTCACCCCGACCGACTTCTACAACGGCTTCTTCAAGGCCAGCGAGTTCACCGCCAACGCCGACCTGGGGTACGAGCTCGAGGCGGGGCTGGCCGAGCCCATCAACATCGCCTTCGGGGCGGAGTATCGCCGCAACACCTACGAGATCGGTCAGGGCGATCCGGGATCGATCTACAAGGAAGGCGGCCAGTCCTATCCGGGTTTCCGACCGTCGGACGCGGGCTTCAACAAGCGGAACAACAAATCCGCCTATCTCGACGTGGCGGCGATGCTGACGCCCGACTGGAAGCTCGACGGCGCGGTCCGGTACGAGGATTATTCGGATTTCGGCAGCAAGACGATCTTCAAGATCACGTCGCGCTACGACTTCTCCCCCGCCTTCGCGCTCAGGGGCACGGCGGCGACCGGCTTCCGCGCGCCGACGCTGGCCGAGTCCTTCTACTCCGCGACCAACGTCTCGCCGACCGCGGCGTTCGTGCAGCTTCCCGCCAATTCGGACGCGGCGCGGCTGATCGGCTTCGCCCCGCTCGACGCGGAGAAGTCGCTCAATTTCAGCGTGGGCACCGTGATCCGTCCGGTTCCCGATCTGACGATCACGCTCGACGCGTATCAGGTGAAGATCGACGACCGGATCCTGGGCACGGGCGCGATCTTCGGATCGGGCGGCGCGTTCAACTTCCCCGTGGTGACGCAGGCGATCGTCGCGAACGGCAACATCCTCGATCCGACGGTGGTGCAGACGGGGATCAACATCTTCACCAACGGCGCGGACACGCGGACGCGCGGCGTCGATCTGGTGGTCGCCTACCGCAGCGACTTCGGGGAATACGGGACGGTCAACTGGACGCTGACCGGCAATTACAACAAGACCAAGATCACGCGGATCGATCTGGCTCCCGCCCAACTCACGCCCGCGGGAGCGACGCAGCCGATCGCCCTGTTCGACCGGACGGCACGCAGCAATCTCGAGCGAGCGTCGCCCAGGGTCAAGGTCATCGCGGGTGCATTCTACGAAATGGACCGCTTCTCCGCCACGCTGCGCGGAACCGTGTACGGCAAGAGCTCGCAGGATCAGAGCCCCGATGGCGGTGATTATTACCGCCAGACGATCGGCACCGCGTTCATCGGCGATGTCGAATTCAATTACGACCTGACCGACGAGGCGCAGGTCTCGATCGGCGCGAACAACGTATTCGACAAGACCCCGCCCACGGTCGCGCTGGTGCCCGGGACGACCAGCTTCACGCTGGTGAACGGCGGCAACGTGCTGGACGCGCCGCTGACGTTCAGCCCCTACGGCATCAACGGCGGCTATTATTATGCACGACTGAACGTCAATTTCTAACAGGAGCCGGACGGGCGGGTCATGTCCCGCCCGCCGGACAAGGGGAGATCACATGCTTCGATCGACAGCACTCGCCGCCGCGCTCGCGCTCACGGGACCGGCGGCGGCGCAGACCGCCGCCGGGCCGGAGGCGGTCACACGGCACGCCAACACGCCGCCTGGAATGATCCTGCAGGGGGTCACCGTCCGCCCGGGGGCAACCACCCTGTATCTCAGCGGGCAGCTCGCGGCACCTCTCGACCCCGCCGCGCCGCCCAAGCCGCCCGCCCAGATGACGATCGCCGATTTTGGCGACACCAAGACACAGACCGTCAGCGTCCTCGGCAAGATCAAGACGATCCTGGCGGCGCGCGGCTACGCCATGGCCGACGTGATCAAGCTCACCGTCTTCGTCGCGGGCGATCCCAAGCTTGGCGGGCGCATGGACTTCGCCGGCATGAACGACGGGTTCAAGCAGTTCTTCGGTACGGCCGACAATCCGTCGACCGTGGCGCGGTCGACGGTGCAGGTCGCGGCGCTCGTCTCCCCCGCGTTCCTCGTCGAGATCGAGGCGACCGCCGCCAAGTGAGACCACGGAAAGTCCGGGCGATCCCGGAACTAGGACGCGGGCATGTCGGTGATCAACAGCGGATACAGGGACAGCACGAGCAACAGGGCGGCCGCCACGTTGAAGACCCGCAGCGCTCTGGGCCGGTGAAGCAGCCGGCGCAGCTGCACACCCGCTGCGGTCCACATGCCCACCGCGGGCAGGTTCACCGCGCCGAACACGAGCGCGACGACGAGGACGCCGCGCATCCGGTCGTCCGCCGGTACATAGACGGCCATGGCGGTCAGCGCCATGGTCCACGCCTTGGGGTTGACCCACTGGAACGCGGCCGCCTGCATGAAGGTGAGCGGTCGCGACGACGCGTCGCTCTCGCCGGCCGAGGGCGGCGTCGCCGTCGCGATCTTCCAGGCGAGATACAGCAGGTAGGCGGCGCTGAGCAGCTTGAGCGCCAGCATGGCCGCCGGCCACGCCTCCAGCGCCGCGCCCAGGCCCGCGCCGACGACGATCAGCATCACCACGAACCCGATCGACACGCCCGACAGGTGCGGCACGGATCGGGCCAGGCCGAAATTGGTGCCCGACGCCATCAGCATCAGGTTGTTCGGCCCCGGCGTGATGGAGGAGACGAGCGCGAAGGCGGCGAGCGCCGCCAGCATGTCGGGCGTGAGCATGCCGTGACGATAGCGCGTGACGCGGGGTGAAGGGTTGCGTAGTTTCTCGCCTCGGCTCGATTTCGCGCAAGGAAACGCCGCTTTGGACCTAGTAGACCGCAGGATCTTGCGCGAGCTTTCCCGCGACGGGCGCGTGAGCAACGCCGATCTGGCCACACGGGTCGGCCTGTCGGCGTCGGCCTGCTCGCGCCGCACGGGCGAGCTCGAGCGCACGGGCGCGATCCGCGGCTACCGGGCGGTGCTCGATCCCGTCGTCGCCGGCGGCGGGTTCACGGCCTATGTCGCGGTGGGATTATCCCGGCACACGATGGACGAGCAGCGCGCCTTCGAGCGGGCGATCGGCGACGCGCTCGCCGTGCGCGAGTGCCACGCCGTCACGGGCGCGGTCGAATATCTATTGCGCGTCGAGGTCGCCGACCTGGAATCGTACAAGCACTTCCACACCGAGGTGCTCGGCGCGCTCCCGCAGGTCAGCACCATCACCAGCTACATCGTCATGGAGTCCACCAAGGACGACCGGCGCTGAGGCGACCTCGATCTTGGGATCGAAGTCGAAATCCCACACGCGTTCGGGCAGCATCGTCCGGGCCATGACGCGACGCGGATTGCGCGTAAACTCCGCAAGCAGCGCGAACTCGCGCGGCTGGAGCGTGATGCGTCGACCCTCGCGCGTCACCATGCGGCGATGCAGGTCGAGTGCGACGGACAAGCCGCGCGCGACGAAAATACAATAAGTGCGGTCCTAGCTCGCCGGTGCGCCGGTGCGCCGGTGCGCCAGCCGCCGCCGAGCGCACGGAACAGCGCCACCTCGGCTTGCGCCACGATCAGGTCGGACTGGACCTGACGGAGCGCGGCATCGGCGCGGACGCGTTCGGCGTCGAACTGAATGAGGTAGGCGGCATCGCCGAGCCGGACCCGCGCCGCGGCGCGCCGCGCATAGCGTTCGGCCTCGACGCGCGCGGCCCCCAGCGCGCGGTTGCTCCGCAGCTGCGCGTCATAGGCGGCCAGCGCCGTCTTCACCTCGCGGAGGGCGCGTAGCACCGCTGCGTCCCAGCCCGCCAGCGCGGCACGTTCGGTCGCGCGCGCCTGCGCGATGCGCGCCCGCGCAGGCGCCTGGTTCGGGAACGCCCAGCTGATGAACGGCGTGGCGGTCGCCGTGAACCCGCCGGCGAGCAGGCCGAGCGCGCCGCCCAGATTGACGCGCGGATACAGGTCCGCGCGCGCGATCCCGATCCGCGCGGCCGCGGCCGCCAACCGGCGCTCCGCCTCGCGGATGTCGGGACGGCGCAGCAGCAGCGCCTGTCCGTCGCCCACCGGCACCGACCGGAGCCGCGGCGACGCGGCGCAGGCGATGGCCAGACTCGCCGCTTCGGCGGGCGGACGGCCCTGGAGCGTCGCCAGCCGATAGAGCGCGTTGGCGCGCGCGGCCTCGAACGGCGCGACCGTCGAGCGGACCGTCTCCAGCAGGCTCGTTCCTTGCGATACCTCGAGCGGCGAGATCTCGCCTGCGGCGAGCTGATCGCGCAACACCGCGACCGCCCGCTCCTGTACGCCGACCACCTCCCGCGCGACCCCGACGGCGCGGGTGGCACCGCAGAGGTCGACGTAAGCCAACACCGTGTCGGCGGCGACCGCGACGCGCAGGCCGTCCACGACCGCGTCCTGCGCGTCGGCATCGGCGCGGGCGGCGAGCGTATTCGAGCGCAGGCGACCGAACAGGTCCACCTCCCAGCTCGCGCTGGCGGCGATGTCGTAATCGGTCGCGGGCACGTTCGAGGTGCTCGGTTGCGTCGCCGGGTTGTCCACCGTCGCCGCGCTCTCGACGAACGTCTGCGGCAGCCGCTGCGCGCGCGCCAGGCGGAGCGCCGCGCGAGCACCGTCGAGATTGGCGTAGGCGACGCGTAGATCGGCATTGGCGGCAAGGCTCGCCGTCACCAGCCGGTCGAGGACGGGGTCGTCGTACAGCCGCCACCAATCGTCGGGCACGGGCGCGATCGAGCCGGAGGACGACCCGGTGAACGCGCCGACCGCGCTGGCCGGAGCGATCGTGGGCGGCGGGGCGGGCGCGATCATGCATCCGGCGGCTGCCAGCGCGGCTAAGGGAATGATCCACCGCATCATGCCGGCACCGCCGCCAGCGGCGCACTCTGCGCGGGCCGTTCCTGCCCGAAGCGCGCATACAGCGCGGGCATCAGGAACAGGTTGAGCAGCGTCGAGGAGACCAGCCCGCCAAGGATCACGATCGCCATCGGGTGCTCGATCTCATGCCCCGGCTTGTCGCCCTCCACGACCAGCGGCAGCAGCGCGAGCCCGGCGCAGAGCGCGGTCATCAGGATCGGCACGAGCCGCTCCTCCGCGCCGCGCAGGATCAGGTTCGGGCCGAACGCCTCGCCCTCGAAGCGGCGGAGATGGTCGTAATGCGACAGGAGCATGATGCCGTTGCGCGCCGAGATGCCGATCACCGTGACGAACCCGACCAGCGAGCCGAGCGACAGCACCCCGCCCGTCAGCGCCACCCCGACCACGCCGCCGACGAGCGCGAAGGGCAGGCTGACCGCGACCAGCGCCGTGATGCGCGCGGAGCGGAACTCCAGCCAGACGAGGAGCAGGACGCCGACCAGGCAGAGCAGGCCCGTCGTCCATAGCCGCGAGCGCGATTCCTGCAGCGCGGCGTACTCGCCCAGGACCTGCGGGTGGTAGCCCGTCGCGAATGGCACCTGGCCGACCGCGGCCTGCACCGCCTGGGCTATGCCGCCCAGGTCGCCGCCCGCGACGTTCAGCGTCACGTCGATGCGACGCTGGCCGTTTTCCCGACGCACCTCGTTCGGGGCGGGCACGATGCGCACGTCCGCCACGTCGCGCAGGCGAACAGGCGATCCCGTCGGCGTCTGGATCAGCAGGTCGGCGAGCGCGTGGAGGTCGCCGCGGATCGCCGGCTCGCCCCAGAGCGCGACATCGAACGCCTTCTGGTCGCGGTAGATCTCGCCGACCTTCTGCCCGGCGACGAGCGTCTGCGCCTGCCGCCGCACCTCGCCCGCGGTCAGCCCGAAGGTGGCGAGGTCGGCGGCGCGCGGGATCACCTGGATCTGCGGCACCAGCACCTGCTGCTCGACCTTGAGGTCGGCGACGCCGTCGACACCCGCTACGCCGGCGCGGACCCGCTCGGCCGCGGCGCGCAGCTCCACCTGGTCGGGGCCGAAGATGCGGACGACGACGGTCGCGCCCGCGCCGGTCAGCACCTCCTTGATCCGCTCTCGCAGATAGGTGAGCACGTCGCGGTAGAGGCCGGGATAGCCGTCGATCGCTTCCTTGATCCGCGCGATGCTGGCGTCGTAGTCGACATTCTCGTCGAGGCTGATCCACAGTTCCGTGAAATTGGGGCCGACCACCTCATCCGCCGCTTCGGCCCGGCCGATATGCGCGCCGAAATTGCGCACGCCGGGGATCGCGCGCAGCTCGCGCGAGGCGCGGATCGTGATCCGGTCCATCGCCTCGATCGAGGTGCCCGGCTTCTCGACGAAGTGCATCAGGAAGTCGGTTTCGCGAAAGTCGGGCAGGAACTGGTCCTTGAAGCCGGCATAACCGACGCCCGCCAGCAGCAGCCCGCCCGCGACGATCCCCATCGCCAACGCCGGCCGCGCCACCATCCGCGGCAGCGCGTCCGCGTAGCGGCGCTTGAGCGCGCCCACGAGCCGGGTGTCGCGCTCCGCCCTCAATGGCGCGTTCGGCAGCAGGAACAGGCACATCGCGGGCGTCACCACCAACGCGACCAGCAGCGACGCGGCGATCGCCAGCACATAGGCGACCGCGAGTGGCTGGAAGAAGGTGCCCGCCACGCCGCCCAGGAAGAAGATTGGCAGGAACACGAGCATCACGATCAACGATGCGAACACCACCGCCGAGCGCACCTCGAGGGAAGCCGACAGCACCACGTCGAAGTTCGATCGCGGGTTGCCCGCCTCGCGGTTGAGCCGAAGCCGCCGCGCGATGTTCTCCACATCGATGATCGCGTCGTCGACCACCTCGCCCAGCGCGATCACCAGCCCGGCGATGATCATGGTGTTGATCGTCGCCCCGCTCCAGAGCAGCACCAGCCCCGCGCCGAGCAGCGACACGGGGATCGCGACCAGGCTGATCGTCGCCTGCCGCCAGTCGCGGGTGAACACGAATAGCACCACGGCGACCAGCAGGCAGCCGATGGCGAGCGCGCGGGTGAGGTTGTCGATCGACCGCTCGATGAAGGTCGCCGGGCGGAAGATGGTCGTGTCGACCTTCACGTCGCGAAGGCCCGGGCGGAGCTCGGCGATGGCCGCCTCGACGTCGCGGGTGAGCTGGAGCGTGTTGCCGGTAGGCTGCTTCTCGACGATCATCATCAGTCCCGGGCCGTCGTCGATGATCGCGTTGCCGATCGGCGCGGCGAAACCGTCGACCACGCGCGCCACGTCGCCGATGCGGACGGGTGCGTCGCCGCTCTGCTTCACGACCGCCTGGGCGAGATCGGCCGAGGACTGGATCGCGCCCGTCTGCTGGACCGCGAGCCGTTGCTGCGCGGTGTCGACGAAGCCGCCGCCGCCGACCAGCACCGCGTCACCCGCGGCCGCGCGCACCTCCGCCAGCGTCACGCCCGCCGCGCGCAGGCGATCGGGATCGACCAGTATCTGGAGCTGGCGGTCGCGCAGACCCCAGACCGCGACGTTGGCGACGCCCGGCACCGCCATCAACCGGGGCCGGATCGTCCAGCGCGCCAGCTCGGACAGCTGCATCTGGTCGAGCCTGGCCGACGAGACGCCGATCTTCATCGCGCGGCTGGTGGACGAGAGCGGCGGCATCATCACGGGCGGCCGCGCGGCGGTCGGCAGCCGACCCTGCACCTGGGTCACGCGTTCCTGAACGAGCTGGCGCGCGCGGATCACGTCGGTGCCGCGGTCGAACAGGATCTGCACCGACGACAGGCCGAGCACCGACTTCGACCGCAGCGTCGCCAGGTCGGGAACGCCGTTCACCGCCGTCTCGATCGGCACCGTGATAAGGCTCTCCACCTCCTCGGTCGACAGCCCCGGCGCTTCCGTCTGTATCTCGACGAGGGGCGGCGCGAACTCGGGAAACACATCGAGCGGCACGTCGGTGGTGGCGCGCAGGCCGAGCACCACCAGCAAGGCGGCGAGCGCCAGGACCAGGACGCGCTGGGTCAGCGCCGCGCGGACGAGCCAGGCCAGCATCTCAGTGCGGCGTCCCGAACTCGGTGCCGAACAGTTCGGCCGCGCCGTCGGTCACCACCTCGGCCCCGCGCTCCAGCCCGCGCGACAGCAGCGCGCGGCCGTTCTCGACACGCGTGATCTCCACCCGCCGGCGGACGTAGCTGGTCGGCGCGGTCCGCTGATAGACCCACTCGCCGCCATAGATGTCGCGGACGATCGCGGCGGCCGGGATCGAGAGTCCCTCCGCCGTGCCGCCGAGCAGCAGGGCGACAGCGACGCGCTGTCCCACGCGGTAGGCGCGGTCGCTGTTGGCGAACGCGAAGAAGAGGTCGACGGTACCCGCCATCGCATTGGCCGATGGCGGGGCCTGAACCGGGCGAGCGGCGCGCGGATCGGCCGACTGATCGCCGAGGGGCCGGATCGTTGCCCCGCGTCCGCGCTCGACCGCGGCCACGTCGGTGCCGAACACCGGCACGCGCACCCATAGGGTAGCTTGCGAGCCGATCAACGCCACCGACGGCCCGAGCAGTCGACGTCCCGCCTGCGCCGCGTCCAGCGTCGCGCGCATCGTCGCCAGCGCCGCCGCCGCCTCATCGCGAGCCCGGACGCTACCCGCCTCCTCGCGCACCAGCGCTGCGGCGCGGTCGTAGGCGATCCGCGCGAGCCGAACCTGCGCTTGCGCCTGCGCGACCTGACCGTCCGCCGCCGCCTGCGACGTTCCGACCTGCGCGAGGTCGGTTGTCGACCCGATCGGCATGCCCGCGCCGCCTGTCGGCGGCACCACGACCTCGCCGCTCGTTTCCCGCGCGCGGGATGCCGAACCCTCGCCGATACGGACCGTCCTGATGCCGAGCCGCCGCTCGGCTTTTGGAGTGAGCGTCAGTCGCAGCAGCTCCCCCTCATGCACGACCGCCTCCGCCTTGGCGGGAGCGACGGGTTTGGAAGGCACCGTCTCCCCGCATGCGGACGCGACCAGCGCGAGCGGAAGAACGGCCAAGACGGCGCGGTGACACGATTGCGACATCGGACCTCGATAGCGGCGCCGGATTGGGCGCTCGTTGGGGGCTCTATACCATTTCCCAACATCCATGCGCGGTCGGTTATGTCGCGGCGGAGGTCCGGTAGTCGCAAAGCTCAACCGGACGTTCGCTGATCGGTGCGACGCGCGCCGGCTTTGTTCTGAGAGGACGTTCTAACTTTCGATCGCCCCGTCACTGGCTCAAGCAGCCGGGCTATCTCGGGATCGCCGCGCCGATGTTCCTGGAGAACCTGTTTCCGCGCCGTGTTCCTCGGCCGCTTGGTCCCGGCAATCCGCACCTTGACCTGCTTGCCCGTAGGGGTGTTCGAGATGAGCTTGCCGCGCCTCCTGCTTCTCTTCGGCGCTCGACTTCGGCGAGCGGCAGGCGGCTGGTTTGGTCGATCTTCTCGGTGACGACCACCTCACCGGGCCGGAAGGCGCCTACCATGCGTAGGAGCTCGGGCCGGTCGGCGCGCGCGACGCCTTCTCGCGATATACCGCACCGACATGGTAGCTGGCCGCGCTGCGTCGGCGACGATGCGCTCCTGGCATCCGGGATCCTGCTTATCGGCGCTGACTCGTAGGTAGGGGAAGCCCCAGGCATCCCTCACCCCCCTACCCAAGGCTGTCGCTCTGAACTGGCCCCCTAAATGACCTGACGGGGTTTCGCTCTTAGCTAAGAGCGAGGCATATGACTGAGCATACGACCAGGCGTTACAATGATGGCGAGGTCCTCTCCAGTGTCGAGCGCCGGAGGCGCTGGACCCCGGAGGAGAAGGTCCGGATCGTCGAGGAGACCTACCTGCCGGGCATGAGCGTGTCCTTTGTCGCCCGGCGGCACGGCATCGGCCCCGGCCAGCTGTTCACGTGGCGCAGGCTGATGGCGCAGGGCGCGCTCACCGCGGCCGCTGCTGGCGAGAAGGTGGTGCCGGCGTCCGACTACCGGGCGCTGGAGGCGCAGGTGCGCGAGCTGCAGCGCCTCTTGGGCAAGAAGGCGATGGAGAACGAGGTCCTGCGCGAGGCCGTGTCCCGGGCCACAGGTCCAAAAGAACTGCCGCCGCGCTCAACCTCGTCGCCCGGGGATGGCCTGTGAGCGCGGTCGCGGACGCGATCGGCGTCAGCAGGCCGCACCTGTCCGCCATGCGCAACCGGCCACCGCCTGGGCGGCGAGGACGACCGCCGCCGCCCGACGCCGAGCTGGTGGCCGACATCGGCGCGCTCGTCGCCGAGCTGCCGACCTATGGCTACCGCCGGGTGCATGCGCTCCTGCGTCGCCAAGCCGAGAAAACCGGGCGCGCAGCGCCCAACCCCAAGCGCGTCTACCGCGTCATGAAGGTATACGGGCTGCTGCTCCAGCGTCACAGCGGGCGAGGCGAGGAGCGGCGGCACGGTGGCCGGGTCGCGGTCGACCAGCGCAACACGCGTTGGTGCTCGGACGCGCTCGAGATCGGCTGCGACAACGGCGGGAAGAGCCTGCCCCGGACTTGATCCGGGGGCAGCCCATACACCACTCGCGACACCCGTGCCCTCGCGCGCGACATCGGCCTGGTGTCGCGCATCACGTCCGTCAGCAGTCCGCAATCGAACGGCATGGCCGAGGCGTTCGTACGCACTCTCAAACGCGACTACGTCCGCGCGAACCCCAAACTCGACGCCTAAGGCCGTGATCGACCAGCTGCCGCGCTGGATTGTGAGAGCCCTGCCGATGGTACTGACAAAAGCCACAACGCGGCGGCAATTCGCGTTGGCTGGTAACCAGTGCGCACAGCCTAGCCGTAGCACCATACTGCTGGCCGCTGCCGGCAAGCTTGTAGGCAAGACCGCGCACATTGCTACGAAGGGCAAGGGTGAACCTCGCTTTGACGAGAGCTCGAAAAACTGACGCCGGATAAAGACGAGGCGAGCGGCAATCTCGCACGGCACCGGCCGCAACGCTGGCCGAGCACCGCCAATCCTGATCAAGCGATTGTAGACACGGTAATGAAGCTGATCGAGGCGCTCGGGGATCAGCTAACCCGCACCGATACGATTCGTGCGCTGTGGTCGCTCGTCGCGAGCGTAACCGTCAAATAGGACGCAGCTGATCAGCTGGTCGTAAGCGTCGAGGATCGATGGCGATATTGGCCGACTTCGCCAAAACGCGGACAATACCCCGGCGGGAAGCCAGGGGTGTTCGGAAATAGTGGTTGCGGGGACAGGATTTGAACCTGTGACCTTCAGGTTATGAGCCTGACGAG
>NZ_CAXSHH010000037.1:0-24961 GCF_964237155.1 uncultured Sphingomonas sp. | reverse complement strand
GGATGTAGGCCGACACGTCGCCCGCCTGCGTCTCGATGATCGGCAGCGCGGTCAGCGAGCCGCCGCCGTGCGCGTCGTTCATCTTGGCCGCGCGCTCGAGCAAGCGCGAATGGAGGTAAAACACGTCGCCGGGATAGGCCTCGCGACCCGGCGGGCGGCGGAGGAGGAGCGACATCTGACGGTAGGCGACGGCCTGCTTCGACAGGTCGTCATAGACGATCAGCGCGTGCATGCCGTTGTCGCGGAAATACTCGCCCATCGCGCAGCCGGTATAGGGGGCGAGAAACTGGAGCGGCGCGGGGTCGGACGCGGTGGCGGCGACGATGATGGAATATTCCATCGCGCCGTTCTCCTCCAGCGTGCGGACGAGCTGCGCCACCGTGGAGCGTTTCTGCCCGATCGCGACATAGACGCAATAGAGCTTCTTGGACTCGTCGGTCCCGGCATTGATGCCGCGCTGGTTGATGAAGGCATCGATCGCGACGGCGGACTTGCCCGTCTGGCGGTCGCCGATGATCAGCTCGCGCTGGCCGCGGCCGACCGGCACCAGCGCGTCGATCGCCTTCAGCCCAGACTGCATCGGTTCGTGGACCGAGGTGCGCGGGATGATGCCGGGCGCCTTGACCTCGACACGGCTGCGGCCGTCGGTGACGATCGGGCCCTTGCCGTCGATCGGGTTGCCGAGACCATCGACCACGCGGCCGAGCAACCCGCGCCCGACGGGGACGTCGACGATCGTGCCGGTGCGGCGGACGATGTCGCCCTCCTTGATCTCGGCGTCCGAGCCGAAGATCACGCAGCCGACATTGTCGGCCTCGAGGTTCAAGGCCATGCCCTGCACCCCGTTCGAGAACTCGACCATCTCGCCCGCCTGGACGTTGTCTAGGCCGTAGATGCGCGCGATGCCGTCGCCGACCGACAACACCTGCCCCGTCTCGGAGACCTGGGCCTCCGAGCCGAAATTAGCGATCTGGTCCTTGATGATCGCCGAGATCTCGGCGGCGCGGATTTCCATGTTCAACCTTTCATCGCATTTGCGAGAGTGTTCAGACGGGTGCGGATCGAGCTGTCGATCATTTGGCTACCAATGCGGACGACGAGGCCGCCGAGCAGCTCGGGATCGACGGCCATGTCCACGGAGACCTCGCGGCCGAGGCGCAGGCGGAGCTGCCGTTTGAGCTCGGTCACCTGGTCGTCGGTTAGCGGGTGTGCGGAGGTGACCTCAGCGTTGATCTCGCCGCGATGGCGCGAGGCGAGCGTACGGAACGCGCGGACGATCTTGGGAAGTTCGGCGAGCCTGCGGTTCGCGGCGAGGACGCCCAGGAAGTTCCTGGTGGTGGAATCGACGCCCAACGGCGTCGCCGTCGCGTCCACGGCGCGGGCGGCCTGCTTGCGGCTGACGAGCGGGCTGGTCGTCAGCCGGCGGAAATCCGGGTTGGTCGCGACCGCGTCGCGGACGCGGATCAGGCTTCGTTCGGCCGTGTCGATCGCCTTGGCGTCGCGCGCGAGCTCGAACAGGGCGACGGCGTAGCGACCGGCGAGGCTCGCCTGGATGTCGCCGCCCACATTACCGCCGGATGCCTCCACGCGATCCCATTCCCTGTATGATCAGTCGGTTGATCCCGTGCGGACGGGGCGCGCGAAGACGCCTCGGCACGAGTTGGCGGGCGGCTAGCATGGGGGGTCGATCGTTGCAACAATGCGCGCGGCGGACGCCAGCCCTCCCGCTTCACCGCGCCTGTCTTCCGGCCGCATGACGGGACATGACGGCCGCGACGGATCGTCGTGAGCCGATGATTGACATTGTACCGACACTTGTGCAGATCAGGTGGATGGACGTTCTCACTTATTCCGATACGCGCGCCAACCTGAAAGCGGTGATGGATCGTGTGGTCGAGGACCACGCGCCCGTCGTGATCGCGCGCCAGAACGGCAAGCCGGTGGTGATGGTCTCGCTGGAGGATTGGTCGGCGATGGAGGAGACCGAATATCTCTTGGCCAATCCGAACAACGCCCGTGCGTTGCGCGAGGCGATAGCCCGGATGGATGCAGGCGGCGGTGTCGAGCACGACCTGATCGATCCATGAGACTGGTATGGGACGAACCGGCTTGGCTCGACTATGTCGCTTGGCAAGGTGAGGACGCCAAGATCCCGGCTCGGATCAACCTACTCATCCGCGAGAGCCTGAGAACCCCATTCACCGGCACCGGCAAGCCGGAACCGCTCCGGCATGAGTTTAAGGGATATTGGTCGCGCCGGATCACCGCCGAGCATCGGTTGATCTACCGCATCCCAGGCAGCGGCGAGGCGCAAAGCCTGGAGATCATCCAGTGCCGCCTCCATTACTGACCGCGCTTCGTCGGAAGACGGCGAACGTCGTCACGCTTTGATCGCAAGGTGCCGGATGCGTCGATGGACGGGATGGGGCAGGACGTCCGCATGAAGCACCCGATCGATCCCGACGCCGCCTGGGCCGCCTTCGACGCGCGCGACCGCACCGCCGATGGACGGTTCGTCGTCGCGGTCAGGACGACGCGTATCTATTGCAAGCCGTCCTGCCCAGCGCGCCGGCCCAGGCGGGAGAATGTCGCGATCCTGGCAGACGGCGCGGCGGCGCGCGCGGCGGGGTACCGCGCCTGCCTGCGTTGCCGGCCCGACGATGCCGCGCGCGATACGGCGGCGGTGGCGCGCGCGGTCGAGCTGATCGAGGAGGCGACGGA
The DNA here is from genome assembly GCF_964237155.1 of uncultured Sphingomonas sp. GTDB lineage: Bacteria > Pseudomonadota > Alphaproteobacteria > Sphingomonadales > Sphingomonadaceae > Sphingomonas. The sequence continues at coordinate 22,240 of NZ_CAXSHH010000037.1, read as the reverse complement.
CGCGCTATCGCTCGCGGTCCTGGCGGCGCGGGTCGGATATGCGCCGCACCATTTCCAGCGCCTGTTCACGCGAGCGTTGGGCGTCAGCCCGGCCGCCTATGCGCGCGGGCTGCGGGCGGGACGCGCGGCGGCGGCGCTGGAACGGGAGGGAAGCGTGACGGAGGCGATCTACGAGGCGGGCTATGCGGGGCCGAGCGGCTTCTATACCAACGCCGCGCCCCGGCTGGGGATGACGCCGTCGCGGGCGCGGACGGGCGGCGCGGGCACGGCGATCGGGTGGGTGGTGGTCGGCACCAGCCTGGGGCCGCTGCTGGTCGCTGCGACCGAGCGGGGCTTATGCCGCGTGGCGTTCGAGGAAACGCCGGACGAGCTGGCGCGTCGCTTTCCGCACGCGGCGATAACCCGGGGCGACGAGGAGCTGTCCGACCTCGCGGCGCGGGTCGTCGCGTTGGTCGAGCAACCCGGGGTCGAGCGGCCCGGGCACATGACGGGCGACCTGCCGCTCGACGTGCGCGGCACCGCGTTCCAGGAAGCGGTGTGGGCGGCGCTTCGGGCGATCCCGCCGGGCGAAACGCGCACCTACGCCGAGCTGGCGGCGGCGGCGGGCAACCGCCAAGCGGTGCGCGCCGCCGGGTCGGCCTGCGGGGCGAACCCGCTGGCGGTGGTCGTCCCCTGCCATCGGGTGCTCCGCACCGACGGCGGTCCGGGGGGCTATGCCTGGGGTGTCGAACGGAAGCAGGCGCTCATCGAGCGCGAGCGCGGGTGATCAGTCGGTTCCGCCCGCGACCTTCGCCCTGTCCGCCTCCTCGATCGCCGCCAGCGCGGCGGGGCCGGTCTCGCCCTTGTCGATCAGCGCCATCAGCTTGGCGGCCGGATTCTCCGCGCCGCCGTGCGGGTCGAAGGCGAGCGGGCGTAATGCGCGCCGGGCTTCCGCGATGTTGCCGTCCTTCAGGTGCTGCGTCACCGATCGGAAGCGGAGCGCCTGGTCCTGCGGGGCCAACAGCAGCGCGTAATGCAGGCCCGCGACCGCGCTGGCGCTGGGCTTCGCGCGCTCCATCGCGAAGCTGTCGTAGAACAGCTGGAGCGCCGCCGCGCCGTCGGGATCGACGCGGTTCGCCTTCACGACCCAGGACCGCGCCTCCTTCCAGATCCTGGGATCGGTGGCACTGGCGGTCGCGGCGCGACGAAGGTGGACCCGGCCCTTGTAGATCAGCGCCTGGATCGATCTGGGATCGGCGGCCAGCGCCCGGTCGGCGGCGGCCTCCGCCTCGTCGTCGCGCTTCGCGTCATAAGCCATCTCGGCGAGCCAGCCCTGCGCGACGGCGTCGCCCCCGTGGGGTGCGGACGCCTTGACCGCGCGGGCGTAGAGCGCCGTCGCCGTCTTGTCGTTCACCCCGCGCGTGGAGACCATGCGCATGTCGATCAGCGCGCGCTCGCCCGGGGTCAGCGCGCGGACGTCGACCTTCACGGGCGGCAGCTTCGCCACGGGAATGACGAAGCCGGGCAGCTTGCGCCCCATCAGGTATTTGCGCAGGTCGCGGTTGAGCTGTTTCAGGTCGCCGAACGCCTCGACCGCCGCCTTCAGCGGGGGCGTTCCACCGTTCAATGCGACGATGTAGCGACGGAGACTCCCCTTACGCGCGGTGTCGAAAGTCAGATAATGCGTGAGCAGCCAGCCCCGGCCGTATAGTTGGTCCCGCTGCTGCGGGGTCATCTTGACGGGCGGGGCGAACAGCAGCTCGAGCGACAGCTCGTCGGTGGCGAACAGGCCCCATGCGCGGTGCTGCGCGGCGCCGCCGATGACCACCGACGTTTCCTCGACGCGGGCGGTCGCCGCGAACTCGGCATAGCCTTCCGAATACCAGGCGGGAAGCGCGGCGGCCGAATTGCTAAGCAGGAAATGGTGCGCGTATTCGTGGAACAGCACGATCTGCGGCCCAAGCGCGCCCGCCCCCGTCTCGTCGCCCCGCCGGGGCGTGAACGCCACCGCCCCGTCGGCGCGGCCGAGATAGAAGCCGCCCACCCCGCTCGATCCCGCCAGCCTGCGGATCGCGGCGGTGTCGTCGACGACGAACACGGTGACGGGCGGCGAGCCGGCGTTCTCCGCCTCCTTCATGGAATAAACGTAGCGCAGCGCGCCGTCGACGCGCTCCAGCCGGGTGGCGAGCGCGGTGACGCTCTCGACGGTGGTGTTCGAATAGACGGTGAAGTGCCGTGAGCTCGCCTTCAGCCATTCGGCCTGCGCGGGTTCCGCGAACGCGATCGCCGCCGCGGTCGCCAGTCCCGCCTTGATGCCCTTCATGGCCATGCGCCCCCGCCCTGCCCTGTTTCGCTTCCAGGTTATCGCGGCGCGCGGGGGAGCGCCAGCCTGGCTTGGTTAGGCGAATGTAAATCTCTGGAGCCTAATTCCGGGCCACGATCGAGGGGAATGGGCTGACATGAGTGCGTTCGGGCGTCGCGGCGGCATGACTGGGGGACAGGCATCCCGCGCCGCGTTCGGGGTCGCCAAGCCCATGCAGGGGAGCGGCCCCGCCACGCGTCCCGACACGGACGGCGGCGACCAGTTCCCGCCCCTCGAGTCCGTCGGGCTGCCAGGCGGGTCGGACATCGAGACGGGCAACATGCCCGGCGTCCAAGGGGACGCGATGCAGCGGCTCGCCGACCGCCAGAACGCCAGCGGCGACGCGGGCAACAGCAAGATGGAGGGGTTCGAGGCCTCGATCCACAAGATCAAGGAACAGGTCCTCCCTCGCCTGCTCGAGCGGGTCGACCCGGAGGCGGCGGCGACGCTGGGGAAGGACGAGCTGGCCGAGGAGTTCCGGCCGATCATCGGCGAGGTGCTGGCCGAGCTGAAACTGACGCTGAACCGGCGCGAGCAGTTCGCGCTGGAGAAGGTGCTCGTCGACGAGTTGCTGGGTCTCGGGCCGCTCGAGGAATTGCTGGCCGATCCGACGATCACCGACATCATGGTGAACGGGCCGGAACAGACGTATATCGAACAGAAGGGCAAGCTGGTGCTCGCCCCCATCCAGTTCCGCGACGAAGAGCACCTGTTCCAGATCGCGCAGCGGATCTGCAACTCGGTCGGCCGCCGCGTCGACCAGACCACGCCGCTCGCCGACGCGCGGCTGAAGGACGGCAGCCGCGTCAACGTCATCGTGCCGCCGCTCTCGCTGCGCGGTACCGCCATCTCGATCCGCAAGTTCTCGGCCAAGCCGATCACGCTCGACATGATGGCGGGCTTCGGGTCGATGAGCCCCAAGATGGCGACCGCCCTGAAGGTCGCGGGGGCGAGCCGGTTCAACATCGTCATCTCGGGCGGCACGGGCTCGGGCAAGACGACGATGCTGAATGCCCTGTCCAAGATGATCGACCCGGGCGAGCGCGTGCTGACGATCGAGGACGCGGCCGAGCTCCGGCTCCAGCAGCCGCATTGGTTGCCGCTGGAGACGCGGCCCGCCAACCTCGAGGGTCAGGGCGAGATATCGATCCGCGACCTCGTCAAGAACTCGCTGCGTATGCGGCCCGACCGGATCATCCTGGGCGAGATCCGCGGGTCGGAATGCTTCGACCTGCTCGCCGCGATGAATACGGGCCATGACGGGTCGATGTGCACGCTCCACTCCAACTCCCCGCGCGAGTGCCTGGGGCGTATGGAGAACATGGTGATGATGGGCGACATCAAGATGCCCAAGGAGGCGATCAGCCGGCAGATCGCCGACTCGGTCGACCTGGTCGTCCAGGTCAAGCGCCTACGCGATGGCAGCCGCCGCGTGACGAACATCACCGAGGTGATCGGCATGGAGGGCCCGGTGATCGTCACGCAGGAACTGTTCAAGTTCGAGTATCTGGAGGAGTCGGCCGACGGCAAGATCGTCGGCGAATACCGCGCGATGGGCCTGCGTCCCTACACGCTCGACAAGGCCAGGCAGTTCGGGTTCGACCAGGCGTATCTGGAGGCGTGCCTGTAGCGCGGGTCGTTTCGTGATCGCGGCCGTCGGCGCTTCCACCCGGGCCCCGGTTGCGCGAGCGGCGCGCCCGGGGCATGCTGGCGCGACGTCACAGGAGCCAGCCCATGTCCCGCCTCATCGCGTTCGCCTGCATCGCCGCAATCGGGACCGGGGGCGCGCTGGCCCAGTCGACCCGACCGAACGCCGCGATCGCCGCCGCCGTCGCGTCCGACGCGCGCACGCCCGCCGACCGCGAGCGCGACCGGTACCGCCACCCCGCCGAGACGCTCGCCTTCTTCGGGGTCAAGCCGACCGACACGGTGGTCGAATTCATCCCGGGCGGCGGCTGGTACACCGAGATCCTGGCGCCGATGGTCAAGGCGCGCGGCCGCTATATCGCGCTGGTCCCGACCTCGCAGGGCGACCGCACGCGCACGATGCTGGCGGGCAAGGCCGCCCGGTTCGGCCCCGCGCGCGTCGAGACGGTCGACATGGTCGCGGGCACGACCACGATGGCGCCGGGCACCGCCGACATCGTGCTGACCTTCCGCAACGTCCACAACCTGACCATGCAGGACAACGCCGCCGTCCCCGCCAATGCGTTCAAGACGTTCTTCGCCGCGCTCAAGCCCGGCGGCACGCTCGGCGTCGTCGACCACCGCCTGCCCGAGGACAAGGACACCGCGCTCGAACGGTCGAGCGGGTATCTGAAGCGGTCAACGGTGGTCCGCCTGGCGACCGCAGCCGGCTTCCGCCTGGCGGGCGAGTCGCCGGTCAACGCCAACCCGCGCGATACGCACGACCACCCGCAGGGCGTGTGGACCCTCCCGCCCAACTACCGGCTGAAGGATGTCGACCGCGCGAGATACGCCGCGATCGGCGAGAGCGACCGCATGACCCTGAAATTCGTCAAGCCGCGTCGCTAGGCGTTTCCGTCAGGCCGCGTCGCCGGGGGCGGCGAGCTTGTCCATCTTTGCCTGTAAGCCGGCGAGCTCGGCTTTCAGCGCAGCGATCTCCCGGTCCTTCGCGCTCGGGGAGCCCGCCGCCCGCGCGGCGGGCGGCTTGAACGCCGAGGTCGCGGCCTCGAACATCGCCATGTTGCGCTGGACCAGTTCGGCGAAGGGCGACCCCGCCCACGCGCCCTCGACCGCCGATCGGAACTGGTCCTGGTTGCGCTTTAAGCTGTCGAGCGAGGCGGACAGATAGCCCGGCACCACCGCCTGCATCGACCCGCCATACATCGCGATCAGCTGGCGCAGGAAATCAACGGGGAGCATCGTCTCGCCCCGGCTCTCCTCCTCCATGATGATCTGGGTGAGGATATTGTGGGTGATGTCCTCCTCGGTCCGGGCATCCACGACCTTGAAGTCGCGCCCGGCCCGCGTCATCGCCGCCAGATGCTCGAGCGTGATGTAGGACGACGACTCGGTATTATAGAGCCGCCGGTTCGCGTATTTCTTGACGATGGCGACCCCGTCGCCCGTTTGGTGCTTTTTCATGGGTCTGGGCGGTTCCAAAGGTTCGCCGCAGCGTAAGCCCAACTCTGCCGCGCCGCAACATCGGCTCCTTACTTGGATTGGCCCGTCATGCACGAAGCTCGTCACCACTCCGGCTGGAATTGAAACATATGGTCAGAAAACTGTCACCCGGACGCAACAGTATGTATCGAAACGATTTGTAATCATCAGCTTGCGCTTGCTCGGGACGATGCCGTGATGCTCATGATCCTTTCATTAGGATGAACGGGCGCGGGGTCCGCATTCAAGGGGAAGCACAACCACGATGAAGATCAATCGTTTGCTGGGCGCGACGGCGCTGGTCGGAAGCTTGTTCGTCGTACCGGCGGCGTTCGCCCAGGCTGCACCGAATGTGCCGAACCCGACACAGAGCACCGAGCGCACGCAGGAGACGGTGGAAGCCGAAGCGGACGCTCGACTGAGCGCCGACGGCGAAGAAGGTGATGTTAACGAAGTGGTCGTCACGGGCTCGCGCATCCCACGGCCCGAAACCAGCGGCGTCCTGCCTGGCGTGCAAGTCGATTCGGTTCAGATACAGGCTCGCGGATTTACCAATGCGCTCGAAGTGCTGAACGACATTCCCCTCGTCGGTCCGGGGTCAAGCCCGCTGACGGGTAACAACGGTGGACAATCGGCCAGCCTCGGTTCGGCCTTCGTCGACCTGCTCGATCTAGGCACGGCGCGCACGCTGACGCTCGTCAACGGTCGCCGGTTCGTGTCTGGCAATGCCGGCTCGCTGTTTGTGGACGGCAACGCCTCGGGCAGCCAGGTCGACGTCAACGTGATCCCGGCCGGCCTGATATCGCGGGTCGACGTGCTCACGGTCGGCGGTGCCGCGGCCTATGGATCGGACGCGATCGCGGGCGTCGTCAACTACATCCTGCGCGACGATTATGAGGGCTCCGAGGTGACCGGGCTCGCCGGCATCAGCGAGCGCGGCGACGCGGCGCAATACACCGCGCGCGTGCTGGCGGGCCGCAACTTCATGGACGACCGCGCCAACTTGACCCTGGCGGCCGAATACAACCGGAATGACGGGCTGCTCGGGCGCGACCGCGACTTCCGCCTGCGCCGCGCCACCACCATCGGCAACTTCGCGAATGGCGGGATCCGCAACGGCTCTTTCGCACCCAACGCGATCATTGACGTCACCGGAACCAACAACGGCGCGTTCCTGCGCAACACCGACGACCTGCAACCGGCTAACCTGTTCGGCGAGGGCTTCAACAACCTCTCGATCTCATTAGCGGGCACGATCCTGAACACGCTGGCGACGCCGCCCACGCCGTATGTCCCGTTGGCTGGCACCGGAGCGCAAGCCAACCGCGTGTCAAACTACATTACCTTCCAGAACGGGCTTGGCACCACCACCGGCCAGATCGTCCCGACGCCGCGTGGCAACATCACGCTACCCAACACCACCTTCTTCACGACTGGTACCCAGCTGGTCAATGGCCTGCCCGGCGCGCCTTCGTCGCTGATCCTCAATGATGGGCGCAATGGCATTCCGAGCACTCAGCTGCAGCCCGCAAACCTACCCTTCACGACCTTCGCACCGACAGTGCTTCCTGCCAACGTCACGGCGGCTCAGGTCTTCACGGGATTCGGCGTCACTCCGCCTGCGGGCGCGACTGCGACGCAGCTCAATACGCTCGCAGTCAACGTGCTTCAGGCGAACCGGCCCACCGCGCGCGAGTTCCTCGCCGCGAACCCAGGCGTCGGCATCAACGCGTTCATCGGCACCTTCATCCCCGGCGTGCCGCGCGTCCAGAACACCAACACCACGCCCGTGACCGTGCGCAACGGCAACGGGACGACCACGACCGTCGCGCAGAATGTCGTGCTACCCTTCCTCGCGGTGCCGATCGAGTTCACGCCCGAGGGCAGTGTGCGCCAGTTCACCGCAGCGCAACTCGACGCGGGTACGCCGAGCCTGCTCACCCAGGCACTCGGATCGAACGGCGGGTTCACCCAGGGACCCGACACCGTGATCCTGCGCACCCAACAGGATCGTTACGTCGCGAACCTCCTGGGCAAGTTCGACCTGACCGACGAAGTCACCTTTTTCACCGAGAACCTGTTTGCCCGCGTTAAAAACGTCGGCACCGGCAACCAGGCAAGCAACAACTCGGTTTCGGCATCGGCGGAGAACGCGGCGCTGGTGCTCAACGTCAACAACCCATTCCTGGACGCCGGTGATCGCGCCGCGCTCGCGTCGGCCGGCATCAACGCCAACACTCGCGGCGGCAGCTTCGCGCTGACTCGCATCAACCAGGATATCTTCGAGGGTAACGCCTTCTCCAACGTCGCCGAGACCTATCGATTGGTGGGCGGCGTCCGGTCGAACTTCGAGCTGCTAGGCCAGCGCTGGAACGCGGAGCTGTCCGCGACCTACGGGCGGTCCAAGCAGACCACGAAGACGACCACGATCGGCGACCTCGAATATCAGCTCGCGCTCGATGCGGTCGATCAGGGGGTGGCCACAACGGGCGTGGCGAACGGCAACGTGGTCTGTCGCTCGCAGCTGTTCCGGGATCAGTATGTCGGTCGGACGCCGAACGGCACGGTCAGCAACATCACGCGTCTCGACGGGGCGGGTGGCATCCCGACTGAAACGGTGGTGACGCCCACCATCACCAATGACCTGATCGACCGGTGCCGGCCACTGAACCCGTTCGGCTATAATCAGATGTCCGAGGACTCGAAGAATTACGTCCGCCAGGATGCGACGTTCAGCAACGTGTCCGCGCAAACCTTCCTGCAAGCATCGGTCAGCGGCACGCTGTTCGACCTGCCGGGCGGCCCGCTCGGCGTGTCGGCGGCGGGCGAGTACCGCAAGGAGGAGCTGTCCTTCCAGGCTAACTTGATCAACCGGCTCGGACGCGGGCGCACGGCACCGTCAGGAACGACGAACGGCTTCATCGAAGTTTACGAGATCGGCGGCGAAGCCCGTATTCCGATCTTCGGCAACGGCTTCGTCGACTTCCTTGGCGAACTGACGTTCGAGCCCGCGGTTCGCGTGTCGCAGCAAAGCGGCCGTGGTCAGACGTTCCGAAACCTCGCTGGCGTGGTGAGCACACCCGAATATCAGGGCGATCCCGCCACCATCTACACATTGGCGGGCACATGGCGGCCAATCCCGGACATCCTGTTCCGGGGCAACTACACCAAGTCGATCCGCCAGCCGGGCGTGGTCGAGCTGTTCCTTGGAGGGCAGCCGGCCTTCGCAGTGACCACGGATGTCTGCGGAACCGCGAACATCAACGGCGGCACTTCGGCCGCGACGCGGCGCGCCAACTGCCGGTCGTCGGTGATCGCGGCGGGACTCGCGACCGATGCCTCGACCGCCGACGCGTTCCTGTCGACTTTCGTCGCCAACAACATCTCGTTGCCCACCCAGTTCTCGGGTGGCACCGGGTTGTCGCCGGAGCGGGCCAAGAGCTACACCTTCGGTGGGGTGCTGGCACCGCGCTTTGTTCCAGGCCTGTCACTGTCGGCCGACTATATCGCGGTCGACCTGCGCGAGGCCATCACCGTGCTGACGCCAAGCTCGTCGGTTCAGTTCTGCTTGGATAGCCCGACCTTTCCGGACACGGCGGCGCAGGTCGGCTCCAACCTGTGCGAGTTCTTCTCGCGCGGTTCGGATTTCCAGATTCTGCCGGGATCCTCGGGAACTTATCTAAACCTGTCGGCGATCGAGGTCCGCGCGATCACCGGGGCGTTACGTTACAATTTCGACTTGCCGGCGGACCTGGGCAACTTCACCCTGCGCGGCAGCCTCTACCATCTCATCCGCTTCGACACGTCGTTCTCGGGCGACTTCGCGGTTGACGGGCAAAAGTCGGCTGGGACGTTCGACCGACCGAAGTGGGAAGCGCAAGCATCGGGTCGTTATGAGAAAGACGGATTCTTCTCGCAGCTGACCTGGAATTGGAAAGACCGCACCAAGCTGTTCACGAATGGCGCGCCGTCGACGATCGAGCAGTTCCCCAACGTGGTGTTCCCCCGTTACAGCGTCTTCGACTTCGTGATCGGAGCCGACGTCAACGAGCGCTTCCGCATGCAATTCAATGTCTTTAACCTGACCGACAAGAACTATGCGGGTGATATCGGCTTATCGTCGGGATTATTCACCCCCGGCTTTGTCGACCAGATCGGCCGCCGCTTTCAGGTGACCACCAACATTAAGTTCTGACGGCGCTACCAACTAGTCGAAGGGCCGTCCCTTTGGGGCGGCCCTTTTTCACGTCCAGTCGCGGTCGTAGCGGGAGCCGAGAGAGGTCAGCAACTCATATTGCGACAGCCCGGTCGCGGCGCTCGCTTCGGGCAAGTCGAAGGCGATGCAGACCCAGTCGCCTTCGCGCAGATCTGGTAAGGCAGCGGCATCGATCGCGAGCAGGTCCATAGACACGCGGCCGATGACCGGCAGGACCGCGCCGTCCTTCACGGTCGTCCCCCGGTCGGAGAAGGCCCGCAGATACCCATCGGCGTAGCCGATGTTGAGGATCGCCACTTCCGTATCGACCCGCGCGGTCCAGGTCGCGTTGTAGCCGACCGTCCCGCCCGCCGGGACCAGGCGGCGCTGGATCACCTGCGCCTCGGGGCGGACCACCGGCAGCAGGTCGCCCGCCATGTCGGGGCGGGGGACGCCGCCATAGAGCGCCAGGCCCGGCCGGGTCAGGTCGAACGCGTACCCTGCCCCCAGCGCGATGCCGGCCGAGTTGGCGAGGCTGAGGCGGCGCGCGGTCGTGCGGCCGGCGAGACCGGCCAGGGCGGCGCGCTGGCGCTCGTTCATCGCGCGTGCCTCGTCGCCGTCCTCCTCGGCACGCGCCAGGTGGCTCATGAGCGTATCGACGGGCATGCCGTCGAGCAGCCCTCCCTCGACCTCCGCGACCGACAGGCCGAGGCGGTTCATGCCGGTGTCGACCATCGCGTCGCACGGGCCCCCGCCCGTCGCCCGCCAGCGCGCGACCTGAGCGGGGGTGCTCAGCACCGGCCGCGCGATCCCGCTCGCGGCCCCCCTCGCGGCCGACGCCATGTCCTCCTCGCGTACGCCGTGAAGCACCGACACGGGCAGGCCGAGCGGGGCAAGCGCCTCCGCCTCCAGCCAGTTCGACACGAAGAAATCGCGGCATCCCGCCTCCGCCAGCCGCCGCGCGACCTCCGTCGCCCCCAGGCCGTAGCCGTCGGCCTTGACCGCCGCGCCGCACGCCGCCCGCCCGCTCATCCGGTCGAGCGCGCGCCAGTTCGATCGCAGGACGTGGGTGTCGAGGCGGAGGCGTAAGGGTGCGGCGGTCACCCCCGCGCCGTTACCGCGATCACCCGGCCGGCGCCACCGGGGGCTCGCCCGGCCCGCCGCCCGGGCGATCATCGCGCAGGCCGAACACCGTCACGACCAGCGCCATCGCCACCACCGCCATCGTGTACCAGAGCCCCGCGAACGGGTCGCCCGTCCTGGCCACGACATACTGGCTGATGAAGGGCAGGAAACCGCCGAAATAGCCGGTGCCGATATGATAGGGGATCGACAGCGAGCTGTAGCGGATCGCCGGCGGGAACATCTCGGACAGGAGCGCCGCGACCGGGCCGTAGGTGATCCCGGACAGCGCGCCGAGCGACAGGATCGCGAGCAGGATCACGACGATCCGCCCCGGCGAGGGCGTGACGGGCGACAGGTCGTACCCAGCGCGCGCCAGCGCCGCGTCGAGACCGGCGGGGGTGCGGTCCGCGATCGCCTCGCCGCCGATGCTCACCACCGTCGCGGGTGTGCGGCGCTTCTCGTACGCCACGCCCTTCCTGGAGAAATGGTCGAGCAGGCGGCCGCACTCGTCCGCCTGGGCGGCGGCGAACGGGCTGTAGCCGCAGGCGGGGCCCGACACGATCACCGGCATGCGCCGCGCCGCCTCCGACAGCTTAGGGTTCGCCGTCGCGCCGATGACCCAGAAGATGGGGAACAACAGCACGAGCGTCAGCGCGTATCCCCACACGATCGGCCTCTTGCGCCCGATCCGGTCGGACAGCCACCCGAACAGCACGAACCAGCCCAGGCCAGCGGTCGCCCCCGCCCCGACCAGCAGCTGCGCCGCCGTCTCCTCGACGCGCATGGTCGTCTGAAGGAAGGACAGGACGGTGAACATCGCGGTGTACCAGATCACCGTCAGCCCGGCGGCGATCCCGAACAAAGCGACGAACATGCGGCGCAGGTTGCCGGGATAGGTGAAGCTCGCCTTGATCGGATTGGCGGCGACCTCGCCTGCTTCCTTCATGCGCTTGAAGACGGGGCTCTCGGACAGCTTGACGCGCATCCAGAGCGAGATGGCGAGCAGCACGACCGAGAACAGGAACGGCAGCCGCCAGCCCCACTCGTTCCATGTCTCGGTCGGGAGCAGCCCCTTGGTCAGCAGCACGACGACGAGCGACAGGATGAACCCGCCGACCACGCCCGCCTGGATGAAGCTGGTGTAGAAACCCGCCTTGCCCGACGGCGAATGCTCGGCGACGTAGATCGCCGCGCCGCCATACTCGCCGCCGAGCGCCAGCCCCTGCGCGATGCGGAGCAGGATCACGATGAGCGGCGCGGCATAGCCGATCGACGCGGCGGAGGGGACGAGGCCCACCCCGGCCGTCGCGACGCCCATCAAGGTGATCGTGACGAGGAAGGTGTATTTGCGCCCCAGCCGGTCGCCCAGATACCCGAACAGCACCGCGCCGAGCGGCCGGAAGCCGAACCCGACCGCGAACCCCGCCCATGCGAGGAGCGTCTGGATGACCGCGTTGTCGCCGGGAAAGAAGGTGCGGCCGATGATCCCGCTGGCGGCGAGCGTGCCGTAGATAAAGAAATCGTACCATTCGAACACCGTCCCCAGCGACGAGGCGGTGATCACGAGCTTGATATCCGACGGTGACGGCTCGCCCGCGGCTTCGGCGACGATCGGTGCTGCTTGGTTCATCTTCTCTCCCCGGGCCGGTTTAGCGGGCATGGGAGCGGGGGCAAGGGCGGCTCGGCGCCCGGCGGGAACCCAGAACGCCCGGTCGCCGTCGCGCCCCGCGACGACGCTGACGCCCAACATAGCCCGGATCATGTCGGAGGTGAGCGCCTCGGCGGGCAGGCCGAACGCGACGAGGCGGCCGTGATGGAGGAGCACGTCGTCGGCGGCGCGCGGCGCATGGACGAGATCGTGTCGGTCGCGGCCAGCGAGCGCGCGACCGCCGCCTCGTCCTCGGGGGACGGCGCGGCAAAGGGCGATCGGTGCGGCAAGCGTCCGAGCGCGACGAGATCGCGGGCGAGCATGTTCCAATACGCGACGCCGTCCTGCGGCAGGTAACCAATCGACCGGGCGCGGGGCTCCAGCTCGCTCACGAGTGCATCGCCAAGCCTCACCTCGCCTCCGCTCAACGGAAGGAGCGCGACCGCCGCCTTGAGCAACATCGATTTGCCCGTGCGTCGGCGACCTCCGCGTTGCTCGTCGCGACCGCCGCGCTGGGCCGGGACGCGAGGCTGCTCGTCGTCTGCATGGTCTTCGCGACCATGACGCTGCCCCGCTGCTCACGCCCGGGCGTTGCCCGCCGGGCGAGCCGGGGGCCGACCACGGCGCGCCTCACCCCCGACGCGCGCTGCTCCTGGCCTGGACCGCGCGGCTGCTGGTGCCGCTGCCCGGCGTCGTGCTGTTCGCCTATCCGCTGTTTCATCTTCGGAGCGGCGCGCCGGGCGTCCAGGCCAATCGCATCGCGGCCCGGGTGAATGCTTTCCTCGCCTGCTCGGTCGCGGCGAGCGTACCGCTGGCGCTGGGTGCAAGCGCGCTGGCGGGCGGGGCGGTCACGATGGGGATCGGACGCCGCGGAAGCCGCGAATAAGGGGAAACCGGGGGGGGGTCCGCCCCGGAAACCGCGCGAAACAGCGGATCCCGAGGCGTGAACTGGTGGGCGTGGCAAGGATTGAACTTGCGACCCCTGCGATGTCAACACAGTGCTCTACCACTGAGCTACACGCCCGTGGGGACGGCGCTTAACGGCCTCCCGCCGACGACGCAAGCGGTCTAGTTTAGCCCGGCCTGATCGTGCTCGAACATCCGGTCGACTTCCATCACCAGATCGCGGAGGTGGAACGGCTTGGACAGGATGCGCGCCTGCGGCATCGCGCGCCCGGCCTTCAGCGTCACCGCCGCGAACCCCGTGATAAACATCACGCGCAGGTCCGCGCGCATCTCGCCCGCTTTCTGCGCGAGCTCGATCCCGTCCATCTCGGGCATGACGATGTCGGTCAGCAGCAGGTCGAACCGCTCGGTCTCGAGCAGCGGGATCGCCGCCGTCCCCCGGTCCACCGCGACCACCGAATAGCCCGACCGCTCCAGAGCGCGCGCCAGGTATTCGCGCATGACGTCATCGTCCTCGGCCAGCAAAATCCGGATCATCGTCGGCCCAATCCCGTGACGCCTCGCGGCGACCCATCCCAAGCCTGGCGCATAGCCCGGGATCGGTTAAGATTTCCAGTGCGACGGACCGCGCGCGCCGTTGCCGCGCCCGCCCACGCGCCCTACCGTCCCGAAAATGGAGCCAAGCTTCGAGTGGTGGGGCGATCCGGACGCGCCGACGAGCCCCGTCGTCCTGTCGGTTCCGCATGCCGGCCGCGACTATCCGCCCGCGATCCTGCCGCTCCTGCGCGCCGCGCCGCGCTCCTTGCGCGCGTTGGAGGATCGGTTCGTCGACGCGGTCGCGCTGGCGGCGCGAGGCGAGCGCACGACGCTGGTTCAGCGGGTCCCCCGCGCCTGGATCGACCTGAACCGCGCGGAGGACGAGCGCGATCCCGCCGTCGATGAGGGCGCGGACCCGACGCTGCCGGCGACCCGGTCTCCCAAATCGCGCAGCGGCCTGGGCCTGATCCCCAGGCGGGTGCCCGCGGCGGGCGAGATCTGGCGGCGCAGGCTGTCGGACGCCGACGTCCGCGCGCGCATCGACGCGGCGCACCGGCCGTACCACCGGGCGCTGGCCGCCGCGCTGATGGCGGCGCGCGCGCGGTTCGGCGTCGCCGTCCTGCTCGACCTCCATTCGATGCCGCCGCTCGGGCGCGGCGCGGCGCAGGTCGTGATCGGCGACCGGTTCGGCCGCGCGGCGGATGCGCGCTTCATCGCGCGGGCGGAGACGGCGGCGACCGCGTCGGGCCTGGGCGTCGCGGTCAACACACCTTATGCGGGTGGGCACATACTCGACCGCCACGCGTCGCCGATGCGCCGGGTGCATGGCCTCCAGCTCGAACTCGACCGTACGCTCTATCTGGATTGTCGGCTGGACCGGCTCGGCGACGGGCTGGGCGCGGCGGTCGCGCTAGTCGACGGGATCATCGCCGGGCTGGAGGACGAGGCGTCGGCGGGCGACCTCGCCCAAGCCGCCGAATAAGCCCCGCCGACCGACGCGGGGCATGAAAAAACCACCCCGCGCGATCTAACGCACGAGGTGGCCAAGGTTCAGGGAGGAGGCGCGCTCAAAGCGCGCCGTGCGGGTCCGCGAAAGGGGGGACACGGAAACCGCACCAACACGATCTAAGGATCGCATCGACCAAAACAACCCGTCGGACCGGCCGGGGTTCCCAAAAAACGGCGCCTGAAAACCAGTGGTGGTGACGATCGGTGCGTCGCCTCAGTTCGGAAGCTGCGGCGTCGGTCGCGGCACCTGGCCCAGCTGCATCTGCCGCGCGAACACCTCGCGCATCAGTGACAGCGAGAACAGGTGCGCATATAGCAGCGGGAGCATCCCCGACTTGCCCATCTTGCGCATCTGGTCGCCGCGAAGGTCGGCCAGCTTCTCCTCGTTCACCATCTGGAAGCCCCGGTAGATGAAAGGCTGGGCCGCGCCGTCCGGCTGAATCGTGACCTCGCCGTCCATCAGCAGCTCGGCCTCCTTCAACTCTTTCATGAACGCCTGGGTACGCGCGCCGGCCTGTTCGAACGTCTCGTTGAATTGCAGGATCGCCTTGGTCGCATCGGTCGGCTGCCCATTCGCGAACAATGGCTCGCCATCCTCGAACGGCCCGATCGACTCAGCGGTCGGGTCGAAGCAGAGCGACAGTTCCTGCGCGTCGGGGCGCAGCCGCGCGAGCATGTACGGGTACCGGCGTACATAGGCGGGGACGTAGAAGTTCGTATCGCGAAGCTTGCCTTCGTCGTCGATGAAGACGTTCACGCCCTCGTTCAGCCCCATCAACGCGATCGGCACGCTTTCCTCGCCGACCGAAAACACGATCGGCATGTGCCGCTGCACCAGCGGGAACTCGTCCACCGTGACGGGGACGGCGTGCTGCCCGATCAGGAACGGCGCGTTGTCCTGCGGGCGTACGCGCCAGGAACCGTGCGTCTCGCTCGAGAGCGGCTCGAGCCCGTGATAGAAGAGCGGAAGCGGCGCGCTGGCCATCGGGTCGTTACTCCAGGAGGGGGCGGCGATCGGGCCGCCGGATCGCGCGCCGCTCTATTTCCCACCCGCGCCCGGCGCAAGCGGGACCGGCCCGTCGGGCACGAGCGGGAGCAGCTTGCCCGGATTCATGATGCCCAGCGGATCGAGCGCCGCCTTGATCGCGCGCATCGCGTTCGCGCGCGCGGGCGGGAGCAGCCGGTCGAGCTCGTCCCGCTTCATCTGCCCGATCCCGTGCTCGGCCGAGATCGACCCGCCCGCCGCCGTCACCAGGTCGTGGACGAAGCGCGTCACCGCCGGCGCGGCCTCGGCGTACCAGCGCTCCGCCTCCACCCCGGCGGGCGCGCGGACGTGAAAATGGACGTTGCCGTCGCCCAGATGCCCGAACCCGCTGGCGTGCGTGCCCGCAAAGCGCGCCTCGCATGCGGCCGCCGCCTCGACCATGAAGCGCGGCATGGCGGGTACGGGTACCGATATGTCGTGCTGCGTCGCGGGCCCCCGCGCGCGTTCGGCGTCCGAGATCGAATCACGGATGCGCCAGAACGCATCGGCTTGCGCCTCGCTCGCCGCGATCGTCGCATCGTCGCCCAAACCGCGCCCGATCGCGTCGGTGAGCAACCGTTCGAGCAGCGCGTCCGGGCGCTCGGCGTGATCGTCGGGCGCGGTCGCTTCGATCAGCACGTGCCACGGATGCTTCCCGCCCAGCGGCGCGCGGCCGCCCGGCAAGTGCGCGAGCACCGCCTCCAGCGACCCGGCGGGGAGGATCTCGAAACTCTCGACCGCGTCGGTATGGGCTTGGCAGTGCCGGAGCAACGCCAGCGCGACCTCGGGCGAGGCGACTCCGACCCACGCCACCCCGCGCGCCGCGACCGCCGGAACCAGCCGCAGCGCCGCCGCCGTGACCACGCCCAATGTCCCCTCCGCCCCGATCAGCAGCTGGTCGAGGTTATAACCCCGGTTGTCCTTGGGCAGCGCGGCCAGCCCGTCATGGACCGTGCCGTCCGCCATCACCGCCTCCACGCCCGCGACCAGCCCGCGCATCGTCCCGAACCGCAGCACCTGAGTGCCGCCCGCGTTGGTCGACACCAGCCCGCCGATCGTCGCCGATCCGCGCGCGCCGAGCGTCAACGGAAAGCGCCGCCCGACCCCGAGCGCGGCGTCGTTCAGCAGCTGGAGGATCACCCCCGCCTCCGCGATCGCCACGTTCGCTTGCCGATCGACCGACCGGATGCGGTTCAGCCGCCGGAGCGATAGGATCACCGCATCGCCCCCCGCCGACGGGGTCGCGCCGCCGACCATGCCGGTATTGCCGCCCTGCGGCACCAGCGGGACGCGGTGCGCCGCTGCCGCGCGGACCACGGCCGCGACCTGTCCGGTGGTGCGCGGCTCGACCAGCGCGGCCGCCGCTCCTCGATACCGCCCGCGCCAATCGACCAGCCAAGGCGCGATCGCGTCGCCGTCGGTGACGATCGCCGCCTCCGGCAGGTGCCGCGCGAGCATTTCGAGAAAGGCGGAACGGGCGGACATCATGCCGCCGCGGATACCACGTGCTTCCAAGTTCATCACCTATTCAACGAATCGGCTTACCAACCGGTAACCTTGATGCACGCCGCCTTGCCCCTCGCCTTGCTGGCGTTCGCCGTTCCCGGGCCCACGCTGGTCGTCGACCGGATCGATCTGGCGCAGATCACCATCCGCCGGCGCGTGATGGTCCGCGTGCCGCGCGTGGAGCCCCCGCGCGCGCCGACCCCGGCTCCGGTGGAATGGCGCGAGAAGAAGGGGCCGAGCTGTATCCCGGTCAGCGAGCTCGGGGGGGCGATCGTCACCGCGCGCGACCGGATCGACCTCGTGCTGCGCGGCGGCAAGCGGGTGCGCGCCGAATTCGACGATGATTGCCGCGGGCTCGATTTCTATCGCGGCTTCTATCTGAAACCCGCGGCCGACGGGATGGTGTGCGCCGGGCGCGACGTGGTCCGGTCGCGGTCGGGGGCGAAATGCCCGGTGGAACGCTTCCGCAAACTGGTGCCCAAGCTCCGCGATTATTGACTTTGCACCGTAATTCCGCGAGCGCATGGGCATGTCCAGGGTTGCCGCACATCCGCGCGCCCGGGCCTTATCCGGTAGTGTCTGCATGAGCTTCGCCGATCTCGGCCTATCCGACGAACTCCTCCGCACGGTGACGGACGCAGGGTATACCGAACCGACGCCGATCCAGGCGTCGGCGATCCCCAGCGTCCTGATGATGCGCGACATCATCGGCATCGCCCAGACGGGCACGGGCAAGACCGCCTCCTTCGTCCTCCCGATGATCGACATACTGGCGCAAGGACGCAGCCGCGCGCGCATGCCGCGCTCGCTGATCCTGGAACCCACGCGCGAGCTCGCCGCGCAGGTCGCCGAGAATTTCGAGAAATACGGCGCGAACCACAAGCTTTCGATGGCGCTCCTGATCGGCGGCGTGTCGATGGGCGACCAGGTCAAGGCGCTGGAAAAGGGCGTCGACGTGCTCATCGCCACCCCCGGGCGGCTGATGGACCTGTTCGGGCGCGGCAACATCCTCTTGACCGGTTGTTCGCTGCTGGTCATCGACGAGGCGGACCGGATGCTCGACATGGGCTTCATCCCCGCGATCGAGGAGATCTGCACCAAGCTGCCCGCGACGCGCCAGACGCTGCTCTTCTCCGCGACGATGCCGCCGCCGATCAAGAAGCTCGCCGACCGCTTCCTCTCGAATCCCAAGATGATCGAGGTCGCGCGCCCCGCCAGCGCCAACGTCAACATCAAGCAGCTGGTCGTCCCCGTCTCCGCCAACGCCGCCGACAAGCGCGTCCGCCTGCGCCAGCTGCTGGGGCAGGAAGAAGTCACCAACGCGATCATCTTCTGCAACCGAAAGACGACGGTCCGCGAGCTCAACAAGTCGCTCAAGGCTCACGGCTTCAAGTCGGGCGAGATCCACGGCGACATGGAACAAACGCAGCGCATCGCCGAGCTGGACCTGTTCAAGGACGGGACGGTCAACATCCTCGTCGCCTCCGACGTCGCCGCGCGCGGGCTCGACATCAAGGGGGTCTCCCACGTCTTCAATTTCGACGCGCCCTGGCATTCCGACGACTATGTCCACCGTATCGGCCGCACCGGCCGCGCGGGCAAGACCGGCACCGCCTACACGCTCGCCACGCCCGCCGACGCCGAGAACATCGCCGAGATCGAGAAATTGACCGGCCACAAGATCGAACGCGTCGTCGCTACCGTCGCGGACACCCCGGCGGAAGAGCCCCGCGCGCCGCGCCGACGCGGCGCCTGCGAGGACCGCCCCGCGCGCGCCGAACCCGCCCCGCGCGAGGACGCCGCCGTTGGCCACGAGGCGCCGGCGCCGGAGCGCCCGGCCCGCAGGGAGCGCCCCGTCATGGCCCAGGAGGCGCGGCCCGAGCGCGCCGCCCGTTCCGAGCGCGGTGGCCGCGACCGGACCGGCGATCGCGACCGGAACCGGCAGCGCGACCGGGACGGCGGCACCGACGAGGGTTGGAACGGCCCCGTCCCCGACTTCCTCCACGTCGCCTTCACCGTCTGAGCACCCCCGCGCCCGCGCCGGTCGCGAGCCCGTGCGTCGGCAGGTGCCGCATCGACGAAGCGGGCCTGTGCGAAGGGTGCGCCCGCACCCTCGACGAAATCGCCCGCTGGGGCGGCGTGACCCCCGCCGAGCGCGAGCGGATCATTCGCGCGCTGCCGAGCCGATCTTCCTGATCCTTCCCGAACCCGTTCGGGGAGGGTCGGCTCACTCCGCCGCGACCGGCATCGCCGCGTCGTCGAGCGCCGACGCCCGTACATGCGCCTCGCGCGTCGCCAGCCGCCCCCAATATTCCGCGAACGCGTCGCGCTTGGGCAGCGTCCCGAACTGCATCCCCCACATCAGGTGGCTGCCGACATACACGTCGGCCGCCGTGAACCGCTCGCCCGCGACGTAGGGATGCGTCGACACCGCCCGCTCCAGCACGTCGACCGCCATCTCGTAGCTGCCGTACCCCGACATCCGCTCCTTGCCCTCGGTCGATACGCCCATGCTCCGGTTGGTGATCGCCTGCTCGACCGGCCCCGCCGCGAAGAACAGCCAGCGGTAATAGGGCGCGCGCTCGTCGGCCGCCGGGCTCAGCCCGGCATCCGGGAACGCGTCGGCCAGATAGGCGCAGATCGCCGCCGTCTCGGTCACCACCTGCCCCCGGTGGACGATCGCGGGCACCTTGCCCATCGGGTTGAGCGCGAGGAACTCGGGCGCCTTCATCGACCCCGCATAGTCGAGCGACACCGTGTCATATTCGGCCCCGACCTCCTCCAGCATCCAGCGCGCGATGCGCCCGCGCGACATGGGATTGGTGTATAGAGTCAGTTCGGCGGTCACGCTTGATCTCCCCTGATTCGTCGTGAACGTAAGGGGAACACGTCTCCCCTCACGCGTCAAGCTCGCGCGTCAGGAACGCCATGCTCCGTCCCCAGGCCAGATCGGCCGCCGCCTTGTCGTATCGCTCGGCCGACGTGTCGTTGTTGAACGCATGGTCCACGCCCGGATAGGTGAACGCCTCCACCCGCTTCCCCGCAGCCCTCAGCGCATCGACCCAGGGCAGCGCCGTCGCGTTCACCCGCGCGTCCTTCCCCGCCAGCTGGATCATGAGCGGCGCCTGCACCCTCACCGCCTCGGCGGGGTTCGGCGCGGTCCCATAATAGGACACCCCCGCCGCCAGCGTCGGCCCGGCGGCGATCGCCAGCCGATTGACGAACGCCCCGCCCCAACAAAAGCCCATCGCGCCGATGCGCCTCGGCCCGTCCGCCGTCGCCAGCGCCCCGCGTATCACCGCCGCCGTGGTCGCGATCGCCGCGCTCAGATCGAGCTGATCGATCAGCGTCCGCGCCCGGTCCTGATCCGCCGGCGTCCCGCCCGCCCCCACGAGATAATCGGGCGCGAACGCCACGAACCCCGCCAGCGCGACCCGGCGCGCGACATCGCGGATGTGATCGTTCAATCCTCGGTTCTCGTGGATCACTAGCACCATCGGCCACCGCACCCGCGCGCGTCTCGGTTGCGCCATATATCCCGTCAGCGACGCCGCCCCCGGGCCGATCGTTCGCGTCTCGGTCCGCAGCCGCTTGTCGTCCGGCGCGATCACCGCCGCCGCCGCGGGCGAGGCCCCGATCCCCGCGATCAGCACCTCCGCCGCCGCGACCGACCCCGCCACCGCCACCATCTCGCGCAGCAACCGCCGCCGGTCCCGATGCTCGTGCGTGTAGGCGTCGTACAGCTGGACGGCCTGGTCGCGGATCTCGGTCATGGCGGGCTCCTCTCGAATGTCGCGTCACTTTACTCGACGCGCCGAAGAAGGACAGCCGGCCTACCGCCGCACGCCAGCGCCCACCCGCCCGACGAGTAACCCGCGCTGCCTCCCGCGCGCGAAAGGCTGGACAACCGCCCCCGCCGCCCCCATCCGCATGGTCGCAAAGGAGAATACGGAATGGCGGGCATGGGCCGGTTCGACTGGGAAGACCCCTTCCTCCTCGACGATCAGCTGACCGAGGACGAGCGGATGGTGCGCGACACCGCGCGCGGCTACGCCCGCGACAAGCTCCTCCCCCGCATCGTCGACGCCTTCGCGCATGAGAGCACCGACCCGGAGATCTTTCGCGAGATGGGCGCGCTCGGCCTGCTCGGCCCCACCATCCCCGAGGAGTATGGCGGTGTCGGCGCGTCCTACGTCGCCTACGGCCTCGTCGCGCGTGAGGTGGAGGCGATCGACAGCGGCTACCGCTCGATGATGAGCGTCCAGTCGAGCCTCGTCATGTACCCGATCATGACTTTCGGCTCGGAGGAGCAGCGCCGCAAATACCTCCCCAAGCTCGCGTCCGGCGAATGGATCGGCTGTTTCGGCCTGACCGAGCCCGACGCGGGGTCCGACCCCGGCTCCATGACGACGCGCGCGACCAAGACGGCCGACGGTTACCGCATCTCGGGCGCCAAGACCTGGATCAGCAACTCGCCCATTGCCGACGTCTTCATCATCTGGGCCAAGTCCGACGCGCATGATGACCAGATTCGCGGTTTCGTGCTGGAACGCGGATCGGACGGCCTCGTCACCCCCAAGATCGAGGGCAAGCTATCGCTCCGCGCCTCGATCACCGGCATGATCATGATGGACGACGTGGAGGTCGGCGACGACGCGCTCTTGCCCGACGTGCAGGGGCTCAAGGGCCCATTCGGCTGCCTCAACCGGGCGCGCTACGGCATCTCGTGGGGCGCGATCGGCGCGGCCGAGTTCTGCCTCCACGCGGCGCGCCAATATGGCCTCGACCGCAAGCAGTTCGGCACCCCGCTCGCCGGCCGCCAGC
>NZ_CAXSHH010000036.1:0-25892 GCF_964237155.1 uncultured Sphingomonas sp. | reverse complement strand
GCGACAGGCGGCCAGCTGAGCAAATACCTCTCCACTTTTCCGGGGCAAGTCCAAAACGGCTCCTTAGGGATGCGGGGTGAGCGGCTCCCTTGGGCTGGTCCGCCACGGCCCGCGTCCGCCGGATGGCGTAGCGCGGCCTATGCCGGGCGGCGTATGGTCGGTTGGCGGGCGTTCGGTTATCCGGGCGTGACGCCGCCGCGCGGCCACGACCCCCGGAGTCCTTGCGTCCTTATGGCCGATACGTTTCCGACCCAGGCCGCACCGTTCGGGATCGTGATCGCCGATGACCACGAGCTCGCCCGTTCGGGCCTGAGGGCGATGGTCGAGGGGGAACCCGACCTCCGCGTGGTCGGCGAGGCACGTGACGGTCTGGAGGCGGTCGACCTGTGCCGCCTGCTCGCCCCGGGCCTCGTCCTGTTGGACGTGCGCATGCCGCGACTGGACGGGCTGGGCGCGGCGCGCCGGATCAGCGACGAATGTCCCGGCGTGCGGATCGTGATGGTCACCATGCACGACAGCCCGGCCTACCTCGCCGAGGCGCTCCAAGCGGGAGCGGCCGGGTACGTCCTGAAGGATGCGTCGCGGCGCGAGCTGCTTGCGGCGCTTCGGTCGGTACTGGACGGCGACACCTTCCTGAACGGGGCGATGGCCGCCCGGATCATCGGCCGGATCGGCCCGCCGGCCGCACCGGGCTCGAAATCGCTGGATCGGTCGCCGATCGAGCCGTTGACACCGCGCGAGTTGGACGTGCTCGGGCTCGTCGCGCGGGGCATGACCAACAAGGAGGTCGGCCGCGAACTCGAGATAAGCCCGGGCACGGTCAAGGTGCATGTGGAGCGGATCATCGGAAAGCTCGGGGTCGCCGACCGCACCCAGGCGGCCGTGCGCGGCGTCGAGCGCGGGCTCGTCCGCATGGCCGAATGACCGGGCGCCCGCCGCGGCGACCCTGGGCGGACCTGCCTCTCCGGACGAAAGGCGCCACCCTTGCCGCGTTACCGCTCTCGTTCTTCATCGGGGCGCTTTTCTGGGTGGCGGGAACGACCAAGGAGGAGGAAGCCGCCGTGGACCGGGTGCAGCAGGCGCTTCGCATCCAGGACGATTTGGGCAAGGTCGAGGCCCTGGTCCACCGCGCGGCGCTGCAACGGGCGACTGGTACCGATGGGCCGTCCCGCATAGCCGAAGCCGAGCGGTTTCTCCCGGACGTGCTCGCGAACCTCGACGAGACGATCCGCGACCGCGAGCAGCGCGGTCGACTCGCGGCGATGACGCCGATCGCGCGTCAGGCGGTCGGGACTTTGCGCATGGGCGTCGCGGACGACTACGGCGCGGAACTCGCCATCGGTCGGCTCGAGCGCGCGATAGCGGCGATGCGCCGGCGCGAGTCCGTATTGCTGGCCGATCGCAAGCTGTGGGCCGAGCGGGCGCAGGCTCGAAACTTCGCGGTGACGCTCGCGGCGGGAGCGTTGGGGGTCGTCGCCAGCCTTGGCGCGATGCTCCTGTTCACCACGGGGATCGTGCGCCGGATCGGCATCCTGGAGGCGAACTCGAACCACCTCGCACGGGGCGAACCGCTCGCGCCGCCTCCGTTCGGGTCGGATGAGGTCGGCCGGTTGGGCAGCGCGCTCGTGCGGGCGAGCGCACTGCTGTTCGAGCGCCAGCGCCGGCTGGAGGAACTGGTGGCGCGCCTGTTCCAGGTGCAGGAGGAGGAGCGACGGCGCGTCGCCTACGACCTGCATGACGGCGTGGCGCAGGTGGCCGCCGCCGCGCACGGCCACCTTCAGGCCTATGCGGAACGGTTCCCGCCGGCCACGATCGTGGCCGCGGACGCGCTCGCGCGGGGGCTCGACCTCGTGCAGCTGACCGTCCGCGAGACGCGGGCCGCGATCGCGGGGCTCCGGCCCACGGCGCTCGATGATTTCGGGCTCGCGCTGGCCGTGCGGCTGGAGCTGGACGCGTTGCGGGACGGAAGGCGGGAGGTCGTGTTCATCGATCGGCTCGGAACCGAGCGACTGCCGCCCGTCATCGAAACGGCCCTGTTCCGCATCGCGCAGGAGGCGCTGACCAACATCAGGAAGCATGCCGGCCCGGTCGCATCCGTGATGCTGCTGCTGGAGTCGACC
Organism: uncultured Sphingomonas sp.; assembly: GCF_964237155.1. Classification (GTDB taxonomy): domain Bacteria; phylum Pseudomonadota; class Alphaproteobacteria; order Sphingomonadales; family Sphingomonadaceae; genus Sphingomonas. Next base: position 23,772 of record NZ_CAXSHH010000036.1, on the reverse strand, counting down.
GGCGACGCGATCAGGCTCGAGGTGGCCGATGCCGGGCGCGGGCTGTCGGACGGGAAGGGACCGGCCGGGATCGGCGAGCGGATCGGGCTCGACGCGATGCGCGAGCGAGCCGCGCTGCTCGGCGGCCGCGTCCGGATCGAGGAACGGGAGGGCGGCGGCACCCGCGTGCTGGTGATGATACCGAACGGCGCCGGGCTGAGCCTGCCGGGAAACTGACGCGTGTTCATAGGCTTGCTCGTTCGCGGCTTCACCAAGCCTTAATCGCTTTAGCATAGGTTACATGGTGCTGCTTCAGCGACTGCGAGAGGGATAAATCGTCGTGTACCCGATCCCGGAGGATGAGGCGGAGCGTCTCGAGCTTCTTTCCGCTTGCGCTTTGACCGGCCGGCCCGCGCGGCGCGAGTTCGACGAGATCACCCGCCTTGCCGCCGAACTGTTCGACGCGCCGATCGCGCTCGTGACACTGGTCACGGAGCACGAGCAATGGCTTCACGGCCGCACCGGGCTCCAGGTCGACGGCACCAGGCGCGATGTTTCGTTCTGCGCGCACGCGATCGCAAGCGATCGGCCCTTCATCGTGACGGACGCCGCCGCGGACCCGCGTTTCGCCGAGAACGTGTTGGTGACCGGTGAACCGTATATCCGCTTCTACGCCGGCGCGCCCATCACGACGCGCGATGGCGTGCGCGTCGGCGCGGTCTGCGTCATCGATCGCGAGCCCCGGCCGCATTTCAAGAGCGAGGAAGCGCGCCCCTTGGTCCGGCTCGCACGCATGGTCGCGCGTAGCATAGAGGCGCGCCGACATGAGAACGAAGGCAAGGCGGTTGGAAGCTTCGCCGAAGCCACGGCGCTCGCCATCCTGACCACGGACGCGGAGGGCGTGATCACCTCGTGGAACGGTGCCGCCGAGCGGATGTTCGGCTACCTGCGCATGGACGCGGTCGGTCGATCGATGGACTTGATAATCCCGGAGCGCTTCCACGATGCGCATCATGCCGGGCTCGAGCGGGTGAAGCGCGGCGGTGAGACCAAACTCGTCGGCAAGACGGTGGAGGTCACCGCGCGCCGCGCCGACGGCGAGGAGTTTCCCATCGAACTCTCGATATCGGCGTGGCCGACCCCCGCCGGTGTGGCGCTTGGCGCCCATGCGCAGGATGTGTCCGTGCGCCATGCCCGCGACGCGGCGCTGGAACATCTCGCGGCGCACGATCAGCTGACCGGCCTGCTCAATCCCAAGGCGTTCCGCGAGCGCCTGCGCCAACGCCTTGACGATGGGCGAAGCGCGGCGGTGCTCGCCTTCGACCTTGACGGGTTCAAGGCGGTGAACGACTCACTTGGCCATGATGTCGGCGATGCGCTCCTCCAGGCGCTCGCGATCCGCCTGCGCTCGGCGACCTCGCCCGATTGGGTGATCGGGCGGCTGGGCGGCGACGAGTTCGCGGTGCTGCTTTCGCCGGAGGCGGACCTGTTCACGGCGCGCGAGGCGGCGTGCGCGCTGCTCGGCGCGTTCGTGGGGGTGTTCCACGTGGCCGGGCACCGCCTGAACCTGGCCGCCAGCATCGGCGTCGCGCTGGTGCCCGACCACGCGGACGATGCCGACGAGCTCATGATGCGCGCCGACCTCGCCATGTTCCGCGCCAAGCGCGGCGGCGGTCGCGGCTACCGCCTGTTCGATGGCTCCATGCGCGCCGAACTCGCGGCCCGGCGCGCCTTCAACGAGGAGCTCCGCCAAGCGCAGATCTCCAATCAATGGGAACTCCACTACCAGCCTCAGGTCCGACTGGCCGACGGAGCGCTCATCGGCGCGGAGGCGCTGTTGCGGTGGCGGCACCCGCAATGGGGCGTGCTCGCCCCGGCCGCGTTCATGTCCGTGCTGGAGACTCACCTCGTCGCCTATGAGGTGGGCCAGTGGGTACTGGACGAGACCTGCCGTCAGCTCGCCGCCTGGCGCTCGCGGGGCCTCGACGTGTTCCGTATCAGCTGCAACCTGTTCGGGGCACAGGTTCACACCCGAGGGCTCGTCACGGAGGTGGAGGCCGCGCTCGCCCGCCACGGACTTCAGCCCGCCGACCTGGAATTGGAGATCACCGAGACGATCGCGCTCCGTCACGACGACGAGACGTTGCAGCCCTTGTTCGCGCTGGTCGAACGCGGCATCGGCATCGCGCTTGACGACTTCGGTACCGGCTTCGCCTCGCTGAGCACGCTCAAGCGCGCGCCGTTGACCCGCCTCAAGATCGACCGCAGTTTCGTGGCGGACGTCTGCGCCGACCGGCATAGCGCGGCCGTGATCGGCGGTATCCTGTCGATAGGATCCGCGCTCGACATAGACGTGATCGCGGAAGGGGTCGAGACGCACGAGCAGCGGACGGCGCTTCAGGCGCTCGGTTGCACGCAAGGCCAAGGCTACCTGTACGGCCGCCCGCTCGACGGCGAAGCCTTCGCAAGACGCTATTCGCGCATGGATTCCCAGTGCCGGCCACGGAGATCGGCGAGCCTGTGACCGAAGCTGGTCGGACGCGACCGGCAAGCGTCGCCTGAACCGGCCGAGCGGCCGTGCGATCCGACAGGCCGAACTCGTCGCGCGCGTGCGCGGCGAGCTCGCGCTCTTTCGTCCTCCAGGTCCTCACGAAGCTCGGCGGCTTCGCGGGCGACCCGGTCTGGCGGCACCATCCCCGTCGCGCCGACCCGGAGCGGCGGCGCGAGGAGCGATCACGACCATCCTGTCCCCCTCGCGGGACGTCCAGCGACCCGGATTTACGCCGCCAGCGCGGGCGGGTCGCCGGTCAGGTACAACGATCGGGCGAGCGCCGCTGTGATGTCGGCGGCGCTCATCGGCCGCGCGAAATAAAATCCCTGCGCGTGGCTGCAGCTCATCGAGGCGAGGAGCTGCGCCTGCTCCTCCGTCTCCACGCCCTCGGCGACGACATCGACGCCCAACGTCCCGGCGAGCTGGATGATCAGCAACACGATGGCGAGCGTCCGGTCGTCGGAGCACAGCCCCTCGATGAACGACTTGTCGATCTTGATCGTGTCGGTCGGATAGCGGTTCAGGTAACTGAGCGACGAATAGCCGGTGCCGAAATCGTCCAGCCCGACGCGCACGCCGTGCGCGCGGACCGCGGCGATGATGTCGGCGATCCGCGGGTCGGGATCGAGGAAGATCGATTCCGTGATCTCCAGCTGCAGCGCGCGGGGCGGCAGGCCGTGCTCGGCGATCGTGGATTTGAGCAGCGCCACGAACTCGGGATCGTCGAACTCGCTGGCGGAGGTGTTGACGGCCATGCCGAGGTCGCCCTCCGGGAACCGCTCGCGCCAGAGGGCGAGCTGCGCGCACGCCTCGCCCATGACCCAACGGTCGATCTGGCGGATGAGGCCGATCTCCTCGGCCACGGGCACGAACGCGATCGGCGGGACCAGCCCGCGCGTCGGGTGGCGCCAGCGGACCAGCGCCTCGAAGCTCTTGATGCGGCCATGCTGCGGATCGACGATCGGCTGGTACGCGACCTCGAACTCGCCGCGCTCGATCGCGAGCTGGAGGTCGGTCTGGAGCTCGAGCGCGGCGGTCGCGTCCGCGTGCATCGAGTCGTCAAACACCGAATATTCGCCGTAGCCCGCGCGCTTGGCGACATACATGGCGATGTCGGCGTCGCGGATCAGCGCCTCCGGATTGATGCCCGGCTCGGCCGAATGGACCACGCCGATGCTGCAGGACGGGAACACCTCCTGCCGGCCGATGCGGACGGGCGCGCGCAGCGCCTCCAGCATCCGCTTGGCGACCTGGATCGGCACCGTATCGTCGGCCACGTCCTCGATCAGCAGCGCGAACTCGTCGCCGCCCAGCCGGGCCAGCGTGTCCTGGGGCCGCGCGCAGGTCTTCAGGCGGCGCGAGATCTCCTTCAGGAGCATGTCGCCGGCTTGGTGACCCAGGCTGTCATTCACGACCTTGAACCGGTCAAGGTCGAGGAACAGCACCGCGCAGCCCGCGAAGGAGCCGCCCGCGCGCGACACCACGCTATCCAGCCGGTTCATGAAATAAGCGCGGTTGTGCAGGCGAGTGAGATTGTCGTGAAACGCGGTGTAGAGCAGTTCCTCCTCCATGCGGCGGCGCTCGCGTATCTCGCCCGCCAGCTCCTCGTTCTCCTCCTCGGCGACGCGGATGCGCGCGCTCAGCTCGTGCGCCTCGCGTCGCTCGGTCACGTCGCGCTGGACGGAGACCCAGTGCGTGTACCAGCCGCGCTCGTCCGCCACCGGCACGATCGACAATTCGACCCAGAATTCCGTGCCGTCCTTGCGGTAGTTGACCAATTCGACCGACACGGGCTCCCACGCCGCGAACGCCGTGCGGAGCTTGGCGCGGATCGCCGGATCGGTCTTGGGCCCCTGCAAGATGCGCGGGGTGCGGCCGAGCACCTCGGCGGCGGTGTAGCCGGTGGTGCGCGTGAACGCTTCGTTGCAGAACAGGATGCGGGGTCCGGGCAGGTCGTGCGGCTCGGCCTCGGTGATGACGATCGAGTCGCGCGCATGGGTGGCGACCGTCTCGAGCAGGCGCAGGCGTTCGATGGAGGCGAGGTGGTCGGGCTGCCCCGCGATCCGGCGCTGCGCGTCTTGGAGCTCGAACACGGCGGCCACCTGCTCGGCGTGCGCGCGCAGGAGGTAGGACTCGGCGGCGTTCAGGAGCGCGCGGGGTTCGCGGTTGCCGATTACCAGCACGCCCCGGTCCGCGCGTCCGTTCTTGCCGTCGTCGTCGCCCTTCATGCGCGCGGCGGCGGCGAAGCAGGCGGGCGTGTCATTCAGCCGCCCGGACAGGCCAAGTTCGGTCAGCGCGCCGGGCGTCGCCGAATCGGCGGCGAACTGGGCGAAATCGTCCCCGCCGCACCAGCCCTCGTCTAACCCGTCCGCGGCCAGGCGCGCGGGTCCCGACCCCGCCGCTAGCGTCAGGCCGTTCACCCCCCGGCGATAGATCATCACGATGTCGCACCCGGTTACCGCGGCGACGGTGCGCGCCACGCGGTCGAGCCGCTCGTCGCCGGCGTCGCGGGCGAGGGCGAGATCGATCGGCGGCGCGACGGCGGCGGCGGCGGTCCAGCGGTCGGGATTGTCGCTATGCAACGTCGCTCAGCCCTTCGGTCACGATCGGTCGATCGGCGATCTATTTATCCGCATGAACTTAAAAGGCCGTAAAACCCGGCGTGATCTGGATCAGCCCCGGACGCGACGCGGCGATTCCATACCTGATCCGCTCGATCTGCGCCGTGCGCGCGGCCGTCCGATCACCGCCGGGCTCCGTCAGAACGCATCGAGTCGCTTCCCGACCGCGCCGACACGCACCGCCGCCTCGAGACGCCCGTCGATCAGGCGGTCGGCGACCTCCTCGATCTCCGCCGACAGCGGGCGGTCGTCATGCAGGAACGCGCTCACGCCGCGCACCGCCGCGCGGACCGCCAGCGCGGCCTCGCCGAACGGGGCGGGGTCGGCCGCGAGGCGCAGGTCGATCGCCTGCGCCAGGCACATGGCCTCGATCGCCAGGATGCGCGCCGTGTCCGCCACCGCGTCGCGCGCGCGCCGGGCCGCGATCGTGCCCATCGTCACCACGTCCTGGTTGTTGGCGTTGGTCGGCACCGACTGGATCGAGGCAGGGGCCGATTTCGCGCGGATCTCGGCCACGAGCGCCGACGCGGTCACCTGCGCGCCCATGAAGCCGCTGTTGAGCCCGGTGGCGTTCCCCTGGAGGAATGGCGGCAGCCCGCGATTTAGCGAGGCGTCGGTCACGCGCGCGATTTGCCGCTCGCTCCAGACGCCCAGCATCGCGACCGCGTTATGGAGGTTGTCCGATGCGAAGGCGACATGCTGGCCGAAGAAGTTGCCCGCATGGAGCAGCACCTCCTCTTCCGCGAAGACGATGGGATTGTCCGTAACCGCCGAAAGCTCGATCGCGACCACGCCGTCATGATGGATGAGCATGTCGTCGATCGCCCCCAGCGCCTGGGGGGCGCAGCGGATGCTGTAGGCGTCCTGCGGCAACTCCCGTTCGTGCGCGACGCCGGACGCGTCTATCTCGGCGGCGATCGGGCCGGGCATCGGCCGGAAGGGGACGAGGCGAGGCGCGTCGGCGGTCAGGGCCCACAGCAGCGCGGCCGCGCGGCGTTGGCCCGGATGCGCGCGCGCCACGGCGGTCAGCGGGTGCCAGGCGGCGCGGTGCCCGCCCAGCACCTCGGCATAGGCGACGGTCAGGAGCGCCGCGACGCGGAGCAGCCGGCGCGCGCGCACGCCGTTCAGCGCCGCCACCCCCGCCATCGCCGAGGTGCCGTTGACGAGCGCCAGCCCCTCCTTGTGCCCGAGGGTGATCGGCGCGAGCCCGGCGGCGGCGAGTATCCCGGCCGAGGGCCCAGGAGACCCGTCGCGCCAGCACGCGCCCTCGCCCATGAAGGCGAGCGCCATGTGCGACAGGGGCGTCAGGTCGCCGCTCGCCCCCACGGTGCCCTTTTCGGGCATGATCGGGGCTAGCCCGGCATTGAGGAAGCCGACCATCCAATGAAGCAGATCCGGGCGCACCGCCGACATGCCGCGCGAAAGCGTGGCGAGCCTGGCGGCGACGACCGCGCGGGCCTCGACCGGCGCGAACGGCGCGCCGACGCCGGTGGCGAGATGCTGGATCAGGCGGCGCTGGAGCACCCCGCCCATCGCCGGGTCGATCTGGTTGTCCGCGAGCGGGCCGAAGCCGGTGGTCACGCCGTAGATCGCGCGCCGATCGGCGACCATGCGCGCCACCAGCGCCTCCGACCGCGCGGCCCGGGCCACCGCGTCGCCGTGCAGCGCGGCCAGCGCCGCGCCGCACGCCACCGCCTCGACGCCCGCGAGCGTCACGGGCCTCGCCGGATCGCCGAACGGGACGATCGGGGCCGTCGCCGGGGTCCGGTGGGTCGTTCCCGCAAGCATCGCCCGTTCTCCCCGTTCGCAATCACGAGCCGGCGTCAGTGCGCGGTCGTGGTTAACATCGCGTTGCCCCGCGCCTGACGCGGGTCGGGAACGCGTTAGGCGAAATTTGAGGAGTCGTCGGCACAAGGGCGATCGACCGAGGCGGATCCGACCCCGCCGCCGGAACGATCGGCAGGGAAGCGACGACCATGGAAGTGATCAAGTTCGGTGCGGACGATCTGGAGAACAGGCTGGCGAGCGATCCGTCGCGCGCCGAGCTGCTGCCCTTCGGCGCGATCCTGGTGAACCAGCAGGGCGACGTGCTCCGCTTCAACCACGTCGAGTCCGGGATCAGCGGCCGCCATATCGGCGACGTCGTGGGCAAGAACTTCTTCAACGACGTGGCTCCATGCGCCAAGGGACAGATATTCTATAACCACTTCTTCCGGGCCGTCGCCGAGGGCCAGGTCAACACGATGTTCGACTACCAGTTCGACTATAAGATGACGGCGACCAACGTGCGCATCCACATGAAATCCGCGGACGCCTCGCGCGGTATCTGGATCTTCATCAAGCGCGTCTAAGCCGGCGGCCGGAATGGAGCATGGACTCATGAAAGAGACGTCGGTGGACAGGGAGGCGGAGTTCGACTCCGACCTGTTCTCGCCCGAGGAGCTGGCGATGATGGACAAAGCCGACGGCATCGTCGACGGCTTCGCGGTCGAGCATGACCCGACCGAGATACAGGCGCAATATATCGCGCTGGCCAAGATGGTCGCCGAAGGCGGCGAGCGCGAGCGCCAGCTGCGCGCGTTGGTCGCCGACCTGACCATGCTCGCCGAGTCGAACATGCAGGTCCGCTCGCATCACGAGCAGACGCAGAACCTGGCCAAGATCGTGCTGGCGAGCGCCGAGCGCGAGCTGCACCTCCAGCAATGCCTGGAGGCGTTCCGATCGGTCACGCTCACCCGCGCCCGCGACGTGATCTAGCCATACCGACGGCGCGCCCGCGCCGGGGAGATCGAAAACGATGCCAAGCCCAGACCTCCGCGACACCGCCCCGGCCGACCGGCCGGGCTTTCCGCATCTCGACCAACCGTCGCAGGCCCGCATCCGGGAACTGGTCACGCAGGCCATGCCGCTCCGCTCGCTCAAGCGCACGGGCCGACGACCGCTGCCGTTCGACGGCAAGACGATCGCGACGGCGTGCGGCGTCACCCCCGCGCTGCCCTTTTGGTACGAGATCAACGTCCACCGAACCGTGGCCGACGGCTACCTGACCGACATCCGCCTGTTCAACAAGACCGCCGACGATCCCGACCTGTTCTGGGTCCGCGAGCATGACGACCTGGAGGACGCGACGGTCCACCTCGAACGGTACGACCCGGCGGGCGACGTGACGCCGCCGCGGCAGATGGCCGAGCTCGCGCCGTCCGCCGCCGAGCTCGCGCTCCGCATCGCCCGGCTGCAGCTGCGCGTCGACCAGATGACGCAGCATTACCGCGCGCTGGTCGGCGACCTCCTCGCCACGCTGCACCAAGCCGCCGCCTGACGCTCACCAGTCGGCGGGCTTGCCCATCGCGCCCCGGGGCAGGTCCGCCCCGACCGCGATCCGGCGCGGGCGTTCGACGTCGGCGACGCGCGCGCCGCACCAGCGGTCCAGCTCGCCGACGAGCACGTCCCCCGCCTGGGTCCCGGCCGGCACCACGAACGCCTTGAGCCGGCCGGTGTCGGCGTCCAGCCGCACCGCCGCCTCCGCCACCCCCGCATGGGCGAGCAGCACGTCGCGGACGCGGTCGGGAAAGACGTTCAGCCCGCCGATCTGCACCGCGCCGTCGATTCGTCCCCGCAGCGTGAAACAGCGGTCGTCGAGCCATTCGGCCGCGTCGGGCATCGCGACCGGCTCGGCGTCGGCACCGGTGAGTTCGCCCGTCGCGCCCCGCACCCACCGGTCCAGCAACCGGAACGGCGCGTCGTGCCGATCGCGGACCGCGATCCCGGCGGTCTCGGTCGATCCGTACACCTCGACCAGCCGCGCCAGACGCTGCCCGGTCAGCTGGTGCGCGAGCCGTGCCGGCATCGGCGCGGTCGAGCTGACGCCGGTCACGCCCGGCGGGAAACAGGGCAGCGAGCGCGACAGGTACGCCCACATGGTCGGCGTGGCGATCACGACCGTGCCCGGCGCGGCGCGCGCGACCGCGTCCGCACCCGCCGCACGCTCGACCGGGCACCCGGTCAGGTCGGGAAGCATCGCGGTGAACAGCGCGCCGTAGATGTGATGGCTAGGCACCAGCGCGATCAGCCGACCGGTCGGCCCCAGATGATCGGCCCACCCCGCCGCCTCCGCCAGCAGGTCCGCGACGCGGTGCGTGCGGCGATTGGGCGTACCCGTCGATCCCGAAGTCCGGAACGTCAGGTGCGTGCCGGTCGCGCGCAGCGATTGCTCCACGACATCGCACCAATCGCCGACCGACGGGCTGGCGAGCAGGTGATCCTCCGCGCCGTATTCGTGCAGATGGAAGAACTCGTTGAGCGCCGCCGCGATGGTCAGCCGCTCCAGGCTGTCCAGGTCGAGACCCTCCCCGTCGGCCCGCGTCGCCTCGCTCCAGGTCGCCGGAAGCAGTGTCGCCGCCGCGTTCCGACGCGACGCCGCCACCTCCTCGCGCAGCAGGTCGAGGACGATCCGGACGATCGAGTCCCTGGATAACGGCGAGCTGGTCGCGGCGTCGGCTCCGGTGCGGTTGAACACGGGACGGCTATCGGCTCGGACGGTTAATGCCCCTCTAAGATCGACATGCGGGACGCTATGGCGCGTCGAAACCCACGCGGCTAAGCAATCTCGATCAGGTGGTACCAGGTCGATGAGCTCCAATCCGCACGACGCCGTCCAGGGCGGCATCCCGCACGATCTGCCCGACCTGTCTTCCGGGGCGGTCGACGACGCGACGTTCCGGCTGCTCGCCGACGCGCTGCCGATCCTATGCTGGGTGGCGAACGGCGACGGCTACATCGTGTGGTACAACCGCCGCTGGCACGATTATTGCGGCACGACCGCCGCCCAGATGGAGGGTTGGGGCTGGACGGCCGTCCACGATCCCGAACGCCTGCCGAGCGTCATGGAGCGGTGGACCGCGTCGATCGCGAGCGGCGAATTATTCGAGATCACCTTTCCCTTGCGTGGCGAGGACGGCGTGTTTCGCCCGTTCCTGACGCGCGCGCAGCCGGTGCGGGACGCCGCCGGCAGCATCGCGCGCTGGTTCGGCATGAACACCGAGATCACCGCCCAGATCGCGGCGGAGGAGGCGCTTCGGGTGGAGCGCGACCGCGCGCGCGCGGTGCTCGACGGCATGGCGGAAGGGTTCGCGCTTCTCGACCCGGATTTCCGCATCGTCGACATGAACGACGAGGCGATGCGGCTGGAGACGCGGCCGCGCGAGACCATCATCGGCCGGACGCAGTGGGACGCCTATCCCGGGACGGAGGAGGCCGAGATCGGACGGCTTTTCCGCCTCGCCATGGCCGAGCGCCGTCCGGTGAACCTGGAGCACCGTTATGTCTGGGACGACGGCCGCGCCGCCTGGCTCGACATGCGCGCGTATCCGGTCGCGGAGGGACTCGCGGTCTTCTACCGCGACGTGACCGAGCGCAAGGAGATCGAGTTCGCGCTCCGCGCGAGCGAGGCCCGCCTGCGCGCGGTGATCGGCACCGCCCCGGTCGGCATCGTCCTGTCCGACGCGCGGGGCGCGATCTATGACGGCAACGCCCGGACCGAGGAGATACTCGGCCACCCGGTCCTCCGGTCGCGCGATGCCGACAGCTACGGCGAGTGGGTGTCGTTCCACCCCGACGGTCGCCGGGTGGAAAGCCGCGAATATCCGCTCGCCCGCGCGCTGGCGGGCGAGGAGCTGCCCGACCTGGTCTGCCGTTATCGACGCGGCGACGGCCGAAGCGTTTGGGTGCGCATCGTCGGTTCCGCGGTGCGGAACGCCGAAGGCGCGATCGTCGGCGGGATCGTGGCGATCGTCGATATTGACGACGAGCGGCGCGCGCAGGAGGCGCTGGTCCGCCTGAACGCCGAGCTGGAGGACCGCGTGGCGTCCGCCGTCGCCGATCTCGACCGGGTTTGGCGCAATGCTCGCGACATGTTCGTGGTGATCGACGGGGACGGCGTGTTCCTGCGCGTCAACCCGGCCGCGACCGCGATCCTGGGCTGGCGCGAGGACGAGCTGGTCGGGCGACCGTGTTTCGATTTCGTCGTGCCCGAGGCCGCGCCGTCGACCCATGCGGCGTTGGATCATGCGCGGGACGACGTGCTGCCGGTCTTCGAGAATAGCTATCGCACCAAGGACGGCGGCGAGCGTCGCATATCGTGGGTCGCCGCGCCCGAGGGCGACAACATCTACGCCTACGGCCGCGACGTCACCGCCGAGCGCGAGCGCGAGGAGGAGCTGGAGGGCGCGCGCGAGGCGCTTCGCCAGAGCCAGAAGATGGAGACGGTCGGCCAGCTGACGGGCGGCGTCGCGCACGATTTCAACAACCTGCTCCAGATCGTCACGGGCAACCTGGAAACGCTCCAACGCGGCCTCCCAGACGACCAGCCGCGCCTGCGCCGCGCCGCCGAGAACGCGCAGGCGGGGGCGAAGCGCGCGGCGATCCTGACGCAGCGGCTCCTGGCCTTCTCGCGCCGCCAGCCGCTCGATCCCAAGCCCATCGACGCCAACCGCATGGTCGGCGACATGTCCGAACTGCTCCACCGGACGCTCGGCGAGACGATCCGGCTGGAAACGGTGCTGGCGTCCGGCCTGTGGCCCGCCGAGGTCGATCCCAACCAGCTGGAGAACGCGCTCCTAAACCTCGCGGTCAACGCGCGCGACGCGATGGAGGGGGGCGGGCGCCTGACGATCGAGACCGCCAACGCGCATCTCGACCGCGCCTACACCGTCGGCAAGGCGGAGGTCCGGCCCGGGCAGTATGTCGTGATCGCCGTGTCCGACACCGGCGCGGGCATGGACGCCGTCACCGCCGGGCGCGTGTTCGAGCCTTTCTTCACGACCAAGGAGGTCGGCCGCGGCACCGGTCTCGGCCTATCGATGGTCTATGGTTTCGTGAAGCAGTCGGGCGGGCACGTCGCCATCTATTCGGAGGTGGGCCAAGGCACGACCGTCAAGCTGTACCTGCCCCGTCTGGTGGGCGACGCCGCCCAGGAGGCGGAGACCGTCGAGCCGATCGTGCTCGAAGGCGCGTCGGAGGAGGTGGTCCTGGTGTGCGAGGACGACGACGACGTCCGCGCCTACTCCGTCGATAGCCTGCGCGAACTCGGCTACCGCGTGCTGGAGGCGCATGACGGTCCCTCGGCGCTCCGGTTGCTGACGCAGGGCGGGCGGGTCGACCTGCTCTTTTCGGACGTGGTGCTGCCCGGCGGGCTGACCGGGGCCGACCTGGCGGCGGAGGCGCGGGTGATGCTGCCCGCGCTCCCCGTGCTGTTCACCACCGGCTACGCCCGCGACGCGATCGTCCATCACGGCCGCCTCGATGCGGGGGTCGAGCTCCTGACCAAGCCCTTCACCTATGCCGACCTCGCCGCGCGCGTCCGCGACGTGATCGATGCGGGCACTCGGGACTAGCGGCCGACCGCGCGTCCGGGCATGACCAGGCGATCGACGGGGGAGTTCGGGCGTATGCGGGCGGGAATATTGGGCTGGGCGCTGCTGCTGCCCGTCGCGGCGGGCGCGCAGGACGCCCCGACGCAGGTAGTTGGCCCAAGCGCGCAGGGCGACGTGTCCGTCACCATCTACTCGGGCGACGTCGCGCTCATCCAGGACGTCCGCCCGCTCGCGCTCGGGACCGGCCGAGTCCGCCAAGACCTTCCCGACGTCAGCGCCGCGATCCGGCCCGAGACGGTGTCGCTCGCCGTCGCCGACGCGAGCATCGTCGAGCAAAATTTCGACTACGACCTGCTCAGCCCGTCGAGCCTGATGGAACAGGCGGTGGGCGAGACGATCACCCTGCTCCGCACCAACCCCGCCACCGGCGTCGAGACGCGCGAGCGCGCCCGCGTGCTCGCGGTCAACGGCGGCGTCGTGCTGGAGGTGGGCGGCCGGATCGAGGTGCTGCGCGACGACGGCCTCCCCGTCCGCGCCATCTTCGACCGCGTCCCCGCCTCGCTCCGCGCGCGCCCGACGCTGTCGGTGACGCTCGCCAGCACCCGCGCGGGCACCCGCCCCGCGACGCTGTCGTATCTCAGCCGCGGCCTCGGCTGGAGCGCCGACTACGTCGCGCTGTTCGACCAGGCGCGCGGTGCCATCGACGTCCAGGGCTGGGTGACGCTGCGCAACACCAGCGGGACCACCTTCGCCAACGCCCGCACGCTGCTGGTCGCGGGCGAGGTCGCGAGCGACGACGGCGACGAGAACATCTACCGCCCGCAGCGTCCCCGCCCGCGCGGCCGCATCGCCCAGCCGGGGACCGAGACCGCCGGCCGCGAGCAGCTCGGCGATTTCTACCTCTACCCGCTCGCCGAGCGCACCGTGATCGCCGACAAGCAGACCAAGCAGGTCAGCTTCCTCGACGTGAAGGGCGCGCGCGCGAGTTCGGGTTACTCGTTCGAGAACGGATGGCTCGGCACCGCCGACGAGCCGCGCTCCGCCTCCAGCGTGCTGCGCTTCGCCAACTCGGGCGCGGCGGGGCTCGGCGACGCGCTCCCGGCCGGAACGGTCCGCGTCTATGTACGCGACGCCCGCGGCCAACCGCAATTCACCGGCGAGAACCGGATCGACCACACGCCGCAAGGATCGCTGATCGCGCTCAGCACCGGCGACGCGTTCGACGTGAAGGTCCGGCCGGTCGTCGAGCAGCGCACCAAGCTGGGCGATACCCGCTGGCGCACCGCGATGCGCTACACGCTGACCAACGCGCGCCGCGAACCGGTGACGGTGGAGCTGGTCCAGGCCGGGCTCGACTGGACCGACACCCGCATCCTGTCCGAGTCCGCCAGGTCCATACGCCGGGACGCGGGCGCGACCGTCTGGCAGGTGCGTGTGCCCGCGAACGGCGAGGCGGTCGTCACCGCGACATTCGACACGCGCTACTGATGAGGGCGCTGGCGCTGGCGGCGCTGTGCCTGGCCGACGCGGCGGCGGGGCAGGGGACGCCGGCCGTCGCCACCTCCGCCGCGCCCGCCCAGGTCGCGGTCACCGTGTACCGCAACCCGAGTCGTGCCCGCGCCGCGCCGATCGATCTGCGCTACCTCGGCGGCTTCGCGCTCGTCACCGAGACCCGGCGCGTCCGCCTGCCGCGCGGCCGCGCGACGCTGCGGTTCGAGGGCGTGGCGGAGGGGATCGTCCCCGTCAGCGCGATCGTGGACGGCCTGCCCGGCGGCACCGTCGAGAAGAACCGCGACGCCCGTCTCCTCTCGCCCGCTTCGCTCGTCGACGGCACGCTGGGGCGCACCGTGACGCTCACGCGCACCGACCGCGCGACCGGCCGCATCCGAAGCGAGGAGGCGACGATCGTCGCCGGCCCGCTGCCGGGGGTCGTGCTCCGCACCACCGCCGGGATCGAGACGCTGCGTTGTTCGGGCCTTGCCGAGGCGCTCCGCTTCGACGCGGTCCCGCCGGGGCTGTCCGCCAAGCCCGTGCTGAGCGTCACGACCGATACCCCGACCGCGCGCGACGCGACCGTGACGCTGTCCTACCTGACGTCGGGCTTCGACTGGAGCGCGAGCTACGTCGCCACCATCGCGCCGGACGGCCGCACGCTCGACCTGTTCGCCTGGCTCACGCTCGCCAACGCCAACCCGGAGGCGTTCCCCGCCGCGCAGGTGCAGGCGGTCGCGGGCCGCCTCAACCGCTCGGGCTTTAACGAGGTGGCGCGGCGCGCGGGCGAGCTGCGGCTGACCTGCTTTCCGCTCGGCACCACCACCTCCGACCTGCGCGAGAAACGCTTCGAGCACCTGCTGGAGCGTCGGGACGAGGCCGATGACTATGGCGAAATCGTCGTCACAGCTTCGCGGGCGATGGCGGTGGCAGCCCCCGCCCCTCCCGAAGCGCCGCCCCCGCCCGAGGACCTGGGCGACCTGAAGCTCTATCGCGTCCCCGAACGCGTCACCGTCGCCCCGCGCGCGCAGAAGCAGGTCGCGCTCCTCGCCCGCGCCGCCGTCCCGTTCGAGCGGCGCTATCGCCTCCCCATCCAGCCCGGCCGCCCCCTGACCGCCGAGCCAACGCGCATCGTGCTCGTCGTCCGCAACACGACGGCGGGCGGCCTCGGCCTCGCGCTCCCGACCGGCTCCACCGCGCTCTACGCCGACCGCCCCGGAGGCCGTCTCCTGCTCGGCACCGGCACGATCGCCGACCGCGCGGAGGGCGAGACGGTGCGGCTGGAGTCGGGCGTCAGCCGCCAAGTCCTGATCGACCAGCGCGTCGGCCGGAACGAGGCGACGATCACCGCCACCAACGCCAACCCGTTCGCCATCACGCTCGAACTGCCGATCGGCGCGGCCGGCCAGAAGATCGAGGGCGCAGGCGACCCGCTCCCCCGCATCGACGGCATCGCCACCTGGACGGCGACGCTCCCCCCGAACGGCCGGGCGGAGCTGGCATACCGGTTCTGAATCGGGCGTTCTGAAGCGGCTCTCCGGCATTCCGCTCTGTGCCTTTCCCGTAAAGCTTCGCTCTCGAGAATGCCCGAACCGGTTATCGAAGACCCAAGCGGTCATTTCCTAGCGATCGCTCTTGGCCGTATTTGCTAGCCACGTACTCCCTTGGCGACCAGAGCATCCATGCTCGGCGCGATGCAGCCGCGCATCTCCTCGACCGTCTTCACATTGGGAACGCAGGCAAGCACGGCGTCGCAAACGGCCGCGTCCAGCGCGGGGTCGCCGCTGCGGCGCTTGAATATGCATCGGGTGACACCGGTCGCCCGGTCGAGCTTCGTGGTCATTCGTAACCGCTTGAGCCGTTCCATGCGCCGTCCGGTCACAACGATGTTGTCCACTGCGGTCGGGGGAGGTGCGGTCTGAACCGCAAGAGCCAAAGCAAGAAGGTTCATCGATGCCGGCCGAAAGTATGCACGAGACACAGCCCGAGATTATCGATGCCGGGGTTCTGTCCGGAGAAAAGCTGGTGATGGCTGAAATGCTCCCAGGTCGCCTCAATCGCCCAGCGCGGACCCAGGCGCACGCCCATGGACGCGTTTGGGTTGAAAAAAACCCGTGACCCGAACGACGTGCGCTTAAGATAGATGTCGAACCGCCGCCGGGCCTCGCCGATCGGCAGGCCGGGTTGGAACGGATCAGGGGTGAAGCGGTAGCCGTCGTGGACGGTCAGCCCAATCCCGGCTTGCCCGTAAAGGCGCCGGTCGAGGATGTGCTGGCGCCACTCCGCGCCAAGGCTGGCGAAGCTGGTGCGGCCGGCGGTGTTGATCTGTAACTTACCTGTCAACCGCGGCTTAAGCGCGAAGCGCAAAGGGGCGCTGCGGTAGGTCAGCTGGACGTCGACCGTCCCGTCCTCCTCACTGCCTTCGTATATTTGGCCGGCCGGGAGCTTGGGCAAATCGAATATCAGCTTCTCCCCGAGCGGGTGGAAGTTCGAACCGTGCTGAAGCACCCCGATGGCGATCTCCGATCCAGCCCATCGCGACGGCTGATCCCGCTGTGAGGCGTTGTCTTGCGCAATCGCCGAAGTGGAGGCGAGCGCCATGGCCGCGCCGAAAGCGCTCACTTTCCAACGAGTCATTTGATCCCCCTTGCGGACCGAGTGCAGTGCGGTCGATAAAGAGAATATATTAAAGCAATATCTATTCGTCAAACAGAAAGAGATTAGTGACTGACGGCTATTTCCTTTCGGCGAGGAAGGCGCGTGTTTGCCTCATCGGTGCCGTCGTGTTCCTCTTGTTGGCGGCGCTGTGAGGAGGAGCGACCTTTGCACAGTCGATCATGCCGGGATGGTCAATGTCGTGCACCGACGAGCTGGAATGCCGTCAAAGCGCCGATCTTATCGGTTTGTTACCGGACGCCGAGCAAGCCTCGGTTACGGCCGAGCCTGCAGCACGCGCGCGCTTTGCCGCTTATTTAGCCCGGCCGCTCGTGCGGGCGGGGTTGGCGGGGCTGATCCTGCTTGATGAGGGCTTTCTGGTCTTTCTATTCGTGGCCGTTGGGCTGACCTTGCGCCGGCTCGGACAACGTGGTGGCCATGTGCTGGCGCGCGCCTTGCCCTGGCTGAAGCGTGGGGCGCTTGCCGCGGTGTTTTGGGCGGCTGCGCAGCCGCTGACCGACAGCTTGCGGGCCATGCTGCTCTTACCGGGCACGCCGAGTGGCGCATCTTGGTATATCGCGATCGATCTCACCATTGCCGGGCCGGCGCTGCTGCTGGCGATCGCAGCCTATGCTGTCGCCTGGGCGCTGGAGGCAGGCATCCGCGCCGAACGCGATCTGGCCGATTTCGTCTGATGCCGGTCGTCGTCAACCTCGACGTGATGCTGGCCCGCCGCAAAGTCCGCTCCAAGGAGCTCGCCGAAGTGATCGGCATCACCGAGTCGAACCTGTCGCTGCTGAAATCCGGCAAGGTGAAGGGCATGCGCTTCTCCACGCTCGCCGCGATCTGCCGCTATCTCGACTGCGAGCCGGGCGACATCCTCGGCTACGATCGCTCGGACGACGATCTGACCGCCACGCTCGAACGGTGAATGCCGGTGGCGGGCGATCAACCTATGACGCCTCGCCAATCGCCGCGAGCGCCTCCGGCGTGTTCCATTCGAATCCGCCCAGCCGCCGCCACACCTCGCGTCCTTGCGCGTCGTACAGGATCGTCGCGGGCAGGTTCGCGACGTAGGCGGCGCTGAGCGCGACGGCGGGGTCGCGATATGGTTCCAGCCGCTTGAAGCCGCGTCCGGCCAGGAAGGTCGTGACCTTGTCCGGCTTGTCGTCCAAGTCCTGGCTCACCGTCAGCACCCGCACCCGGTCGCCCAACTTTCCCGCTGCCGCGTCGAGCGTCGGCAGCTCGGCGATGCACGGTGCGCACCAGGTCGCCCATAGGTTGACGAGCAGCGCCTTGCCCCGGAAGTCGGCGAAGGTCGCCTGCTTGCCGTCGGGCGCGATGAACTTGGCCGTGGGGGCGGCCTCGCCCTTGTGGCTTCGGTCGAACCCGGTCGCGGCGGGCTTGGCGGCCGGGGCGGGGGCGGCAACCACCTCGTCGGACGCGGGCGCTTCCGCCTTCGCTTGCTCCGGGGCCGCCGCTTGCCTATCGCACCCGGCGGCGAACATCGCCGATCCCAGGAGAAGAACGACGCCCGGGCGTGACGACATGGACGGCTCCAACACGATGTGGGGCGGGCGCTTTTCCGAAGGCCCGGCGGCGGTGATGCGCGAGATAAACGCGTCGCTGCCCTTCGACAAGCGGCTGTGGCGCCACGACGTCGCGGGCAGCCGCGCGCACGCCGCGATGCTCGGCGCGCGCGGGATCATTGCGCCCGCCGACGCCGCGGAGATCGACCGCGGGCTGGCCGACGTCGCCGCCGACTACGACGCGAACGGCGTGCCGGACGACCTCGCGCTCGAGGACATCCACATGCTGACCGAGGCGCGGCTCGCCGACCGCATCGGCGCGGTCGCGGGCCGTCTTCACACCGCCCGCTCGCGCAACGACCAGGTCGCGACCGACTTCCGGCTGTGGGTCCGGGATGCGGTCGACGAGGTACTGGGGGCGCTCGGGCAATTCCAGGCGGCGCTGCTCGCCCGCGCGGAGGAGCATGCCGACAGCGTCATGCCCGGCTTCACCCACCTGCAATCCGCGCAGCCCGTCACGCTCGGCCACCATCTGATGGCCTATCACGAGATGGCCGCGCGCGACGCGAGCCGCTTTTCCGATGCTCGCGCCCGCATGAACCGCTGCCCGCTTGGGAGCGCCGCGCTGGCGGGGACGGGCTTTCCGATCGACCGCGACGCCACCGCCGCCGCGCTCGGTTTTGACGGGCCGACGCTCAACTCGCTCGACTCGGTCAGCGACCGCGACTTCGCGCTCGACTACCTGGGCGCGGCCACGCAATGCGCGCTCCATCTGTCGCGGCTGGCGGAGGAGTTCGTGCTGTGGGCGTCGCAGCCTTTCGGCTTCATCTCGCTGTCGGACCGGTGGTCGACCGGCAGCTCGATCATGCCGCAGAAGCGCAATCCCGACGCGGCCGAACTGGTGCGCGGGCATAGCGGGCGGATCGCCGGCTGCCTCGTCGCGCTCACCGTGACGATGAAGGGCCTGCCCCTCGCCTATTCCAAGGACATGCAGGACGACAAGCCGCCCGTGTTCGAGGCGCACGACCTCCTCGCCCTCTCGCTCGCCGCGATGACGGGCATGGTCGAGAGCGCGACCTTCCGCACCGACCGGATGCGCCAAGTGGCCGAGAGCGGCTACGCCACCGCCACCGACCTCGCCGACTGGCTGGTGCGCGAGGCCGACATGCCCTTCCGCGAGGCGCACCATGCGACCGGCCGCGCGGTCGCGCGCGCCGAGGCGCTGGGCGTCGCGCTCCACGAGCTGCCGCTCCCCGAGCTCCAGGCGATAGACGCGCGGATCACGGCCCAACTGTACGACGTGCTCTCGGTCGACGCCTCCGTCGCCAGCCGCACCAGCTTCGGCGGCACCGCGCCCGCGCGCGTCCGCGCCGCGATCGGCGCCGCCCGGGAGAACAGCCGATGAAACGCCTCCTGCCGCTCGCCGCGCTGCTCCTCACCGCCTGCGGTTCCGCCGCCAGCCTCGCGCCCGCGCCCGGAAAGTCCCTCCCCGTCGCCCCGCGCGGCGCGCGCGCGACCCCGACGGCGGCCGATCTCCTGACCGCGACGCCCCAGCAGCGCCCCGAACGCTCGACCGAACTGCTGCGCAACTCGGTCGAGCGGCGCTCGGACGAGTTCGACCTGCCTCCCCAATAACGAACGGCGCCATGGACCATTTCCACCACCGGGACGGCGTCCTCCATTGCGAGGACGTGCCCCTCGCCCGCATCGCCGACGAGGTCGGCACACCCGTCTACGTCTATTCCGCCGCGACCTTCCGCCGCCACGCCCGCGTGTTCCGCGACGCCTTCGCCGCGCTGCCCGACGTCCACCTCGCCTATGCAATCAAGGCCAACCCCAACCTCGCGGTCCTTCGCCTGCTCGCCGCCGAGGGTTACGGCGCGGACGTCGTGTCGGGCGGCGAGCTGGCGCGCGCGCTCGCGGCCGGGGTGCCACCGTCCGGCATCGTCTTCTCGGGCGTCGGGAAGACCCGCGCCGAACTCGCGCGCGGGCTGGACGCCGGCATCGGCCAGTTCAACCTG
This sequence comes from uncultured Sphingomonas sp., assembly GCF_964237155.1. Lineage (GTDB taxonomy): Bacteria > Pseudomonadota > Alphaproteobacteria > Sphingomonadales > Sphingomonadaceae > Sphingomonas. Next base: position 3,555 of record NZ_CAXSHH010000036.1, on the reverse strand, counting down.
GAGCTGGAGGAGGAGGGCGAGGTTCTCGCCGACCTCGCCCACGCGCGCGGGACCACCGCCCCGGCCGTGCTCCGCGTCAATCCCGATGTCGACGCGGGCACCCACGCCAAGATCTCGACGGGCCGCCGTGAGAACAAGTTCGGCGTCCCCATCGACCAAGCCCCCGCCATGTTCGCGCGCCTGAGCCGCCGCCCCGGCCTCGAGCTCCACGGCGTCGCGATCCATATCGGCAGCCAGCTGGCCGACCTCGCCCCGCTCGAGCGCGCCTACCTCCGCGTCGGCGAGCTCGTCGCCGACCTCCGCCGCGCCGGGCATACGATCACCCGCGTCGATCTCGGCGGCGGCCTGGGCGTCCGCTACCGCCCCGACGACCGGTTCCCCAAACCCGCCGAACTCGGCGCGATGGCCGCGCGCGTCACGAGGGGCTGGGACGTCCAGCTCCAGTTCGAGCCCGGCCGCGTCATCGCGGGCAACGCGGGCGTGCTCCTCACCCGCGTCATCTGGGTCAAGCCGGGGGTGACCCATCCCTATGTCATCGTCGACGCGGCGATGAACGACCTCGCCCGCCCCGCGCTCTATGACGCGTGGCACGATTTCGTCGCGGTCGAGCCCACGGGCGACCGGATGCTCGCCAACATCGCCGGCCCCGTCTGCGAGACCGGCGACACCTTCGCCACCGACCGCGAGATCGACCGGGTGACATCGGGCGACCTCGCCGTGTTCCGCACGGCGGGCGCGTACGGCGCGACCATGGCGTCCACCTACAACAGCCGCGCGCTCGTCCCCGAGGTGCTCGTCGACGGCGACCGCTTCGCCGTCGTCGCCGACCGCATCGCCCCCGAGACGATCCTCGCCGCCGAACGCGTCCCCGATTGGCTCCGATGAAGGCGATGGCGTGAGCTGGCACTCGCTCCCGCTCCTGATGCGCGTGAACGGCCGCCCGGTGATCCTGCTGGGCGAAGGCGAGGCCGCCGACGCCAAGCGCCGCCTGCTCGAACGGGCGGGCGCGGTCGTTGTCGGCGAGGACACGGCCGCCCCCCTCGCGATCGTCGCGATCGAGGACGAGGCGGAGGCGCGCGCCGCGGTCGAACGGCTCAAGGCGCGGGGCGTCCTCGTCAACGCGGTCGACCGCCCGGCCTTGTGCGACTGGACCCTCCCCGCGATCGTCGACCGCGACCCGCTGCTCGTCGCGATCGGCACCGGGGGCGTCTCCGCCGGCCTCGCCGCCGCGCTCCGCCAGCGGCTGGAAGGGCTGATCCCCGCCGATCTGGGTGCCCGCGCCCGCGCGCTGTTCGCCGCCCGCGATGCCCTGCGCGCCCGCTTCCCCGAGCCGCCTGACCGCCGCCGCGCGCTGGCCGACGCGATGTCCCCCGGCGGCCCGCTCGACCCGATGGGGGAGGGGGACGCGGCCGCATGGCTCGCCGACCCGCGCCCCGCGCCCGCGCCGAGCTTCCATATCCGCCTGACGAGCCCCGATCCCGACGAGTTGACCTTGCGCCAGGCGCGCGCGCTCGCCAACGCCGACGCGGTGCATCACGCCCCGAACGTTCCCCCCGCGATCCTCGCCCGCGCGCGCGCCGACGCCGACCGCATCCCTTGCGACCGCCCGCCCGAGTCCGGGCTGTATCTGGAGATGGCCGGGTGAAGGGTTTCGCCTACCGCATCAACCCGACCCGTTCCGAGCGCGTCGACATCGCCGCCGCGCTCGAACCGATCCCCGAACTCGTCTGGGTGCACCTGTTCACCATCGACGACGACGCGCGCGGATGGCTGGCCGATCACGCCAAGCTCAGCCCGCAGACCGTCGAGGCGCTCACCGCGCCCGAGACGCGCCCGCGCTGCGACCAGTGGGAGGGCGGCGCGCTGATCAACCTGCGCGGCCGAACCGACCAGGAGGCGGTGGTCGGGGCCGACCCGCTCGCCTCGCTCCGCATCTGGGCGACACGGGGCCGCGTCTTCTCGGTCACTCGCACGCACCTTCACGCGCTGGAGGCGATCGAGGCGTGCGTCGCGGCCGACAAGGTCCACGATCCCGGCGATCTCATCGCCGAGTTCGCGACCGCGATCACCGCCGATCTCGACCCGCACGTCGCCGAGCTGGGCGATCAGCTCGATAACTGCGAGGAGAATCTGGACACGGCCAAGATCTTCGAGCTCCGCCGCCAGGTCAACCGCGTTCGCTCGACCGCCATCGGCTACCGCCGTTTCCTCGGCCCTCAACGCGATGCGCTGGAAAGACTGGCGAGCTTGCCCGGCGATTGGCTGGCCGACGACGACCGCGTCCATCTGGGGGCCGCCGCCGACCGCGCGGCGCGCATGGCGGAGGAGCTGGAGGCGATCCGCGAACGCTCGGCGGTCGTCCATGACGCGCTCACCGACATGCGCGCCGAACAGCTCGACCAGCGCGGGCTGGTGCTGTCGGTCGCGGCGCTGATCTTCCTGCCGCTGACCTTCCTCACCGGACTGTACGGAATGAACGTCGAGGGGCTGCGCGGGGCCAAGAACCCCCACGCGTTCGACGTGATCACGGGCGTCTGCCTGTTGATCGCCGTCGCCATAACCGCTTTTTTCGTCGTCCGAAAGTGGACTTCCCGCTGAACTAGCGCCGCACCCCGAACCAGATCACGTGGCGCGGCCCCTTGCCGTTCGATCGCGCCCGGACAACCTCCTCCTGCGTCGCGAACCCAGCCTCGCCCATCCGGCGCGAGAAGCGCGGGTCGGGCCCCGCCGACCACACCGCCAGCACCCCGCCGACCTTCAGCGCGCCCCAGGCCGCCGCCAGCCCCGTCGCCGAATAGAGGCGGTCGTTACCCGCCCGCGTCAGCCCATCCGGGCCATTGTCCACATCGAGCAGGATCGCGTCATACGCCCCGCGTCCCGCCCGGATCAGCGCCGCGACGTCGTCCTCGACCAACGTGACCCGCGCATCGTCCAGGCACCCGGCGGTCAGGTCCGCCATCGGCCCGCGCGCCCACTCGACGATCCCGGGCACCAGCTCCGCCACCGTGACCCGCGCGTCGGCCCCGAGCACGGCGAGCGCCGCGCGCAACGTGAACCCCATCCCGTACCCGCCGATCAGCAGGTGCGGCGCGACACGGCCGGCCAGCCGCTCGCACGTCATCGTGGCGAGCGCCTCCTCCGATCCGCTCATGCGGCTGTTCATCAACTCGTTGCGGTCGAGCACGATGGTGTGATCGACCCCGCGCCGGAACAGCTTCAACTCGCCGCCGCCCGGCACCGCCGCCATGCCGACCAGCTCGCGCGGGGTCACGCGCCCGCCTTCCGCATCAACCCTTGATGGTGGTCATCTCGACCGGCTTGCCCTTGGCCGACGGGTTCGACTGGTCGAGCTTGGGCGGCTTGGTCGCCTTGGGCTTGCGTACTTCCTTGTTCGACTTCTTCTGACTTTTGGCCACGGTATCGCTCCTACTTCTTCCGGTTCTTGCGCGCGGCGTAGCGTGCGTCACGCGCCGCCTTTCGCTCCTCGTCGGTCATCTTGGGCGTCGCGGCGGCGGCCTTGGCGAGCTCGGCCGCCTCCACCGCGGCGGCGGCTTC
>NZ_CAXSHH010000035.1:0-26864 GCF_964237155.1 uncultured Sphingomonas sp. | reverse complement strand
CTTCGTCAGCCTCGCCTCAGCATTGCTGTGGCTGCCCTTTGTCCACGTGGCCTAGCTGTTATGCAAATCAAAGATATCAAAGGCGATCTCTATGCGATAGCTGACGGCTATGCGGAGTCATTGTTTGCAGATGGCTGCACCGAGGCTCAGGCACTTTCGGCTAAGTGGGGCGGGGTCTCTGCGATTGGAAAAGATTTCACTTTATTTCAGGGCTGGGCCAAGGACTTTGACGATGCAGTCGCGGAGTCAGGACGGGGGATAGCCGATCCAAAGGTGCATGTGCGTATGAAGTATCGAGCCGCAGCCACTCTCCACTTATCCACGGTTCTCGCCGACGCTCCCGGCGAATATGAACGCTTCTTGCGGCACATAGGTAAGTAAGCGCTTCTGCCGCTCAACGATTCAGCCGCAACCGCAGCGCCACCGACCGCGCGTGCGCCGGCAACCCCTCCGCTTCCGCCAGCGCGACCGTGGCGGGGCCTAGTTCGCGCAGGGACGTCTCGTCGAGCTGGAGGAAGCTGGTACGTTTCATGAAGTCGAGCACCGACAGGCCGCTCGCGAAGCGGGCGCGGCGGCCGGTGGGGAGGACGTGGTTGGGGCCGGCGACGTAATCGCCGATCGCCTCGGGCGTGTGGCGGCCGAGGAACACGGAGCCGGCGTGGCGGACGCGGGCGAACAGCGCCTGCGGATCGGCGACGGCGAGCTGGAGATGCTCGGGGGCGAGGCGGTCGCTGAGCGGGATCGCGTCTTCCAAGCGCTCGACGACGACGATCGCGCCGTTGGTCTCCCAGGCGATGCGGGCGACGCCTTCCGTCGCGAGCGTGGCGAGCTGGCGGTCGACGCGGGCGGCCACTTCGTCGGCGAAGGCGGGGTCGTCGGTAAATAGGATCGACTGGGTGACGGTGTCGTGCTCGGCCTGGCTGAGCAGGTCGGCGGCGGTCCATTCGGGGTCGTTGCCCGCGTCGGCGATCACGACGATCTCGCTCGGCCCGGCGACCATGTCGATGCCGACCACGCCGTAGAGTTGGCGCTTGGCCTCCGCGACCCAGGCGTTGCCGGGGCCGGTGATCACGTCGACCGGGCGGATCGGCCCCGCGCCGTGGGCGAGCGCGGCGACGGCCTGCGCCCCGCCGACGCGCCAGATCTCGGTGACGCCGGCCAAGTGCGCGGCGGCGAGGACTAGGGGGTTAATCTCGCCGTCGGGGGTCGGGGTGACCATCGCGAGGCGCTCGACCCCGGCGACGCGGGCGGGGATGGCGTTCATCAGCAGGGACGACGGGTAGGCCGCGCGGCCGCCGGGGACGTAGAGCCCGGCCGCGTCGACCGGCGACCAGCGCGCGCCGAGGCGGACGCCGGCGTCGTCGCGGTAGTCGGTGTCGGCGGGGCGCTGGCGCTCGTGATAGGCGCGGATGCGGGTGGCGGCGAGCTGGAGCGCGTGGGCGAGGCCGGGGTCGAGCGCGTGGAACGCGGCCTCGCAATTGGCGGGGTCGATGGCCCAGCCGGTTTCGCCGAGATCGTGGCGGTCGAAGCGGGCGGTGTAGTCGACGACCGCCGCTTCGCCTTCGGAGCGGACGCGGGCGATGATGGCGGCCACGTCGCGGGCGACGTCGGCGGAGGACTCGCGGCGGGCGTTCACCAGCGCGTCGAAGCGGGGGGCGAAGTCGGGGTCGGTGTGGTGGAGGCGCTGCATCTTACCTGCTCCCCTCTCGCCTGCGGGAGGGGTCGGGGGAGGGCGTGTCCCGGTGAGTGCCGGGATGGTCGATAGGCCCTCCCCCAGCCCCTCCCGCAAGCGGGAGGGGAGTGGTTCCGCCCACCGCCCGTCGGAACGCGTCCACCAGCGGGACCACGTCGCCGCGGGTCTTCATCGCGGCGCGGTTGACGACGAGGCGGCTGGTGACGTCCATGATGCGTTCGACCTCGACCAAGCCGTTTTCCTTGAGCGTGCGGCCTGAGGAGACGAGGTCGACGATGCGCGGGGCGAGGCCTAGCAGCGGGGCGAGCTCCATCGCGCCGTTGAGCTTCACGCATTCGGCCTGCACCCCGCGCGCGGCGAAGTGCGTCTTGGCGAGGTGGGGGTACTTGGTGGCGACGCGGACATGGCTCCAGCCGCGCGGGTCGTCGGTGGCCGCGAGCTCGGCGGGCTCGGCGACCGACAGGCGGCAATGGCCGATGCCGAGGTCGACGGGCGCGTAGAGTTCGGAATAGTCGAACTCGGCGAGCACGTCGGAGCCGACGATGCCGATCTGCGCCGCGCCGTGCGCGACGAAGGTGGCGACGTCGAAGGCGCGCACGCGGATTAGCTCGATGCCGGGATCGTCGGTGAGGAAGCGGAGCGCGCGGGAGTCCTCGTCGGTAAAGGCGGGTTCGGGGCGCACGCCCGCGCGCGCGAGAAGTGGAAGCGCCTCGAGCAGGATGCGGCCCTTGGGGACGGCTATGATGAGCGGGGCGGGCATCTGGGCGGGGGCTTTACGGGTGGGTGGGAGGCGGCGCAACATGGCGCCGGAAGGACGGCGGATGGCGAGCGAGCAGGAGAACCGGGAGGCGTTTCGGATCCAGGAGCATTGGTGCCGCAAGATGAGCGCGCCGATCTACGCGGCCAGCTGCGGGGCGCTGGCGACCGGGTTGACGCGGGAGAGCGGGATAGGCGCGCGAGTGCTGGACTGGGCGGGGGAGCCGACGCGCGACGCGCTGCCGCTTCGGTTGATGGGCGGGCTCCACGCGCTGGTGCGGGCGGGGGCGGACGCCGCGCTGGCTGGGGTGTTCGCGGGCGATCTTCGCGAGGTTGGGGCGGTGCTGGCGCGGGTGCTGGTGCGGCACGACGCGGCGCTGTCGCCCTGGCTGGACGGGCCGCCACAGACGAACGAGCCAGGACGGTCGGCGGCATTGATGACGGGGCTGCTGAAGGTGGCGCGGCGGGCCGGGCCTAAGCTGGAGCTGCTGGAGATCGGGTCGAGCGGCGGGCTCAATTTGCTGATCGACCGCTACCGGTTCGATCTGGGCGGGGCGGTGGTGGGGCCGGAGGGCTCGCCGGTGACGATCACGCCCGAATGGCTGGGCGAGGCTCCGGGCGTGCCGCCGATCGAGATCGTCGGCGTGCGGGGGTGCGACGTGCGGCCGCTGAGCGTGACCAACCCGGCGGTGGAGGCTCGGCTCGCGGCCTATGTCTGGCCGGAGAAGCCAGAGCGGTTGGCGCGGCTGGAGACGGCGATCGGGATGGTGCGCGAGCGGGGGGTGCGGCTCGACTCGGCCGACGCGGCCGATTGGGTCGAGGCGCGGTTGGCGGAGCCGCAGGCCGAAGGGGTCGCGCGTGTGCTGATGCACTCGGTCGTGTGGCAATATCTGCCCGAGCCGACCGCCGAGCGGATCAGGGCGGCGATGGCGGTGGCGGGCGAGCGTGCCACGGCGACGCGGCCGATCGCCTGGGTGGCGATGGAGCCCGACCGCGCGATCGGGGAGATGATGGTCAGCGTGCGGAGTTGGCCGGGCGGGGATGCGTGGGATGTGGTCGCGACCGCCCACGCGCATGCGGCGTGGGTGCGGCCGGGCGGGGCGCAGGGGCTCGACTCGGCGATGCTGGAGGCTGCGTCGCGAGTGATATTGTGAGCTAGGGGTAGCTCACCGTCATGGGCTGGTCGGGGATGGGGATGAACTCGGCCGCGTCGTCGGGGACGAGGGGGAACGCGCCGGCGCGCCAGTCGCGCTTGGCCTGCTCGATGCGCTCGGGGCGGGAGGAGACGAAGTTCCACCAGACATGGCGCGGGGTGGCGAAGGCGTCGCCGCCGCAGAGCATCACGCGCCCACCGGACGCCGAGCCGAGCGTGGCGGCGATGCCGGGGCGGAGGACGTAGAGGCGCATGGGTTCGAGGGGGACCCCTTCCAGCACCGCCTCGCCGTCGGCCAGGTAGAGTGCGCGCTCGTCGGCGGCGGCGTCGATCGGCACGCGCGCGCCGGGGTCGAGCGCGATGTCGGCGTAGATCGCGCCGGCATGGGCTGTGGTGGGCGCGGTCTCGCCCCAGAGAGTGCCCATGATGATGCGGGCGCGGGCACCCTCGGCCTCGACGATCGGCAGCTCGGGCGCGGGGACATGCTCGAAGGCGGGGCCGGTCTCCTCGAGCGCGTCGGGGAGGGCCAGCCAGGTCTGGATGCCCGACAGGACGGGGCCGTGCGCGCGTTCGTCGCCGGGCGAGCGTTCGGAATGGACGATGCCTCGGCCCGCGGTCATCAGATTGACCGCGCCCGGGTCGATCCGCTGGCTGGTGCCGAGCGAGTCGCGGTGGTCGATCGCGCCCGCGAACAGGTAGGTGACGGTCGACAGGTTGATGTGCGGGTGCGGGCGCACGTCGATGCCCTCACCGGTCGGGAGCTCGGCCGGGCCCATCTGGTCGAAGAACAGGAACGGGCCGACCATGGTCCGCTCGGGCGCGGGAAGCGTGCGGTGGACCTTGAACCCGCCCAGATCGTGGGTGACGGGGGTAATGATCTGCTGGACGAAACTATCGAGCATGGGTGGGCTCCGTCGCATCGAGCATCCGGGCCAGATCGGCCGGGTAGATCGCTTCGTCATGCGTAGCGAGTTCGGCGCGCGTGAACCAGTGCCAGCCATTCAGGACGCGCTTCTCCATCGGCGTAAGGTCGGCGGCGGCCACCTCGCAGCTATCGATATCCAGGCGGAAGTAGCGTTCGTCCGCCGTCACCTCGACACCCTCGAAGGTCAGGAAGTCGACGGTCCGCCGGGCGACCTCGGGACCGCAATCGAGATCGAGCCCGACCTCCTCCCACAGCTCGCGCCGGGCCGCGGCGGCATAGCTTTCGCCGGGATCGACCGCGCCGCCGGGGGTGCACCAGAGCGGCGGGCGATCGTCGGGGGTGAAGCGGAACAGGAGAACGCGATTTCGCCCATCCACCAGCAGGATGCGCGCGGCGGGGCGGGGGCGGCGCCCGCCTTCTTCCGACAGACCCGTCATTCGCCGGGCGCGGTGGCGCGGATCGACAGCGCGTGGATGGGCCCGGCGAGCAGGTCGGCGAGCGCCCGGTTGACGAGCCGTTGGCGCGCGACGCGATTCAGCCCGGCGAAGCGCGGGCTCTCGACCGCGACGGCGAAGTGCGTCTCCCCCGTGCCGTCATCGCCCATATGGCCGGAGTGGGCGGCGCTTTCGTTGGCGACCTCGAGCCGGATCGGCTGGAGCACGTCGTTGAGACGATCGGTGATCTTCTGCGCGACGCTAGGCGGCGGCGCGGCGGTGGCGGGTGCGGTCATGGGGCCTATATAGCCGATTTTCCCGGAGAGTGCGGTTCGTGTCGGATGGTTCTGAATCGCGCAAATCCGGCGGGGGATCCGACGGGCGGCGGGAAAAGCCCAGCCCCAGGTTCCACGGGCGAGTCGAGGGTACCGGGCGCGACTGCATGGAGTCGGGATGCGATGAGCCAGGTGAGTTCCGCGCGCCGCCGCCCGAGGGTTGGGCGAACGCGGACGGGCCGCCGCCCTTCCGCTGGTTCTGCCTCGACCATGTCCGCGCCTTCAACGCGCGTTACAATTTCTTCTCGGGAATGAGCGCGGAGGAGATCCACGCGGCGCAGCGGCCCTATGCGGGCTGGGAACGCGAGACGCGCGCCTTCGCGGGCAACGCGGGCGAGCGCGGACCGCGTTGGGCGGACTTCAGCGACCCGCTCGACGCTATCGCCGCGCGGTATCGCCGCGAACCGGCGCCCGAGCGGACCGACGGCAAGCCCCTGTCGGGGCAGGACCGCGAGAGCCTGCGCGTGCTAGGGCTGGAATCGACCGCCGACCGGCATGCGCTGCGCAAGCGGTATAGCGAACTCGTCCGCCGCTATCATCCCGACCGCAACGGCGGCGACCGGAGCCACGAGACGCGATTGCAGGCGGTGATCGCTGCGTACCAGCAGTTGCGTCAGGCTCCGGCCTTCGCCTGATGTTACGGCGTCAGATCGACGACGGGAGTGAAGCCGCCGAAGATCATGCGCTTGCCGTCGAAGGGCATGGGTTCGGCCATCATCCGCTCATCGGATTGCATCTTCGCCATGGCCGCGTCGCGGGTCGCCTTGTCGGGCCATTCGATCCAGGAGAAGACGACCGCCTCGCCGTCGTTCAACGCGACCGCGCGGGGGAAGCTGGTGACCTCGCCTTGGGGAACATCGTCTCCCCAGCATTCGACGATGCGCAGCGCACCCCATTCGAGGAACAGCGCGTCGATCCGCTTGGCGTGATCAACGAACTCATCGCGCCGCGCGGTCTCGACCGCGATCACGAAACCGTCGATGTAGCTCATGCTTTCGCTCCCTTGATGGCCGATCCGATCGACCAGCGATGGCCGAACGGGTCGCGCAACTGGCCGTAGCGGTCGCCCCAGAACATGTCGGACAGTGGCATGGTCGCCTCCGCCCCCGCCTCGACGGCACGGGCGAACCAGTGGTCGGCGTCGTCGACCTGGAGATGAAGCGTCACCGCCGACGGGCTGTCCGGCGCCGAGCGATCGGCGGGTGCGACGAACTCGGGGAAGGCGTCGTTCATCATCAGCGAGCCGCCGTTGATCCGCAGGTGGGCGTGCATGATGCGCGCGTCGCCGCCCATGTCGGGCATGCCCTCGCCCCGCGGCATGTCGCCCGCGACCATCGGCGGCATCGCCCGCTCCGCCCCGAATGCGCGTTCGTAGAAGGCGATCGCCTCGCGGCAGCGACCGTCATGCACCGTCAGATGCGGCGCGACGCCGCCCGTCGGGCCGTGATCGGAACGTCCGCTCATTTCGCTTCTCCTTCGCAAATCGCCTTGAGCTGGTCGGCGACCGCGCCCCACCCCTGCTCAAAGCCCATCGCGCGGTGCCGCTCGACGGCTTAGGCGGTCCAGTGGCGGGCACTGGCACGGTAGCGGGTGCCGTCGCCGGCGGGCTCGATCTCCCACACGCCGGTCATGAACGGCTCGCGCGGGATCCAGCCGGCGGCATAGGCGTCGGTGGTGACGAAGCGACGACCGGGGACCACCTCCAGGAACACACCCTCCAGGCGGTGCTCCTCTCCCTCGGGGCCGCGCATCACCATCGCGGCGCGGCCGCCGGGACGCTGATCCTGCTCGACGATTTCGGTCGTCCAGGGTTTCGGGCACCACCAATCGGACATGCGATCGGTCATCATGCGCCATACGGTATCGGGCGCGGCGGCGATGTGCCGTTCCACGCTTAGTTCCCCATCTTCGTCCATATGCCGTCCTCCCTAACCGAATCGACGTTGCGAATGCTGCGTCAAGCAGTTATAAATTGCAACCGTGAAGTCAGAAAATGTAACTAATAGATGGTATGACGACGCGTGCAGCACGGCGCACGCGCTGGAGTTGATCGGGGAACGCTGGGCGCTGCTCGTCATCCGCGAGCTGATGTTCGGGGGGCGACGCTTCGCGGATCTCCGGCGCGGGCTGCCGGGGATCAGCGCCAACGTGCTGACGCAACGTCTGCAGGCGCTGGCGGCGGCGGGAGTCGTCGCGCGCCGTACCCTACCGCCGCCCGCCTCCGTCCAGGTCTATGAGTTGACGTCGTGGGGATACGAGGCGGAGCCGTTCGTGCAGTCGCTCGGGCGTTGGGCGGCGCGCTCGCCGGGACACGATCCCACGCTGCCGCTGTCGGCTGCGTCGCTGATGATGTCGTTCCGGACGATGTTCGCGAGCGAGCGGGCCGGGGAAGCGCGCCTGACGATCGCCTTCCGCCCGGGCCGCGACCGGTTCGCGGTGAAGGTGGAAGCGGGGGCGCTGGCGATCGAACGGGGCGAACCAGACCCGGCCGATGCGGTCGTCACGGCCGCGCCGGAGGTGGTGACGGGGATCGTCTATGGCGGGCGGCCGATCGCCGACGCGACCGCTTCGGGAGAGTTGGGCTTGGAGGGAGACGCGGCGGCGTTCGCGCGTTTCACCGGTCTGTTCGCCCTGCCGCCCAAAGCCGTCGTCAACGGGTGATACCCGCGCCGCCGTCGCGGCTCGACTCGGGCGGCTTCCGACGGCAAGGGAATCTCCGCGCCCCAAGGACCTGCCCATGACCGACATATCGAACATCCAGCCCGATAGCCGCGAGACGACCCTGCTCGCCGCTCCCGACAGGACGGTGGGCGTGCGCGAGCTGTTCGGGATCGATGTCGACATGCAGGTGCCCGCGTTCAGCGAGGCGGATGAACGGGTGCCCGATCTGGATCCGGCTTACGTGTTCGACGCGGACACCACGCTCGCCGTGTGCGCGGGATTCGCGCATAACAGGCGGGTGATGGTCCAGGGTTATCACGGGACGGGCAAGTCGACGCATATCGAGCAGGTCGCGGCGCGCCTCAATTGGCCGTGCATCCGTATCAATCTGGACGCGCATATCAGCCGAATCGACCTTGTCGGGCGCGACGCGATCGTGCTGCGCGACGGGCAGCAGGTGACCGAATTCCGCGAGGGCCTGCTCCCCTGGGCGCTCCAGACGCCGACCGCGCTGGTGTTCGACGAGTACGACGCGGGGCGTCCCGACGTGATGTTCGTGATCCAGCGCGTGCTGGAGACGGAGGGCAAGCTGACTTTGCTCGACCAGAACCGGGTGATCCGGCCGAACCCCTGGTTCCGCATGTTCGCGACCGCCAATACGGTCGGGCTCGGCGACACGAGCGGGCTGTATCATGGCACGCAGCAAATCAACCAGGGCCAGATGGATCGGTGGAACGTGGTCGTCACGCTCAACTACCTGCCCGCCGCCGTCGAGGCGCGGATCGTGCTCGCCAAGTCGGGCGAGTACGACAAGCCGGGCGGCAAGAAGACGGTGGACTCGATGGTGCGCGTCGCCGACCTGACCCGCAAAGGCTTCATGGCGGGGGACATATCGACCGTGATGAGCCCGCGTACGGTGATCACCTGGGCGCAGAACGCGCTGATCTTCGGCGATGTCGGCTTCGCGTTCCGGCTTTCTTTCCTCAACAAGTGCGACGAGGCGGAGCGGTCGTTGGTGGCGGAATACTACCAGCGGGTATTCGGCAAGGACTTGCCGGAGAGCGTGGTCGGGAAGGGTTGAAGGCGGAAGTGGACCAAGGTAGTTAGTCCACCACAGGAGGCGCATATGGCCGAAGCCGATCCGCAAAAGACGTTCAACGTCCACGAGGCGAAGACGCACTTCTCCCGCCTAATCGACCGCGCCCATGCGGGTGAGGAGATCATCGTCGCCAAGGCGGGCGTGCCGTACGCCAGGCTCGTCCCGATCGCGTCGTCCCCCACCGTCGGGCGCACGCCCGGCCGTTTCAAGCACCTGCTGCGCAACGTATCGTACGAGGACGTCATGAGCCCTTGCTTTACGGAGGAAGAGCTGGACGAGATCGAGAACGCCAGCATCTTCCCGCCGAAGGAATGATGCGGTTGCTGCTCGACACGCATGCGCTGATCTGGTGGTGGATGGGTGATCCTATCCTGCGCCAAGACACGAGGCGGGCGATGGCGGACGGCGCGAACGAGGTCTTCGTGAGCGCCGCGACCGGCTGGGAGATCGCGACCAAGGTCCGCAAGGGACAGCTGCCCGAGCTCCGCGAGCGGGTGCCGACCTTTCATGACGATATCGCGCATGAGCGTTTTCGACATCTCGCGATCACGACCCGGCACGGCGTGCATGGCGGATCGTTGCCGGGCGCCCACAAGGATCCGTTCGACCGTTTGATCGCGGCGCAGGCGCTCCTCGAAGGACTGACCGTCGTCACGCGCGACCGCGAGATCGCCGCGTTCGGTTGCGAGGTGCTCTGGTGATGCCCGAAGAAACGCCCCTCGACCGCCTCAAGGCGGTCCTCGCCGGCGCCGCGCGCGCGCTGGCGGGCGAGCCGGAGCTCGAGCTCGCCTTCACCGCCGACTCCCCTACGCAGTCGGGCAAGCATTTGAAGGTGCCGATGCCCGCGCGGCAGCTGCCGGCCGAGCAGGTGGCCGAGGCGCGGGGATTCGCGGATTCGTTCGCGCTGAGGCTCAAGCACCACGACGCCGCGCTCCATCAGCGCGGCGCGCCCGCCGAGGCGGTCGCGCGCGCGGTGTTCGATGCGGTGGAGACGGCGCGGATCGAGGCGCTCGGGGCGCGTGGGTACGCCGGCGTCGCGGACAATTTAGGCGTCGCGCTCGACATGCGGCTGCGGTCCGACCCGATCACCCGGGCGCGCACCGCCCCCGAAGTGCCGCTGCCCACCGCGCTGCAGCTGCTGGTGCGCGAAAAGCTGACGGGCGCGGCCGTTCCCGCCGCCGCCGAGCCGGGGCTGGCGATGGTGCGCGGCTGGATCGAGGAAAAGGCGGATCTGAGCGCGCTGGGCCTGGCGCTCGACGACCAACGCGCGTTCCAGGCGCTGGCGACCAAACTGCTCGCCGACCTCGAGCTGATCGAGGGCGAGCAGGCTCCGACGGAGGCGGAGGATCAGGGCGAGGAGGACGAAGGCTCGGACGACGAGCAGCAAGAAGAGGGCGAGGACGGCGAGGAGGAAGGTGCCGAGGGCGAGGGCCAGGTCGAGGGGCGGGGGGAGGAGGGCGAGGTTGAGGGGGATGACGGGGAGGGTAACGAGATTGGCGACGACGCGCCCGACCTGGACGGCGAGCCGGGCGACGAGGGCGACGAGGGGGCGCAGCCCGCGCGGCCGAACCGGCCGACGACGGACCTGTCGCCGCAGTTCGACTACAAGCCCTGGACGACGCGGTTCGACGAGGTCGTGTCCGCGTCCGAGCTGTGCGATGCTGACGAGCTGGCGCGGCTGCGCGGATATCTCGACCAGCAGCTGGTGCACCTGCAATCGGCGGTGTCGAAGCTCGCCAACCGGCTGCAGCGGCGGTTGATGGCGCAACAGGCGCGGAGCTGGGACTTCGACCAGGAGGAGGGTCTGCTCGACGCCGCTCGGCTGGCGCGGGTGATCGTCAACCCGATGCAGTCGCTGTCCTACAAGATCGAGCGAGAGACCGATTTCCGCGACACGGTGGTGACGCTGCTCATCGACAATTCGGGGTCGATGCGCGGGCGGCCGATCTCGATCGCGGCGATCTCGGCGGACATCCTGGCGCGCACGCTGGAGCGGTGCGGGGTGAAGACGGAGATCCTGGGCTTCACCACACGCGCCTGGAAGGGCGGCCAGGCCCGCGAGACGTGGCTGGCGGCAGGGCGGCCGCCGCAGCCCGGGCGGCTGAACGACGTGCGCCACATTGTCTACAAGCGCGCGGACGAACCGTGGCGGCGCGCGCGCACCGCGTTGGGGCTGATGATGCGCGAGGGGTTGCTGAAGGAAAATATCGACGGCGAGGCGCTGTTGTGGGCGCATGCGCGGTTGATGGCGCGGCCGGAGGAACGGCGGGTGCTGATGGTCATCTCCGACGGCGCGCCGGTGGACGACTCGACTTTGTCGGTCAATTCGGGATCGTATCTGGAGCGGCATCTGCGCCAGGTGATCGGGTGGATCGAGGGGAAGTCGCCCGTCGAGCTCGTGGCGATCGGGATCGGGCATGACGTCACGCGTTATTACCAGCGCGCGGTGACGATAATGGACGCCGAGCAGCTGGGCGGAGCGATCGTCGAGCAGCTGGCGGCGCTGTTCGACACGTCCTGAGCCAGGTCGATGGGGATAGGTGCGCCGCCCGGCGGGTTCGCGGGGCCGGTCAAGCGGTCGGTGACGATCGCCGGCCACGCGACATCGATCAGCCTGGAGCCCATTTTCTGGAGCGCGCTGGAAGAGGCGGCGCGGGCGCGGGCGCTGCCCTTGTCGGCGCTGGTCGCGGGGATCGACGCGGCGCGGGTCGCGCAGCGCGATCCGCCCAACCTGGCAAGCGCGATCCGGAGCTGGTTGCTGCGCGATCTATCTGAAAGTCATTCGCATTAGCGTTGACACTGCGACCGCCTCGCAATAGCGGAGTTTCCGAAGGGGAGCTTAATGCTATCGCGTTCGTCGGTCCTGGTCTTGTCGTACGCTATTGCGGGAGTGCCGGCGCTTGCCGCCGATCCGGCTCCGGCGGGCGTGACGGACGAGCCCGAGCAGGTGGTCGTGACCGGACGACGCGACGGGTATGTCGTGGAGACGACCGGTTCGGCGACCCGCGTGGACACGGCGGTGCGCGACATCCCGCAGGCGGTGACCGCGGTCACCGAGGCGCAGATCGAGGACCGGAACTTCCGCTCGGTCGGCGACGTGCTGCGCGCGGTGCCGGGCGCGAGCGCGGCGCAGGGCGAGGGGCACCGCGATCAGGTCGTGCTCCGGGGTAACAACTCGACGGCGGACTTCTTTGTCGACGGCCTGCGCGACGACGCGCAATATTATCGCCCGCTCTATAATCTCGACCGGCTGGAGGTGCTGCGCGGGCCCAACGCGATGACGTTCGGGCGCGGCGGCGGGGGCGGCGTCGTCAACCGCGTGACCAAGCGGCCGCGTTTCGAGACGTTCGGGGTGGCGAGCGGATCGGTCGACGGCTTCGGCGCGTGGAGCGTCGACGCGGACGCGAACCTCGCGCTGTCAGAGGGTGTGGGTGCACGGCTGAACGCGGTGCGCGAGGAGTTCGCGAACCACCGCGACGTGTTCGGCGGGCGGGTGTACGCGATCAATCCGACGGTGCGCGCGTTGGTGGGGCCGCGGACCGACGTCAACCTGTCGTATGAATATGTCGATGACGCGCGGGTGGTCGATCGCGGCGTGCCGTCGGACGGAAGACGACCGATCGAGGGGTACCGCGACACCTTCTTCGGGGTGCGCGGGGTGAACCGGCTGGGGCTGGAAGCGCATCTGGCGCGCGCCACGGTGGAGCACCGGTTCAGCGACGACGTCGCGGTCGTGGGGCGGCTGCTCCACGGCGATTACGACAAGTTCTACCGCAACGTGTTTCCGGCGACGGCGGTGGACGCGCGCGGCGCGGTGGGGGTGCAGGCCTATGACGACACGCAGCGGCGCGAGAACCTGCTCGGCCAAGCGGACCTGACCTGGCGGGTCGGCACCGGGCCGGTGTCGCACGTGGTGCTGGCGGGGCTGGAGGCGGGCGAGCAGCGGACGCGGAGCGCGCGGTTGAACGGGTTTTTCGACAGCGTCGGGGGCACGACGATGGGCGGGCGGCAGGTAAGCGTGCCGCTGGCGGAACGGTTCGCCGCGCCGACGCCGGTGTTCCGCCGGGGAACGGGGGAGCGGACCACGCGGAGCACCGCGCGGTTCCAGGCGGTGCTGTTGCAGGACAAGATGACGGTCGGGCCGATCGAGCTGCTCGCCGGGCTGCGCTTCGACCGCTTCGAGTTGAGGAGCCTGAACCTGTTGAATTCGGAACGGTTCGAGCGGACGGACGAGCTGTGGTCGCCTCGATTGGGGTTGGTCGTGCATCCGGTCGAACCCGTATCGCTGTATCTGAGCTACAGCCGGTCCTACCTGCCGCAATCGGGCGATCAGTTCGCCTCGCTCGACCTGACTTCCGCCGCGCTCGAGCCCGAACGGTTCGAGAATATCGAGGCGGGGGCGAAGTGGGAACCGCGTCCGGGACTGCTGCTCGCCGCGGCGGTGTACCAACTGGATCGCACCAATACCCGCAGCGCCGGACCGAACCCGGGCGAGGTGCTGCTGACGGGCGAGCAGCGCAGCCGCGGGATCGAGCTGGAAGCGACGGGGCGCGTGCGGCCCAACCTGCTGGTGACGCTCGCCTACGCGCTCCAGGACGCGGAGATCAGGCGGACGACGGCGGCCGCCCCGGCCGGGCGATCGGTTGCTTTGGTGCCCAAGCACCAAGTCTCGGCCTGGGGGCGCTGGGACGTGAGCGGGCGGCTCGGCGTCGGGGTCGGCGCCGAGCACCGGTCGAAGCAGTTCACCTCGATCTCGAACGCGGTGACGCTGCCCGCCTACACGCGCATTGATCTGGGGGTGTTCTTCCGGCTGAGCGAGCGGGTGGAGGCGCAGGTCAATGTCGAGAACCTGTTCGATACGGGCTATTTCCCGACGGCGCATAGCGACAACAACATTTCGACCGGCGCGCCGATCAATGCGCGCGCGACGGTGCGCGTCAGGTTATGATGACGGCGAAGTCTAGGGGAATGGACGAATGAGCAGGCAGGCGTGGCGGCGGACGTGGTTCTCGGTCCATAAATGGATCGGGCTGCTGCTCGCGGTCCTGATCATCCCGATCTCGTTCTCGGGCGCGGTGCTGGTGTGGCATGAGGAGATCGAGCACCGCATCCATCCCGAGCGCTTCGCGGTGACGGCGGGGCCGGCGATCGGGGCCGACGCCTATCTCGCGGCGGCGCGCGGGGCGATCGGGGCGGGCGACCGGGTGTCGACGCTGGCGATGCCCCATGACGGCGAGGCGGCGGTGGTGACCGCGAGCGCCGCGTCGGGAAAGGGTGGGCCTCCAGTGCGTACCAGCGTCTATCTTGACCCGCCGACCGGGCGGGTGATGGCGGTCGCGCGCTCGAACGAGGGGCTGTTGCGGGTGCTGCACATCCTTCATGGCAGCCTGTATGTGCCGGGCGTCGGACGGCAGGTCGTCGGCTGGATCGGGGTGGCGATGATGCTTTCCGCCTTCACCGGCCTGTGGCTGTGGTGGCCGGCGATGGGGCGATGGACGCGCGGGCTGCGGTGGCGGCGGCATCCGAACGTCGACGCCAACATCCACCATCAGGCGGGTTTCTGGATCGCGCTGCCGCTGTTCGTGCTGTCGCTGACGGGTGCTTGGATTTCGTTCCCGGCGTTCTTCGGGAGGATCAGCGGCGATGCTCGGCCAGCGGGCGGCGGCGGGCGTCCCGTCCCGGTCGCGGCCCCCAGGCTGGCGATCGGCGACGTGCTCGCGGCGGCGGGCGGGGCGGCGGTGACGAACATCGCCTGGCCGACGGACAGGAAGGCGGCCTGGACGCTCAGGACGGCCAATGGTCAGCTGTCGGTCGACGACGCCACCCGCGCCGTCACGCGCGAACCCGCGCCGCCAAGCGGCGTGGCGCGGCTGATGCGGCGGGTGCATGACGGGACGGACATGGGGATCGTCTGGCGCGTGCTGATCTTCCTGGGCGGGTTGATCCCGGTCGTGCTCGCGGTCACGGGCGCGATCATGTGGTGGCGCGCACGGGGCCGGCGCGCGGGGACGATGCGGCCGCCGCGGGTGCGGGCGGTGGCGTAGGGTCGCACCACACTTCTCGTCACCCCGGGTCAAGCCCGGGGTGACGGAAGAATGGATAGACCTACCGCCCCAGCAGCACCCGTGCCTGGCCCGCGATCTGGGCGAGCATCGCCGCGTGTGGTTTGGCGGACAGGCGGGCCCGGTCGACCACCGCCTTGAACTGCGCGACGCGCGCGGCGTTGCGGCGAAGCCAGCCATCGACGGACGCGCCCGGATCGTCCTCCGTGCAGCGCGCCAGGAACTCCAGGCGGATCTGCTGGAAGTCGCGCGCGAGGCCGGCGATCAGCAGGCGCTCCCACGGATCGCTTGATACGATGCGCGCGGCGGTCGCCTGCGCCCAATCAAGGCCGAGCGCCTGGCCGAGATGGGTGAAGGCGCGCGCCAGCACCACCTCGTCGAGGCCCAGTCGCGCGCCGAGTTCGGCGAGGCCGATCGCGCCGTCGAGCTCGAACAGCCGAACGACCTTGCTCGCCAACGCGGGAGGTGCGCCCGCCGTCTCCAGATCGGCGCGGATGCGGCCGCTCTGGATGCGGGCTTCGTCGAGCAGCAGCCGCGTCGTTTCCGCATCAAGATGCCGGACGCCCTTTTCGAGATGCGCGAGGATGTCGGCCGCGCCCGCGCCGGGGACGATGATCCGCAGCAGGTCGGCGATGTGCGAGCGCGTGGCGGCGGCGACCTCGTCGAAGAGCGCCAGGCGACCCGATTCGGCCATCGGCGTCGCCTCGATCTCCGCCCACAGCTCGGGCAAACCGAACAACTGCTCGGCGACGACGAACATGCCCGCGATGTCGGCGGTCGCCGCGCCCTCCTCCTCCGCCAGCTCGAAGGGGTGGAGGAGGCCCAGGCGGTTGACGATGCGGTTGGCGAGCTTGGTCGCGACGATCTCGGCGCGAAGCCGGTGCGCGTCGATCGCCGCCCCGAACCGTTCGCGCATCGCGGGCGGAAAGGCGGCGTGGAGATCGGGGACGAGCGCGTCGTCGAAGCCGAGCCCGCCCGCCTCGATCGCGTCCTGAAGCGCGAGCTTGGCGGTGGCCAGCAGGACGGCGAGCTCGGGGCGGGTCAGCCCCTGGCCCGCCTGGCCGCGGCGGAGCAGCTCCTCGTTCGAGGCCAGCCCCTCGACCGCGCGGTCGAGTCGGCCCGAACCCTCGAAGATCTCGATCGCGCGGACATAGGAGGGGGTGGCGGCCGCGCCGCCCCCGGTACTGGCCGCCTCGGCGATCGAGAGCGCGAGCGTCTGGAGGCGGTTGTCCTCCAATACGATGCGGGAAACGTCGTCGGTCATGCTCGCGAGGAGGACGTTGCGGTCCTCGAACGACAGCCGGCCCTCGGTCATCTCGCGATTGAGCGCGATCTTGATGTTGACCTCGTTGTCCGAACAATCAACGCCCGCCGAATTGTCGATGAAGTCGGTGTTGATGCGCCCGCCGCGGGCGGCGAAGGCGATGCGCGCGGCCTGGGTGAGGCCGAGATTCGCGCCCTCGCCGATCGCGGTGACGCGCAGGGTTTCGGCATCGACGCGCAGGCGGTCGTTGGCGGGATCGCCGACGGCGGCGTTGTTCTCGGCTGACGCCTTGACGTAGGTGCCGATGCCGCCGAACCAGAGCAGGTCGGCGGGCGCGCGCAGGATCGCGGAGATGAGCGCGGTCGGCTCCCAATCGGCGTCGATCAGGCCGAGCGCCGCCCGGGCCTCGTGCGAGAGGTGGATCACCTTGTCGGTACGCGCATACACGCCCCCGCCGGGCGACAGCAGCGCCGGGTCGTAATCGGCCCAGCTTGAGCGGGGGAGCGCGAAGAGGCGCTCGCGCTCGTCCCAGCTCCGCGCCGCATCGGGCGTCGGGTCGATGAAGATATGGCGGTGGTCGAAGGCGGCGAGGAGCCTGACCGACTTGGACAGGAGCAGGCCGTTGCCGAACACGTCGCCCGACATGTCGCCGCAGCCGATCACGGTGACCGGGTCGGCCTGCACGTCGACCCCGCGCTCGGCGAAATGGCGCTCCACGCTGATCCACGCGCCCTTGGCGGTGATGCCCATCGCCTTGTGGTCGTAGCCCTGGCTGCCGCCGCTAGCGAAGGCGTCGCCGAGCCAGAAGCCGCGTTCGAGCGCGATCGCGTTGGCGACGTCGGAGAAGGTCGCGGTGCCCTTGTCGGCGGCGACGACGAAATAGGGGTCCTCGCCGTCATGGACGCGGACGCCCTCCGGATGGACGACCGCCTCGCCGACGATGTTGTCGGTGATCGAGAGGAGCGCGCGGATGAGGATGCGGTAGCTCTCCGTTCCCTCGGCGAGCCAGGCGTCGCGGTTCGATAGGGGCGGGAGCTGCTTGGGGTAGAAGCCGCCCTTCGCGCCGGTCGGCACGATGACGGCGTTCTTGACGCGCTGCGCCTTCATCAACCCCAGCACCTCGGTGCGGAAATCGTCGCGGCGGTCGGACCAGCGCAGGCCGCCGCGCGCGATGGGGCCGGCGCGCAGGTGGATGCCCTCGACGCGCGGGGAATAGACCCAGATCTCGCGCCAGGGGAGCGGGGCGGGGAGGCCGGGGATCGCCGCGGAATCGAGCTTGAAGGCCAGCGCCTCGGCGGCGGCGGGCGCGAAGGCGTTGGTCCGCAGGCACGCGGCGACGAGGTCGCGGTAGGCGCGCAGGATGCGGTCGTCGTCGATCGCCGACACCGCGTCGAGCCCGCGCGCCACCCGCTCGTCGGCCTCCGCGACGTCCCCGCTCGCCGCCGGATCGTGCGCGGCGGCGAAGCGGTCGACCAGCGCCGCCGCCACCGCCGGCGCGCGGCGGAGAGCGTCGACGACGGTGGCGAGACCATAGGGCAGCCCGGCCTGGCGGAGATAGCGGAACCAGGCGCGCATCAGCACCACGGCGGCGGGCGCGACCCCGGCCTCCAGGATCAGGCGGTCGAAGGGGTCGTTCTCCGCGCGCCCCTCGAGCGCGGCGGCGATCGCGGCTTCGAGGACGGGGGCGTCGGCGATGACCGAACCCGTCTCGACATGGAAATCGTGCAGGTGCGACCGGCCCTCGTCGCCAAGCGGCGTGGGTAGCTCCTCGACGACGCGGAAGCCGAAATTCTCGAGCACCGGCACCGCGTCGGACAACGACAACGCGCCGCCCCGGCGATAGATCTTGAGGCGAGTCCGCGTCCCCTCCGTCGCGATCCGGACCGAGCGCGCGGTCGAACCGCTCAGCGTGTCGAGGCGCAGTATGTCCGCCGCCGCTTCCGCGCCCGAGCGCACGGTGCGGTAGCCATTCGGGAAGGCGTTGGCCCATTTGAGCGCGAGACGCGCGGCGGTGCGCTGCGGGGCCACGTCCGCGAGCGCGGCCTCCACCTCGGTCGCCCAGCCGCGGATCATGCGGGTCAGGCGCCCGTCGAGCTCGGCGGCGTCGGGGGCGGTCGCGCCGTCGGGGATGTCGAGCGTGTAGCGGATCAACGCGGTCACGTCGTCGAGCTGGATCGACCAGGTCAGGAGCTCGGCCCCGGCGGCCTCCGTCAGCATCTCGCCGATCGCGGCCCGGCGTGCGGTGGTCAGCTCGTCGCGCGGCAGCCAGGCGAAGGCGTAAAGGTGACGGCGGAGCGGCGAGGGGGCGAGGACGAGGCGCGGGCGCGGCCGATCGGCGAGCGACATGGCGGTGAGCGCCAGCTCCTCCAGCACGGCGGGCTCGAAGGCGACGCTGAGATCGTGCGGGAGCGCGCCGAGCGCGTGGGCGAGCGCCTTGCCGGTATGGCCGCGAGGGTCGAAGCCGAACTTGGCCTGCAGCGCGGAAAGCCGCTCGCGCAGGATCGGCACCGACGGGGCGGGGGCGGAGAGCGCGGCGCTGGTCCACAGGCCGGCATGGATCGAGAGACCGCCGTCCGTCCGGGGTAGGACGATCAGGTCGAGCGGCGCGGCGCGGTGGACGGTGGAGATGAGGTTGGATTTGAGCAGCAAGGGTCCATTCCCGCCTCCAACGAGCCACGCGGCCGCCTCGCCAAGCGCGCCGTCGTCGATCAGCGGTACGGCATGGGCTTGGCGGGCGAGGCCGAGCGCGTCGGTCATCCCCCCGGCGGCGGTCCAGCGCGCATGGCCGAGCAGCGTCAGCTTACCGCTCGAGAACCAGCGGAGCAGTTCCGCGCCCTCGCCCGTGCAGAGCTCCGCGTCGCGGGCGAGCGCCGCGCGCATGGCGGGCCAGTCGTTCACGGCCGCGCGGACGTCGGCCAGCGCCGCGTCGAGTTCCTGGCCGAGCGCGCGGCGGTCGCGGGCGTCGACGCGTTCGAGCTCCAGATAGATCATCGATTCGGGGGTGACGCCCGCGTTCGACGTGTCCGGGCCGATCGCCTGGAGCGCGCCGCCCGCGTCGCGACGGACGGGGATCACGGGGTGCAGGATGCGGTCGATCGCGATCCCGCGTGCCGACACGGCGGCGGCGACCGAGTCGACGAGGAACGGCATGTCGTCGTTGATGACCGCCATCCGCAGCCGGCGGCGGACATCGTCGCTGGCGATCGGCTCCAGCGTGATCCGGGGAGTACCGGGCGCGCGTTCACGCGCGGCGGCGAGAAGGAAGGCGACCGCGTCGGCCTGCTCGGCGGGGCCGAAATCCTGGAGTTCGGCGGGCAGCGCGCCCGCGACGAGACGTTCGGCGAGAGCGCTGGTCAGCGCTTCATCTTGGGGAGACATGGCACCAGCCTATGCGCCGCCGCACCCCGCCGCTCAAGCCTCACGTAACGTGGATCATCCTCACCTGACCGCGCGGATCGCCTTCGCGGTGAGCGCGGCGTCGTCGAGTTGGGCGATCACGTCGAGCCCGCCGTCCGGCCCCACGCGCGCCACGAGTAGCACGAGCTGGCCGGGCATCCCGGCCTGGGGAAGGTCGAGGTGGATGATGGCGTCGCGGTCGGCGAGCAACGACGCGACGGGCTCGTTGTTGGGCGCGGGCTTGCGCGCGGCGCGGGCGGCGGCGACCACCGCCTTGACGCCGCCGGACAGGCCACCGAGATATTCGGTCAGCTCGCCCGCGCGAACGCCTCGCCCGCGAGCGTGGGTCAGCACGGTCGCGAATTCGGTCAGGCGCGTCTTGTCGTACTCCGCGCCGAAAACGAGCTTGGCGACGGGCGTCATGGGTGCCCGCGCCTGTTCCTTGATGCCCGCCTCGCCGAGCAGCCGGCGGTATGTTTCCGGGTCGCGGTCGGCGGCGAGCGCGAAATCATGCGCGCGGCCGAGCGCGCGATAGAGCGCGGAACGGCCGCGCGTGTCCGCCGCGCGGACGGCCGCCGCCGACTCGCGGGCGATCATCAGCCGGGCGTCGAGGGTGGCGGGCTCGGCCTCGCTCCCGGCGGCGTCCTCGGCCTCGCCGTCGCTGAATATGCCGCTCGGTCCATCCGCCCAGACCGGCGCGGTCGAGGGGGCGGGCGCGGCGCGCACCGCCGTTTCCAGCTCGAAGTCGAGCGACGCCTGGACGAACGGATCCGCGATCTCCTTCCAGTTGATCACGCCGTAGATGAAGTCGATCGCCTCGCCCGTCGAGGAATAGGGCATCAGGATGCCGCGATAGAGCGTCGAATGGCCGCGCGTGTTGACGAACTCGGCCTCGAACCCGATCGGCGCGCGGTTGGCGATGATCTGGAGATAATGGTCGGTCAGCCGCGACAGCAGCGAGCGCGACGGCACCTCGGCCACGCGCGCCGGATCGCCGACGATCCCGCATTCGGCGCGCAGCGTGTCTCCCAGGAACGAGATCACCGGGTCCTCGATCGTCCCGGTGAAATCGAGCAACACGCTGCGGTCGCCGAAATCGGCGTTGCCGCGCGGCTGGAGATCGGCGATCGCGGGAAACGGAGCGCCGTGCAATAGCGACACCCAGTGATTGTAGGCGCGAACATGCATCCGCCGTTCGTCGTCGCCCAGGTCGAACAGGCCTTCGCCCACGCCCGCATCCTCGGCGGCCAGCTCCACCGCGTCCTCCACATCCAGCTTGTGCGACAAGTCCATGGCCGAAAACCCCTACGCGCTCCCCAAGTCGGAGCCCCGTCGTCGAGGGCCCTTGTGGGCCGGGTCTGGTAAATTTCGGGTAAAGCCGCCGGGGCGTCGGGCCGTCCACGCCGCTTGTCAGCCCGCGGACACGCTGGTAGACGATGCACCGAGCCGCGGTTCCAGCCCCGTCGCCCAAGCGCCGCCTTAGCTCAGCTGGTAGAGCATCGCATTCGTAATGCGGGGGTCACAGGTTCGAGTCCTGTAGGCGGCACCACTTTAAGCATCTAAGTGCTTGCTTTAGCACCCTTTTTAGTAGCTGATTAGAAGTCGCTCCCACATTCCTACCCACGATCTAAGCAGGCTGTGGACGGACGTGAGCGGGTCGCGACGGACGATTCAGCGCGTGTAAAGCCCCGCTTTCGAGTTTCGCTACGTGGTTTTCCGAATGCATTGTCTCTTCCAATGCCTATCGGGTGACCGCGTCAACGACCCTCTGTTCACGCTAGTGCCGAAGTCTCAAATGGTGGGAAGCGGCCTAGCCGCTTTCGGGCGCCGAGCGACGAACACGGCCCTTCGTTCAGGCGGGAGCGCCACGGCCGCCAATGGCTTACCATGGTGGAAACCGGCCCGGCTGCTTTTGAGTGCTGATCAGCGTGATCGGCCGTTCGTTCATACGGCATGGCAGGAACCCGAGCCATCAGCGAAACCGCCTCTCGACACGAGTAGGTTAATCCGGACCTTCACAGTAATCACAGCTCTGACCGGCGGCTGACCTTCCCTATCTGGCTCGGCTTACAGTTTACCTAAGTCGCGTGTTGCAGCACGTAGGAAGCCGTCGCGCGTCCAAGCGTGGTTGCTTTTTTGGGGGCGGTCGAAACATCGTGGCACGCAGCGAATATCATGGAAAGCGGGGCGCCAACGCCGGAGACGATTATCACGAACTCTGGGCCGTACGGCGCGCCCTTGAGCTGATCGTACCCGGCTCTGACCTGATCGCCCTGACCGTCGAGGGAGTGAGCCCCGAGGATGCCGTCGGCGTGGACGACGCTCAGTGGGATGGCGTTGACGTGGCCTGCTATCATGGCCCCGACACCGACACGATCGAAGCGGTCGTTCTAATCCAGCTCAAATATTCCGGGAGCGAGCCGAACAAGGCGTGGACCGTCTCGCGGCTCGCCTACGCGAGCAACAAGGGCAAGACCAATGCCTTGATCAATAGGCTGGCCGCCGCCTGGAAGTCCGCGCGGGAAAAACGTCCCGAACTCGACGCGGCCGACAACATCAGCGTCAAGCTCGCGAGCAATCAACCGGTTGCTCAGGAGGTATTGGATGCCATGTCGGCCGTTCCCGGCGACCCGGATCTCGAGAGCCTCCGCGCGGCAAGCGGTCTAGGCCAAGCAGATTTTGCGGCTTTCGCCCTTGCCATGGATTTTAGCGAGTGCGGCGACACGTCGCGCTTCGCGCATGAGGAGCGAGTAATCGTCGCGCTGTCGGCTCTGAAGGACGGCGACGTCAGGTCCGAGTTCACTCAACTGCGTGAGTACGTTCGCAAGCGAATGAGGCCGGAGGGAAGCGGCGAGCTCATCACTGCGGAGAGCATCTTCGGACTGTTCGGCCATGCCGACCGACGCGCCTTCTTCCCTCATCAATCGCGCATCGCCGCCGTCGCCCTCGCCCAACTAATACCGCGCGAAGCGGCCGGCCGCATCCGGGACCGCTTCATCGAAGGCGCACTGAAGCTCTGCCTGGTCGGAGCCGGTGGTGAGGGCAAGACCACCGCGTTGCAGGATTTGGATCGCCGACTGCCCAAGGGGTCCGAGCTCATCGTCTACGACTGCTACGGCGAAGGCTCCTACCTCAACGCCAACGGGTATCGACACCGAGCCGAAGACGCCTTCCTGCAGCTTGGCAACGACGTTGCGGCACGCTTTCTCCTGCCGCCGATGTTCGCGGAGCGCGGCGTCGACCATCCCCGGCGCTTCGCCGCCAAGCTGTGCGCGGCGGCAGATGCGCTTGCCGCCCGGAGCCCTGATGCGCTGCTTGTGATCGCCATAGACGCGGCGGACAACGCCGTGACCGCGGCGCGGCAATGTGTTCCACCCGAGCCCGCGTTCGTCCACGCGTTCGCTCGCCTCGGCGAACTGCCCGCGAACGTCCGTCTCCTGCTTAGCGCGCGCATGGGGAGGCTCGCCGAACTCGATCTCCCCACCGACGTAGAGCAGGTCCCGCTTGGGCCTTTCGAAGATGGGGAGAGCCGATCATTCGTCGAGGCGAGGCTCGGACTGCAATCTGACGCATGGCACGAAGAATTCCATACACACTCCGGCGGGAACCCGCGGGTCCAGCGCTACGCGATGGACTTCGCTGGCGACGTACCGGCGCGCTCACTCGACTATCTCAAGCCGAACGGCAAGGATCTGGCCGCGATCTTCAACGCGCGGATGGTCGAGGCGCGCATGAGATCCGGTGCGCCCACCGACCTCGCGCAACTCTGCGCCGCGCTCATCCTGCTGCCGCGACCCGTGCCGATCAATCATCTCGCCGGCGTGATCTCGGCCACCGACGCCCATGCCCGCGACCTCGTTCTCGACCTCGCACCCGGATTGGTCATCGACGATGACCAGGTCGGCTTCGCCGATGAGGACTTCGAGCACTTCGTGCGGGAGGCGGGCCAGTCCGCGGCGCGGCAGGTTATCGAGACCGCGGCCGACAGGCTGATGGCGATGCGCGCAGTCGACCCCTACGCCTGCGCGCA
Source organism: uncultured Sphingomonas sp. (assembly GCF_964237155.1). Classification (GTDB taxonomy): domain Bacteria; phylum Pseudomonadota; class Alphaproteobacteria; order Sphingomonadales; family Sphingomonadaceae; genus Sphingomonas. The sequence continues at coordinate 3,056 of NZ_CAXSHH010000035.1, read as the reverse complement.
CGTGGCGAACCTCTCCCTCGTGGCCGAAAGGCGCGAAGCGGTGATCGCGCTCGTACGGGAGCCGGTGCGGGAGTATCCCCTCGCCGACCCGGGCGCGCGTGGCGAAATCCACCGCCGTCGATTGCGCGCCGCGATGCATGTCTGCCGGGAGACCGGCAACACCATCGACGCTGCCGCGCTGCTGCTCGAGGGCGCACACGCGATCAAGACCGACGAGGCGGTGCACCGCACGCTGCTCGACCATGTCGAACTGGCATCGAACTTCTCGCGTGATGCTGTGATCGCGCTGCTGCTCCGAGATCGCGACCGTCGTCCGCAGCACGGAACACTGCTGCTCCATCTGGCCGGCGTTGACGGCGTGCAAGGCGACAGGGTCGGACTGAACACTCACTTCCGGAGTTTCCTGGCATGGCAGGAAGCCCGTCAAGGCGCCTTTGAGGAAGAGAGGCTGCGACACGCAGCCACACCCGCGGGAGATGACGGCGACGAGGACTGGGACGACGGCGACGCGGACGCACCCCCGGCACCACGCCGGGCAGGCAGGCATCGACGGTCCACCGTGTCGGAGGGCTGGAAGAGCGAACAGGCGAGACGCTGGTCACTTAGTCCGGACGACGTAGCGGCTTTGACCGTCGGACGGCTCCACGCCGCTGGCGTGGACGAAGCCGCCGAAATGCTGGCCCGCCCGCGGCCGGCTAGATTCCGGTACGCCGTTCTCACCCGACTGGTGCGTCGTCTCGTACGGCGTGGCGATCTGGCCCTGCTCGCCTCCCTCGCGGACAGGTTGCCCCGCCGCCACCCGGGACGGGACGTCATCGCGGTGGCCCTCGGCATCGCCGGAGAGGCGATCGATGCCGAACGGATGCTTGGGCGGCTCGAGCGAGCGGCGACATCGGGAGCGTTCGGCAGGAACCGCGGTTCTTCAGATCACATGGAAGACGACGCGGACGGCGAGGCTGCCCGCCTTCTGATCGATGCCTGCGATCTGGTCGCCATCAATGGAGGCAACAGGGTCCGACTGCGCATGGTCCTGGAGCATGCGATGCCTGCGTCGGCGAGAACCCTCGAGGCGATCGGCGGATACGCACCCCGCGCTACCGATGTGGCCGCGCGCGCGTTCGCTCTGTCACGCGTTCTGGCAGGTGAGTTGGTGAAGCTCGACGGCTTCGTGGTCCAGTCGCCCGCGACCAAGCCCCGCGCCCCGAAACAGGGTTCCGGCCGAACGGCGTTACGGAAGACCGACCGGTCTGAACGTCAGGCGCAGGAGCGCGAGAAGGCCAAGCAGCTGTTCGGTCCGATCCTCGACCTGCACGCCGTTCGCGCGAAGATCCTGATCGGCGAGATCGCTCCCGCCGACGCGCCGACCGAACTGGCCGCCGTCCTAGCGAAGCTCGGCGGCGAGCGCCGCTATCATTCGCGGCAGGACGACTGGCGGCCTCGCGACGACGAGGCCGTCCGCGCGCTCATGCCGGTCGGCGCAGTTCCGGGCGTCGATGCCGCGCCGATTTTCATCTTGATCTCCAAGGCGCTCGGACCGATCGGATCGCTGATGCGCTTCGGGACGATCGCGCTGCTGGAGCGCGCATCGGTGGTGCCGGGCTTCAGGACGCAGATCGTCACGCTGGCGGTCTTATCCTGTGAGGACGCGCGATCGATCAAGATCCCGGCGGAGGAGAAGATCTCCTACCTGATCGGCCTTGCCCATCTGTTGCTGCCGATCAACCTGGACGCCTCCAACTACTGTTTCGACGCGGCGATCGGCGTGGCCGGAGATGTCGACTACGACACCTTGCACGCCATTGCGATCACTGCGGACCTGTCACGGCGCGCGGTACTCTCGGACACCCTTCAGGATACCGCGACCGTCGCCGGGGTGCTTACGGCGGTGGTCCAAGACGCGGCTCAGCGGATGGGCGATAGCGACGGTTTCCCGTGGGACGCCGTCGCGGTCGCGCTCGCCACGTTGTCGCCTGCCGTGGCGCTCGCGGCCTGCGCCCGCTTCGCCGAACTTGACCTCGTGCGGGGTCGTCGGTTTCTCGCCGATGTGATCGAGCAGCTCGCCGCCGACCGCGCGCTTGCGGAGCCGGTGCTCGCGGCCTTCCTTCCCGTACTCGGATCAGCGGCCGGACCCTTACGGGAGCTGCTCCTCTCGCGCGTAGCGCCCGACGATGTCGGTCTTGCAGATGAGGTGGCCAGGCACGCTCTCACGGAGCCCGCCGGTGACCGTCGGAAGCTGGCGCGCGCCGCCGACACCATCGCCACGCCGGGTGGCTGGACCCGGGCGTTCGTCTCGATCGCCACCTTCATCGAGACACGATCGATGGACGAACGCGGCGATCGTCATGGGGACTGGTCGGCGGGCCACGCGTCGCTGGCACGCCGTCCGGTGGATCCCAGGCTCCTCGATCCGGTGGGGATCGACGGGGTCGCGTCGTTCCTTTCGAGGATCGAGGCAATCGTGGCGGCCGAGGCGGCAATGTATCCGTCCCGGCCCAATGTTGCCGAACGCCTGCTTTCGGCCGTGCCTCTCCACAGGATTGGCGCCTTCCTCGACATCATCGCCGCGATCCCCGAGGGCGACGATGTCGTGCGCGATCTCACGCGCGTCCTCTTGGACCAGTTCGAGCGGTGGGGCGGTCAGCGGGCGGCGGTCAGTTGGGCGAACGAGAGGCTGCTCGAGGTGGTCATGGCGCGGCTTCCCGAAGTGGCGTGGAATATCGGCTATCGTGCCGATGATCTCGTAAAGCTGCTCGACCTGACGGGCGCCTCCGACTCCGCAATCGCCTCCAGGCTGCTTGCGGCCATCGAGACCCACATCGAAAACCTCTCGTCGCAAAGCATCTTCCGGCTGGTGGGCCTGCTCGCCCGCTATCTGACCCCTCCGGAGGCGTTTGGCATTCTCGATCGCCATACGTCCGCCATGCTGACGCTCCTCGAACCGGACGATCGCGTGGTGCCTGGCTTCGACACGCTCCAAGGCCCGGAGGAGACGGCGGCGCGATATCCGCGCGAGACGCAGGAGATGGTGTTCGACGCGCATGCGCGCGGCTTCGCGT
>NZ_CAXSHH010000034.1:0-27456 GCF_964237155.1 uncultured Sphingomonas sp. | reverse complement strand
CCGACCTGAAACTCGGCATCTGCGGCGAACACGGCGGCGACCCCGCCAGCATCGACTTCTGTGAGACGGTGAAGCTCGACTACGTGTCGGCTTCCCCCTACCGCGTTCCCATCGCCCGCCTGGCCGCCGCACAGGCCGCGCTGCGCCGCTAAATCCGCAAAGCCCTCTCCCGCCTTCGCGGGAGAGGGGTGAACTGAGCTCCTTCCAGCGCCGGGACGGTCAATCTCGTGGGTGTGCTCGCGGGTCCGATCTCGGACCAAAGTCGAACCAGCTGCTCTTGGACCGTTCGCCCATGACCCGGCGCGTGACGGGCGTGACCGACGCGGCGACTGGCACCGCCACGCCCGATGCCTGACCCAACCGCGCATTCTCCCGCTCCAGTTCGGCGATCCGCGTCTGCGCCCGCGCCAGGGACACCCGGTCGCGCTCCAGCTCGGCGATGCGCGGGTCCGCCGCCGCCGGCCGAGCCTGATCGCGCTCCATCTCCGTCGCCCGCGCCTGCGACAGGGACGCCGCCTCGCGCTCCCGCGCCAGCTCCGCCGAATGCGCCTCGCGCTCGCGCTCGAGTTCCGCGATCCGCGCGTCGGATCCGGCATACCGCGTCCGCTCGGTCTCCATTTCACGGATGCGCGCGTCCGAACCCGCCAGCCGCGACTCCGAGTCTCGACGGAATGCCGCATGCGCGTCGCGCTCGGTCGCGTACCGGTCCTGCCACTTACGCCCGCGCGGCGCGAAGGCCAGCCCCAGCAACAACCCGCCGAGCAGCGCCAGCGCCAGCGCGATCCAGTCCGAAGGCGTCGTCAGCATCATCCGTTCTCCCCTGTTACGGAAGTACAACGAACCATCCCGCCAACGGTTTCCCCTACATCGCCCCGCTCGACATCGTATCGGAGATCGAACAGGCCGCCGGGCCCAGGATGACCACGAACAGCACCGGCAGGATGAACAGGATCAGCGGCACCGTCATGATCGCGGGCAGCCGCGCGGCCTTCTCCTCGGCGCGCATCATCCGCTCGTTGCGGAATTCCGCCGACAGGACCCGTAGCGCGGAGGCGAGGGGGGTACCGTATTTCTCAGTCTGGATCATGGTGGTGACGACGCCCTTCACCGCCTCCAGGTCGACGCGCATCGCCAGATTGTCGAACGCGGTGCGTCGGTCGGTCAGGAAGCCCAGCTCGATCGCAGTCAGCGTGAACTCGTCGCCAAGCTCCGGATAGCCGCGGCCCAGTTCCTTGGCGACGCGGTGGAAAGCCGCGTCGACCGTCAACCCCGCCTCCGCGCAGATGACGAGCAGGTCGAGCGCGTCGGGCAGCCCCTTGCGGATGGCGTCCGACCGCTTGCCGATCTTGTTCTTCAGGAAGATGTCGGGCGCCTTGTACGACAGGATCAGCGACCCGGCGACCAGTCCGTACCGCTTGAGCGTCGACCATTCCGCGAAATAGTCGGTTCCGTAGACCCAGAGCGCCATGCCGCCGCCGATCACGATCGGCAGCACCATCCGGCCGAATATGACCGCGACCGCCCACTCCTTGGACCGTATGCCCGCCTGCATCAGCTTGATCTGCGCCTGCTTGACCTGACTGTCCTGCAGCACCTTCATCGATTGCAGCAACGTGCGGATCCGGTCGGTCGTGTCGTTGCGCTGGACCAGTTTGGCGCGTCTTTTGGTCGATGCGGTGATGCCCGCCTTCAGCTGTTCGCGCCGTTCGTTCAGCGACTTGACCCGTTTTGCCATCGGGTCGCGCACCGTCAGCGCGGCGTACAGCGCCAGCATGACCGCGAACGTCGCGATCGCCGTCAGGATCGTCGCCGCCCACATCACGTCGACGCCCAGCAACATCGTTGGCCGGCCCATTCCCATCGCCATCCGTCCCTAGATCTCGAACCGGATCATCTTGGCCATGATCCCGGCCCCGATCGCCATCCACACGAGGCCGCCCAGGCCGATCGCGATCAGCCGCTCGTCGATGAAGAACTGCGTCATGTAGGTCGGGTTGATGTTGTAGATCATGACGAACACGACGAACGGCAGCGCGCCGATGATGTAGGCGGACGCCTTCGATTCGGACGACATCGCCTTGATCTTCAGCTTCATCTGCGCGCGCTTCCTCAGAACGTCGGCCAGGTTCGCCAGCGTCTCCGCCAGGTTGCCGCCGGTCTCGCGCTGGATGGCGATCGTGATGGTGAAGAACTGGAATTCGGGTGTGCCGAGCCTGTCGGCCGTTTCCTGCAACGCCATGTCCATCGACCGGCCGATCTTCATCTTGTCGGAGATCCCGCGGAACTCCTCGCCCACCGGACCGGGAACCTCGTGCCCCACCACGCCGATCGTCTCGGAGATCGGCAGGCCCGAACGCAGGCCGCGCACCAGCAGCTCGATCGCGTCGGGAAACTTCTTGGTGAACTTGCCCACGCGCCGACCGATCGTCATGCCGACGACCATGTGCGGCAAACCGATGCCCAGGAACGACCCGAGCAGCAGCGCGAGGAGCAGCGGCGCGCCCTGCGACCAGGCGAGCCCCGCCGTCACGACGGCGATGCCCGCGGTCGCCGCGCCGTATCGGCCCACGGTCCAGCTCTTGCCCGTCATCGCCAGCCGTTTGGCCAGGACCGCGGGATTGGGCAGGATGCGCCCGAACGCCAGGTCCATCTTGGTGTCCCGCGTCGCGGAGATCCTGCGCAGCTGCGTGTCGAGCGCGACTATTTTAACGTCCCCGTGACGCCCGCGCACGCCCGCGATGCGGCGCGCCTGCGCGCGTTGGGTCGAAGGAGCGGAAAACGCCAATGCCAGCAGCGCCAGCGGCAGGAAAGCGCCGATCGCGATCAGCATGGTCGACATCACGCTCATCGCGCGCGCCCGCTTTCGCCGACGATCGGGGTCTCGCCGAACAGGCGGCGTCCCGGCGTCACTTCTTGCCCGCCCTTTTGGCGATCAGGCCCTTGATCTTGCCGAGCAGCGATCCGCCGCTGGCCGTCTTCGCGCCCGCATTCTTGCCTTTCGCGCCCTTGGCCGCGCCCGCCACGACCTCGGCCGCGCCGCCGACACGCGCCAACAGCTCGAGTAGCGGCGCGACCGTCTTGGAGTTCTTACCCGCCTCGGCGAATGGCTTGCCCAGCTTGGCCGCTTGCGACGCGAGCTTCTGGTCGAACATGACGGACACATCGATCTTGCGCTCGATCGATCCCTCGAAATCCTTGCGGCTGATCTCGGCTTGCGCGGGCGCGTGCAGCTTGTTCGCGACCACCAGCACCTGAGTATTGGGCGCGTTCGACTTCATCCACGACAGGATGCGGATCGTGTCGCGCGCCGCCGCCAGCGTGAGCTCGGTGACGATCACCGCCACTTGGACATCGCTGATCAGGTGTGGGTGCTGGACCAGCATGCCGCGCGGCAGGTCGACGACCGTCGCCTCGAACGCCGACCGCATCTCCTCTTGCAGCTGGTAGAACGCCGCCCCGTCCGTCAGTACGGGCGAGTTGATCGGTGCTTCGGCCGACAACACCGACAGCTTCTCCGACGCCTTCACCATCGCGCGTTCGATGAACAGCCCGTCGATCCGGCTGGGGTTCTCGATCGCGTCGGTCAGCCCGCGCCCCGGCTCCAGATCGAGCGACAGCGCCCCCGTCCCGAAATGCACGTCCAGGTCGAGGAGCGCGGTCGAGCGCCCCTCCTTGGTTGAGATCAGCCAGGCGAGCGACGTCGCCAGCGTCGACGCGCCGACCCCGCCGCGAGCGCCGATCACCGCGGTCGAGCAATGCGGTCGCTCGACGCTCGCCTCGACATGCCTGGGGGCGTTCAGCATCGCCTGCGCATGTCCGAACGCATCGCGCATCATATCGGGCGACAGGGGCTTGAGCAGGTAATCCTGGATGCCGCTGGCGACCAGGTCTCGGTATAGCCTGACGTCGTTGACCTGCCCCGACGCGATCACCACCGTGCCTGGCTCGCATACCTCGGCCAATGAATTGATGTCGTTGATCGGATCACCCGACTCGGACAGGTCGACGAACAGCACGTGCGGGCTCGCCGACACCGACAGCGCCTGCACCGCGGCGCGCAGGCCGCCCTTGTTGACCTTGTCCGGGTTCCAGCCGAGTTCTAGCACGACCGGCTTGACGAGATCGGCCGTCGAGTCGTCGCACACGAACGCCATGAACGGCTCGCGCGTGCCCGCGCCCACGGGCTTCCAGGGGGCGTTCACTTGCGTCCTCCCGCGCTCTCGGCCTTCAGGCCCGCGGCGCCGGTCGCGGGCGCCTTGCGATAGGTGTCGATCGCCTTGGTCGACAGCAGCGGATCGGTCGCCCCCGGGCCGGTGCGCCCGCGCACGAGGTCCGCGGGGTTGGCGATCATCGCCGCCAAGTTCGCGTTCACCGCGCAGCCGTGGTTGGACGAGGTGTTGCTCCCGATCTCGAGCGAGGCGTCGCGGCTCCAGTCCGGGCAGCCCGGCACGAACGCGCGCCGCCGGCTGACGATCACCCGAAGCGTGCCGGGCGCGATGGGCGCGGCGGTCACGGCGGCCGCGCCCGCGACCAGCAATCCGTATCCGGCCACGATCCCGCCGACCTCCGCGCTGGCGCCGGGGCCTGCGCCGTCGTCGTCGACCGAGACCTGGTCGCCGTAGCTCAGCCGCATCGCATCGAACCACCCGGCCAGCCGCGCCGCCTCGCCGCCCGCGAGCATGTCGCCCGTCGTCCGCAGGTCGAGCGTATAGTCCGCCCGGTCCACGACCGGCTGGTGAACCGATTCGAGACCGCGATTTTCGGTGCCCCGGCACGCGCCGAGCGTCAGCGCGGCGACGACGGTGGCCATCAGGAGGGGGCGTGTGGGCATGGGGATCGTCCTAGCTTGAACCGAGCGGTCAGTTGGAGAAGCCGGGCGCGACATCGCGCTTGCCCGGACGCGACCGGGTCCCCGGCTGCGGCCGATCGGCGGTCGGGACCGGTGCGACGGGGGCCGCCGCGCCGATCGTCGGCGGCATGCCGGGTCCGGCCACCGTCGGCACCGGCCGGCGTCCGCCGCCCAGGCCCCCGTCGACCTTGCCCAGCAGCAGCTGCTGCACGTCGCTCGCCGCCTGATAGCCGTCCGTCGGCAGCGCGATGTCGGCCGCGTTATTGACCGGTTTGACCAGATAGGGCGTGATGATGATCACCAGCTCTGTCTCGTTGCGCCGGAACCCGTTCGACCGGAACAGCGCACCCAGGATCGGGATGCTGCCCAGCCCCGGCGTCTTGTCGACCGAGTTATTGTGGCTGCTCTGGAGCAGCCCGCCGATCATCATGCTCTGGCCCGATCCCAGCTCCAGCGTCGTTTCCGCGCGCCTGGTGGTCAGCGCCGGGATCGTCGTGCCTTCGATCTGCACCGATCCGTCGGCCGTCAATTGCGACACCTCCGGCCGGACGCGCAGCGAGATGCGCCCGTCCGACAGCACGGTCGGCGTATAGGCGAGGCTGACGCCGTATTGCTTGTATTCGATCGAAACCGCGCCCAGCCCCTGGCTGATCGGGATGGGAAACTCACCGCCCGCCAGAAAGGTCGCCGTCTCGCCCGACAGCGCGGTCAGGTTCGGGTTGGCGAGCGTCGTCACCTGGCCGATCGTCTCCCCCAGATCGATCGCGCCGAGCAGGTCGAGCCCGAGCAGGTTGCCCGCCAGCCCCAGCGTCGTCCGCTGCGTCCCGGGCCGGAACGTGAAGCCGGTGCCGCCCGTGCCCGGCGTGATCGTGCCCGGGCTCCGGCCCGATCCGATCCCGAACAGGAACCCGCCGCTACGGTCTAGCGAAGTGAGGTTCACGCCGATATTCTTCGCGAAACTGCGGCTGACCTCCGCGAAGCGCACCTGGAGGTTGACCTGAAGCGGCGTCGCGGTCTTCAGGCGCGACAGCACCTTGGTCTGGTCGCCCACGAACGCCTGGACCAGCCGCTCGGCCTCCGCCGCGTCTTCCGGCCCGGCGACGGTGCCGGTGAGGAGCACGAGCCCGTTCATCGGCGTCGCCGTGATCTTCGCGTCGGGCATCGCCAGCGCCAGCATGTCGCCCAGCGAATCGAAGTTGTTGCCGACCCGGATGCTGGCCGCGAACACGACCAAGCCGCCCTTGGTCGTCGCCGACACGGTGGTTTCGCCCGGCTTCTTGCCAAAGACGTATATCTGGGTGGGCGAGCGGACCTGGACGTCCGCGATCGCGTCGTCGGCCACGAACAGGTCGCTCATCGGCCGCGCCAGGGTGATCAGGCGTCCACGTCCCGTCCCGATCTGGATGGTGGTCGCGCCGGCCGACATGGCGGGAGCGTCGCCCCGGTCGGGAGCCTGGGCCGCGCCGGGGGCGGCCGCGATGGTGATCGCGGCCGCCATGATGGCGGTCAGCGGCCGGGCTTGGATCGCCGTGAAGCGCATTTCTACTTCCCCCCGACCGGAACGATGGTCACGTTGTTGCCGCGTGCGATCCGCACGACGGGCACGGGCGCCACGATCGCGCCGCTGGTCGGCACCTCGCGCGACGCCTGCGTCATGCCCGAGCCCGAACCTCCGTCGGACGAGGCCGGCTTGCCGGGGACGCTGCGCCGCTGGAAGCGCGACACGTCGGCCCCCGTGGCGTAGGTCGAATTGCCCGTCTGCGGCTGGCTGGCGACCTTCAGCAGCATCGCGCGCTCCGCCTTGGGATCGACGCCGTCGGGGACCTTCACCGCGCCGCTGGCGATCGCCTCCTCCAGCTCGGCGTGATTGTCCGCGATCGAGCGCAGCGAGATGGACAAGCTCCCGACGGTCTGCGCGACCGCCACCTGCTCGGCGATCCGGGGCGTCGCTTCGACGGTCACCGTGTTGAAGGTGGTGACCACCGTCTTGCCGTTCTCGCCCTCGGTATTGTCTGTGCGCTGGTCGGTGGCGAGGACGCGGACGTTGCGCATCACCGTCTCGGAAACGCGCAGGGGATCACCGTCGCCGCCGCCCTTCACCTCCTGCGTCAGCACCAGGTCGATGCGGTCGCCCGGGAACACGAAGCCCGAAACCGAACTCGCGCCGGAAACCGGGAAGGTCACCGCCCGCATCCCCGGCCCGAGCGCCGCGGCCAGGAAGCCCCGGTCGCCCGGTTTGACCAGCGCGCCCTGCGTCACCGGCTGCCCGGCCGTGACCGGGTTGCGGACCACCGTTCCGAGCAGCGAGCCCAGGTCGGTCTTCTCCCGAAGATAATACGCGTTGTCGACCAGCTCCTTGGGCCAGGGCTGGAACTTCAGCGCCGTGGCGTCCAGGATCGTGCCCACCGGCAGGGCGCGCGTGGCGACCAGCACTTCGGGTCCGTCGATCTTCACCGGCGCGGGCGCGGCCGTCACCTGGGGCACGGCGGAACCCATCATCAGGCTGCGGGCCATGAAGGCCGTGACCACCGCGATGATCAGCGCGCCCGCCAGCAGGAGGACCTTGCGACTATCCATGCTTCACTCGTGCCTTTCGGATCGCGTCGTTATGCATCTGCTCAGCTACCAGCCATTTGGTTAAGAACGGGTTCGCCGAGCGCCAGCAGCCCCGCGACCGCGATCGCGACACCGTACGGCACCTCGATCTCGCGCCCGTCCCCTCCCCGCCGCCACCGCGCCCAGCGCCGCTCGACCAGGAACGCGACCGTGATCGCGCCGCCGACGAGCGACATCGTGACCAGCAGCCGTGAAAGGACCGCGACGGGGAACCACAGCGCCAGCGCGCCGATCATCTTGACGTCGCCCCCGCCCATCGCACCCATCGCGAACACGGCCATGAACAGCCCGAACACGCCCGCCGCCACGCCCATCTGGACCGCGATGTCCGGCCATGGCTCCAGCCCCGTCGCCCACCACCAGGCGGGCGCGAGCAGCGCGATCGCGGCGTTCTTCCAATCGGCGATCTCGCGGATCCGCACATCCTCGATGCCGGCGGACAACAGCAGCAGCCCCAGGGCGACCGGCAGCACGACAAGCATGATCTGATCCCACCCCATCGGGCGGACGAGGTAGACGGGCGGGCTTTCAAAATCGTAACCACGACCGTCATGTCCTCTCACGCCCACCACCGACGTCGGATGCCGGACGACGCCGTCCTGTCGGACTGGCCCGCGCCCGACGGCTGGACCCTGCGCCGCTTCGACTGGCGATCGTCCGCCGGACGCGGGCGGTTGCTGCTCCAGGGCGGGCGCGGTGACGTGATCGAGAAGTATCTCGAGACCTTCGCGCATTTTCACGCGCGCGGCTGGTCGGTGACGTCGTTCGACTGGCGTGGACAGGGCGGTTCGGGGCGGCTCTCCCCCGACCCGCATGTCGGGCACGCGACCAGTTTCGCGCCGTACCTGACCGACCTCGCCGCGTTATGGCGCGAGTGGGACGGGGAGGGCGGACCGCGCGTCGCGATCGGTCATTCGATGGGCGGCCATTTGCTGCTCCGCGCGCTTGTCGACGGCTCGGTCACGCCGGACGCGGCGGTGCTCGTCGCGCCGATGCTCGGCCTGCGCTCGCCGCTGGGCGCACGGCTTGGCGGCCGCATCGCGCGATACATGGCCGCGCGCGGTGATCCCGCGCGGGCCGCTTGGCGCGTCAACGAGCGCCCCGCGTCGCTCGTCAGCCGCCAACGCCTCCTCACCGCCGACCTGGACCGTTACGCCGACGAGGGTTGGTGGTACGAGCAGCGACCGCGCATCCGCTTGGGCCCGCCGAGCTGGACGTGGCTGGCCGAAGCCTTCGCCTCGACCGCCGCGCTCGCGGCCGACCCACGCCTCGATACGCTGCCTACCCCCGTCCTGACGCTTGTCGCCGACCGCGACGGCCTGGTCGACCCGCGCGCCTCCGCCCGCATCGTCGCCCGCCTGCCTCACGGCGAGACGCTGCATTTCGGCCCCGAGTCGGCCCATGAGATCCTGCGCGAGGCCGATCCCGTCCGCAACCGCGCGCTCGCCGCGATCGACGCCTTTTTAGACCGGCACGCGCCCGCATGACCGCCGCCTACGACATCGCGATCGTCGGCGCCGGCATCGCGGGCGCGAGTCTCGCCGCCGAACTGGCGCGGCACGCCCGCGTCGTCCTGCTCGAGTCGGAGGACGTCGCCGGCTATCACGCGACCGGTCGCTCCGCCGCCTTCTGGTCGGAAACCTACGGCGGCCCCGGCGTCCAGCCGCTCACCACCGCGTCCGGCCCGGTGCTCCGCGAGGGCGGCTTCCTCCAGCCGCTGGGCTCGATCCATATCGGCCGCGCCGAGGACGCCGCCGCGATCGACTCGTTCCTGCGCGCGTTCGAGGGAAGCGACGTCGCGCTGGCCACGATTGACCCCCGGACGATCATCCCCGGACTGCGCCCCGACTGGACGCTCGCCGTCTCGGAGCCGACCTGCGCCTATATCGACGTCGCCGGCCTCCACGCCGACCGGCTCGCGACCGCGAGGCGAGCGGGCGCGGTCGTGATGACGAATGCGGGCGTCCGGTCGGCCCGCCGCGCGAACGGCTTCTGGGAGATGGACACGCCGGCTGGTCGAATCGCCGCCGCGCTTCTCGTGAACGCCGCCGGAGCCTGGGCCGACACCGTCGCCGAGCGCGCCGGAGTCCGCCCGCTCGGCATCCGTTCCTATCGCCGCACGATCGCGCAGCTCCGCACCGACCCCGGCGCGCCCGCCGACCTGCCGCACGTCGCGGATATCGCCGGCCGTTTCTATTTCAAGCCCGAGCCGGGTGGCCGCCTTTGGCTCAGCCCGCATGACGAGACCCTCACCGACCCCTGCGACGCCGCCCCCGACGAGCTCGATGTCGCGATCGCGATCGACCGGTTCGAGCGCGTGGTCGACTGGCGCGTCGCCACCGTCGAACGCAAATGGGCGGGCCTGCGCAGCTTCGCCCCCGATCGCCTGCCGGTGTTCGGGTTCGACCCGGCCGAGCCCGCCTTTTTCTGGTGCGCCGGCCAAGGCGGCTTCGGCATCCAGACCGCGCCCGCGGCGGCGAAGCTATGCGCGGCGCTCATCTTGGGGAGGTCCTTGCCCAACGACCTGGATCCCGATCGCTACACCCCGAACCGCTTCGCTGAATAATCCTCTCCCGCCTTCGCGGGAGAGGGACAGGCGCGTAAGCGCCAGGGTGAGGGCCGGACCTCTCCCGGAAAGGCCCGGCCCTCACCCTAGCCGCGCTACGCGCGTCTTTCCCTCTCCCGCGAAAGCGGGAGAGGGCTTAGTGAACGCCCCACCGCCGCGTCGCTGGCCAGCCGGTCGACCCGCTCGTTATCCGCGTTCCCCGCATGCCCCTTCACCCACACCCACTCGATCCGGTGCGGTTGCGCCGCCGCCAGCAACGCCTGCCAAAGTTCGGCGTTCTTGACCGGCTTCCTGTCCGCCGTCCGCCAGCCGTTGCGCTGCCAGCCATGAATCCACTTGGTAAGCCCATCCATCACGTATCGGCTGTCCGTCGACAGCTTCACCGAGCAGGGCCGCGTCAGTGCGCTCAGCGCCTGGATCGCGGCGGTCAGTTCCATCCGGTTGTTGGTCGTCGGGTTCTCCGCCCCCGACAACTCCTTCTCCGTCGACCCCGACCGGATCAACGCGCCCCAGCCGCCCGGCCCCGGATTGCCCTTGCACGCCCCGTCCGTGGCGATCTCCACCTTCGACAACCCCTCGACCATCACGCGAACAGATCCTCCCGCTCATACCGTTCCAACCGCCGCAGATAGGCGAGCGGGTCCTTGCGCGTCACCAGCGCGTCGGCGGGCGTGTTCAGCCAATCCCAAGCCCGCGTCAGCAGGAACCGGATGCAGGCTCCCCGCGCCAATATCGACAGCGCGGCCCGCTCATCGAGGCTCAGCGGGAACGCGGCGTAGTACCCCGCGACCAACGCCTGGCCGACCTCCTCGTCATACCGCGCGCCCGCGCCGTCGAACGCCCAGGCCGAGTGCGTCACCGCCAGATCGTATGCACGCACCTCCGTGCAGGCGAAGTAGAAATCTATCAGCCCGGTAACCTCGTCGCCCATCATCAGCACGTTGTCCGGAAACAGGTCCGCATGAATCGTCGCGCGCGCCAGCCCGTGCGGCCATGCCGCCTCCACCCGCTCCAGCGCCGCCGAGACCCGCTCGCCGAGCCCCGGCGCGATCTCGTCCATCCGCGCGCCGCACCGCTCCAACAACGGCCGCCAAGCGTCGACCCCCAGCGTATTCGGCCGCATCCCGTCGAAGTTCGTCAACGACCCGTGCATCCGCCCGAGCGCCTCGCCCGCCGCCTGCGCCTGCGCGGCCGTCGGCATCGTGATCGACACCCCCGGCAGGAACTCGATCAGGCAGGCGGGCCGCCCCTCGACGACATGCACCCGCTCGCCCCGACGGTCCGCCACCGCACGCGGCACCGGATGCCCCCGCGCCGCCAAATGCTCGATCAGGTCCAGGAAAAAAGGCAGGTCGTCCGCCGAGACCCGCTTCTCATATAGTGTGAGGACATACTTCCTGGACGCTGTAAACACCAGGAAGTTGGAGTTCTCGACCCCTTCGGCGATCCCCTTGCATAGGTAAGGTTCTTCAGTTTCGAACCCCGCCATGAAGCGCCGCAACGCTTCCGCCGGCACCGCCGTATAGACCGCCATCAGGCGGCTGCTTCCAGCCCTCGCGGCAGCTTGAAGGCGATCGTCTCCCGCGTCGTCTCGACCTCCCGCTCGACCACCTGGAAGCGCTCGCCCAACCGGTCGACCAGCTCGCGCACCAACAGCTCGGGCGCGGAGGCCCCCGCCGTGATGCCGAGCGTCGCCACCCCGTCCAGGAACGCCCATTCGAGCTCCGACGCCCGCTGGATCAGCCTGGCCCGTATGCCCTCGCGCTCCGCCACCTCGACCAGCCGGACTGAGTTCGACGAGTTGGGCGCGCCGATCACCAGCATCGCGTCGACCTTGCCCGCGATCGCCTTGACCGCCGCCTGCCGGTTCGACGTGGCGTAGCATATGTCCTCGCCGCGCGGCGCGTCGATCGTCGGGAAGCGGCGGCGGAGCGTGGCGACGATCTCGGCGGTGTCGTCGACCGACAGCGTCGTCTGGGTCAGGAAGGACAGGTTGTCCGGCTCGGCGATGTCGAGCGCCGACGCGTCCTCGACCGTCTCCACCAACGTCATCGTGCCCGCCGGAACCTGCCCGAAGGTCCCGATGACCTCGGGATGTCCCGCATGCCCGATGAAGACGATGTGCCTGCCCGCCGCCACCAACCGCTCGGCCTGCCGGTGGACCTTGGAGACCAGCGGACAGGTGGCGTCGAGATAGGCGAGCCCGCGCGTCTCGGCGTCGGCGGGGACTGACTTGGGGACGCCGTGCGCGGAGAAGACCACCGGCGCGCCGTCCGGCACTTCGTCCAACTCCTCCACGAACACCGCACCCTTGACCCTGAGCGAGTCGACCACGAACCGGTTATGTACGATCTCGTGGCGCACGTAGACGGGAGCGCCGTGCTTCTCGATGGCGAGCTCGACGATGCGGATGGCGCGATCGACGCCGGCGCAGAAGCCGCGCGGTGCGGCGATCAGAAGCTGCAGGATGGGCTTGGTCACAGGACCACGCTTTACGCCATCGCTTGCTTGCGTGAAAGGCGGTTCCTAAGAGGCGGGGCCGCCACGAAGAGAGTGCCCGACCAGTGAAGACCTCGCTTACCCTTGCCCTGCTCTCGGCGCTGCCGCTCGCCGCCTGCGCCCGTACGGGCGAGATCGACGCGACTGGAGGTATCAGCGCGGTGCGATCCGTATGCCCGGCGGTGGGCGTCGCGGCGGGCACCGGCGACATCACCGTCTTCGATCCGCCCGCCAGCCGCGACCAGTCCGCCATCGACGTGTCGGCGACGCTCACCAACCTGCGCTCGACCTGCAACGACGCGGGCGAGCAGATCGCGACCACGCTGACCTTCGACGTGCTCGCCAGGCGCGCACGGGGCGACGGGGCGCGTCAGGTCGTGCTGCCCTATTACATCGCCGTGGTGCGCGGCGGGAGCGCGGTGACGGCGAAGCGGATCGGGCGCGTCGCGGTCGATTTCGCGGCCGGACAGACGCGAGCAATGGGCCGCGCACAGGCGACCTCCTACGTCAGCCGCGCCGCCGCGACGCTGCCGCCCGCGATACGCCAGCAGCTCACGCGCCGTCGCAAGGCGGGCGACGAGGACGCGGCCGTCGATCCGCTGACCCAGCCCGAGATACGCCAGGCGGTGCTGTCGGCCAGCTTCGAGGCGCTGGTGGGTTTCCAGCTGACCGCCGAGCAGCTGCGCTACAACGCCACACGTTGACACGCTCGCGGCCTCCCGTCAGAGCTTGATGCGTCGATGCCGGGCGACCGGCATGGGTACGCGCGGGAGAGTGGCACTTGCAGTGTCCGCCGAAGGAGCAACCACCCCGGAATCTCTCAGGCACCAAGGACCGCGCGGACCTATCGACACTCTGGAAAGCGTTCCCGCTTCGGCGAGGAGCCACCGAAGGGGTAAGCGGGGGCAACCCGGCGAAAGCTCTCAGGTACCGTGACAGAGGGGGCGTAGGTCGACGGCGGGATGTTCCCGCTAGAGATCGGCCCTTTTTGTGGAGTCGGCGCGGATGAGCGAAGCGGTACATGGCGGCCCGACCGGACACGGCGCGCGCGGGACCGAGTTCAGCGGCGACGAGGAAGGCGGCGAGCCCGCGCCTCAATTGCTACCGCTCGACGCATGGCATCGAAGACGTGGCGCGCGGATGGTGGCCTTCGCCGGATACGAGATGCCGATCCAATATGACGGCATCATGGCCGAGCATCTTTGGACGCGCGGGCATGCCGGGCTGTTCGACGTCAGCCACATGGGCCAGATGCTGTTCACCGGCGAAGGAGCCGACCGCGCGCTGGAGGCGGTGCTGCCCGGCGACGTGACTGGGCTGAGCGTGAACCGGATGCGCTATTCGCTCCTGCTGGCCGACAATGGCGGTATCCTGGACGACTTGATGGTGACGCGGCGCGAGGACGGCGTGTACGTCGTCGTCAACGGTGCGACCAAGTATGACGATGTCGTCTACCTCCTCGACCACATGCCCGACGAGGTGACGATCAACCTGATGGAGGATCAGGCGTTGCTGGCCTTGCAGGGGCCGCGCGCGGTGGATGCGCTAGCGCGGCTGGTGCCCGGCGTCGAGGCGCTGGTGTTCATGGCCGCGGGCGCGTTTGAGTGGCGCGGGTTTCCGCTTTGGATCAGTCGGTCGGGTTATACGGGCGAGGACGGGTTCGAGATATCGGTGCCGGCCGATGCGGTCGAGGCGTTCGCCGACGCGCTGATCGCCGAGCCCGAGGTCAAGCCGATCGGGCTGGGCGCGCGCGACTCGCTCAGGCTGGAGGCCGGGCTACCGCTATACGGTCACGACCTCGATTCCGACACGTCGCCGGTGATGGCGGACCTGGGCTTCGCGCTTTCCAAGCGTCGCCGCGAGGCGGGCGACTTCGCGGGCGCGCCGCGTATCTTGCTCGAGCGCGAGCAGGGCGCGATCGTCAAGCGCGTCGGGCTAATCGTCGAGGGACGTCAGCCGGTGCGCGAGGGTGCCGGCGTCGTTGACGAGGAGACGACGGAGGTCGGCCGCGTCACGAGCGGGGGTTTCGCGCCGTCGCTCGGCAGCTCGATCGCGATGGCCTATGTCCCGACCGCCATGGCCGTGCCCGGCACGGTCGTGACGCTGGCGCAGCGCGGCAAGCTGCACCGCGCGACCGTCACGCCCATGCCCTTCGTCCCCCACAATTATGTCCGCGCAGGAGCCGTCAAATGAGCCGTTACTTCACCGAGGACCATGAATGGATCGACGTCGATGGCGATGTCGGCACCGTCGGGATCAGCGAATACGCGCAAAGCCAGTTGGGCGATATCGTGTTCGTCGACGTGCCCGAGGAGGGCAAGGAACTGGCCAAGGGCGACGAGGCCGCGGTGGTCGAGTCGGTCAAGGCGGCGTCGGACGTCTATTCGCCCGCGAGCGGGACGGTGATCGAGGGCAATACCGCGCTGGCTGACGAGTCGTCGCTCGTGAACTCGGACGCGGAAGGGGAGGGCTGGTTTTTCAAGATCACGCTATCTGACCCGAGCGAACTCGAAGAGCTGATGGACGAGCGGGCCTACGAGTCCTTCGTCGCGAAGCTCTGATCTCCCTCCCGCTTGCGGGAGGGGTTAGGGGGAGGGACTGTCCCTTACCTGCCGCCTCCCGACCCGCCCTCCCCCAGCCCCTCCCGAAAGCGGGAGGGGAGAGGAACCTGAAATGCGCTACCTTCCCCTGACCCAGCCCGACCGCGATGCGATGCTGTCCGTCATCGGCGCGGGGTCGATCGACGAGCTGTTCGTGGACGTGCCGGAGGCGGCGCGGCTCGACGGGCCGGTGCGCGGACTGCCGCATCATGCGAGCGAGCTGTCCGTCGAACGGCACATGACCGCCCTCGCGCGCAAGAACACCGTGGCGGGGGAGGTGCCGTTCTTCCTGGGCTGCGGCGCGTACCGGCACCATGTGCCCGCCAGCGTCGACCACCTGATCCAGCGCGGCGAGTTCCTGACCGCCTACACGCCATATCAGCCCGAGATCGCGCAGGGCACGTTGCAGATGCTGTTCGAATTCCAGACGCAGGTCGCGCGGCTGCTGGGGACCGACGTCGCCAACGCGTCGATGTATGACGGCTCGACCGCCTGCTGGGAAGCGATCGGCATGGCGCGGCGCATCACCAAGCGCGGCAAGGCGATCTTGTCGTCGGGGCTGCACCCGCATTACGTGTCGGTCGCGAAGACGATGGCGAAATATACGGGCGACGTGCTCGACACGACCGATCCGCGGCTCGTGGCGGAAACGGACATCGACCGGCTGATCGCCACGGTCGACGACGATACCAGCTGCGTCGTGGTTCAATATCCCGACGTCCTCGGCCGCGTCACGGACCTATCGACGCTCGCGGCGGCGTGTCACGCCAAGAAGGCGCTGCTGATCGCGGTCGTGACCGAACCGGTCGCGCTCGGCGCGATCCGCTCGCCCGGAGAGATGGATGCGGACATCGTCGTCGGCGAGGGTCAGTCGCTCGGCGTGGGGCTTCAGTTCGGTGGGCCGTATGTCGGGCTGTTCGGGTGCAAGGAGAAATACGTCCGCCAGATGCCTGGGCGGCTGTGCGGCGAGACGGTGGACGCGGAAGGACGGCGCGGCTTCGTGCTGACGCTGTCGACGCGCGAGCAGCATATCCGCCGCGAAAAGGCGACATCCAATATCTGCACCAACTCCGGCCTCTGCGCGCTCGCCTTCTCGGTCCACATGACGCTGCTGGGTGAGAAGGGCTTGCGCCGGCTCGCGATGCTCAACCATCACGGCGCGGTCGCCGCGGCCGACCGACTGGCGAAGGTCCCCGGCGTCGAGCTGGTCAATGACGCTTTCTTCAACGAGTTCACCCTGAAGCTGCCGACAGAGGCGAGGCCGGTGGTTCGGACGCTCGCCGACCGAGGCATCCTGGCGGGCGTATCGCTCGGGCGGCTCTATCCCGGGGTCGACGAGCTTGCGAACGGGCTGGTGGTGGCCGTGACGGAGACGACCACGCCCGACGATATCGAGGCGCTGTCCTACAGCCTGGAAGAGGTGCTAGCGGCATGAACATGAACCCAAGCGGCTGGCGGCCGGAAATTGTTAACCCCGAAAAGGGGGCTGACCATGCGACTTTCGAGATTTTTCGAACCTCGACAGGCAATAAGGCGCTGATGCTGGAGGAGGCGCTGATCTTCGAGATCGGGTCGGACGAGACGACCGGCGTCGACCTGCCCGAGATCGCCCCGGGTCTGGACCGGCTGGGCGGGCTTCACCGCGAGCGTCCGATCGGCCTGCCGGGCCTGTCCGAGCCCGAGACGGTCCGCCACTATACCCGCCTCTCGCGCCAGAATTACGCGATCGATTTGGGGCTGTTCCCGCTCGGCTCGTGCACGATGAAGCATAATCCGCGGTTGAACGAGAAGATGGCGCGGTTGCCCGGGTTCGCGGACATCCACCCGCTCCAGCCGGTCGACACGGTGCAGGGCGCGCTGGGCGTGATCAACGAGCTCGCCTTCTGGTTGATCGACCTGACCGGGATGCACGGCGTCGCCATGTCGCCGAAGGCGGGCGCGCATGGCGAGCTGTGCGGGATGCTGGCAATCAAGGCGGCGCTGGAAGCGCGGGGCGATGGGCATCGCAAGGTCGTGCTGGTGCCCGAATCGGCGCACGGCACCAATCCCGCCACCGCCGCTTTCGCGGGTTTCACCGTGGAGGACATCCCCGCGACGGCCGAGGGCCGCGTCGATACGGCGGCGCTGAAGGCTCGGCTCGGCCCCGACATCGCGGCGGTGATGATCACCAACCCCAACACTTGCGGCCTGTTCGAGCGCGATTTGAAGACGATCTCCGACGCCGTCCACGCGGCGGGCGGGTACGTCTATTGCGACGGCGCGAACTTCAACGCGATCGTCGGCCGCGTCCGCCCGGGCGATCTCGGCATCGACGCGATGCACATCAATCTGCACAAGACCTTCTCCACGCCGCATGGCGGCGGCGGGCCGGGGTCGGGGCCGGTGGTGTTGTCGGAGGCGCTGAGTCCGTTCGGGCCGCTGCCGTTTACCGAGCGGTATGCTGACGGACACATCACGCTGGTCGAGGAGGAGACCGTCGGCGAGCGTCATCCCGACAGCTTCGGCCGGATGACCGCGTTCCACGGGCAGATGGGGATGTTCACCCGCGCGCTGACCTACATCCTGAGCCACGGTGCGGACGGCCTGCGCCAGGTGGCCGAGGATGCGGTGTTGAACGCGAATTACGTGCTGCGCTCGCTGGAGGACGTGCTCGACGCGCCGTTCGCAGAGTCGGGGCCGTGCATGCACGAGGCGCTGTTCTCCGACGACAACCTCGCCGAGGGCTTCTCGACGCTGGACGTTGCAAAGGGGCTGATCGATGAGGGGTTCCACCCGATGACGGTCTATTTTCCGCTGGTCGTCCACGGCGCGATGCTGGTGGAGCCGACCGAGACCGAGTCGAAGGCGGCGCTGGACCAGTTCATCGGCGCGCTGCGCTCGGTGGCCGAGCGGGCCAAGGCGGGTGATCCGAGCCTGAAGACCGCGCCGCACTTCGCGCCGCGCGCCCGGCTGGACGAGACGCGGGCGGCGCGCAAGCCCGTGCTGACCTGGCGCGAGCCGCCGCTGGCGGCGGCGGCGGAGTAGAGCGGCCTTCCTGTTCTTAACCTTCTCCCGCCTTTGTCGCCGGCGACCTTCACCTCGCGGCGGATCACCTCCATCTCGGCGCGGATCTTGGCGACCTCAGCCAAGCCGATCGCGTGGATTTGGTCGGGGGAAAGGTCGAGGGTGGTGAAGGCGCGGATGCGGGAGCGGTAATAAGCGGGGCCGTTCGGGTAGGCCTGGGCGGCGGGGGAGAGCTCCGCCTCGGCGACGCCGTCCAGACGGCGGGCGACGTCCGTCCAATAGGCCGCGCGGCGGGCGTGGGCGGGGGCGGAGGGGTCGGACAGATGCGGGTGCACCACCGCCGGGTCTTCGTCGGCGATGAGCTCGGCGACACGCCAGCTCCATTCGGCCTGCCAGATCGCGGCGAACCTCGCGTCCTCCGACGGGATTGGGGCGGCGGCGAGGAGGAGGGCGAGCGGGAGGAGGTGGCGAACGGGCGGGAGGGTGGCCGATCGGCGTGGCGGGCTCAAGGGATCGCTGTGGCGGTGTCGCGAAGGTGGCGGACGCGCTCGCGCCAGACGATCACCAGGCCGCTCGCGATGATGACCGGCGCGCCGACCCAGGTGGCGGGGGCGGGGAGCGCGTCGAACAGGAGCCAGCCGAGCGCGGTCGCCCACAGCAGGCTCGAATAGTCCATCGGCACCACGACCGATACGGGGCCGAGCCGGAGCGAGCCCGTCATCGCGAACTGCGCCGCGCCGCCGAGGAAGCCGACGCCGAGCAGGTACGCCCAGACCACCGGCGCGTGGGGTTGCGCGGTGAACAGGTAAAAGGCGCCGAGCGGCGGCAGGGAGAGGACGGAGAACCAGAAGACGGTGGTGCTCGTCGGCTCGGTGCGGCCCATGCGGCGGAGCAGGATCGATACGAACGCGGTCAGCAAGCAGCCGAGCAGCGCGAGGCCGGCGCCCCGGAGCGGAATATCGCCGACGCCGGGCCGCGTGACGATCAGCACGCCGACGAACCCGCCGATCACCGCGCCCCAGCGCCATGGGCCGGTGGGCTCCTTCAGGATGAGCGCGCCCAGGATCGTCGCGAAGATCGGGATGGTGAAGCCGATCGCGGTCGACTCGGCGAGCGGTAGCGCCATGATCGCCGAGAAGAAGCAGAACATCGCGGCCAGGCCGACGACCGCGCGGAGTAGGTGGGCGGGGAGGCGGGCGGTGCGCACGGTGCGGAGGCCGGGGCCGGCTACAATGACGGCGGTGATGAGCATCGCCGCGCCGAACTGACGGTAGAACAGGATCTCGACCAGCCCCGCCCCGCCTGCCTCGGCTAGCTTGATCAGGGCGTTCATGAAGCCGAACAACGCGACCGAGACGAGCCGAAGGCCGATGGCGGCGGGGATGCGGTCGGTGCCGGGCATTAGCGAGCGCATAGGCCGGGGTCGCCGACGCGCCTAGCCGGGGGTGACGCGTCCGGTCGCGCTCGCTATCCGCTCCCGCCATGAAACACGCGCTCAACGTCACTCGCGAACAGGATTTCGCCGCCTGGTACCAAGCCGTCGTCGCCGAGGCCGACCTGGCGGAGGAATCGGGCGTGCGCGGGTGCATGGTGATCCGGCCCTGGGGATACGGCATCTGGGAGCGGATTCAGCGGCTGCTCGACGACCGGATCAAGGCGATGGGGCACGATAATTGCTATTTTCCGCTGTTCATCCCGCTCTCCTATTTCGGGAAGGAGGCGGAGCATGTGGAGGGGTTCGCCAAGGAGATGGCGGTGGTCACGCACCACCGGCTGATCGCGGATGGCAAGGGCGGGCTGGTCCCCGATCCGGAGGCCAAGCTCGAGGAGCCGCTGGTCGTGCGGCCGACGTCGGAGACGGTGATCGGGGCGGCGTTCTCGCGCTGGGTGCAGTCGTGGCGCGACCTGCCGGTCAAGATCAACCAGTGGGCCAACGTCGTGCGTTGGGAGATGCGGACGCGGATGTTCCTGCGTACCAGCGAGTTCCTGTGGCAGGAGGGGCATACCGCGCACGCGTCGGCCGGCGAGGCGCGCGAGCATACGCTTCGGATGCTGGAGGTGTACCGCCTGTTCGCGGAGGAGTGCCTGGCGCTGCATGTGATCGCGGGGGAGAAGCCGGAGAACGAGCGGTTCCCCGGCGCGGTCGCGACCTATTCGATCGAGGCCATGATGGGGGACGGCAAGGCGCTCCAGGCAGGCACCTCGCACTTCCTGGGCACCAACTTCGCATCGGCCCAGAACATCCGGTTCCAGAACGCGGAGGGGCAGTTCGAGCTCGCCAACACGACGAGCTGGGGCGTGTCGACCCGGATGATCGGCGGCGTGATCATGGTGCACGGCGACGATAACGGGCTGCGCTGCCCGCCGCGCATCGCGCCGTGGCAGGTGGTGATCGTGCCGATGCTGCGCGACGGGCCCGAGGACGAGGCGGTCGTCGCCTATTGCCGCGAGCTGCAGGCGGCGCTGGCGGGGCAGGCCGCGCTCGGTGAGCCGGTGCGGGCGTTGCTGGACCTGAAGCCCGCCAAGGCGGCGACCAAGCGGTGGGGTTGGGTCAAGAAGGGCGCGCCGATCATCGTCGAGGTGGGCGGGCGCGACGTGGCGGGCGGCAACGTATCGGTGATCCGGCGCGACCGGCTGTACCGGGCCGACGGCAGGCTCGACAGCGCGGTGATCGCGCGCGCCGAGCTGGCGGAGGGCGTCGGAGCGATGTTGGAGGATATTCAGTCGACGCTGCACGCGCAGGCGACCGAGCGGCTGCGCGCCGGCATCTTGCCGGTCGATGAATGGGCGGGGGTGGAGGCGTTCTTCGCGAGCGATCGGCGCAATCCGGGTTGGGTGGACGTGCGATGGTCCAGGCCGACCGGCTCGGCGCTGGACGCGGTGGTGGAGCGGCTGAAGAAGCTGAAGCTCACCATCCGCAACGCGCCGATGGGCCAGACCGGGGGCGACGTTGGTCAGTGCGTGTTCACGGGGGCGCCCGCCGTCGAGCGGGTGCTGATCGGGCGATCCTACTGAGCCGAAGGTAACGAAGGTAACGCTAAAACGCCATTTCGTCGTGCCGCCGGGCGACCTGCGCGATGGTTCGAGCGAGGGCTGATGAGTACGATCTCGCCTGCGCCGCCCGATGATGACGATGTGAAAGAGCCGATTCGATGATCCTAAACCGCGCGGCGGCTTGTAGGACAGCGAATTCTTGAAAGCGGCGAAACGGGTGGCGACGTCATGATCGATCTGAGCGGATATGAGCGGGGAGCCAAGCACGACGGCGACTATGCCGACGACCTGGCTGCGGTGCAGGACCGGCTGGCGCGCATCCAGGTCGCGCACATCGTCCACCGCCGGGCGGCGGTCGTCATGTTGGAGGGCTGGGACGCGGCGGGGAAGGGCGGGATCATCCAGCGTCTGACGGCCGAATGGGATCCACGCCATTTCGAGGTTCATCCGGTCGCCGCGCCGACGGAGGCGGAACGTGCGCGGCCGTTCTTGTGGCGGTTCTGGACGAAGCTGCCGCGCGCGGGCGATATCGCGGTGTTCGATCGGAGCTGGTACGGGCGCGTGCTGGTCGAGCGGGTGGAAGGCTATGCGGGCGAGGCCGAGTGGCGGCGCGGATACGACGAGATCAACGCATTCGAGGCGCAGCTGGCGACGAGCGGGGTGACGCTGATCAAGCTGTTCGTCCACGTGACCGCGGCCGAGCAGGATGCGCGGCTCCGCGCACGGTTGGAGCATCCGTGGAAGCGGTGGAAGACGGGCGCGGACGATTACCGCAACCGGGCGAAAAGGCCTGAGTATCTGGAGGCGCTGAGCGAGATGTTCGCGCGGACCGATGGCGAGGTCGCGCCATGGACCGTGATCGACGGGAACAACAAGAAGGCGGCCCGGATCGCCGCGTTGACGGCGGTGGCGGACCGGCTGGAGGCCGCGGTCGACATGACGCCTCCTCCGCTCGACCCGGCGGTGGAGCGGATGGCGTGGAAAGCGTTGGGGCTGGCGTAGGAGCCGCACCCTCCGCTACGCCCGGCCCATGATCGGTATGGAAAGGCAGATGGATGCGCGGATGGTTGCTGGGGATGGCGCTCGCGGGTGTGGGGACGGCGGCGGTGGCCGCTGACGAGGTGCCCGCGCGGCCGGGTGACCTGACGCTCAAGCGCGTGTTCGCCAATCCGGACCTGTCGGGGACGCAGCCGCAATCGCTTCGGCTGTCGCCTGACGGGGCGCTGCTGACCTCCGTGCGTAATCGCGCCGACGAGAAGGAGCGGTTCGACCTTTGGGCGCTCGACACGCGCACGGGGCTGTCGCGGATGCTGATCGATTCCAAGAAGGTCGGAACCGGCGCGGCGCTGAGCGAGGCGGAGAAGATGCAGCGCGAGCGCGACCGGTCGCTGACGGGCAAGACGGGGATCGTCAGCTATGCGTGGGCGCCGGACGGGCGTTCGATCCTAGTGCCGCTGGACGGCGACCTGTATTTGGCGGGGTTGGACGGAAACGTCCGGCGGTTGACGGAGGCGGCGGGGGGCGAGCTGAACCCGGCGGTCAGCCCAAAAGGGAGTTATATCAGCTTCGTCCGCGATCAGAACCTGTTCGTGCAGCCGCTGGCTGGCGGCGCGGCGCGGGCGCTGACGACCGAGGGGCGCGGCACCGTCCATTTTGGAGAAGCCGAGTTCGTCGCGCAGGAGGAAATGGACCGGCGCACCGGGTATTGGTGGTCGCCGGACGAGCGGTACGTGGCGGTGGAGCGGTTCGACGAGGCGCCGGTCAAGGTCGCGGTGCGCGCCGCGATCGGGGCGAGCGGGACGAGCACCTACGAGCAGCGCTATCCTGCGGCGGGGACGCCCAATGCTCTCGTGGAACTGTTCGTGATGCGGCCGGACGGGGGCGGGCGGGTCAAGGTCGATCTTGGGCCCGATCCGGACATCTATCTGGCGCGGGTCGACTGGTTGCCGGACGGGTCGGCGATGCTCGTCCAGCGGCAGACGCGCGACCAGAAGCGGCTGGACATGCTGCGGGTCGATCCGGCGACCGGCACGTCGACGCTGTTGTTCAGCGAGAAGTCGGGGGAACGGAGCTGGGTCAACCTGTCGGACGCGTACCGGCCGATGGCGGACGGAAGCCTGATCTGGCGATCGGAGCGCGACGGGTACGGGCATCTGTATCGCTGGGCTGGAGCGAAGTGGACGCAGCTGACCCGGGGCGAGTGGGTCGTCACCGGGCTGGTCGCGGTAGACGAGGCGCGCGGGCGGTTGTTCTTCACGGGCAACAAGGACGATGTGCTCGAGCAGCATCTATATGCGCTCGACCTGAAGCGGCCGGGCGAGCCCGTGCGGTTGACCGAGCGGGGGTTCACGCATTCGGTCGTGGCGGACGCGAAGGCCGAGCGGCTGATCGTGTCGCGATCGAGCCCGACCCAGCCTACTCAGGTGTATCTGGCGGAGTCGGGCGGCAAGCGGCTGTCCTGGATCAATGAGAATGCGGTGGTCGCGGGTCATCCATATCACCCGCACCTCGCCAGCCATAGCGCGCCCAAGTTCGGCACGATCAAGGCGGCGGACGGGTCGACGCTGCACTATGAGATGATCGCGCCGCCGATGGTGGCTGGGAAGAAGTACCCGGTTTTCTTCCAGCATTATGGCGGGCCGGGGACGGGGCAGTCGGTGACGCGGAGCTGGCGCGGGGCTCTGCCGCAATATCTGGCGGACCGGGGTTGGATCTGGTTCCAGATCGACAATCGCGGGTCGTACAACCGCGGCAAGGCGTTCGAGGACCAGCTATATCGCGCGATGGGGAGCGTGGAGGTGGCCGATCAGCTGGCGGGGGCGGAGTATCTGAAAACGCTGCCGTTCGTCGATGCGGGCAAGATCGCGACCTACGGCTGGTCGTATGGCGGGTACATGTCGATCAAGATGCTCCAGGCGAACCCTGGGGTTTACGCGGCGGCGGTGTCCGGCGCGCCGGTGACCGATTGGGGGCTGTACGACACGCATTATACCGAGCGGTACATGGGCAGCCCGGTGGCCGACGCCGCGGCCTACGCCAAGTCGAACGCGCTGGCCGATGTGGGCAAGATCCGCGATCCGTTGCTCGTCATCCACGGCATGGCGGACGACAACGTGTTCCTCGACAACACCACCGCCTTCGCCGCGCGGATGCAGGCGGGGGCGGTGCCGTTCGAGATGATGCTCTATCCCGGCCAGACTCACCGGGTCGGCGGACCGGGCGTGAGCGAGCATTTGTGGGGCACGATCCTGAACTTCCTCGACCGCGAGGTGAAGAACAAGCCCAAGAGGTAAGGTTGCGCGGGGCTGGACCGCCGCTTAGGTCCGGCCCCGAACGGAGAAGCGAGATGGGTTACAGGATCGTGGTCGCGGGCGCGACGGGCAGCGTCGGGCGCGAGATGGTCAACATCCTCGCCGAGCGGGAGTTTCCGGCCGACGAGATCGCGATCCTCGCCTCGTCGCGCTCGCAGGGCGAGCAGATGGAGTATGGCGACACGGGGCGGATGCTGACCGTCAAGAACATCGAGCATTTCGACCCGGCGGGCTGGGACATGGCGTTGTTCGCGATCGGGTCGGAGGCGACGAAGGTCCACGCACCTCGCTTCGCGGAGGCAGGGTGTACGGTGATCGACAATTCGTCGCTCTATCGCATGGACCCGGACGTGCCGTTGATCGTGCCGGAGGTGAATCCGGAGGCGATCGAGGGGTATGCCCGCAAGAACATCATCGCCAACCCGAATTGCTCGACGGCGCAGATGGTGGTCGCGCTGAAGCCGCTCCACGATTTCGCGCGGATCAAGCGGGTGGTGGTCGCGACGTACCAGTCGGTCTCGGGCGCGGGCAAGCAGGGCATGGACGAGTTGTTCGAGCAGAGCCGCAACATCTTCGTCGGCGATCCCGCGACGCCGACCAAGTTCACCAAGCAGATCGCCTTCAATGTCATCCCGCATATCGACGTCTTCCTCGATGACGGGTCGACCAAGGAGGAGTGGAAAATGGTCGTCGAGACCAAGAAGATCATGGGCGCGAAGATCAAGGTGACCGCGACATGCGTCCGCGTGCCGGTGTTCGTCGGCCATTCGGAGGCGATCAACATCGAGTTCGAGGATGAGATCTCGGCCAAGGACGCGCAGCGCATCCTGCGCGAGGCTCCCGGCGTGATGCTGTACGACAAGCGCGAGGATGGCGGGTACATCACGCCCGTCGAGTGCGTGGGCGAATTCGCGACGTATATCAGCCGCGTGCGCGAGGACTCGACGGTCGAGAACGGGCTCTTGCTATGGTGCGTGTCGGACAACCTTCGCAAGGGCGCGGCGCTGAACGCGGTGCAGATCGCGGAGCTGCTCGGGCGGCGGCACCTGCGAAAGGCGGCTTGAGCGGGTGACCGGCGGGCCGAGCGAGACGCGGTTCCTCGAGAGCTTCGATGGGGTGCGGATCGCGTGGCGGGAGCTCGGCGAGGGTCGGCCGGTGGTGTTGCTCCACGGCTTCTTCTCCGACGCGAAGACGAACTGGATCCGGTACGGGCATGCGGCCGCGATCGCGGCCGAGGGTTTTCGGGTGATCATGCCGGACCTTCGGGCGCATGGGGAAAGCGCCAAGCCGCACGAGGCGACGGCCTACCCGCGCGATGCGCTGACGCGGGACGGGCTCGCGCTGGTCGACCATCTGGGGCTGACCGATTACGATCTGGGCGGCTATTCGCTCGGCGCGCGGACGGTGGCGCGGATGCTGGCCATGGGGGCAACGCCGCGCCGCGTGGTGTTCTCGGGAATGGGGCTGGAGGGGCTGCTCGATACCGGGCGGCGGGCGGAGCATTTTCGGCACATTCTCATCAATTTGGGCAAGCATGAGCGCGGGACGCCGGAGTGGCTGGCGGAAGCATTTCTGAAGACCACGAAGGGCGATCCGGTCGCGCTGCTCGGTATCCTGGATACACTCGCGGACACGCCGCGCGACTTTTTGGAGCGGATCGCGCAACCGGCGCTAGTCATCTGCGGAGCCGAGGATTTCGACAACGGGTCGGCCGAGGCGCTCGCGGAGGTGCTGCCGGACGCTCGCTATGTCGAGGTGCCGGGCGGGCATATGAGTTCGGTCACGAAACCGGAGTTGGGTCAGGCGATCGCCGCGTTCCTGGCGGCTTGACAGGCCGAGCGCGTTCGGGAGAACGCGTGGGGAACAATATCATCGAAAGTTTGCATATATGATCCGTCGTGCTTCGCTGCTCGCGCTCGCTTGCGGGGTGGTGGCTCCCGCCCATGCCGAGCCGCAAACGACGGTCGCCGCGGCAGCGATGACTTCTGCGGCCGCTGACGCGTTCGTCGCCGAGGCGGAGAAGACGCTGGCTGACGAGTCGGTCGATGCGGCGCGTGTGGCTTGGGTGAATGCGACCTACATCACCGACGACACCGATACGCTCGCGGCCAAGTCCGGCGCGCGGATCACCGAAATGGCGGTGCGGTACGGGCTGGAGGCGGCGCGGCACCTGCGCACGCCCGGGTTGAGCGCGGATACGCGGCGCAAGCTGGAGCTGCTGCGCGGCGGGATCACCAGCCCCGCGCCGTCGCGGGCGGGCGCGGCGGGCGAGCTGTCGACGCTGACCACGGGCATGGCGTCCGCTTACGGCAAGGGCCGTGGCACGCTGGAAGGCAAGCCGGTCAACGGGTCCGACATCGAGGCGGCGATGGGGGAGGTGCGCGATCCGACCAAGCTTCAGGAGATGTGGACGAGCTGGCACGACGGGGTCGGCGCGCCGATGCGGGGCGACTACGCGAAGAGCGTGACCTTGATGAACGAGGGCGCGCGCGAGCTGGGCTTTCCCGACACGGGGGCGATGTGGCGCGCGGGGTACGACATGCCGCCGGCCGAGTTCGCGCGCGCGGTGGATGCGATCTGGGCGGACCTGGAGCCGCTCTACAAGGCGCTCCATACCTACACGCGCACCAAGCTGAACGCGAAGTACGGGGACGGCGTGCAGGCCAAGTCCGGGCCGATCCGCGCCGACCTGCTCGGCAATATGTGGGCGCAGGAATGGGGCAACATCTATGATGTGGTCGCCCCGGCGGGTGCGGGCGATCTGGGGTTCGATGTCGGCCAGCTGCTGACCGCCAAGGGATATGATCCGGTCAGGATGGTGCGCGCGGGCGAAGGCTTCTACTCGTCGCTCGGCTTCGCGCCGTTGCCTGAGACGTTCTGGAAGCGGTCGCAGATCGTGAAGCCGGCGGACCGCGAGGTGATATGCCACGCATCGGCATGGGACATCGACAATGTCGACGACTTGCGCATCAAGATGTGCACCAAGGTCAACGCCGACGATTTCGTGACGATCCATCA
>NZ_CAXSHH010000033.1:13799-29355 GCF_964237155.1 uncultured Sphingomonas sp. | reverse complement strand
CCTCGCTCCACCTCAACGCCGCCGACCGGCACGAGGCCGCGTTCGACGGCGCGGTCGCGACGCTCCCGATCGGCGGCTTCTACCGCCAGCGCCACGGCGAGGAGACGCACGCCTATTCCGCGCAGCTGATGCACCTGCTGCAAACGGCGGTCGCGACCGACAGCTACCAGAACTACCTGCAATTCTCGCGCGGCGTCGCCGACCTGCCGCCCGTATACCTGCGCGACCTCCTCCAGTTCAACTTCCCCTCGGAAGGCGTCGCGGTCGACCAGGTCGAGGCGATCACCGAGATCAGGAAGCGCTTCGTCACCCCCGGCATGTCGCTCGGCGCGCTCAGTCCGGAGGCGCACGAGACGCTCGCCATCGCCATGAACCGCATCGGCGCGAAGGCGGTGTCGGGCGAGGGCGGCGAGGACACGGAGCGTTTCACCCCGCGCGAGAACGGCGACAACGCCAACTCCGTCGTCAAGCAGATCGCGAGCGGCCGCTTCGGCGTCACCGCCGAGTACCTGCAGGCCTGCGACGAAATCGAGATCAAGGTCGCCCAAGGCGCCAAGCCCGGCGAGGGCGGCCAGCTTCCCGGCTTCAAGGTCACCGAATACATCGCCAAGCTGCGCCACGCGACCCCCGGCGTCACGCTCATCTCGCCCCCGCCGCACCACGACATCTATTCGATCGAGGACCTGGCGCAGCTCATCTACGACCTGAAGCAGATCAACCCGCGCGCGCGCGTCTGCGTCAAGCTCGTCTCCTCGGCCGGCATCGGCACCGTCGCGGCGGGCGTCGCCAAGGCCCACGCCGACGTCATCCTCGTCTCCGGCCATGTCGGCGGCACCGCCGCCTCGCCGCAATCCTCGATCAAATACGCCGGCACCCCCTGGGAGATGGGCCTGAGCGAGGTGAACCAGGTCCTGACCCTCAACGGCCTTCGCGGCCGCATCCGCCTGCGCGCCGACGGCGGGCTCAAGACCGGCCGCGACGTAGTCGTCGCCGCGATCCTGGGCGCGGAAGAGTTCGGCATCGGCACGCTCTCCCTCGTCGCGATGGGCTGCATCATGGTCCGCCAGTGCCACTCCAACACCTGCCCCGTCGGCGTGTGCACCCAGGACCCGCGCCTGCGCGCCAAATTCACCGGCTCCCCCGAAAAGGTCATCAACCTGATGACCTTCATCGCCGAGGAGGTCCGCGACATCCTCGCGCGCCTCGGCGTCCGTTCCCTGGACGAGGTGATCGGCCGTACCGAGTTCCTCCGTCAGGTCAGCCGCGGGGCCGAGCATCTCGACGACCTCGACCTGAACCCCATCCTCGCCAAGGTCGACGCCACCGACGCCGAGCGCCGCTTTTCGCTGTCGACCTTCCGCAACGCGGTCCCGGACAGCCTCGACGCACAGATCATCCGCGATGCGGCCAACGTCTTCTCGCGCGGCGAGAAGATGCAGCTCGCCTACTCCGTCCGCAACGTACACCGCGCCGTCGGCACCCGCCTGTCGAGCGAGATCCTGCGCATGCCCGGCCGCGACCGCCTGACCGACGGCCACGTCACGGTCCGTCTGCGGGGCAGCGCGGGCCAGTCTCTCGGCGCATTCCTGGTGCGCGGCGTCCGGCTGGAGGTGTTCGGCGACGCCAACGACTATGTCGGCAAGGGCCTGTCCGGCGGCACGATCGTCGTGCGGCCCGCCGTGTCGAGCCCGCTCAGCAGCCAGGACAACACGATCATCGGCAACACCGTCCTCTACGGCGCGACCAGCGGCCGCCTGTTCGCGGCGGGCCAGGCGGGCGAACGCTTTGCCGTCCGCAATTCGGGCGCGACCGTCGTGGTCGAGGGCTGCGGCGCGAACGGCTGCGAATACATGACCGGCGGCGTCGCGGTGCTGCTGGGCGAGGTCGGCCGCAATTTCGGCGCGGGCATGACCGGCGGCATGGCGTTCGTCTACGACGGTGAAGCTACCTTCGACCGCCGCGCCAACGGCGACAGCATCGTCTGGGACCGGCTGAGGTCGGCGCATTGGGAAGGCGTGCTCCGCGACCTAATCGGGCAGCATGTCCAAGCCACCGACAGCAAGTGGGCGAGGGGCCTGCTGGACGACTGGCCGCGCGCGGCGAGCCGGTTCTGGCAGGTGGTGCCGAAGGAAATGCTCGGGCGGCTGACGCACCCGCTCGACGATACGCCGGAACTGGTCGCCGCAGAGTAGGGAAGGGCGCAACGACCCCTTTGGGTGGAGAGCGAACACTGGCGGCACAATGGAGCGCCTGTTCGGTTAGGTCAGTCGACGCGGCCGCGGGAATAATGCTGCATCGCCGTCGGGATCTCGACCCAGCCGTGACGCCGGTCTTCCCATACCGAGCGGATCGGTCGCATCGAATGCTCATCGTCGAAGAGACCTATTGGTATGCCAGTCACATCCGGGTTCTTCTTGCCGCTCATGAAGACGGTCGTCCCGCACTCAGGGCAGAGGAAATGATCAAACAGCTCGCCGAGTTCCGTCGCGCGAGCGAAGTGCTTAGATTCACCCGTGACCTGAACCTGAGCATTCGGATAATAAGCCGCTACTCCGAAGGGTGAGCCCGATCGCTTTTGGCAAGCCATGCAGTGGCAAGCAACGACGGCGACGGTCGGGCCAGGCACCTCCACGTGCAGCTGACCACATTGGCATGATGCTCGCATTCGCCCAGACTCTCCCCCTGACCTCCGTTATAGGCACAAGCGGAATGTCCGCAATGGGGCGAAGGCGGACATTACAGAAACCGCTGTCCTACAAGTTGCGATCCGTGCCACGTCCTCCGACGACTCGCCCCTGACTGGGCGCACGCTCTTTCTCATCGTCCGCCGCAAGCCCGTCATCCCAGCGTAGGCTGGGATTGCGTGGTTTGGACCGGGCGCTCTCTCGACCGACGACCCCAGCCTGCGCCGGGGTGACGCGGGGAGGGGGCCAAGGCGTACTAGCGTAACCTTCGTCACCTTCGCGGCCGCGTTCCACCGGCGTCGTTGGCGTGAACTTTAGTGAACTTCCGCACTGGTCCACCCCCTTCCGTCACCCCGGACTTGTTCCGGGGTCCATCGTTGTCCGAGCCCGCAGGCTGGCTTGGACGCATGACGATGGATGCCGGAACAAGTCCGGCATGACGGGGTAGAAGAAGGGCGCCTCACCATCCCATCACCCCCACCGCAGCGCCAGCCAACCCAGCCCCGCGAACAGCGCGAGGGCCCACCAGCCGCCGTCGGTGCGTAGTAGATAGCCGACGCCGACCACCCCCACCGCGACCAGCGTCGCCCCCGCCAGCCCCGGCGCGACGATCCGGCCGAGCAGCCACGCGCCCGCCGTCAGCGCCGCGCCCGCGTTGACCGCGATCCACAGATAGGACGAACCCGCCCCGATCGACCCGAACAATGGCACCTTGATCGTCGCGTACCCGCGCATCCCGTTCGGGAACAGGTCGGCGGCCATATGCAGCCCGATCCCGAGGCCCAGCCCCGCCGCCACCGGCCAGGTCCTCCGGTCCGCCGCCGCCGCCGCGATCGGCAGCACGCTATGGAGTAGCGCGCTCCGGTGCCCGAGCCCGAGCGACAGGTCGAGATCGGGCAAGGTCGTCCCCGCCCACGCCGCCGCGACCACCGAAGCTGCGACCAGCCACGGCGCGCCGCCGCTCACGAACGCCAGCCCGATCGCGACCAACAAACCCAGGAGCGCGCTCACCGCACCCGCCTTAATCGTACGCCCGCACGCGCCGCCATCTTCCACCGACCCATCATCGCCCCTAACACATGCCGCATGTGGCAACTCCATCAGTTCCCCCTTTGTCCCTTCTCGCGCAAGGTCCGTCTGCTGCTCGGCGAGAAGGGCGTGGGCTACGAGCTGGTCCGCGAGTCGCCCTGGGTCCGCCGCGACGAGTTCCTCCACCTCAACCCCGCCGGCCAGACCCCCGTCATGGTCGACGCCGACCAGACCGTGCTGATCGACAGCCAGGCGATCGCCGAATATTTCGAGGAGACCGTCGAGAAGTCGGCGACGATCAACGGCACCGCCCTCCAGCGCGCCGAGATCCGGCGGCTGACCACCTGGTTCGACACGCAATTCTACCAGGACGTGACCGGTCCGCTCCTCCAGGAACGCGCGATCAAGCGCATCTCGCAATCCGCGCCCCCGGACGGCCGGGTGCTCCGCGAGTCGATGAAGGCCGCGGTCGGCCATCTCGATTACACCGACTATCTCCTCGACCATCGTAACTGGATGGCGGGCGCGACGCTCAGCCTCGCCGACCTGGCGGCGGCGGCGCAGATCTCGGTCGTCGATTACCTCGGCGGCATCGACTGGAAAGGCCACGAACAAACCGCCCGCTGGTACAGGGGGCTGAAAAGCCGCCCCAGCTTCCGCCCGCTCCTCTCGGAGCGGATGGAGGTCATCGGCCCCGCCCCCCACTATGCGAACGTGGATTTCTGACCTTCTGCTCCCTCTCCCGCTTGCGGGAGAGGGTCGGGGAGAGGGGCTGACAGGAAACCGGCCTGTGACGCGTACAACCCCTCTCCCCGACCCTCTCCCCAAGGGGGGAGAGGGAGCAGAAAACCTACCCCTCCAGCGACTTCGAAGCCTGCTCGAACAGGTCCTTCGACAACCCCGCCGTCCCTACGATCCGCGCCAGCTCCGCCCGCATCAGCGCCGCGCGGCCCGCATCGAACCGCCGCCACCGCGCGAGCGGCGGCAGCAGCTTGGCCGCCGTCTGCGGGTTCAGCCGATCGAGCGCGAGCAGCTGATCGGCCAGGAACCGATATCCCCCGCCCGAAGCCGCGTTGAACGCCCGCTGGTTCACCCCGAACGCCCCGACCAGCGAGCGCGCCCGGTTGGGATTGGACAGCGCGAAATCCGGATGCCGTGCCAGCTCCGCCACCGCCGCCCCCGCATCGTCCCGCGACGACAGCGCCTGCACCTGGAACCACTTGTCGAGCACCAGCGCATTGTCGCGGTGGCGCAGATAGAAGATGTCGAGCGCCGCCTCGCGCAGCTCGGACGTCCCGCTCGCCAGCACGGCTAGCGCGCCCATGCGGTCGGTCATGTTGTCCGCCGCCTCGAACTGGGTGAAGGCCAGCTTGTCCGCCTCTCCCCCACGCGCCGCCGCCAGGAAGCCGAGCGCGACGTTGCGGAGCCGCCGCCTCCCCTTGGCCTCGGGCGTGTAGGCGTAATGCTCGCGCGGGCCGTCATAGGCCGCGGCCCAGCGTTCCCCCAACCGCTCGCCCAGCGTCCGGCGCAGCCCCTCGCGCGCCCGGAAGACCGCGTCGGGATCGACCACGCCCATCTGGTCGCCAATGAAGCTCTCCGACGGCAGCACCACCGCCTCCGCCTGGAACGCCGGGTCGAGCGCCGGATCATCGAGCGTGCCGGCCACCGCCGCGACGACCGCGTCGTACGCCCCCTGGTCGCCCTCGACCGCGTCGGCGACTAGCGCGTCGAGCATCAGCTGCTGCATCGCCTCGTACCGCGCGAACGGGTCGTCGTCGTTGGCCGACAGGAACGCCAGGTCCGTGACGCTCCGGTCGGACTCTATCACCACGGGCGCGGAGAAGCCTCGGTTGATCGAGAGGACCGGCCTTTCCGACACGCCTTCGAACACGATCGTCTCCGCTGGATCGGCGAGCAGCACCAGCCGCTCCTCGGTCAGCGCGCGGCCCGTCTCCGCGCCGAACAGCTTGACCTTGAGCGGCAGCAGCATCGGCTCCTTGGTCGCCTGCCCCGGCGTCGGCGGGGTCGCCTGCGCCAGCCGGAGCCGCGCGCGGCCGTCGTCATGCGTCAGGCTCGCCTGGACGCGCGGGGTGCCCGCCTGCGTATACCAGCGGCGGAACTGCGCAAGGTCGACCCCGCCCGCTTCCTCCATGCAAGCCACGAAGTCCTCGCACGTCGCGGCCGTCCCGTCGAACCGCTCGAAATACAGGTCGCATGCCGCCCGGAATTTCGGGGCGCCCAGGATCGTCGCCATCATGCGGATCAACTCGGCGCCCTTGTTGTAGACGGTCGCCGTGTAGAAGTTCGAGATCTCCTGATAGCTGTCCGGGCGCACCGGATGCGCGAGCGGCCCGGCATCCTCGGGGAACTGCCCCGCGCGCAGGGCCCGCACGCCCTCGATCCGATTGACCGCCGCCGATCCCTGATCCGCCGAGAAGCCCTGGTCGCGGTAGACGGTGAAGCCTTCCTTCAGCGACAGCTGGAACCAGTCGCGGCAGGTGACGCGGTTGCCCGACCAGTTATGGAAATACTCATGCGCCACCACCGCCGCGATCGCGTCGTAATCGTGATCGGTCGCGGTGTCCGGGTCGGCCAGGACGTAGCGCGAGTTGAAGATGTTGAGGCCCTTATTCTCCATCGCGCCGAAGTTGAAATCGTCCACCGCGACGATGTTGAACACGTCGAGATCGTACTCGCGGCCGTACACCTTCTCGTCCCACGCCATCGCCAGCTCCAACGAATGCAGCGCGTGATCGGTCTTCGCCACGTCCGCCGCACGCACCCAGATGCCGAGTTCGACGGTGCGCCCCGACCGGGTGACGAACTCGCCCCGGTTCACCTGCAAGTCGCCCGCGACTAGCGCGAACAGATAGGATGGCTTGGGGAACGGATCACTCCACTCCGCCCAATGCCGCCCGTCGCCAGCATCGCCCGACGCGACCGGATCGCCGTTCGCGAGCAACACGGGGTAGCGCGCCGCATCGGCGGTCATCCGTACGCTGTACACCGACAATACATCCGGCCGATCGGGGAAGTAGGTGATCCGCCGAAAGCCTTCGGCCTCGCACTGCGTGCAAAGAATGCCCCCGGACGCGTACAGCCCCATGAGCTGCGTATTCTTCTCCGGCTCGATCGCGACCTCGATTTCGACCGTGCGCTCTCCGCCCGACAGCGGCACGACGAGCCGCTCGCCATCGACGCGCCAGTCGTTTATCAGCGCGCCGTCGACCCGGACCGACAGGGGCACCTGCCCCGCGCCGTCGAGGCGAAGCGGCTCACGGTGCGCTCCGTTCCGCTCGACGCGGAGCCGGCTTCGTACGACCGTACGCGCTGGATCGAGGTCGAAGTCGAGCGCGACCTCGGGCACTAGCCACTCCGGTGGACGGTAATCCTCCCGGCGCGTGACGCCGACGGGACTCGGGGGGACGGCGAGGGCGTTCTGGATGTCCATGCCCGCCGATATAGACGGCGCGGTCGCCGCCGCCACCCGGCTTGCGCGGGCGGCGGCGCGTGCTAACCCTTCGCCCGAAAAGACGAAGGATGCCGATGTTCCGCTTACCCCTGGCGCTCGCGCTCGCCGCCTGCTCGACGATCGCCCTGGCGCACGACCAAGCTCCCCAAACCGCGCCCGCCAAGCCCGCCTCCGTCGCGTCCGCTCCCAGCGCGGCGCGGCGCAACGCGCTCGTCACCGCGCCGCTCCCGGCCGACCAGGCGGCGATGAAGGCGCACGTCCTGTTCCTCGCCTCCGACGCGATGCGCGGGCGCGAGGCGGGGTCGCCCGAATACGACATCGCCGCGCAATATGTCGCGGCCCAATTCTATGCGGCTGGCCTGCGTCCGGGTGGCGACGAGGGCGGGTACCTCCAGCGCGTCCCGCTCGTCGCCTACAAGCTCGAGGGGCGGCCCGAGGCGTCGGTGGGCGGTGCGACGCTCGTCCACGGCCAGGATTTCATCGCCGGCCCCAACCCCGCCCGCGCCGAGACGCGCATCACCGCGCCCGTGGTCTTCGCGGGCTGGGGCGTAGACGCGCCGACCTACGGCCATGACGACTTCGCGGGCGTTGACGTGCGAGGCAAGATCGTCGCGGTGGTCGGCGGCGCGCCCGCGCGCTTCGACGGCGAGGAGCGCGCGTTCCACGGCTCGGCTTCGACCAAGGCGCAGGCCGCAGCCCGACGCGGCGCGGTCGGCCTCATCCTCCTCAGCAGCGCGCAGTCGGAGGCGCGCCGTCCGTTCGCTTCGCTCGTCGCGATCGCCGACCGTCCGCGCTACAGTTGGGCCAAGCCCGACGGCACCGGCGCGACCGACACGCCGGGAACGCCGCAGCTCGGCACGTTAAGCCAAGCCGGCGCAGCCAAGGTCTTTGGCGCGGCTTGGCCCGCGATCGCCAAGCAGGCCGCGGACGCGAACGCCCGCTTCAAGCCGCTGACCGCGCCGAGCACCATGACGATCGCGACGCGCACGGGCTTCGCGCCCACCCTGTCGAGCAACGTCGTCGGGCTGATCCCCGGTTCCGACCCGAAATTCCGTGACCAGGTCGTCGTGCTGTCCGCGCATCTCGATCACATCGGCGTCGAGCCGACTGGAACCGGGGACCGGATCAACAACGGCGCGATGGATAACGCGATGGGCATCGCCAGCCTGATCGAGGAGGCCAAGCGGTTCAAGGCGGACCCGAAGCAGCCGCGCCGTACCGTCATGTTCCTGGCGGTCACCGCCGAGGAGAAGGGGCTGATCGGCTCCGATTATTTCGCCAATCACCCGACGGTGCCGCTTGGCAACATCGTAGCCGACGTGAACCTCGACATGCCGATCCTGACATACAAGTTCGAGGACAT
The DNA here is from genome assembly GCF_964237155.1 of uncultured Sphingomonas sp. Classification (GTDB taxonomy): domain Bacteria; phylum Pseudomonadota; class Alphaproteobacteria; order Sphingomonadales; family Sphingomonadaceae; genus Sphingomonas. The sequence continues at coordinate 20,807 of NZ_CAXSHH010000033.1, read as the reverse complement.
GATCGTGTTCGGCGCGAACCGCTCGACGCTAGGGCCGATCGTCCGCGACGCGGCGGCGAGTGTGGGGGTGACCATGTCGCCCGATCCGCTGCCGGAGCAGGGGCTGTTCGTCCGCTCAGACCACTTCCGCTTCGTTGAGAAGGGCGTACCGTCGGTGTTCCTGTGGCCGGGGCAGAAGGGGCCGGGCAAGGCGGCGTACGACGCCTTCTTCGCGAACAACTATCACAAGCCCTCCGACGAAGTGACGCTGCCGATCGACTGGAGCCAGGGACCGCGCTTCGTCGGCGTCAACTACGCCATTGCCCGCGCGGTCGCCGACGCGGACGAGCGCCCGGTGTGGAACAAGGGCGATTATTTCGGCACGCTGTTCAAGGGACGGATGGGGAAGTGACGATGCGCAAGCTGCTCCTGCCGCTGCTGCTCCTAGCCGCACCTGCGATCGCGGCCGACTCACCGCTCGGCGCGGAGGAGGCGGCGCTCCGGGCGCATGTCGCATATCTCGCCTCCGACGCGCTTCGCGGCCGCGAGGCGGGGACGCCCGATTACGACAAGGCGGCCGCCTATGTCGCCGAACGCATGCGCGCGGCGGGGCTGCGGCCGGGTGCGAAGAGCGGTTGGTTCCAGCCCGTTCCCCTGGTCGTCGCCAAGCCGTCAGCCGAGCCTGTAATGACGCTGACCGGCGCGGGCGCGGCGCGGACGCTCGCCTTCGGGACCGACTACACGCTCCGCTCGACGCCGGGGGCGGCGGCGATCGACCTATCCGCGCCCGTCGTGTTCGCAGGCTACGGCGTCGTCGATCCGATGCTCGGCCTGGACAGCTACCGGGGCCTCGACGTGCGCGGCAAGATCGTCGCGATGCTCTATAGCGGTCCCAAGGGACCGCCGTCGGAGGTCGCCGCGCATCTCGGCAACCGTGCGGACCGCGCGCGCATCGCCGCCGCGCGCGGGGTGGTGGGGGTCGTGTTCATCGAATCGGACCAGAGCCGCGGGATCATCCCGGTTTCTACCATCCACCGCAATTGGGACGCGCGCGCGGTCACCTGGGCCGGCCCCGACGGCCGCCCGCGCGACGGCGGCGCGCCGACGCTGGCGGTGATGAGCTGGGAAGGCGCGGCCAAGCTGTTCGCCGGGTCGAAGCTGAACTGGGCCGACGTGCTCGCCGCCGACAAGGCGGGCGGCGCGGTGCCGACCGGCGCGCTCGCCGCGACGCTCGCCACCCGGCAACGCTTCACGCTGGAGCGGCTGCCGAGCAGCAACGTGGTGGGCTTCCTGTGTGGCTCCGACCCCAAGCTCCGGGGCGAGTATATCGTCCTGTCCGGTCATCTCGACCATATCGGCGTGACGCGGCCGGTGAACGGCGACGCGATCAACAACGGCGCGATGGATAACGCCATCGGCATCGCGTCGATGCTGGAGGTCGCGCGCCGCTTTCAGGCGGGCGGCAAGGCTCCCAAGCGGTCGATCCTGTTCGTCGCGGTCACGGCGGAAGAGAAGGGGCTGATCGGCTCCGACTATTTCGCGACCTACCCAACCGTGGGCAAGAACGCGGTCGTCGCGAACGTCAATCTCGACATGCCGATCCTGACCTATCGCTTCCGCGACCTAGTCGCGTTCGGCGCGGACCGGTCGGCGATAGGCCCGATCACCGCCGCCGCCGCGCGGGCGCAGGGGTTCGCGCTCGTCCCCGATCCCGAGCCCGAACAGGCGAGCTTCGTGCGCACCGACCATTACAGCTTCGTCCGCCAGGGCGTGCCCTCGGTCTCGCTTTCGCCTGGACCCGGCGGCGACGGCGCGGCGGCGACCGCGCGGTTCCTGAAGACGAACTACCACCAGCCCGGTGACCAGATCGACCAGCCGATCGACTGGACGGCGGGGGTGAATTTCGTGCGCGTAAATCACGCCATCGCCAAGGCGCTGGCCGACGCGCCCGATCGCCCGCGTTGGGTAAAGGGCGACTATTTCGGCACGCTCTACAAGGGGCCGATGGCGCGATAAGGGCGATGCACCTCCTGATCTTCGGGCTGGGTTACTCCGCCACCTGCGTCGCGGCGGCGTTCTCGGGGCAGGGGGGCACGGTCGCCGCGACCACGCGCGACGGCCGCAAGGGGACGCTTCGCTTCGACGATGGGCGCGCGATCGACCTGGAATTGACCCGCGCGACGCACATCCTCTCTTCGGTGCCGCCCGAGAACGAGGCCGACCCCGTCCTCATAGCCTACGGTCCGCAACTCGCGCGCAGCCCCGCCTGGCTCGGCTATCTGTCCTCGAGCGGCGTCTATGGCGACGCGGGTGGGGCGTGGGTCGACGAAACCGCCCCGACCGGAACCGGCCGTCGCTCGGCGCGCACCCGCGCCGACGCCGACTGGCTCTCCTTGGGCGCGCGCGTGTTCCGACTGCCCGGGATCTACGGCCCGGGTCGCTCGGCGCTCGACCGCGTGGCGGAAGGCAAGGCGCACCTGGTCGACAGCCCCGGCCAGGTCTTCAGTCGCGTCCATGTCGACGACATCGTATCGGGCGTGATCGCCGCGCTCACCGCGCCGCCGGGTGCTTACAACCTAGCCGACGATCATCCATGCGCGCAAAACGACGTGATCGCGTTCGCCGCGGGCCTGCTCGGGATGGCCCCGCCGTCCGTTCAGCCGCTCGACCAGCTCTCGCCGACGGCGCGTGCATTCTACGCCGAGAACCGCCGCGTCGCCAATGGTAGGGCGAAGCGCGCGCTAGGCTGGACCCCGCGCTTCCCCGACTACCGCACGGGCCTGCGCGCGCTGAGTGCGATCACCAGCCCGACGCCCGTCAGCGCCGCGCCCGCCGCCGCCAACGCGGACCAGCGATAACCTTCGAATAAAGTCGACAGCAGCATCGCGATGACAGGCACGATCACGCTCGAGTAAGCCGCTTTGGCGGGGCCTATCACGCGTAGGATTGTGAAGTAGAGGGTGAACGCCACCGCCGACGCGAACACGCCCAAATAGGCGATCCCCACGACATAGCCCCAGCGCCATTCGAAGACCGGCGGCCCGTCGAGCGTCCAGGCCAGCCCCGCATCGAACGCCGCCCCCAGCAGCATCGCGGTCGCCAGGAGCGGCGCGGGGGCGAAGGCCTTGGCGGTCGCGGTCGCCTGCATGACGTTCGACGCCGACGCCGACATCACGCCCGCCAGCGTCCATGCGATCCCCGTCGCGACCACGGCCGCTCCGTTGGGATCGACCCTGACCTCATGCGTGAACAGCAGTGCGACGCCCGCGACGGCCACCGCCGAACCGGCGATCAGTCGCCCGCCCAGCTTGTGGCCGAGAAAGACGCGCGCCAACACCGCATTGGGCACGAGCAGCAGCGCGAACGTCACCGCCACCAAACCGGAGGTAATGTAGTGCTCCGCTTGGTAGACCGCGTTGAAGTTGCCGCAGAACTGGAGCAGCGCGGTCGCCGCCGCGAACAGCCACCCGCGCATGCCCAGCCGCCAGGAGTTGCCTCGCCACAACGCCCACCCGGCCATCACCAGCCCGGCGACCACGAAGCGGTAGCTGACCGACCAGGTCGCGGGCACCACGCCCAGCTGGTCGCGGATGACGATCCAGGTCGATCCCCAGATCAGCGTCACGATCGCGAACGGGGCGAGGATGGCGAGCCGGGCGGATTGCGGCCGCTCCACGATCACAACCGGCGGATCGCGTCGGCCAGCGGCCGGATCGCGTCCGCGCCCTGATCCCAGGATACCACCAGCCGCGCCTCGCCCGGCGCCCAATCGTAGAAATCGAATCCTTGGGCGCGCAGCGATGCCGCCTCGGCAGCCGTCACGCGCAGGAACACCTCGTTCGCCTCGACCGGATGGACCAGCCGCCCCACCGCCGCCTCGGCGAGGAGCGCCGCGCCGGCGTTCGCGCCGCGCGCGCAGTCGAGCCACAGGTCGCCCTCGAGATGCGCCAGGATCTGCGCCGCCAGGAACCGACCCTTGCTCAGCAGCATCGCGCCCCGCTTGCGGCGCTGCGCGGTCGTGGCGGCGAGCTCGGGCCGGAAGAACACCAGCGCCTCCGCGCTCATCCCGCCGTTCTTGACGAAGCCGAAGGACAGCGCGTCCACGCCCGCGCGCCAAGTCAGGTCGGCTACGCTCGCGCCCGTCGCGACGACCGCGTTGGCGAAGCGCGCGCCGTCCATGTGGAAACCGAGCCCGCGCGCGCGCGCCAGCTCGCCGATCGCCGCAACCTCGTCCGGCCGGTATATGCGGCCGTATTCAGTCGCGTTGGTGATCGACAGCGCATGCGGCTGGACGCGGTGGACGTCGTTCGCGATCGCGTCGAGCACGTCGGTGATCGTCCCCGGCGTCAGCTTCGCGCCGTCGCCGTCCGCCAGCATCAGCTTCGCGCCGTGCGTGAAGAACTCCGGCGCGCCGCCCTCATCATTCTGGATGTGCGCGTCGCGGTGGCACACGACGCCCCCATGCGGCGGGCACATCGCGGTCAGCGCCAGGCAGTTCGCCGCCGTCCCCGTCGGGACCCAGAACCCGCGCACCTCGCGCTCGAACAGCTCGCTCAGTCGCCCGTCTAGCCGCTTCGACCAGCGGTCGCCGTCATAGGCGGTATCCTGCTCGTTCGCGGCGACCACCGCCTCCAGGATGCGGGGGTGAACCGGGGCGGCGTTGTCGGAGAAAAAGCGCATGGGCGCGCGGGTAGGAGGAGGGGGCGGCAAGGGCAACCGACTTTGCCCTTGGCTAGAACACCTCTCCATCCTCCTCGGGCGGACGGCGCTCCTCGCGCTGAGGCGGCGGCTCCTCCTCGCGCCGATCGCGCGACGAGCCGACCGACACCGACCCGTCCTCGCCGACGCGCAAGTCGATGCCGAGCCCGTCGAGCTCGCCCGCGATCACCGGCGCGATCTCGGGTATCGCGCCTTCCAGCAGCCCCCTGTCCTCGATATCCCCGGTCACCTCCTCGACTGCGGCGCGCGGCGGCGGCGCGATATCCAGCGCCTGACCCATGAAGTCGCGCCAGATCCGCGCCGGGGCGCCGCCGCCGGTCAGCCCCGCAGGCTTGTTGTCGTCGCGCCCGACCCAGACGCCCACCACCAGATCGCCCGCGAAGCCCACGAACCAGGCGTCTCGCCCGTCCTGCGTCGTGCCGGTCTTGCCGAACGACTCGACCGGCAACGCCGCCCGGAAACCGGTACCACGTATCGATGACCTCAACAGCGACAGCATGTCGGCATGCACCCGTTCGGGCATGTCGCGCCCGCCGCCGGTCAGGGTCTTGTACCAACTCTTCTCGTCGGCCTGCGCCAGCCCGTGCGGCTGGACGGGGTAGCGCCCCTGCGCCACCGCGGCGTAGGCGCCCGTCAACTCCAGGAGCGACACGCCCGATGTTCCCAGCGCGATCGTCGCCTCGTCGGCGATGGGCGTCGACACGCCCAGGTCGCGCGCCGCCTTGATCACCTGGCGCACCCCCACATCCTGCGTCAGCCGCGCCGCCGCCACATTGGACGATCGCGCGAAGGCCTGCGCCAGCGTGATCGTCCCCAGATAGCGGCCATCGTTGTTGCGCGGCTTCCACCCGGCGATGTCGACCGGCCGATCCTCGACCATCGAGGCGGGGGTCATGCCCGACCGCAGCGCCGCCAGATATACGAACAGCTTGAACGTCGATCCGGGCTGGCGCCTGGCCTGCGTCGCGCGATTGAAGCTCGACCGCCCGTAATCGCGCCCGCCGACCATCGCGACGACGCGCCCATCGGGCCGCATCGCGACCAGCGCCGCCTGAAGGCCGTTCGACCCCGCCGCGCGGATGCTCCGCTCGGCCGTGCGTTGGTAGCGGCGGTTGAGCGTGGTCTCGACGGTCGCCTCCGATTGCACCTCGCCCGCGCGGTCGCGCGCTTCGGGCAGGATCCAGTCCGCGAAGTAAGTGCCGCTCGGCAGCGTGCCCGGTCGCCTGCCCAGCACGCGCTGCGGCTGGACCTGGTCCGCCTCGCGCTCCGTCAGAAAGCCCGCATCGACCATCGCGGCGACCACCACCGCCTGCCGCTTGCGCGCGCCGGACAGGTTGCCCGTCGGCGCGAGCCGCGAGGGCGCCTTGAGCAGCCCCGCCAGCATCGCCGCTTGCCCGATATTCAGGTTCGCCGGCGTGCGTCCGAAATAGTGCTTCGACGCCGCCGCGATGCCGTAGGTGTTGTCGCCGAAATAGACGTTCGAGAGATAGCGCGACAGGATCTCGTCCTTGGTCAGCCACGCCTCCAGCCAGAACGCGATCATCATCTCGCGAATCTTGCGCGCCGCCGTCCGGTCCGAATCTAGGAACGCGTTCTTCGCGAGCTGCTGCGTGATGGTCGAGCCGCCCTGGCGCACGCCGCCCGCGCCGACATTGCTCCAGGCCGCGCGCGCGATGCCGCGTAAGGAAATTCCCCAATGCGATCGGAAGCCGCGATCCTCGATCGCCAGGAACGCGTCGGTGACGTGAGGCGGGAGCTTCGACGCCTTGACGGGCTTGCCGATGATCGCGCCGCGCCGCGCGATCGGGGCGCCATCGTCGGCGGTCAGCGTGATGGAGGGAGGGGCGGGGGGCTCCAGCGAGCGGGACAGGGGTGCGGTGATCGCCAGCCAGCCGATCGCGAGCACGAGCAGGAAGATGCCAATGCCCAGTCCACGCCCGATCCATCGACCCCAGTCGCGCCTCGCTCGGACCGGTGGCTCGGGCGGGAGCCGATACGTCCAATCGTCGCTCGTTCGCTCGAATCGATGGGGCGGAACGGGCGCGAATACCGGATCGGCTCCGACGGGGGCCAACGACCCAAGCTCCTCGCCGCGCCGCATCCGTCCGTGACCGTCGTTGCCGAATGGGTGAGGCCGCATGAACATACTCAAACTGTGCTAGTATCGTACTACACCAGCGGTCGATGCCTTTCTACCCCCACGCTTCCCATCGCACCAGCCCGCGGCTCCCGCCCAACGACCCAAAGGCGACGGCTATCGTACTACACCAGCGGTCGATGCCTTTCTACCCCCACGCTTCCCATCGCACC